>JAJZME010000022.1 GCA_021803035.1 Acidobacteriota bacterium | reverse complement strand
TTTTCTTTTCCACAGATTTCTTGCAGTGTATTTTCTTGCCAACCCCAGGCACAGCTACCAGACATCCGGATTCCGATTCCGGAACAGGATCTGACCGGAGCAAGATTCAAAGCTGTGCGCTTCGAAATCTGCGGCGATCAAGCTCCAAGCCGGTTCCTCACCAAGCGAGCCGACAGCGAAAAGCTGCGCGCGACCGGAACCGTCGCACAGGTGCAAAATAGCAAGCAGGAAGGTTTTAGTTCTATGGACTCCGCTTCTTCCCCCGCGAACGCCGCACACGGCCCGGCCGCGCAACCAAAGCTCCGGCAGCAGATGCAGGCCTGGCGTGGGTTGGTGTTGCAGTGTGGCCGCAAACCGGGGCGAAAGTGCGTTCACAGCCTGCGCGTGGCCACGCTGCGCCTGCAGGCCGAAGTGGAGTATTGGCTGAAAAGCCAGCCGGATGACGCGCCCGCCGCGGATGCCGTCCGGCGCTGGCGCAGGCAGGGCAGAAAGCTGCGGCGCGCGCTCGGACCGGTGCGGCAGGCGGACGTTTACCTGGCCAAGCTGGCGCGGGTGCGCGGCTGGGCGGGTGAGCCGGCCAACGGGCATCCCGCCTGTCCCAAGGCGTGCGTAAGCGCGATCCGTGAGCTCGAGCGCGCCTTCGAGCGCAAGCGCCAGGAAGCAGCCGGGAAGCTGACAGCGGAGATTGGGCGGCGGCGGAAGCGGCTCAACCGCCTGAGCCGGAAGGTGGAAGCCGCGCTGGGATCTGTAGCGCCGGCCGCGCAGACCGGCGCTTCCCACAAGATTCTGGAGCAGATTGCGGAGGCGGGCAGCGAATTTCGCACGCTGGACGCCGCCAATCTGCACAATTTTCGCAAGCGCATCAAGCAGGTTCGCTATCTGGCCGAGGTTTTTGCGCGTGCCGATGCGGAAGCGGCCCATCAGGCCGCCGCATTGAAGCGCATGACCGGCGCGGTGGGCGAGTGGCACGACTGGCAGGCGCTGGCCGCGGAAGGCGCGCAGATGGATGGGGGCGGCGCAATGGCTGCCGCTGCCGAATTTCTTGCGGCGCAGGCGGCCCGGTCCCTCGAACAGGCTCTGCTGCTTTGCAGGCGATCGATGGCGCGGCTGGCCAAAATGCAGACGAGCAGTCCGGACGCGGCGCTGGCGGCGGCGCACGCTCCGAGCAGCGGCCGCAAGCCACCGGCTTCCGCTCCGGCGGACTCTCCTCGCGCACAAGCGAACAGGCTGGTCCGCGCCTCGTAACCGCAAGCGCGGAATCCCGGACGCCCGGAAGCACATTCACGGGCGACAGCAGCCGATTTGCTGGAGCGGAAAAAAATTCCCGGGCAGCATATCGCATTCCGGTGCGGTAAGCTTGGGCAGAGGATCTCTGCAATGCGATTCGAACCGTGGAGCGGGCGGGCTTTTATGTCCGCGCTGCTGCCTTTGGCGCTGGCAGCCGCTTTGCAGTTGCCGGCACGGCAAACCGTCGCCCAGGCGGCGTTCCCGATCACCCATGTGAACCACGGCCCGAACTCCGCGCAGGCACAGGAACGGCATTACGTGGTTCTCGTTTCGCTGGACGGCTTCCGGTGGGATTACGCGCAGCGCGACGGGGCCGAGCATCTTTTGGCCCTCGGCAAACAGGGCGTTTGGGCGCCCGAAGGCATGCTGCCCAGCTATCCGTCGCTCGGGTTGCCGAACCGCCTGGCCATGGTCACGGGCCTTTATCCGGGACTCAATGGCATGGTGGCAGACAGCTTCTACGACCCGGAGCGCAAAGCCCGCTTCGCTGCGACCGACGCCAAAGCCGCGGCGGACGGCTCCTGGTTCAGCGGCGTTCCGCTATGGAGCCTGGCCGAGAGTCAGGGCATGCGCACGGCAACCATCTTCTGGCCGGGCTCGGCGGCGGAGATTGCCGGTTTCCGGCCCACCTATTCCGTGCGGTATGACAGCGAAATCAGTGAGCAGGAAAGAATCGAGCAGGTGCTGAAGTGGCTGCGGCTTCCGGCGGCCGAGCGCCCTCATTTCATCGCCCTCAGTTTTTCCCAGCCGGACCGCGAAGGGCGCGAGTTCGGCCCGGACGCGCCCGAGACCAAAGCGGCGGTGCTGCGGATGGATGCGCTGATCGGCAAGCTCAGGACGGAACTCAACGCAACCGGGCTTCCCGTTGACCTGGTGGTGGTGAGCGATCACGGCATGGCGACGACCGAAGGCGGCTGGATCACGCTGGACCAATTTTCCAGCTTGAGCGGCTTCGAGACCGACGGCATGTTGCTTTACGGGCAGACGGAACTGGAAAGGCAGCGCGTCTACGACCAGCTCAAGCACGTTTCTCCACTGTTCGTGCTCTACTGGCGCAAAGATATGCCCGCACAACTGCACTACAACCAGAATCCGCGCGAAGGCGATCCGGTCGTGATCCCGCTGGGGCCTTACGCAATCCGCGCGCACGGCCCGGCGGCCGGCCAGCCAAACAAGCCGCCACCGGCCGGCATCTGCGGCATGGATCCGGAGGCGGAGCCTCAGATGAAGGCGATTTTTTTCGCGGCCGGACCGGATATTGTGTCCGGAAAGACCGTGGGATCTTTTGAGAATGTCAATCTTTATCCCTGGATCGCGCACATGCTGGGGCTCAATGCGCCAAAATCCGACGGCGACCTGAACATCCTCGCCGGGACCCTGCGCGACGACGGCGTGCAGCCCGCCAAGACCGCGGCCAAATGAAGGAGCCGGAAAAGAACGTGGATACAGTTTTGGGAATCGACGGCGGAGGAACACGCACCCGCGGCTCTCTGGTAGCTGGAGACGAAGTGCTGGCCTATGCGGAGAATGGCTCGATCAAGCGCCTGCGAGTGGGCGCGGCGGCCGCTGAAGAAAACCTGCGCACGCTGCTCAGGGAGCTGCTTGCGCAGGCCGGCAAGGTACGTGTGCGCGCTGCCTCGTGCGGCGTGGCCAGCGCGTCGATGCCCGGCATCACGGAGTGGGTCACGGCGGTCTTCAACGACTTCGGCATCGAGCGCAGCGAGGTGGTCGGCGACGAGGTCATCGCGCTGGATGCGGCGTTCCGTGGCGGGCCGGGCATTCTGCAGATTGCGGGCACCGGCTCGAACACCATCGGGCGCGCGCCCAACGGCTGCCGCGAAAGCGCCGGCGGCTGGAGTTCGCGCCTGGGCGACGAAGGCTCCGGCTACTGGATCGGGCTGAACAGCCTGCGCCGTGCGCTCATCGCCTATGATCGCGAGCAGCCCACCCAGGTGCTAAAGCGAGTGGCAGAAATCTGGGGCACGCCCACGCTGGACGATCTGGTCAACCTGGGCGACGGCACGCCGGCCCCGGATTTTGCCGCGCTGGCCCCGGTCATCAACGATCTGGCTGAAGCCGGCGACCGGGTAGCCGTGGAGGTCCTGCGCCAGGCGGCGGCCGATCTGGTCGAGTCCGTGCTGCTGGTGCGCGACAAGCTGCGCCGCAAGCATGGCATCGCCGGCGAGGTTCCCGTGGCGTGGACAGGAAGCGTGATCGAGAAGATGGCGCAGGTGCGCGAAGCGTTTTTCGCCGGCCTGCAGGCCGCCGCCCCCGGGATGCCCATCGGCAAGGCACCGGTGGTCTCGCTGGACGGGGCTCTGTGGCGCGCTAGGCGGCTAGCGGCGTGAATGTACGGCAAATGGTCCTGAAGACAAAGCACTTATGCGCAGAGTTGCTCGGCTCTGGCCTCCTGCTCCTTGCGGTTTCAAACTGAAACCGGCGTGCGTAGGCGCCTGCCGGTCTCTGCCAATCCCCGCTGAAACGGTATAGCCTTGTAATTGTAATGGCTGCCGCTTCCCTTGCCGCTTCTGCCGCGACCGGGCCACTCGTGGGCCTGCGGGACGGCCACGGCCGCACGATTCACGATCTGCGCGTTTCCATCACCGACCGCTGCAATTACAAGTGCGTTTACTGCCGCACCGGCGAGTTGGGCGCGCAATACCCCGAGCTTGGCATCGAGGAATACCTGCGCCTGATCAAGCTGTTTGTCGGCTTGGGCATCAGCAAGGTGCGGCTGACCGGCGGCGAGCCGCTGCTGCGCCGTGGCCTTGTCGAGCTGGTGCGCGCACTGGCCGGCCTGCGCACGACCGGCGGCGAGCCGCTGGACCTAGCGCTGACCACCAACGGCCACCTGCTCGATGGGCTTGCGCAGCCGCTGAAGGACGCCGGGCTCAACCGCGTGACCGTCAGCATGGATGCCGTGGACGCCGCCACCTTTGAGCGCATCACCCGCGTCGAGGGCAGCTATGCCGCGGTGCTGGCGGGGATTCGCGCTGCGCGGGCGGCCGGGCTCACGCCGCTGAAGATCAACTGCGTGTTGCTGCGCGGTTTTAACGACGACCAGATCGAGGGTTTCGCCCGCTTCGCCCGCCAGGAGGACGTGGTGGTGCGCTTCATCGAGTTCATGCCGCTTGAGGAAGACCGCCTGTGGACGCCGGAGATCGTGGTTCCCCTGCGCGAAATTGTCGCCCGCATCAACCGCGTGCTACCGTTGGTGGAACTGCCCGCTCGCGAACCGAGCGAGACCGCGCGCCGTTATACTTTCTCAGACGGAGTTGGCGAGATCGGAGTCATCGCTCCCGTCACACAGGCATTCTGCGGAGCGTGCAGCCGCGTCCGGCTCACCTCCGACGGCAAGATTCGCACTTGCCTCTTTTCGCAGGTCGAGCACGACCTTTACGGACGCATGAGAGCTGGCGCGGACGACAAGGAGCTCCGCGCCTACGTTCTTCATATCGTTCAGGGCAAGGAAGCACGGCATCATATCGGCGAGCCTGGCTTCCTCAAGCCTTCGCGATCGATGGTCCACATCGGCGGCTGAACGAATCCCCTTTGCGGCGCGCTGGCGCGTTCGCTTTTGTTGACTTGGTTCGCAGCACGACCGCTCCGGATGCCGAAGCCGGCGGCGTGGGATGCGCGAGGGACTTTCCCCTGGGGCCTGAAAATGATGCACGAGACGGAAGCACGTATCCCGCTCGACGATCTGCTTGTGTTTCACCAACTTGCGCGGTCGCTTACCTCAAGCTTCGACCTCGACACCATCCTGCGCACCATCCTCGAACACATGGAGCGGTTCATCCAGGCCGATCTGTGGACGCTGCTGATGCTGGACGAAACGCGCAATGAGCTTTATTACGCCATCGCGGCAGGCGGTGGGCAGGAGGCTCTGCGCGACCTGCGCGTTCAGGTGGGCGAGGGCGTGGCCGGGTGGGTCGTTGAGCACGGCGAGACGCTCATCGTTCCCGAGACTGTGGACGACCCGCGCCTGAATCAGACGGATACCGGCCAGCCCCGTGCCGTGCGCTCGGTCATCGCCTTGCCGCTCAGGGGACGCAAAGGCACACAGGGCGCCATCGAAATTCTGAACCCGCGCGCGGATCAGATGAATGACTATACGGTGGCGTTTCTCCACATCCTGGCCGATCATGCCGCCATCGCCATCGAGAACGCGCGCGACATGGCGCGCATTCAGCAGTTAACCATCACCGACGACATCACCGGCCTGTACAACGTGCGGCACCTCTACGACGTGCTGGGGCGCGAACTGGAGCGCAGCCGGCAAAAGAAGCTGCCGGTGAGCCTGGCGTTTCTTGATCTGGACCGCTTCAAGCTGGTCAACGACGCCCACGGCCACCTGGTGGGCAGCGAACTGCTGGCGCTTACGGGCCAGCGGCTAAAGGAACTGAGCCGCGCGGGCGATGAGTGCTTCCGCTACGGCGGCGACGAGTTCGTCATCCTGATGCTCGAAACCGGCCACGAAGCCGCCATGACGCAATCGAAAGCATTGCTCCGCGACCTGATGGAAACCAGCTTCCAGATGAAGAACGGGCTTACGCTGACGGTGAGCGCCAGCGTGGGGCTCGCCTCGGCGCCCGCGGACGGCACGTCGCTGCATGCGGTCATTCGCGCCGCCGATGCGCGCATGTACGCGGTAAAGAACAGCGGCCGTGGCCAGGTGCGCGGGCGGTAGCTCCGATCTATCGCGCGGGATGAAGTCCGGATTCCGCCCTCAGCGGAGCGGTGACGTCTCCGCGGCCTCCAGCCATTGGCGCAGAAAAGCAAGCAGTTCCTGGGGCGGATGCAGCCAGACATCTGCCGCCGTCGTTCGCCATTGCCGGCGGACCAGCGCGCTCAAGTGCGGGCCGCTGGAGTTGTTCACGGCGATAAAAGCCGATTCGTCGGTGATGTCGTCGCCGAGATAGGAGACCGGGGCCGCGCAAGAACTGCCTGTGAAAGCTTCCTCCATGATCGCCCGGACGGCGCCACCCTTGTCGCGCCCTGCCCGCAGCTCCAGGCCGGCCTCGAACTGGAGCAGCGTCACCCCCTGAATGCGCGCCAGCGGCTCAAACAGCTCCCGGGTTCGCGCTTCGATCTCCGCGGCTTTCTGGGGCGATGCGCCACGCCAGTGCATGACAGCCGCGTTTGGCTTGTCTTCAAAGAGTCCGCCGAAGCTATCGCGCCGGAGCTGTTCGCGCACCGCGTCCAATCCGGCCTGCGTTTCAGCAGGCAGCCGCTCCAGCTCGCGCCTGCCGTCGGCATGCAACCGCTCGGAGCCGTGCAGACCCCAGATCTCCGGCATGGGCTCCAGGGCCAGAAGCTGAGCAACTTCGCCGGACGGACGGCCGCTGACGACCGTAATGCGCGTGCGTCCCTGGCGCTGGATCTTTTTGAGCACATCTCGCACGCCGGCCCACGGCCGCGCCTTGAAACGATCAAGCCGGAAGGGCGCCAGAGTTCCGTCGTAATCGAGCAGCAATAAGGGACGGGCGCTGCGCGCAAAGCTGCTAAGAAATTGGCCGATTTTGGGAGATGTTTCAGGAATCAATGCTGGTCTCTTTACGCCAGTTTTTGTTCCGCGATCTCTGGCGCGGGCTCAGAGCTGGGTTCGACGCGGGGCGCTTGCACCTCTTCTTCGGTTTCCAGCCGCAACTCGCGCAGGTCGCCAAGCACTCTGGCCGCCCAGCGGTAGATATTGTGCTCCATGACGTAGCGGCGCATCCGCCTCATGCGCTGGCGGCGATCGGCGCGGTTCATCTCCAGGCCGGTATGGATAGCTTCGGCAACGCCGCCAATGTCGTAAGGATTAACGATCAGCGCATCGTGCAACTCCACGGCCGCGCCGGTGAACTTGCTCAGCACCAACACGCCGTCGGCGTCGTCGCGCGCGGCCACGTACTCCTTGGCCACCAGATTCATGCCGTCATGCAGCGAAGTAACCAGGCAAATTTCGGAGGCGCGGTACCAGCGGTTCACCGCTTCGTGACTGCACTGGCGCTCGACCAGCACCACGGGCTTCCAACGCACCGTTTGATAGCGCAGATTGATGCGCTCGACCGTCCGCTCGACATTCCGCCTCAATTCCGCATAACTAGGAATGCGCGTGCGGCTCGGAGCCGCAATCTGAACCATCGTCATCCGGCCGCGGTAATACGGGTACTGTTCAAACAGATGCTCAATGGCCTGCAGCCGCTCGACGATGCCCTTGGTGTAGTCCATGCGGTCCACGCCCAACACCAGGCAATCGGCGCGCACGCCGAATTCGGCCAGGAGATCTCTTCTGCGCGCGGCGCGTTCTTCCAATTCCGTCTCGCTTTCCTTCGGGTCGTCGAACTCCGGGTCCTCTTCCAGCTCCGCGGCAAAGGCCACACTGATCGGATAGGGCCGCACGGAAGTGGAATGACCGTGCCGGCGCACGGTCATGTGCTCGCGGTTGGTGCGTGCCTCGAGCGTACGATCGACGGTGGCAAGAAAGTTGTTGCAATGAAGCGGAATGTGGAAGCCGATGAGATCGGCGCCCAGTAGCCCGTCGAGCAGTTCCGCCTGCCAGGGGCAGATGCCGAAAGCCTCCGGATTGGGCCAGGGAATATGCCAGAAGATCGCCACGCGCGCATCGGGCCGCGCCTCTTTTACCAGGCGGGGCAGCAGGGCGAAGTGGTAGTCCTGCACGAAGACCACCGGCTCGGAGCAGCCTTCCATCTCTTCCAGCAGCGCGGCGGCAAACCGCGCGTTCACGCGCTGGTAGCATTCCCAGTCGCCGGGACGAAAGATGGGCCGCGTATGGGCGATGTGGCAGAGCGGCCACATACCCTCGTTGGCGAAGCCCTCGTAGTATTGCGCCTCTTCTTCTTCGGTGAGCCACACGCGGCGCAGCGTGTAGCGAGGATCCTCGGGCGGAACGCGTAGACGGTCGAAGGCATCCACGGTTGCGGCATCGGCGTTGCCGCTCCCGGAGGCCACCCAGACACCGTCGCAGGCGCGCAGCACCGGCTCCAGCGCCGTGACTAGACCGCTGGGCGGCACCACGCAGACGGTCTCCCGGCCCTGCCGCACATGCATATAAGGTTCCCGGTTGGAGACCACAAAGATGCGGCTGGAACCGGAACCGGAGCGGCCGCGAATATGCACGGCCAGCCGCTCGGCGGTCCAGAGATTTTCGCCAGCATCGCGGAGGCGCGCCTCGGCCGCGGCTGCGGCACGCGCCGCGACAAGGCTCTTCGCCATGGTCTCCACTTCGCGAGCCAGGGGTCGGAAGAGACTGAGTTCTGGCGTGGTTAAATCGGTCGCGCTCTGCGCGCCGGGTTTCTCAAAATGCGTGGTCTTCAAACGAACTCGGCGCAGCCGCTCCACGACCTGTGTCATGGGGCGAAGCAGGAACCAGCGCACCATCAGCAGTGTGATGGCCACAATCAGAACAACAAATGCGACGATGCTCCAGAAGCTTCGCCGCCAAAGATCATAGCCCGCTGCGCGGATATAGTTGGCGTCGGCGACAATCACCAGCGAGCCGTCGAGTTGGACGCCGTTGTGCAGGGGAAAGGCTTCCTCAAGCCAATCCTGATTGCCGACCCGCCCGAATTGACTGACCTCGCTGCCTTTGTGCATCGCCTTTGCGACCACATCCGGCGGAAGCGCGTGCAACACGGTCTCGGACCCGGAGGAGGATAGCAATCTGCCGTGGTTGTCATAGACAGCCAACACCAGTGCGCCTGTACCGGACTTCAAAAGCTGCGTCAGGCCGGTCAGCGAAGATGGGTCACCTGCGCTCAGCGCTCCCTCGATGTCGGGCTCGAGGCTTATCCCCATCCATTGCGTTCGCCGCGCAAGCTCTTCGCGCAGCGTATGCCGGTGCGTCAGAACGTCGAAGTAGGTGAAGGCCAGGGACACGACTGTCACACTTACAATCAGTGCGAGGATCAGCCGAATGCGAAACAGGTGCATTCCTTTCCCCTCCCTCCATCTATAGAGAATGAAGATACCATCTTGCCGGGACAGACGGACGCCGACGACGGCTATTCCGTATTTTATCATGGCCCTACAAGCATTGCTTTCATACACTTGCAGCTTGTCAGTGAAACCAGGCCTGCTCACTCGATCCGGGCTGTTGGCCCCGCCGTGTTGTGAGGCTCTGGAAAAATGACGGGCAAAGGATTCGCGCCGCTCCTCGAAGCGGTTTGGCCCTATTTCCCCGCAATTCACAGATCTGTCTCCCGTCTGCTTTTTCTGAGCGAAGAGCCGGTGCGCGTGGAACACGGCGCGGATAAGGAACCTGACTGATCAACAAAATGTTGATTGGGCGCACCGGCTGCCATGTCGCGCAGATGCTCTCCCGCAGCTTGGGCGCGCCGCACTGCGCGCACGCTCTGGCGGGGAAGTTCGCAAAACCTGCCGCTTCATGCGCTATCCTGTCGAGGAGAGCGGCGCATAACCCCAATCATGCAACAACGGAATACCCGATGGCGACAACCTCGATCGACCGCAACGCCAAACAATTCGTCCTCACGGTGCAGGATTATGCGCTATTTGCGTTTCGCGCCTTTCGCAATCTCTTCACGCCACCCGTCTATTGGACGGATTTTCTCCTTCAATCCGACATCATCGGTGTCGGCTCGCTGGTCATTGTGGTCCTTTCCGGCTTCTTTACCGGATGCGTTCTGGCCCTGCAATCGGCAGCGACGCTTGAAGCGTTTGGCGCCACCAGCGTAACCGGACGCTTTGTTGCGCTCAGCATGATCCGCGAGCTCGGGCCGGTGCTCACCGGCATCATGGTCTCGGGCCGCAACGCCTCGTCGATGGCCAGCGAACTGGGCTCCATGGTGGTCACGGAACAGATAGACGCCATGCGCGCGCTGGGCGTAGACCCCATGCGCAAGCTGGTCACCCCCCGCATCTTCGCCTGCATCTCGATGCTCTTTTTCCTGACCATTCTGGCCAACGCCTGTGGCATTCTGGGCGGCGCCGCGGTCACGGTGTTCCTGAATCACCAGAACGCCACGCAGTACTTTTCGATGGCATGGGAGAGCCTGCGGCTGCGGGACATCCTGCAGGGCCTTGTGAAGCCGCTCTTCTTCGGCTACATCATCGCTTCCATCGGCTGTTTCAACGGCATGAAAACCACCGGCGGGACCGAGGGCGTGGGCCGCTCCACGATTCAGGCCGTGGTCTGGTCGTCGGTGCTGATCATCTTCGCCGACTATCTGATCAGCCAGGTTATGCTTTCGCTCTTCTGATGAATCGCATTCTCATTCCCGAACAGGCCGGTCACGGCACGGCGCCCGCGCCGGACGCAGGCCCCGTGGTGGCAGTGCGGGGCGCTTCCGTCGCGTTTGACGGCCCGCCGGTGTTCGAGGACGTTAGCTTCAAGATTGCCCCCGGAGAGACGCGCATCCTGCTGGGCCCGGCAGGATCGGGCAAGAGCGTGCTGCTCAAGCTGGTCAATGGGCTGGTGAGCCCCTACACGGGCACCGTGACCCTCTTCGGCATCGACATCACGCGCCTGCGCGAGGAATTGCTCTTCCCGCTGCGGGCGCGCACCGGCATGGTGTTCCAGGAAGGCGCACTGTTTGATTCCCTCACCGTCCGCGACAACGTGGCTTACCAGCTTATTCAGGAGGAAGTGCCCGATGAGGAAATCGACGCCCGGGTTCGGGAGGCGCTGAGCTTTGTGGGCCTGGAAGAAACCTTCGCTATGTATCCGGCCAGCCTTTCCGGAGGGATGCGGCGGCGTGTGGCTATCGCCCGCGCTTTGATCCACGAACCGGAATTGCTGCTTTATGACTCGCCCACCGGCGGCCTTGACCCCGTCACCTCCAACACCATCATCGAATTGATCGGCAAACAGCGCGATGTGTACCGGACGCCGTCGCTTCTGGTCACGCATCGTCTGCAGGATGCGTTCACGTTGTGCACGCACCGCTTCGATCCGGCGCAAGATCGGATGGTGCCGCTGCCCAGGGGCACAACAGACCCCAACACCACCTTCCTGATGCTCGGCGAAGGCCACCTCATCTTTGACGGCTCACTTCACGAATTTCTGCACTCCGAAGACAGCTTCGTCCGCGAATTTCTGGCGTGAACGCCCCGGCTCACCGCGTAGCGCGGTGACGGCTGCGCCATAGCCAGAAACGCCAGCCGTAAACGCCGAGATTGACACTGCAGACAGCCACTCCCGCGCTGGCGACGATCCAGCCAGGCAGATCGGGATAGACGATGTTGTTGATAAAGTGCAGCAGAGAACTTGCGTGGTAGGCTGTCAGACCGGCTTTGGCCACAAGGTTATATTCAGCCACCGTCAGCGGACACGGCCACGGGCCCACCTCGACCACGATGCCCCAAACAAGCGCCAGCACATGCACCACACTCCAGCCCGAACGGCCCCTTGTCCACAGCGCTCCAAAGATCACCAGAAAGAGCCACGCCGCATGGACCGTCACCACCAGGATCGCCAGGTCAATCATCCTGCATGCACCCTGTCTCAGAATAGTCTTCACCTTGGACGCGATTCCAAAAGCAGGCCGGCCGCGCGTCTTCCTGGCCACAGCGGCGATTCTACGGCGGCGCCCTCAAAGATCGAATCGGGAAAAGCGGGATTGCCGATGGCCTTACCATCCCATTGGCCTTGGAAGCTTGGATGCCTGCAAAATCATCAGCTCTCCGAATAACCTCTTGTTCAGAGGCAGCCTGAGACATTCGCTCCCGGACCCGTCCGTCTGCTACTCTCGTTTGTCGCGGTTTCCACCGCACGGCAGGCGCAAATGGCCTTCAAATTTCCGGGCTTCGACTTTCTCAATCTCGACTCCCAACTTTCAGAGGACGAGATCCTCGTGCGGCGCACGGCGCGCGCGTTTGTAGAGGACAATGTAATCCCCATCATCGAGGAATGCTTCCGCGAGGGACGATTTCCGCGCGAACTGATGCCGCTGATGGGCGAGTTGGGTTTCTTCGGCGCCAACCTGCAGGGCTACGGTTGTGCGGGCATGTCAAACGTGGAATATGGCCTGGTGATGCAGGAGTTGGAGCGCGGCGACTCCGGCCTGCGCAGCTTTGCCAGCGTGCAGTCCGGTCTGGTGATGTACCCCATCTTCACCTTCGGGTCGGACGAGCAGAAACGCAACTGGCTGCCGGCGCTCGCCGCGGGCGAAAAGATCGGGTGCTTCGGGCTGACCGAGCCTGGCTTCGGATCGAATCCGGGCGGAATGACCACCCGCGCCCGCCGCGCCGGTGACGAGTACGTGCTCAACGGCGAAAAAATGTGGATCACCTCCGGATCCATCGCCGACATCGCGGTGATCTGGGCCAAGCTCGACGGCGAGCACCAGGACGGCGCTGACGACCAGAACAGCGGCGAAAGGGTCCGCGGCTTCCTGGTCGAAACCAACCGGTCCGGTTTTTCCGCGCACGAAATTCACGGCAAGTGGTCCCTGCGCGCCTCCGTCACCAGCAGCCTCGTGCTCCAGGACGTGCGCGTACCGGCGGCTAACCTGCTGCCGGGCACGGCCGGGCTCAAGAGCCCGCTGATGTGCCTGAACCAGGCCCGCTACGGCATTAGCTGGGGCGCCATCGGCGCGGCCGCGGACTGCTACAACACCGCACTGCAATACGCCGGGGCCAGAAAGCAGTTCCGCGGCCAGCCCATCGCCAGCCACCAGCTCATTCAGCAGAAACTCGTCTGGATGGCAACGGAAATAGCCAAGGCGCAGCTACTTGCGCTTCACGTCGGCCGGCTGAAGGATGCAGGCAAGGCCGCGCATCAGCACATCTCCATGGCCAAGCGCAATAATGTGTGGATGGCGCTGGAGACCGCGCGCATGGCGCGGGATATCCTGGGCGCCAACGGCGTAACCGAAGATTTCCCTATCATGCGCCACATGATGAATCTGGAATCAGTCAAGACTTACGAAGGGACACATGACATCCATACCCTGATTTTGGGCCAGCAACTTACGGGGATTGCCGCTTTTTGAGAAGATAAATCATGCACGGCGATGGGCACATTTTGGGATACGTCTTGAATTTGCTCAATCGGAACCGTGTATCCAGCGTATCCGTCCCGGAGTTTCACGGATGCCAGCAAGAGCAGCCCATGCGCTGTTTGCGAGGAATCAAACTAAGGAGCGGCTGCCACAAACGTAGTCTCATCGTCGAAGACAATGCGTCAGTGCCTTTACCCGGCCCGCAAATTGACCGCTGAGATCAAACCAATTTCACTCTTTGCGCATCTAAAATCTGGTGGTGTGCGAATCCCCTTTTCACCTCAAGACCGCAATCAAGGCCCGATCGAAAACCACCGCAATGCGTCCGCCACGCTCTTGCAGTTGGGCTCTGCTCGCAGTGTGGCTCTGGGCAGCTCCTTTTCTTTGCCTCAGATCCCCGGCGCAGGCTTCGACATCACACCGACCGCCGCGGGCGCGGGTGCCGGCAACCACACCATCCACGGAAGAAATGCTCTCCTCTTATAGAGGCCAGACGGTCTCGTCTGTCCAGATTGCCGGGCAACCACAATTGAACACCGCGCGCCTTGCCCCGGTGTTTGCACAAAAATCCGGCCAGCCTTTCTCGAAAACTAGGATCGAACAGACCGCAGCCGCATTGAAAAAACTGGGCAACTTCAAAGCGGTGCGAATTCAGGTTGAGCCCGAAGCTTCTGGAGTGCGGGTTGTGTTCATACCTGAACCAGCCGTATACTTCGGGATTTTTCGCTTCCCCGGCGCCAGGCAATTTCCATATCCCCGGCTCCTCCAGGTTGCAAATTATCCCGAGCAAGCGGCATTCAATCCCGTCGCCGTCGAAAAGGATCGCCACAACCTCATCACCTTCTTTCGCCAACAGGGATACTTTCACGCCACTGTCAGCCCCCAGGTTCAAATCGATTCCGCGCACCGAATTGCTAACGTTATCTTCCACGTAAATTTGGGGCGCGCGGCGAAATTCGGCGCCACTCTCGTCCGGGGCGCACCAAGCGGCGAGACATCCTATCTCAATCACAAGCTGACGTCGATTCCAGCACGCCTGCGCCGCGCGGCCATTCGGCCTGGAAAGAGCTACCATTACGATACAATCGTCCGCGCGCGGCGATATCTTCGGCATCTCCTCAAGAAGAAGTCGCTCTTAGGCGCGCAGGTAGAGTTAAGCGGAGCCGAGTACCATGCCGCTACCAATCGCGCAAGCATCTACTTCACGGTCGTTCCAGGTCCTGTAACTCATGTTCAGATCAAAGGCGCACGTCTCTGGAGCTGGACGCGAAAGTCGATCTTGCCTGTATATCAGGGTGTTGGAGTAAACCGGGAGGTTGTGCGGGAAGGCCGCGGGGCTCTCATTACATACTTCCAGACCAAGGGATTCTTCCACGTACAAGTCACTTCGCAACTTCACGCTTCTGCATCGCAGGACAATGTTCTTTACCAGGTTAATAAAGAGAAGCGATATCGCGTAAAGGCGGTGCGCCTCTCAGGCAACACTCACGTACCGGCTTCGGCTCTCACTCCACACATCACGGTTAACAAGAAACATTTCTTTTCAGATGGAACCTTCAGCAACAGGCTTGTGGAACAAAGTATCGCCAACCTGAAGGCCATCTATCACGCCGACGGTTACAGCAGCGTTCAAGTGCACGCGCGCGTCCTTCGCACTGGGCGAAACATCCGCGTCTTCTTCCACGTTATGGAAGGACCGCAAGACATTGTAAATTCGCTTACCATCGAAGGAGACCGCACATTCCCGGAGTCAAAGTTCGCACCCAAAGGCCTGCACATCGCCGTGGGTCGCCCCTACTCGCTAACCTATGTCGAGGAGGATCGCGCCAGTGTTATTGCGCACTATCTGCAAGCCGGCTATCTAACCGCGAACTTCCGCGAGACAGCCTCCGAAGTTTCCAAGGCCCATCCGCATCGGATCAATGTTGTCTACCACATCCATGAAGGACCGCGGGTGACAACTGGAAGCATATTGATCTTAGGCCGGCGACATACCAGACAGCGCCTGATCACCAACAATATCCGATCACTAAGGCCCGGCCGGCCTCTTACCGAATCGGATATGCTGACGGCCGGAACCAGGCTTTATAACCAGGCAGGCGTATTTGATTGGGCTGAAGTGGATCCAAAGCGTCCGGTTACAACGCAAACTCGCGAGGACGTTCTCGTCAAAGTGCATGAGGCCAAACGCAATGAATTTACCTACGGTTTTGGCTTCGAGGTAATCAACCGCGGCGGAAGCGTCCCCAGTGGAACGGTGGTAATTCCCTCCCTCCCACCGGTGGGTTTGCCCGCAAACTTTACTACCAACCAGAAGACTTTTTACGGCCCGGAAGGCACCGCGGAATATACACGTAGGGATCTGTTCGGAAAGGCAGAGTCGTTTTCACTAACGGCATTTGCCGGCCGATTGAATCAACAGGGAGCCATTTATTACATCGACCCGGCTCTTTTTTGGTCATCCTGGCGTGCCACAACCGCATTTTCCATTCAGCACGACTCAGAGAATCCCATCTTCTCCTTCCAGCAGGAACTGACTTCGTTCGAACTCCAGAAACCGATTGATGCGTCCGGGAAAGATGTTTTGTTTTTGCGTTATTCATTCAGCAAGACCAGTCTCACGCGCATTCTCATTCCCGCGCTGGTGCCACAACAGGACCGCAACGTACAGCTTTCCACACTGGCCGCCAATATCACCCGCGACACGCGCGATAACCCACTCAATGAACATCGTGGTGTGCTGCGATCTCTGGAGCTCAACTTCAATTCAAAGAAGTTGGGATCGAGCGTGAACTTTGTCAAGATGACCAGCCAGGCCGCTTTCTACAAGGAGAAATTTCATCACATTGTTTGGGCTGATAGTGTGCGCATCGGACTGGCAGAGCCCTTCGGTGACAGCAGTGTGCCGCTGAGCGACAAGTTCTTTAGCGGCGGCGAAGACACGCTGCGCGGCTTTCCACTTGATGGCGCCGGTCCGCAGCGGCAGGTGAAGGTGTGCAGCAGCGGCTCAAACACGGCATGCTCCTTTATACAGGTGCCCAGTGGTGGAAACGAGTTGCTTATTCTGAATTCAGAAGCTAGAATCCCGCTGCCTATCGAAAAGGGGCTTCGCATCGTGCCTTTTTATGACGGCGGAAACGTGTTCCCGAACGTCGGCTTTCACGACTTTCTCTCGCTCTATTCAAATAACGCCGGGCTAGGCTTACAATATGAAACGCCTGTCGGCCCGATTCGCTTCGACGTTGGGCGCAACCTGAATCCCGTTCCTGGAATTAGCGCCACACAATACTTCGTAAGCATCGGCCAGGCATTTTGAGAAAGGGAACAGGCATGAGACAGGGGACGACAGATTCCGCAGATTCGTCACGGCCGCGCTTTCCGCGATTTGCGAAGCGGCTGCTGCTTGGAATCGTATGGGCCGTTAGCGGTCTTGCAGTCACTGCTTTCCTCGGCGTCGTTCTTCTGGCCAACCTAGTGAATATAGGCCGCGTTCATCGCTATGTCATCTCTCTCGCGCAACGGGAGGCAACTGCGACGCTGGGTGCTCCGGTAACTTTGCAAAACTTCGCTTTGCATTGGGCAACGCTGCGACTGGATCTTTACGGTCTGACGGTGGATAGTCCGCGCGCCCACCTGGCGCCACCTCTTCTTCAAGTCAATCATATTGAAGCCACCTTGCGGATTGTTTCGTTTCTACACATGAGATGGTATTTCGACAATGTTCGCATCGACCACCCGGTTGTGCAGATACTTCAAGGCTCTCATGGAATCTCGAATTTACCCCAGCCAAAGCCAAGTGCCAACAAATCAAACGTCAACTTATTCGAATTCGCAATCCATCACGTTGTCCTCAATCGCGGCGAGCTTTACATTCATGATCGCCCAAGCGCAATCGAGGCCAACCTGCACGATCTAACCGCTCGTGCTGACTATGATCGATCTCTTCATATTTATGACGGCTCGTTAGCATATAAGAATGCCCGTCTTCGGTATGGATCATTTCGGCCGATTCCTCACAGTCTCAAGGCGAGTTTTCGTGTTTCTCCACACAGTATTCTTTTGAAGCGCGCAATTCTATCGATTGGCCTCTCGCAGTTCTTTGTCTCCGGTAAACTAACGAATTTCAGCCGTCCCATGATTGACGCTCAGTATCAGGCGGCGATTGACAGCTCTCAATTCGCGCGTATTCTGCGCAGCCCTTCGCTTCCCACCGGAATGGTTCACGCTGTAGGGTCTCTTCATTATCAGAGCGTCCCCAACCAGCCTTTCATCGATACGCTGGCCACTTACGGTGAGGCGACGAGCTACAGGCTCGGAGTTAGCACCTCTGGAATTCGCATTTCTTCGCATGATCTTGGCGTTCATTATGCGCTGGAAGGCGGAAGCCTTACGCTGCGCAATTTTCATGGTGACCTTCTGGGTGGCCGGGTGACGGCACACGCCACAATCAAGAACATCGGAGCGCAACAGCGCGCCAGCGTAAGCGCCGCGCTGAAGAAGATTTCCCTCGCAAAGGCAGATCACGCCTTTTTACGTGGCGGGACGGCGCCGCCGGTTGGCGTGAAAGGAACTCTCGATGCGACCGCTTCGGCATCCTGGGGAAACACGTTTGGCAGTTTGAGGGCGAAGGTCAAGATTGCCACCGCTGGGAAGTTGGTACGGGCTCATTCGCTTGCGATGACATCGGCAGACGCCGGCAGCGGACTCCTCCCTGACGCGATCCCAGTGCAAAGCGTCCTCCACGCAACTTACCGGCGTCAGGGCAATATTCTGAGGATCCACAAGAGTTATCTGCAAATGCCTCATACAAGGCTGGCGATTAGTGGCGCTGTTGGCAAGCAATCGAATCTTGCCATTCACCTGACGACGGGCGATCTCCGCGAACTATCCGCGTTGGCAACCTTCTTTGGTGCAGGAAACCGCGGGCGATCGCCCAAGCCACTCATGGTTGCCGGAAGAGCAGAATTCCAGGGCACCTTGCGCGGTCCTACGAGCGCTCCGGATTTGTCAGGCTATCTGGATGCTTCCAATCTTCGCTTTGAGAGCACGCGCTGGAGGGTGCTCCGCGCGGGCATTTACATTAGCCCCTCGCAAGTCCGCATATATCATTCGGATTTGGAGCCCTACAATGGCGGCCGCATCACGCTCGATGCCAGCGCCGCGCTGCATCAATGGGCATTTAACAAGCGTAGTCCGATCGATGCCATTCTGAATGCGTCGCGCGTGGAAGTTGGCGATTTTGCCGGACTGGCAGGGAAAAAGCTGCCAATTACCGGAAGGCTCGACGCCAGGATCCGCCTGCATGGCAGCGAGGTTGCGCCTGAGGGAAACGGCACGGTCGTTCTGACCGACGCGACAGCTTACAAGCAGCCGGTGCAAATGGCGCGAGCGAGTTTTTATAGCGCTGGCCGCGAGGTGCATGGAAGATTGGTCGTTTCGATGGCGGGAGGTTATCTCAAGGGAAACGCAGATATCGCCCCGAAGCGAAGAGAATATACGGCGCATCTCAGTTCAGAGGGAATCCGTCTTAATCGTCTGGAAGTTATTGAAGCCCGTCATGTAGAAGCCTCCGGCAATCTCTTGCTTGATGTGAGCGGACATGGTTCGTTTGGCAATCCGGAGATGAACGCGCGTCTCCAGGTTTCAAAGCTGGTTATCGAGCGGCGTCCTGTACCCAGCTTCCAGTTACTTGTGGACATCATGAACCATACTGCCCATGCGACGCTTGTTTCATCGCTGGTCAACGCCCCTATCGCAGCTCATGCCACCTTGCAATTGACGGGGAACGAGCTTGTCAGAGCGTCGCTTGACACGCAGGCGATTCCGTTACAACCGCTGCTGGCAGCTTATGCGCCCGCCGAAGCTCCTTATGTAGGCGGTGAAACAGAGATTCACGCAACCCTGCGAGGTCCGCTCAAACAGGCCACGCTCTTGCAGGCTCATGCTGCCATTCCGTTTATCAGGCTGGTATATAACAAAGACATTAAGCTGGCGAGCGTTTCGCCAGTTCGTATCGACTACGAAAACAGAGTAATCACCCTGCAGCCCGGAGTTATTCGCGGGACTGACACGGATCTTGATTTCGGCGGGTCCATACCATTAGCTGGTCATGCTCCCACCAAGCTGCAGGTTACAGGCACGGTCAACCTACAGTTAGCTCAATTGCTTAATCCCGATCTGCAAGGCTCGGGCGCCCTGAAGGTTGATATTCACTCGAATAGTGCGGTCAACGCCGCTGGTCTCAGAGGAACGATCCGCATTGTCAATGCCGGCTTGACCTCTCCCGGCCTGCCGGCGGGATTGCAGGATGGCAATGGTGTGCTGACGCTGACTGCCAACCGCATTGACGTCACCAGCTTTAACGGAAAGGTAGGCGGGGGAACGGTGACCGCGCGCGGCGGCGTTTCATTCCGGCCACGCCTGGGGTTCGATCTTGGGATGACGGCAAAGCACGTCAGGATCCTGTATCCGCAAGGAGTGCGCGAAGACGTCGATGCGGACCTGACGTTTGTCGGCTCGCCGAGGCACTCGATTCTTGGCGGCTCGATCGACGTCAAGAATGCCGCATTTACACCCGCATTCGATCTGGCTAGTCTCGTGGGCCAAGTTGCAAGCGGCGTTTCGGCTCCCACTGCGCCGGGATTCAGTCAGAGCATGGCGCTCGACATCGCCGTGCGCACGGCGAATAATTTGAATCTTGTGAGCAGTACCATAAGTGTCGCCGGTTCGGCGAATTTGTTTGTGCGAGGCACGGCAGCGAATCCCGCGATCCTGGGGCGCGTAAGTTTGACCAGCGGTAACTTTATTTTTAACCAGAACCGTTTTATTCTGACAAGCGGCACGCTACAGTTCATCAATCCATCGCAGACTCTCCCGGATGTCAATCTCGCGCTGACAACGACCGTCCAACAATACAATATCAACGTGCGGTTCACAGGGCCAATGGACCAGATGCGCGGTGTATATACTTCCAATCCTTCGCTGCCCCAAGCCGATATCATCAGCCTGCTGGCCTTTGGGCAAGCGACTGAGGTAACTGGCAATAACCAAACTCCAGGCAATCAGGCGGCTGAATCGTTGATTGCATCCGCGGTTTCCAGCCGGGTCACCAGCCGTATTTCAAAGATCGCCGGGATTTCACAGCTTTCCATCAGCCCGGTGTTGACAGGCGGCACTGTGCAAGGACCGCCGGGAGCGGTAATCACCGTGCGTCAGCAGATAACCGGCAACCTCTTTATTACTTTCTCGACCAACGTGGCTTCTACGCAGGATGAAATCGTCCAGGGTGAGTACAAGCTGTCTCCGAAGGTTGCACTCAGCGTTACCCGCGATCCGTACGGCGGCCTGGGCGCCGAGGTGCTAATCAAAAAGAAGTGGTAGCCGCCGGCGGCGAAAGAGGAAGAACAGACGCACCGCAATGTGGGAAATGAGGCCGTCCACATCCGCGTTTTTCGCTGGAAACGGAATTGCCTGCAAAAAATCTGTGGAAAAGGAAAATATTTTGAGGGGGGTGGGTGCGCTTCGGCCCGGGCGCTTCAGGGCCTGCGGCTTGGCGCGCGGAGCGCACCCTGCGATACTCGATCGGTATACAGGCGGGATTGGCTCAGTCATGCTCGCGTCCTTTCCAAGGCTGCTGATGTTTCTATTCTGCGCGGTGGGGCGGAAATTATCTGCAACGGTAAGTTGATGGATCTGCGTAGGTTGGGGCGTACGGGACTTGACATGCGATTCTCGATCGCCAAAACCAATCGTACCTGGGACGCCAACATGTTACACCGGAAATAAATTCGATTGGAGAAGGCCTGTGCTAGCAGAATCACTTAAGCGAGCGCACCTCCAATTCGTCAGTATTCAGTATTGTCAGCAGCGCACCGTGGACTTCGATGACCCGGTCCCTCTGAAGATCGCTGATTGCCCGCGTTACGGACTCTCGCGATGCGCCAATCGAATCCCCAATTTCGCAATGAGTCATGGGCACGTGCAGTTGCCGTCCGCGCTTAGCTCCCTGCGCGAATGAGGTCCACTCGAGGATCAACCTTGCGAGCCGCCCGCAGACTGAGTTTGAAAGGCCCATCGTCCGGAGGCGTCCATACGCGCGCTCGCTTTCGAATCCTATCTCGCGCATTGCCGCCCAGGTTGCTTCAGGACGGCGTTGCAAAAAGGCGAGAAAATCCCGACGTCGAATCGTAGAAACCCGCGCCGGGAAGATCACCTCGGCGGTTGTGGCGTGAGGCCTGCCCGTCACCACAGACGCCAGACCCAGAACTCCCCCCGGTTTGGCTGTCTTGAAGATGAACCTCCGACCAGAGTTGGAGTCAAACGAAATTCGCACATTCCCGTCAAGCAGCACGTACACCTCCGAGGGAGCGTCTCCTTCACGGTACAAGTTGGCTCCCGCTGGGAGAGTCATGCGCATTTCGATCGAGAAGAAGTCGGACATCGCCTGAACTCCAAGCGAGCTTAGAAACTCGCCGGGAAGGCGCTCGGGCGCAAAGAACTGCACATGAGCAGGAGCTTCGATGTTCGAGACTCGATTCTCGGCCATGGCGGTCTAGCCCCTATTTGCGTTTGCGGAATCGCGGCGTCCTAATTGGATGCGAAACGGCATTCAACCCGGGCTCCCGCTCTACGGGCCCTCGCCAAAGCGATGTTCCACTGCCGAAGGCGAGATGGGAGAGCGGGAAGCGGAGGTTGGAATTCTTTCCGAGGTGGAGTTCCGGCGAGCATTTGAAAGATCCAGCCGGGCCGAGCCCGCCCTATAGGCTGTGCCGCGCCGTCCGGCCCGTTGCGCCGCAGGCATCTCTTCGCGCACCTCACCTTCAGGGTTGGCTGCATAAAAGCGGCTCAAAACGTCGTTGATTGTGTCTTGCAGCCGCGAATTTGGCCTGTGGAACCTGCGCGTAGCCTTGCTTGCCAGCTTGCAAAGCCGATAGCGATTACGAACGTGGGTGAGGGACCGAAAGACAAGATCAGAACGCATCGTAAATCTCCTTGGCCTCTGCGACCGCGCAGCCTCACGCGATCCCAAAGGGAAGCTTCTACGAATCCTGATTGTTTTGTTAGGAATTAACTCAACCGGGGGCTAGCGGTCGAGCATGTCAGGGGACCCAGAAGAGGATATTCCACTTCGTGGTTCACGATAGCTCTATCCGGCACCATTGTCAATGAACTCGGGCTGAATTTGGTGGCTGGCTGGCGAGGCTGGCGCGGGGGCCGGAATCAGCAAACGGCGGCAAGCGATCCCAAACCATTGTGCCGCCGAAGTTGAATGAATCGGCGCGTGATCGGCAATAATGAATTGTCTGCAGAAATCCTGCCGGAGACGAATATGAGCACTCAAACGAAGATGCGAATGGAATCCGACAGCATGGGCGAAATTGCTGTCCCAGCTGATCACTATTGGGGAGCGCAGACAGAGCGCTCGCTTCACCACTTTGCGATTGGAGAAGACCGCATGCCGCCGGAACTGATCCGCGCCTTTGCGATCTTAAAAAAGGCCGCTGCGCTGGTTAACTACGATCTCGGCAAGCTGGCGGGCGACAAGAAGGATCTGATCGTGCAGGCGGCCAACGAGGTGATTGCGGGCCGGCACGGCGAGGAATTTCCTTTGCGCATCTGGCAGACCGGCTCCGGCACGCAGACCAACATGAACGTCAACGAGGTGCTCTCGAACCGGGCCATCGAGCTGGCGGGTGGAGCGATGGGCAGCAAGAAGCCGATCCACCCCAACGACGACGTGAACATGTCGCAGTCTTCCAATGACACATTCCCGACGGCGATGTACATTGCAGCGGCGACGGCGGTGGATGAGCAACTGATCCCCTCCGTGCGGAAGCTGCATGACGCCATCGCAGCCAAGGCCGTCGAGTTCGAGTCGATCGTCAAGATCGGACGCACGCATCTGCAGGATGCGACCCCGCTCACGCTTGGGCAGGAGATGAGCGGCTGGGCCAGCCTGCTGGAACGCGACATCGCGCGCCTACAAATGGCGCTTGATGGCCTCCATGATCTGGCTATCGGCGGGACTGCCGTAGGAACCGGACTGAACACGCACCCGGAATTCGCAGAGCGCGCCGCAGCGAAAATCGCGGAATTGACCGGCCTGCCTTTCCGCTCGCATCCGAACAAGTTTGCAGCGCTTTCGGCGCACGACGAACTGGTGTTTGCCAGTGGAGCGCTGGAAACACTGGCGGCGTCACTGATGAAGATCGCCAACGACGTTCGCTGGCTTGGCTCCGGGCCGCGCTGCGGACTGGGAGAGTTGCTGTTGCCTGAGAACGAACCGGGCAGTTCCATCATGCCGGGCAAGGTTAATCCCACGCAGAGCGAGGCCATGACAATGGTCGCGGTGCAAGTGCATGGCAATCATGCCGCGATCGCGTTTGCGGGGAGCCAGGGAAACTTCGAGCTGAACGTCTTCAAGCCAGTGATGATCCACAACTTTCTGCACTCGGTCCGTCTGCTCAGCGACACCTGCCGAATGTTCGTGGAATTCTGTGTGCTGGGTCTGGAAGCCAATCGCAAGCGCATCCAGGAGTATGTAGAGAACAGCCTCATGCTCGTTACCGCACTGAATCAGCATATCGGCTACGACAAGGCGGCAAAACTGGCGAAGCATGCGCATCAACACGGCCTTTCATTGCGCGAAGCCAACCGCGAACTTAAATTTTTAACGGAAGAGGAGTTTGACACCTACCTGCGGCCGGAGACGATGATCGGGCCATCGCGAAAAAAGGAGGCTTAAGACCGGCCGGATGCGCTTCTTCCAATTGCGAGCGAAGCGCGCCGTTCCGGATCCTTGCACCGCGGCGGAAAGAGTTGTTGTACTTTACATGAGCACCTTACGTTATATAGTCCCCGCTTTGCCGGAGAATACTGCAAGGGACCTCTCGACGGGTCCCTTTTTGAGGACGAGCCGATGGAGAGAACGACTTCCCCTGCATTGTCTTTGCCGGCTTTCGATGAAATGTTTTGCCTCGGCCAGGGCAATGCAGCGGAATAACTTCATGCGAGCATGACGCTGCACGGGCTTCAAGAGGAGCACCAAACGAGATGATGGAGAACTATCCGTCGTTCGATGTAGTCATTGCCGGCGCTGGGAATGCCGCTCTGGGCGCGGCATTGACCGCGGCCGAACGTGGCGCCAGGGTTGTTGTGCTGGAGAGCTCGCCTCAGGAATTTCGGGGCGGCAACAGCCGGCATACCCGGAACTTCCGGTGCATGCACGATGCTCCTACGAACGTTCAGACCGAAGCGTACAAGGAAGATGAGTATTTCACCGACCTGATGCGAGTAACAGGCGGGCAGACCAATGAAGAACTGGCGCGCATGACGATTCGCGAATCGCCCAAGTGCTTCGATTGGATGAAGAGCCAAGGCGTCCGCTTCCAGCCATCTCTCAGCGGCACACTTCACCTGGGACGCACCAACGCCTTTTTCCTCGGCGGCGGCAAGGCGCTGATGAACAGCTACTTCGCAGCGGCCCGCAAACGAGGCATCACCGTGCTCTATGACACCGAAGTGATCGGCCTCGATATTGCCGGCGGCGTTTTTCGCGGCGTGACCGTGCAGCAGAAGAAAGGCGAGCCGTTCCAGATTAAAGGCAGGGCACTGGTTTGCGCCGCTGGAGGATTTGAATCAAATCTGGAGTGGCTCAGGGAGGCATGGGGTCCGCCAGCCGAGAATTTCATCGTGCGCGGCACACGCTATAACCGGGGCAAGGTACTGAAGCTGCTGCTCGAACAGGGCGTGGAGCAGATCGGCGATCCTACGCAATGCCACGCCGTCGCAGTCGATGGGCGGGCGCCGCAGTACGACGGCGGCATTGTTACCCGTCTTGACTGCGTGCCACTGGGGATCGTGGTGAACAATCGCGGGGAACGCTTCTACGACGAAGGCGAGGATCTCTGGCCCAAGCGGTATGCCATCTGGGGCCGGATGGTGGCGGAGCAGCCGGATCAGATTGCGTTTTCGATCATTGATTCCCAGGTCATCGGGCGCTTCATGCCTTCCATATTCCCGGCGATCCGCGCGAACAGCATCGGAGAGCTGGCCGCGAAGCTGGGGTTGCCTGTGGACGCCGTACTTGCCACCGTGGAGCGCTATAACCGGTCGGTTGTTCCCGGCCGATTCGACCACAACAAACTGGATGATTGCCGCACCGAAGGACTGACACCACAGAAATCGCACTGGGCACTTGCCATCGACCAGCCGCCATTCTTCGGTTATCCGCTGCGGCCCGGCATCACGTTCACGTATCTTGCGGTCAAGGTCAACTGCAAAGCGGCGGTGTTGATGCAGGATGGGCGCGCCGCCCGCAATATATTGGCCGCTGGAGAGATCATGGCGGGCAATATCCTCGGCAAGGGTTATCTGGCTGGATTGGGGATGACAATCGGCATCGTGTTTGGGCGCATCGCCGGAGAGGAGGCAGCCCGTGCCGCCGCTGAATGATCCGCTACGCGAAGGCGAGCGCCTGCTGGTCATCTGCAATGCGTGCCGCTATTGCGAAGGCTATTGCGCGGTGTTTCCCGCCATGGAACGCCGGCGGGTATTTTCGGATGCGGACCTGAAGTACATGGCCAACCTCTGCCACAACTGTTCGGAGTGCTATTACGCCTGCCAGTACGCGCCACCGCACGAGTACGCGGTAAACCTGCCGCGGACGCTGGCCGAAATCCGGGTGCAATCATATCAGCAGTACGCGTGGCCGGAACGGCTGGCGCGCGCCTGCCAAAAGAACTGGCTCGTGGCCGCATTGATGCTGCTGGTGGGTCTGACGGCGGCAATCTGTGGCGGCGCCGCGTTGGGCCAAGGCGGAGGAATACTGATTTCCCCCGGAGCAGGGCAGTTTTATCGCATCATTCCACACCATGTGATGGTGGGTTCGTTCGGTGTCGTCTCGCTTCTTGTGCTGCTGGTGCTGCTGGCGGGATTTGTTCGCTTCTGGCGCGAGACCGGTGAAGGCTTCAGAGCGCTGCTTCACGGCAAGGCGCTGGCGCGGGGATTGGGCGATGCGTTCACTCTCAGATACATGAGCAGCGCGGGAGCGGGCTGCACCTATCCGAATGAAGAGCGGTCGATGTCTCGGCGCTGGTTTCATCACCTGACGTTTTACGGTTTCGTGCTCTGCTTCGCATCCACGTCGGTGGCGGCATTTTATTCAAACGTGCTCGGCTGGGCAGCCCCGTACGGATATCTCAGTGCGCCGGTGATCCTGGGGACGCTGGGGGGTATTGGACTGCTCATCGGGCCAGCCGGACTTTTGCTGCTGAAGTGGCGGCGCAACCGGGAGACGGGCGATCCCGGGCAATCCGGAATGGACACCTCCTTTATGGCGTTGCTCTTCCTGGTCAGCCTTACGGGGCTTCTGCTGCTTGCGCTGCGCGGCACAAGCGCAATGGGGATCTTGCTTGCGATCCACCTGGGCGCAGTCATGGCCCTGTTTTTGACGTTCCCCTATGGCAAGTTCGTCCATGGTATTTATCGCAGCGCGGCGCTGGTGCGCAACGCGCTCGAACATGAACGGCAGGGCGTCGAGGCGGGCCGATAAGACCGCATGATCGGCGTGGCGATCATGCGGCAAACACTTGCGGGCACCAACTCTCAACTGCATCTCGGTAGCCACATGATCTTTGACGAATCACTCACTCATTTCCGGAGGAACGAGCATGGAGACATCAGGGGAAATTCCCGCTGTGCCGGTTGCGGCATCAGCGGCGATACAACCGGGCACGATCTTGCCTGCCGTCGTCGCGGTATTTGAGCAGATGCAGGTTACGCCGTTCGGCAATGGCCTGCGACGAATGGTGCTGGAGGGCGTCAACCGCTGCGGATACGAGATCGAGATGCATTTGACGGAACTGCAGCCGGGAGAAGAACCGCATCCACCACACCGGCATTGGCACGAAGAGATTGTGATGCTTCAAAAGGGGACGGTAGACGTAACCATTGAGGGCGAGACTTCGCGATTAACGCCTGGGTCGGTCGTCTACGTGGCTTCAAACCAATTACACGGATGGCGCAACGTGGGGCACGATCCTTCGCAGTACTTCATCATTGCGTTCAAGCGCGAGCTCTGAGTCCGAATTTCTCAAGCATCCCATGGATTGCAGACGGGGTTCCTTGGCAGGCCAAAATATTGCATGAAGGCTGTCCGATTGACTGAGGGACCCACAACCTGGATAGTTTTCGGGAGTGGAGATCAAGGATCTATCTCCGCACCCTGGCCGGGTTGCAACAGCGCTTTCCGAGCAGAGGCGTCCGAGGTGAGTTTCAGGCATTCTTTGGCGGTATCCGCTGCTTCCGGCTTCGCGCCTGCCTAAGTCCGCCGTGCCTCACTCGGAATACATCCCGCGATGCCCCGCCATACAGCATGCCCGCAGCAGGATCCTCAAGCATGATTCCCTGCCCTTATCCGGACAGGTATGATCCACGGCCGCAACAGCAAATAATGACTCCGGATTTGCGCCAATCACTGCCACGCCAGCCTGCGGCTGCGTGCGGCAGCTCAGCCATTTTTGCCAGATTCGACGCAGGTTCTGAAAGAACTGCAAGATGCGGCAGTTCGCCGCTTCCTGTGATAAACTTGTGTGAAATATATTTGAGGCTGTTATAAGCAGCGACCAGCCAGCTTCCCCAATTTGACTTGCAGCTGCTTCTAAATCAGCAATTTGCGCATAGTCAATCATAGCTCTAGAAAGTCTGAGGGGCTTGTCATGAGCCAGGTAGAATGCTTTGATGCAGATCGGGCTCTTTCGCGGATTCGGGAACTCAAGCATCTCGACGGGCCGCTTTTGCCGATGTTGCACGCATTACAGGATGAGTTCGGCTATATAGATGAGGCGGCCGTTCCGCTGATCGCCGACATGCTCAACATCTCCAAGGCCGAAGTGCAAGGCGTCATCAGCTTCTATCACGATTTCCGCCATCAGCCTCCTGGGCGTCACGTGCTTCGGCTGTGCCGTGCGGAAGCCTGCCAGTCGATGGGCTGCGGCAAGACCATCTCGCACGTCGAGCAGCGCCTTGGTGTGAAACTCGGGGAAACGACTCCCGACGGCACGTTCACTCTCCGCGATGTATTTTGCCTTGGTCTTTGCGCGCACTCGCCAGCCGCCATGCTGGATGGCGAGCCCCATGGACGCGTCACGCCGCAGGTTGCCGACGCGCTGATCGACAGCGCACGGAGGCGGCAATGAAAATCTACATCCCGTGCGATGCGGCAGCGCTCGCCATGGGCGCGGATACGGTGGCGCGGGCGATGGAGTCTCAGATCAAGTCGCTGCGCATCGATGCGCAGATCGTGCGCAATGGTTCGCGCGGACTCTTGTGGCTCGAGCCTCTGGTCGAAGTGGAGACGCCGGAAGGCCGCATTGCCTATGGCCCGGTGAGTGCGGAATCGGTCGCCAGTCTTTTCGATGCCGGGTTCACCCGGGGCGGCGCGCATCCTCTGCGGCTCGGAGTCACGGAAGAGATTCCATATTTGAAGAAGCAAGAGCGCCTCACCTTCGCGCGCTGCGGAATTACCGATCCTCTATCTCTTGCCGATTACATGGCCCACGATGGTTATCGCGGTCTTGAGAAAGCGCTGGAGATGGAACCGGCCGCTATCGTCGGAGAGGTTCTCAATTCCGGTCTGCGCGGCCGCGGAGGCGCGGGTTTCCCGACCGGCGTCAAATGGCGCACGGTCCTGAACACGGCGGCTGACCGGAAATATATCGTCTGCAATGCCGATGAAGGCGACAGCGGGACATACGCCGATCGCATGATTATGGAAGGCGATCCGTTCGTGCTGATCGAGGGCATGACGATTGCCGGCATCGCGGTGGGGGCGACGCGCGGCTTCATCTATATCCGCTCCGAATACCCGCACGCGTTCCGGACGATGCAGAGAGCACTCGCAATCGCGCGCAGCAAAGGGTATCTCGGGCCGAACATTGCAGGCAGCGGGAAGGCGTTTGATCTTGAAGCGCGCCTGGGCGCGGGCGCTTACATCTGCGGCGAGGAAACATCTCTGCTCGAAAGTCTCGAGGGCAAGCGCGGACAGATTCGTCCCAAACCGCCGCTCCCTGCCATGGAAGGCCTCTTCGGCAAGCCGACGGTAGTGAACAACGTCATCTCGCTGGCCACGGTACCGATCATTCTGGACAAGGGCGCGCAGTTCTATCGGGATTTCGGTATGGGCCGCTCGCGCGGCACGCTGACGATCCAGCTTGCGGGCAACATCAAATACGGCGGCCTGGTTGAGAAAGCCTTCGGCCTGACGCTGCGCGAAGCCATTTACGAGTTTGGCGGCGGCACGGCGACAGGACGTCCTCTGCGCGCAGTGCAGGTGGGCGGACCGCTCGGCGCTTACTTCCCCGACTCGCTACTGGATACGCCGCTTGATTACGAAGCCTTCGCCGCCAAGCGCGGGCTCGTCGGTCACGGTGGCATTGTGGTTTTCGACGACAGCGTGGATATGGCGAAACAGGCCCGCTATGCCATGGAGTTCTGTGCCATCGAGAGCTGCGGCAAATGCACGCCCTGCCGCATCGGCTCGATCCGCGGCGTCGAAGTGATCGACCGCATCATTGCGAACCAGGAGCGCACCCAAAATCTTCAGGTGCTGGACGACCTGTGCGAAGTCCTGCTGGACGGCTCACTCTGTGCGCTGGGAGGGCTGACGCCGTATCCGGTGCTGAGCGCCATCCAGTATTTCCCAGAAGATTTTCGCAAGCCCGCGCCCCCGCCGCAGAACGGCCATGCTTCACAGGAGATTTCGAAATGGCGTTGATCAAGGAAATCGATTATGGTACGCCAGCCAGCACTGCCCAACAGCGGGTGAGTCTTGAAATCGACGGCAAGCCGGTCGTGGTGCCGGCGGGCACATCAATCATGCGCGCGGCGGTCCAGGCTGGCGTGCAGGTGCCGAAGCTTTGCGCCACGGATAGCGTGAACGCATTCGGCTCGTGCCGCTTGTGTCTGGTCGAAATCGAAGGCCGCCGCGGTACGCCCGCATCCTGCACAACGCTGGTTGAACCGGGCATGAAGGTGCGCACATCTTCTCCGAAGCTGCACAAGCTGCGGCGCGGCGTGATGGAGCTCTACATCTCCGACCATCCACTTGATTGCCTCACCTGCGCGGCCAATGGCAACTGTGAGCTGCAGGACATGGCCGGTGTCGTCGGCCTGCGCGAAGTGCGCTACGGCATGGACGGCGCGAATCACTTCAGCGACAAATCGAAAGACACGAGCAATCCTTACTTCCAGTTCGAGCCGGCCAAGTGCATTGTCTGCTCGCGCTGCGTGCGTGCCTGCGAAGAAGTGCAGGGGACATTCGCGCTGACGATTGACGGCCGCGGGTTCGCGTCCAAAGTCGCGGCAGCCGGCGGCAACGATTTTCTGAGTTCGGAATGCGTGTCGTGTGGCGCCTGCGTCCAGGCGTGCCCGACGGCGACGCTGATCGAGAAATCCGTCGTCGAACTCGGCCAGGGCGAACACAGCATTGTTACGACCTGCGCTTATTGCGGCGTTGGATGTAGCTTTAAAGCCGAAATGCAGGGCAACCAGGTGGTCCGCATGCTGCCCTACAAGGATGGCAAAGCGAACCACGGACACTCCTGCGTAAAGGGCCGTTTTGCGTGGGGCTACACGACCAGCAAAGACCGTATCACGAAGCCGATGATCCGCGCGAAGATCACCGATTCGTGGAAGGAAGTGTCGTGGGAAGAAGCGATCCAGCATGCCGCCAGCGAATTCAAGCGGATTCAGGCCCAGTACGGCAACGAATCGATCGGCGGTATCACGTCGTCACGTTGCACCAACGAAGAAACCTACCTGGTGCAGAAGATGGTCCGCGCAGCGTTCGGCAATAACAACACCGACACCTGTGCGCGCGTCTGTCATTCACCCACGGGCTACGGGCTCTCGAATACGTTGGGCACGTCGGCGGGCACGCAGGATTTTGATTCGGTCGACGAGACCGACGTGATCATGGTGATCGGAGCCAATCCGACCGACGCGCATCCGGTCTTCGCATCGCACATGAAGGCGCGGCTCCGGAAGGGCGCCCGGCTGATCGTGGTCGATCCACGGCGCATCGATCTGGTAAAGTCGGCGCACATTGCGGCTGATTATCATCTTGCGCTGCGGCCCGGCACCAATGTCGCCATTATCAACGCCATGGCGCACACGATTGTGACCGAAGGCTTCGCCAACGAAGGGTTTGTCAAAGAGCGCTGCGACCTCGTGGAGTTCGAGCAATGGCGCAGCTTCATCATCGAAGAGCGGAATTCGCCCGAGGCTCTAGAGCCGTTCACCGGCGTTCCAGCCGCCGATGTTCGCGCCGCAGCGCGCCTGTATGCAAAGGGACCGAACTCAGCAATCTATTACGGCCTCGGCGTGACCGAACACAGCCAGGGCTCGACGATGGTTATCGGCATGGCCAACATTGCCATGCTGACCGGCAATCTGGGACGGCGCGGCGTTGGCGTCAATCCTTTGCGCGGCCAGAATAATGTGCAGGGTTCGTGCGACATGGGATCGTTCCCGCACGAATTCCCGGGCTACCGGCATGTATCGGATCCGGCCGTACGCACGTTGTTCGAAGACGCGTGGCGCGTGCCGCTGCAGGCTGAACCCGGGTTGCGCATCTCGAACATGATCGATGCCGCCATCGAGGGCACATTCAAGGGCATCTACATTCAGGGCGAAGACATTCTGCAGTCCGATCCGAACACAAAGCACATGACGGCGGCTCTTGAAGCGATGGAGTGCGTTGTGGTGCAGGATCTGTTCCTCAACGAGACCGCCAGCTACGCGCATGTGTTTCTGCCCGGTTCATCGTTTCTGGAGAAGAACGGCACATTTACGAACGCCGAGCGCCGAATCAGCATGGTGCGCAAAGCCATTCCGCCGATGGCCGGCTTTGAGGACTGGGAAATCACCATGAAGCTCTCAAACTCGATGGGATACCCGATGCATTACAACCATCCATCTGAAATCATGGATGAGATCGCCCGGCTCACGCCGACGTTTGCCGGCGTGACTTATGACAAGCTCGATAAGCTGGGCAGCGTGCAGTGGCCGTGCAACGAGAATGCTCCGGAAGGCACGCCGGTAATGCATATCGGCCAGTTTGTCCGCGGCAAGGGGCGGTTTATGCTGACCGAGTTCGTGCCGACCGATGAGAAGGTGACGAGGCGCTTTCCGCTGATCCTGACCACCGGGCGCATTCTGACGCAATACAACGTGGGCGCGCAGACAGCGCGCACAGAAAATAACATCTGGCACACCGAAGACCTGCTGGAGATTCACCCCCAGGACGCCGAAGATCGGGGAATCAAAGACGGTGATCGCGTTATGCTGACCAGCCGCGCCGGCGAGACTTCACTGAAAGCAAAGATCTCTAGGCGCATGCAGCCCGGGGTGGTTTATACAACCTTTCATCACCAGTTCACCGGAGCGAATGTGGTGACGACTGAATTCTCCGACTGGGCGACGAGTTGCCCCGAATACAAGGTGACTGCGGTGCAGGTTACCCCGGCCCGGCAGATCTCCGCATGGCAGAAGCAATACCTCGAAACGCGCAAACAGACCACGCAGATTGAAGCTGCCTCCGCGAGGTAAGCATGGAAGTCAAAACAATGGTTCACAACGCGAACCAGATCGCGTTGTTCTGGGCATCCTACCCGCACGACGAAGCGCTGGCGGGCGTGTTGAGCCACTTTCGCCGCTACTGGGAGCCGCGTATGCGTACCCAGATTCGCGACTACGTGGCCCATGGCGGCAGCGGCCTGCACGAGCTGGCAGTCGAGGCCGTGAAACAGCTCGGCTGAACCAGGTCAGCTTGTGATAGAGCTCGCGGCGAAGATTTCTTCAAAGCGGAAATTGAGTGCTGTGAATGGTCATCGCGAGCGGCTGCATGCTGTTATGTCCGCAAGCTCCATCGCACCGAAATGCGGGGAGTGCGGTCATCTCGATTCGCATTTTTCGCTGGTGACGAAATAATCTGCAAACGTAATCGGCTGGATTCGCAGAGGTTGGACCGGACGGTCCTTGATGCCACTAGAAAAGCCTGCGGGGAGTAAGGCCCACCACTCTACTTTGTTGGGCTGGCAGCAGGATAGTTAGGCGGTCCCTATTCGATATAGATGTGTTCGCGGCCGGTTTCCCATCCTGATTTGCTGTTGGAAAAGTGCTCGTTGGCATAGGCGATGCGCTCGTAGTGCTCGACGCGTGGGGCCCCAAAGGGCGGAAGCGGTCTCATGTCAGCGGCCGGTGCACGGGGACATTTTCCCATGCACCGGCCAGACTGATCTAGTACGTGATCGTGAGTGAGAGTTGCATCACGCGGTCGCTTCCGGAACCGATGACCGGGTTGCCCGCAGCTACGTCAGGTGTGGCGCATCCGCAGCCAAAGGTGCTGGGGCTGGCCGGGTTACTGCCCAGGTAACTTGTGTCCGACGAGCCGTAGGGGTTGGTGTAGTTGGGGTGATTGAGCGTATTAAAGGTTTGGGCCTGAAATTCAGCCGAGTATCGTTCATGGATCGTGAAGGTCTTGGCCACGGCGAAATCCAGATCCTTGAAGCCCGAATCCCGGAAGATGTTGCGGCCCATGGTGCCATACGTTCCAAGAATGGGAGGAACCATCTCCGAGTTTCCCTCCAGGAAGCACCCGGCCTTCGCCAGCGTTCCCTTATCGGGAGCGACCGACAAGCACCGATCCCAAAGGGTGGTGGATGTTCCCAGGCCACAGGGGCCTGCGGCTCCGTTGCAGAAGGCCTGGCCGGTGCGGCCGGAGGTCTGAGAGCAATCACCCGCGCCCGGACCGGAGCAGTACATAATGGACCTCGGACCCGACCGGAAGTCGGCCGGGTTGCCGAAGAAGTCCCAGCGGCCGGAGAAGTCGGACAACGCATTGCCGCCGGTGGCGAAACCGTCCGTCTGGTCAAACACCAGCCATGGCTGGGGAGTCTGAAGGGTGAGGATACTGTTGAGTTGCCAGCCCTTCAGCGCCTGGGCATAGCCGCTAACCCCGGGGATGTTGTAAGTGACCGCGGCGGTGAAGCGCTGCCGGATATCCAAGTCGCTGCTGGCGTACTCCGCGGAGCGATTCAAGCTGTTCTGCGGAGGCACTTCGTTCAGATTCAGAGAACCATTGTCAAGACCATGGCCGTAGGTATAACCGATCAGATAATTCAGGCCATGATAGGGATGCTGGTCCACGGTAACCTGCAGGCTGTTGTAGTTGGAAATTCCGAAGTTATCCAGCCGGTTGATGATCGAAAAATACGGGAATTTCTGGCCGTAGGGACGGACGCAGTTCCCGTTGGGATTCGGAGCGCACTGATTGACATCGGAAGGCGAGAGCAGGTCACGCCCTATATTGCCGACGTACTCGACGGTCAGAGCGAGAGTGGGGGTAAGCTGGTGCTGAATGCCGAGATCGTAGCTGACCGTGTACGGGGTGCTCAGAGAAGGAATCACTGAATACAGGCTGCATGGTGAGTCGGATGTGCAAGCCAGCCCGCCCTGCGGAAAGAGCACGCCATTCCAGTTAAGCTGGTTGGTCAGGAACGTAGGCGCGCCAAAATTGATGTTGCCGCCCAGAGTGTGCCCTCCCGCTGAGGAGCAACTTTGTGTGCCCGTGAAGAACACCGTACAGGCGGCGGTGGGATTCTGGGAGACATTGCCGGCCGAGCCGTTCGGCGGCGCGTTATCCATAATGTACCTGCCGATGAACTGGTTGAAATAAATGCCGAGACCTCCGCGCACTACCGTCGTTCCCTTGCCATTCACATTCCAGTCAAAGCCCGTGCGCGGCATGAGGTCTGCGGGATCGGCCGAATAAAGAGCTGATTCGCCTGACGCGCCCTGCTGAATCAGACCGGTCGAGCTATTCGGATCGAAGTTGGCGAAAAGACCGTTGACTTCTCGCATCGGCTGCGCGTATTCATAGCGCAAACCCATGCTCAACATCAGGTTCTTCGAGTACTGCCAATGGTCCTCGATATACAGGGCCCACATATTCCAGTGTACCTGGCGGAACGAGGTGCCGACGTTGACATTGCCGAAGCTGGGAAGTCCGGAGAAGAAGTCCTCCAGCGCGCAGGACTTGCCACCGCAACTGCTGACACCCGGGCTGTCTCCGCCGTTAAACTGGATGATATTGCCTCTTTTGTTGTCCACGTTTTGTTCGCCCGAGGCCCACATGAATTCCCCGCCGATATCGAAGGTCTGCTTGCCGTGCAGATACGACAGGTTGTCCAGCCAGTCCTCGTAGGGGCTGGGGCCTTCGTTGTCAGGACGGCCGGGATTCTGGTTGCCCAAACCACCGCCGAAAGTTCCTATATCGATAGGCGGCATTCCGCCGGCATCTGGTCCCGCTGCTCCGGTGTCGAGGGGGTAGCCCTTGCCGCCGCAGCCGCTCACCGTACACAAGCCGCCCTGGCCATTGGCGTAGACTGCGGAATCGCCGACGTTCACCGCATAAGAGGCTTCGTTCACACCAAAGCGGAAGTCGTTTACCATCTTTGAATTGGGGACGTAAATCCAGTCGCCTTCGGCGAATCTTCCCGTGATGCCCAGAATGGTCAGGAAGGCGGGATTCACGGTGGCGTGATCCTGGCCGGTGGCATTGTAAGCGCCGTCCCAGAACGTTCCGTTGATCGTATTCTTGCTGTTGAGTGTGTAATCGATCTTGATAATCCCGTTATTCGAGTCGCTATAGATTGGATAGCTCGACGAATAAAGGGTCGAATTGGCAGGATCGCTCTTGATGAGGCCGCCCGTGCAATGGTAGGAACCTACTACGTTCGCCGTGCCAGTGCAGCCAAGTAGATCCAGGCTCTGTTGACTTAAGCAATCTGTCGAATCCGTAGCCGTACATATCGTCGTGTAGCCGGCCTTCTGCAACGCGGTGATCGCGTCGGGCTCACTGTTCGACGGGCCCCCGCCCGGAGCGGTTTCGGGAACGGAAACCGCAAATTCATTGCCCAGGGTGCTCTTCTCGGCTTCAAAATTGGCAAAGTAAAAGAGCTTGTTCTTCTTGATAGGCCCTCCGATCGAAGCGCCGTACTGCTCCAACTGGGTGGGCAACTTATTGCAAACCGCGGTGGACGACGGATCCAGGGGACAGCTTCCGTTGGCGAGTGGCGCCTCGTTGAAGGTGTTGCGCGCATCCCAGGCGCCATCGCGGCCATACGCGTAGAGCGAGCCGTGAATGTTGTTGGTTCCCGATTTGATACCCACGTTCATGATGACGCCGTCGCGCCATCCATATTGTGCTCCCGCATTCTCTTCTTCGTTGAACGACTGGATGGAGCTCACGGGCAGGATGGTGGCCGCATCGGTGAAGGGGCTCGAGTCATTAGCCGTGGACCGGGCGTCATACCAACTGGTGCCGAACACGCCGTCGACCAGGAACTCGGAGTCATCGGGACGTGTGTTATTGGAACCCGTGGTCCAGGGTCCGCCGCCGGGCTGGATCTCGACGCCCGGACGCAGGGTCATCAGATACTGGTAGTTGCGGCCATTCAAGGGCAACTGGGTAATTTGATGGGTGGAGAGCGTGCCGCCCAGCGTTGGGCTGACCGTGTTCACCACCGGCGCACCCGCAATGACCGTGACGGTCTGCTCCGCCGCTCCGGGCTGCAAGGTGCAGTTCACACCAACGTGTTGTCCTACTTCCAGGAGAATCCCCGGATGCACGAAATTCTTGAACCCTTTGGCCGCTACGCGAACCATATACGTGTCGGGAACCAGGTTGGGAGCATCGTATGACCCAGCCTTATTGGTGATCAGCGTGCGCGTCACGCCAGTCATCACGTCGGTGATGGTTACCTTGGCCCCGACGATGACGCGGCCGCTCGGGTCCGTCACGGTTCCGGTGATCGTGCCAAAACTGCCCTGCGCCATAGCCGACAGGGGCAGTAAGAGCATTCCCAGGATTATCACAACCAGGCGCACGCATTTGGAGAGGTCAACGGCGCGCGCGCTTCCGCTCCTTGCCGGGGAGAAATTCATTCCCATTTCTCCCTGCAGATGCATTGCCGGATTCAATTCATTCCTGGATCTTCTGCTTCCAGGGGGACATCCGTTGCGAAGACCAGAAGCCTTGCCAAAGATATTCATTAATGCCTCCAATAGGGCCCTGGGGTGGTTCCAAGAGCCCTGCTACGGTTAAGTGCGGCGCCGGAGCAACCATCCGCTTCGGCAGTTTTTAACACGACTCCTTCTCGGGGGAGCGAGACGGAAATTTGGAATCCCATCGGCAGGCACGGACTACCGGCTGAAATACTAATCAGCCTCCTTGGTTTCGACAGTTCGCATGACTGCCGCACAGGCTATATCTACTTAGCGGATCGGTAGGTCCAACGGTCATTAAACTTAGGCATCCCGGCGCCAGCAGGTCCTTAAGACGGCCCAAAAAGAATCTTAAGAAATTCTTGCGTGCATTATGCCTTTTGATATTAATTAGTTAACCAGACACCCAGCCGGGACATCCATCCAGCGCTCATCGCCTAGCCGGTAGACTGAGAACCATATTTTATCTGGAGGTTGTTACCTGATGGGCAAGGATAATGAACGTTGCTTAATGATGTAGGCGGGGTTTGGGGCGGCTGCGATCGAAGATGGCCGGGCGCTGGCGCGGCTACACGAGGAGAAGAGCCGCCGCGGCCCGCAGCCGCAACTGCTTGCGCGTGTCCAGCCGGCGCGCAACCAGCCCTGGATTCCGGGTATCGATGTAACCGTCAAGACACTCTATGACCCGCAGCA
>JAJZME010000056.1 GCA_021803035.1 Acidobacteriota bacterium | reverse complement strand
TCCGAACAATAGCCGCCGGCCCTCCCCTGTTTCCCCAATTGTTTCCCCAATCCGTTTCACCACCACAATGGGTTGCCCCACCCTTTCCGCGCCTTTTGCGGAAAGGGTGGGATTTCCAGCAGCCCGCACCTCAAACCCGGTGCAGCATCCTCCCCAAACACGGCCTGCGCTCCGCCTCATCCCCGCAGCGAAAGCCCTCCTTCACGCCGCCGCTCTTATCTCCCGGCCCTGAGCGGCGCGCCACCCGTTCGCAAATGGGTCCACAATAACCACAGAGCTTCGGATTCAGGCTATTTTTTCGGTCGTCAACTCCACGGGACCGGCCGCGGCCGTTGGCAGGTGCGTCATCTTCGCCAGGGCCCGCGGCCTGATCGGACGGCCCGCATCAGCACGGCGGAGGATTTGTGGTCGCGGTGGACCATTTCAACCTTGGCGCGTACAGCGACGCTCTCGTCGTGCTCGGCACCGCCAGTTTCCTCATCCCCGTCTTCCGCCGCTGGGGCGTCAACCCCGTCCTTGGATACCTTGCCGCCGGAGCGATGCTTGGGCCCTATGGCCTCGGCTCCTTCGTCAGCCGGTTCCATTTCTTCTTTTGGTTCACCATTGCCGATGCGGCGAGCGTTGCCGGAATCGCCGAGCTGGGAATTGTCTTTCTCCTGTTTGTCATCGGCCTTGATCTCTCGTTGCAGCGCCTGGCCACCATGCGTCTCCTCGTCGGCGGCCTTGGCAGCCTTCAGGTCCTGGTCAGCGCAACTCTCATCAGCGTGGCCGCGTGGATGTTCGGCCTGGAGCTGCCCGCGGCCATCATTCTCGGAGCAGGTCTCTCGCTCTCTTCAACCGCCATCGTCCTTGAGCTCCTCACCAGGCAGAAGCGCCTCGCCACCAGCCAGGGCCACGCCAGCTTCGCAGTCCTCCTGGCGCAGGACCTCGCCGCCATACCCATCCTCATGTTTGTCTCCCTGGGCGGCGCGAATGCTGGCGGATCCGTCGTCGAAGGACTGCTTAAAGCCTTCCTGCAGGCCTTTGTCGCGGTCGGCATCATCGTCATCTCCGGCCATTTCCTCATGCGTCCCCTGTTCCGTCTCGTCGCAACCGCCCGCTCCACCGAGCTGTTCATCGCCGCGGTCCTGTTTGTGATCGTGGGAACCGGCGTGATCGCCCATCAGGCGGGCATGTCCATGGCGCTGGGTGCATTCATTGCAGGTCTGCTGCTGGCCGAAACGGCGTATCGCAAGGCCATCCAGGCCAGCATTGAACCTTTCAAAGGTCTCCTGCTGGGCGTCTTCTTCTTCACCGTCGGCATGAGAATCGACTTCCGCGAACTCCTGCGCGAACCCATCTTGCTGGCCGCCTGCGTCGTCGGCCTCATCGCACTCAAGGCTCTGATTCTTACCGGCCTCGCCCGGCTCTTCCGGCTCTCCTGGCCAGCTTCCATTGAAACCGGTTTACTCCTCGGCCCCGGCGGCGAGTTCGCCTTCGTCATCATCGGCATGGCTGCGGACATGCACCTGCTCAGCCGCCGCATCTCGGGCCTTGCCCTCGCCGTCACGGCCATCACCATGGCCACCATTCCCCTGCTTTCCAGCGCCGCACGGCGTCTTACCCACAGTCCCGTCAAGCAAAAAGCCATCCAGCCCGAGCTGCCGCCCTTCCCGGCGGCACACGCCAAGAATGCCATCGTGGTTGGCTACGGGCGCGTCGGCAAGGTCGTGTGCGCCATCCTGCGCCAACACGGCGTTCCTTACATCGCGGCTGATTCCGATCCTCTCGCCGTCATCGCCGACCGCCGCAAAGGGCACGAGGTCTACTTCGGCGACGCCTCCGATCCGGAATTCCTCAAAGCCTGCGGCCTCGAAGATGCTACCGGCGTCATCATCACCACCGGCGCCCGCGAGGTCATCGACGGCATCGTCGCCCACGTCCGAGCCACGCGCCCCGACATCCCCATCATTTCCCGCGCCCGCGACGCCGATCATGCCCGTCACCTTTACAAGATCGGAGCCAGCGATGCGGTTCCGGAAACCATCGAAGCCAGCCTTCTGCTTTCCGAAGCGGCCCTCATCGACCTCGGCGTAGCGCCCGATCTGGCCGTTGCCACCGTGCGCGAAAAGCGCGAGGAATTCCGCCACGGACTGCAGAACCCCCGGCACAAAGACACCGAACACCGCAAATGAACCTCATCCCCCTGGGCGCTGGCCCACCCGCGTTTTCCCCCGTCCGCTCCATCACAACAATGGGTGGCGTCTGCTCCACCCAGGTTTTTCCCCGTCCGTCCCACCACCACAATGGGTGCCCCATCCTTTCCGCGCCTTTTGCGGAAAGGGTGGGATCGCCCACCGCCTGCGCCACCAGCAGCCGGTTGAGATTTACGGCTCGTCAAGCCCCGTGTGCACCAACCGCTGCAAATTCATCACCTTACGTTTGCAGGTAATTTCCGCGCCGCGGCATAGAATGGAAACATCATCACGTCGAAAGACCAGCCTGCGGAGAACACGAGCATGACCAAGCGAATCTCTCCCGCTTCATCGCAAACCCCTCAGCAAGCGCAGAGCGCTCTCTACGCGATGAAGCCGCCGCAACCGAGGCTTGAACGCACCCACCCCCCCCTAAAATATTTTTCTTTTCCTCAGATTTTTTGCAGGGAATTTCGTTTCCAGCGAAAAACACAGATGCCGGGCGCCCGTCATCCTGCATTCTGATACGCCAAATGCCTCAAGCCCTCGGGCAGGAACATCGCAACCCGCTTCTGAAACCGGATCTGACCGCAGCCATTCTCGCAATCACGCGCACTGCAATGTACGGAGACCAGGCACGAACGCCGGTTCCCTCACCTGCAAGCTGAAAGCTAAAAGGCGAATCGCCAACAACCGCTTTTTCGTGGCCATCCGCAACCTATTTCAGATCCCGCCAATTCGGCCCAAATGCCAGATCCGACACCAGCGGCACCTTGAGCTGCACCACGCCTTCCATCTCCGCCCGCACCAACGCCTCAACCTCCGCGCTTTCCTCCATTGGCACCTCAAAGAGCAGCTCGTCGTGAACCTGCAACACCATGCGCGCCTTCAGCCTTCGCTCGCGCAGCTTGCGGTCGATGGCGATCATGGCCAGCTTGATCAGGTCGGCGCCGGTCCCTTGCAGCGGCGAGTTGATGGCCGTGCGCTCCGCAAATCCGCGCTGGTTCGGATTGCGGCTTTCAATATCCGGAATCGCCCGCACACGTCCGAACAGGGTGCGCACGCTGCCCTGCTTGCGCGTCTCCTCCAGCGTCTTCTCGATAAAAGCCCGCACGCCTTCGTAGCGTGCAAAGTAGCGATCGATATACGCCTTGGCCTCGGCCTGCGAAACGCCCAACTGCGCCGCCAGCCCGAAAGCGGAAATGCCATACACAATGCCGAAGTTCACCGCCTTGGCACGGTTGCGCGTCTCCTTGTCCATCGTCTCCGCCGGAACGCCGAAGACCTCGCTGGCCGTGAGCGTGTGAATGTCCTGGTTCTCCGCATAAGCCCGCACCAGCAGCGGATCGCCGCTGAAGTGCGCCAGCAGCCGCAGCTCAATCTGCGAATAATCCGCGGAAAGCAGTTGCGTGCCCGGCGCCGCCGTGAACGCCGCGCGAATCTCCCGCCCCAACTCCGTGCGCACCGGGATGTTCTGCAGATTGGGATTAACGGACGACAATCGTCCCGTAGCCGTAGCCGCCGACTGAAACGTCGTATGCACGCGCGAATCCGCGTCGGCCAGCAGCGGCAGCGCGTCAACATAGTTCGACTTGAGCTTGGACAGATGCCGGTATTCCAGCACCAGCCGCGGAACCTCGTGCTTTTCCGCCAGCACCTCCAGCACATCCTGCGCGGTGGAAACCGCCTTGCCCTTGCCGCGGCTGGGCGGCGCGGGCAGTTGCATCTCCTTGAACAGCACCTCGCCAAGCTGCTTCGGTGAGTTGATGTTGAAACGCCGTCCCGCCAGCTCGTAAATGCGCTCGCCGATGCGCTGAATCTCGCCGCTAAAGCGTTCCGAGAGCCCGTTCAGCGCCGCCACATCGATGCGCACGCCGGCCTGCTCCATGCGGAACAAAACCGGCGCCAGCGGCAAGTCGATCTCCGCGTAAACCCGCTCCAAACCCTCCTTGCGCACCTCGGCCAGCAGCACCGGCGCCAGCGCATGAATCGCCGCCGCACCCGCCGCCAGCGATCCCGGCGGCATTTGACCGTTGCGCGCCGCCACGTCAGCCAGCGCCTGCGTGGCGTGCGTCGGATTCAGCGCATACGAAAGCAGCATCGTGTCGTCCACATGCCCGCCAAGCTCCACGCCCAGCCCGCCGAGAACGTGCAGCGCCAGCTTCAGATCGTGAACCCGCTTGGGCACGCCCGCATCGGCCAGCAGCGCGCGCAGTTCCGCGCTGAGCGGCAGTTGCAAAGCCCGCTCAGCCTCAGCGCAAACTCCAACATTCGACAGCGTCTTCTTCTCCGCGGCTTCCACGGCATCCAACAGCGAAGGCATCGCCGCGGGCTCATCGTCCTCCCGCTCGGCCGCAGGCTCTGCGGCATCAAGTGCCAGCGCGAATCCACCCGCGCGCGCCGCGGCATAAAACGCCGCACACTGCTCGTCACTCGGATTTTCAATCAGCTCCACCACCGGCGCAGCCGCCGAAGGCGCAAGATCGCGCAGCAAGGACGTAAACTCAAGCTCCGTGAACAGCTCGCGGCAGGCCTCCACATCCGGCGCCTGCGTCCGCATGGCATTCAGATCCAGCGGCAGCGGAACACGGCAATCAATCGTCACCAACTCCTTCGACAACATGACTGCATCGCGGTTCTGCTCCAGCGACTCGCGATAAGCCCTGCGCTTGACCTCGGCGGCGCGATCCAGCACTGCCTCTACGCTGCCAAATTCGCGGATCAGCTCCACACTGCCCTTGTAGCCGATTCCCGGCGCGCCGGGAATGTTATCCACCGCGTCGCCGCGCAGCGCCATCACGTCCACTACTTTTTCCGGCGGTACGCCCAGCGTCTCGGTTACCTTTTCCGGATCGAGAATCAGATTGTCCTTCTGCGGATTGAGCATCTTCACGTGCGGCGTCACAAGCTGCATCATGTCCTTGTCGCCGGAGACAATGAAGACCTCATGCCCGGCCTCGGCCGCCTCCCGCGCCAGCGTGCCGATCACGTCATCGGCCTCAAATCCCTCGGCCTGAAGAATGGGAATCCGCAGCGCCTCAAGCGCCCGCCGGATATACGGCATCTGCCGGCCCAGGTCGTCGGGCATCGCGGCGCGATTGGCCTTGTAACCCTCGTAGCTCACGTCCTCAAAGCTCTGCGTCTTGCCATTCCAGCGGCGCAGCGTGGCAATGCCCCGCGCGCGCTCATCGCGAAACACCTCGCCGCTGACGTCGAAGACCGCGGCAAAGTATTGCGGCGCGAAGTCCTGGCGCAGCTTCTTGATCATGTTCACGAAAACGTAAGTGGCCGCCGTAGGCAGTCCCGAGCGCGTGGACATGGGCCGCGAGCGCTGCATCGCATGATAAGCGCGAAAGATGAACGACATTGCGTCCAGCAGGAATACGGGCGGTTTGTTTTCGGCGGGCATCGATAGGAGAATAGCAGGGATCAGGGTTCAGGGGCAGCGGTCAGAAATCGGCAAATCAGCCCAGAAACATGCAATCCCCATAACTGAAGAAGCGGTACCGCTCCTCCACGGCATGCCGATACGCCGCCAGTACATGCTCACGCCCGGCAAAAGCGCTCACCAGCATCAGCAGGCTCGACTGCGGCAGATGGAAATTCGTCAGCAGTCCGCCCACCACACGAAACTCAAAACCCGGCGAGATAAAAATCTCCGTCGTGCCCGAGTGCGCCTCCAGCGCGCCGCCTTCGGCCCGCTGCGCGCAGGCTTCCAGAGTGCGCACCACCGTCGTGCCCACGGCCACAACCCGCCTGCCCTCACGCCGCGCGCGATTCACAGCCTCCGCCGTCTCCTCGCTCAGCGTGTAGCGTTCGCGGTGCAGCCGCACCTGCGCCACGCGCTCCACGCGAATCGGCGCAAAAGTACCCAGCCCCACGTGCAGCGTCAGGCGCGCAATTTCCACGCCCCGCGCCGCGATTGCCTCCAGAACCTGCGGCGTAAAGTGCAGCCCCGCCGTAGGCGCCGCAACCGATCCGCGCTCCCGCGCAAACACTGTCTGGTAGCGCTCGCGGTCCGCGGCCGCATCGTCGCGATGAATGTACGGCGGCAGCGGCACGTGGCCGATGCTCTCAACGACCGCGAAGAAATCGGAGCACGGCGCAAAGCGCAGCAGCCGGTCGCCGTAAAGCCCGCGCTTCAGTACCTCGGCTTCCAGCAGGATCGATCCATCCGGCGCCGGAAACACGAGCCGCTCACCAATCGCCACCTTGCGCCCCGGCCTGACCAGCGCGTGCCACTGATCTTTGCCCGCCGGCTCCGTCAGCATCACCTCGATGCGCCCGGTCGGCTTCTCCCGGTCGCGCCTCAGCGTGCGCCGCGCATAAAGCCGCGCCGGAATCACGCGGCTGTCGTTCAGAACTAGCAGGTCGCCCGGCTTGAGCATCGCAGGAAGCTCGGTGAAAACAGAGTCCTGCCACGCTCCAGTCTCTCGGTCCAGCACCAGCATGCGGCTCGATCCGCGCTCGGCGGGCGGCTGCTGCGCGATCAGTTCCTCGGGCAGCTCGAAGTCGAAATCGGCAACGCGCAGCCCGCTCATCCCGCCGCCTTTTCCAGATGCCGCAAGGCATTCATCCGCGCCCGCTCAATGGCCGCATTCAGCTCCTCGCGCTTGGGCTCGAACTCTTCGGCGGCAAGATCGCCGGGAACGCGCGTCCACTGCGCCCAGCTCACAACGATGCGCGTAAAAGGCTTGGGCACCAGAAAGCGGTCCCAAGAGCGCATGACCCACGCATGCTCCGGCTCCAGATGAAACGCGCCAATGGGCGCACCCGTAATTTGCGCCAGCTTGATCGGCCCCATCTTGGTCCGATAGATAGGCCCGCGCGGCCCATCCGCCGTAAAGATGGCCGTTCGCCCGCTTTCAATCACATCCTTGAGCCCCAGCAATCCCTCCTTCGCATTGCGTGAGCTGGACCCGCGCACAGCGCCAAAGCCAAACATCCTCAGAATGCGCGTAATCAGCTCCCCATCGAAGCTGCGGCTGATGAGAATCACGGCATGGGAGCGGCGGAAATACATGGTGCAGGGCAGCACGCACTGATGCCAGAAGCAGTAGATCTCCGGCCCGGCCTGTTGCCCATAAACGACGGGCCTCACGCCATCTTCGGCGATCACCTCAAAGCGCCATGTCCGACCCACCAGCCCGATCAGCGCCCACATCACGCGCGGGATCACAATCAGCGCAAGCCGCTGACGCCAGGTGAATTGAGGACTGCCTTCGGTTGTCACTCCACGATTCTAGCGGAGCCGGCGCCTTAGCTATAGCGCAGCCAGCGCAGCAGTTCGGGAATGGTGGCGCGCTTGCCGTACATCAGAATGCCAACCCGGTAGAGGCGCGATGAAAACCAGAGCGTGGCCCAGATGCTCACCGCCAGCAGGCCGATGGAAACCACAAACTCCCACGCAGGCGGAACCTGCGAGGCCATGCGTAGAAACATCACAATGGGCGCCGTGGGCGGGAACAGCGAGCCCAGAACCGCCCAGATCGAGTTCGAGTTGTGGATGATGACGAAAATCAGCGCAAAGCTCAGCCATGTAGGCCCGGCGGCCAGCGGCATATACATCTGCAGTTCCTGCTCGGTCTCGCAGGTAGCGGCCAGACCGGCAAACAGCGAGCTGTAGAAAAAGTAGCCAAGCAGGAAGTAAACGGGAAACAGAATGCCCTCGGCCAGCGTAAAGTGGATGGCGAACTGCCCCGTAAGCAGTGACGAAGCAAAAGGCGTCGCCACTATGACAATCCCCGCAACCAGCCAGATGACAATCTGCGCAAGCCCCACCGCACCCCCGCCGATCAGCTTGCCCGCCAGCATGTCGCTGGGCTTCACCGTAGACAGCATCACCTCAAAGATGCGCGAGGTCTTCTCCTGAATCACCGAACGAGCCACGTTAAGCCCGTAAATCATAGTAGTCAGCGAAAGCAGAATCGCCATCACGTAGCCCTTCACGAAGGAAGCCTCCGCGTCGCTTCTGATAACCGCTCCGTCCTGCTTCACCTGGTAACTGCCGATGGAAACGCCTCTCAGCAGCATGTTCGCCGCTGTCCTCCGCATGCCCGCGCCCAGCAGATGCTCATCCACAAGACCTTTGTCCACAGCTCTCCGTAGCCGCGTGATGGTGATGAAATCGCCCGAAGCCTCGGAATAATACATCGCCTCCGGCGCCCCGTCCTTTGGCGTTACGACAGTCAGAAATCCGTCGATCTTCTTGGCGCGCACCTCCCCGATCAGCGCCGCGCGCTCGGCCGGCGTATACGGCACAACGGTCACGTCATTTCCCTTGCCGCTTCCGCCTATCATTTGCATGCGGATCTCCCGGGCCAGGGGCACATCGGACGAGGTAATCACCAGGCGCCGGTTAACACTGATGCCCAGCGTCGAGAGATACGCAATGCCCATAATGACGGCAAACAGCGCGGGCAGCCCGATAGTCGTCAATTTGAAGGCTTTGCCGCGAATCTGCTCGAGGAACTCGCGCTTGGCGATCAGAAGCATATTATGCATCGGCTTTGCCTCCCACAGTGCGAATGAAAATCTCTTCGAGCGACGGCTCGACTAGCTCAAAGCGGTAAATGGTCGCAACCGCCGCGGCCTCGCTCAACAGCTTTTGTGCGTTGCCATGCGGTTTGAGACGAATTTCGGCGCGGCCTGAGAAGTTCTTGGCCTCCGCGATCTCATCGCTGTTCAAAAACGACGAGCTGCCTTCAAACTCCACAACGACGTGATCGCGCTCATAGCGCCCCTTCACCTCGCGCACCTTCCCGCCCAGCACCACCTGGCCATTGTTAATCAGACAGATGGCGTCGCACAGCTTCTCCACCTGTTCCATCCGGTGCGTGGAAAACAGAACTGCGCGGCCCTGGTCCTTCAGCTCCAGCAGCGTACGTTCCACCAGCACGGCATTCACGGGATCGAGGCCGCTGAATGGCTCGTCCATCACAATCAGCCGGGGATCGTGCAGCAAAGTCGCGATGAACTGGATCTTCTGCTGCATACCCTTCGACAACTCTTCGGTCTTCTTGTCCAGCGCGTCGGCAATCTCCATGCGCTTGGCCCACTCGGTGCCCAGCCGGCGCGCGTCCTCAGCGGCAACGCCGTGCAACCGGCCGAAAAATACCAGTTGATCCAGCACCTTCATCTTTTTATAGAGGCCGCGCTCCTCGGGCAGGTAACCCACGCGATCCAGGCTCTTGCGCTCAAAGGGCTTATCGAAGAGCCGCACGCTGCCCGTATCGGGAATGGTGATGCCCATCATCATGCGAATGGAACTCGTCTTACCGGCTCCGTTCGGCCCCAGCAGGCCGAACAACTGCCCCGCTTCAATGGACAAACTCAGGTTGTTGACAGCAATTTTTTTCTCGTAGGCTTTGGTAACCCCCGCGAGTTCAACAACTGGCATGGATTCTCCCACCGCTTAAGCTATGCAGATTGCCTCCGGGGCGATTAGGGAACGTGCTCCACTGCAGTTTAGCAAAGGCCGCAATGGCTTCCCCGCCTGGCAACTCCGCGTTCAAGCCGCAGGAAGCTCTGACCAAACCAGAATTTGCCCCTGCAAAGCTGGCCTGCCGAACTCTTTGAAATACAAATATTTTGGTTACTTCTGCGGATAAATTGATTACACTCGTCATACAGTAAGAGGCGAAACGCAGACAGAATAGCTGTAAGCTACGACCAACGAATGACTTCGGCGGACACCAAATGGTAAACGCAAAGAAGCGCAAATAAGCGACGCAAGACCCGCGAAAGCGAGTTACTTTGTTCATAAGAAAGATAAGGACAATAACATGGCAGCTTCGCTGACAACGCAAGAATTTCAACGTGGGTCTGCCGGAACGGGAGCGCCTGCAGGACCGGCCCACAAACCCCGCTCGCTGGCGGAATTCGACGTGCGGGAATCCGTTCTGGAAGACATCGCCCTCAAGACCCTCTATACGACCGGCACGATTTCCGTGCTGGGACTGGCCTCGGCACTTCGGATCAGCTACGAGGTCATGAACGAGCTGTTCCAGAAACTGCGCGCGCAGGTGCTTTGCCAGGTCACCGGAATGACCGGCACGATTCCGCAGCTCGCCATCACTTCTCAGGGCCGGGCGCGGGCCATGGAGCTTCTGAGTCAAAGCTCGTACACGGGCGCGGCGCCAGTATCTCTGGAGTCCTACGTGAAACAGACCCGCAGCCAGAGCGTGCGCAAAGTCGAAGTGCACGCCGATGAGGTGGAGCGCGCATTCGCGCATTTGGTTCTCGACGCCGACCTGCTGCGCCGTTTCGGGGCCGCCCTCAACTCGGGCAGCGCCATGTTTCTTTACGGCCCGGCGGGTGTCGGCAAGACGACCATGGCCGAGGTTCTCTCACGTGTGCTGGCCGAGGATGAAGTGTGGCTCCCCTACGCGGTGGAAGTGGACGGCCAGATCATCATCGTTTACGATCCGTCGATTCACCACAATGCGCCCGAAAGCACACCGAATGATTACGATACGCGATGGGTGCGTTGCCACCGCCCTGCAGTGCTCGTGGGCGGCGAGCTTACGGCCGAAATGCTCGACATGCAGTTCAATCCAGTTTCCAAATACTACGATGGTCCGGTGCAGATGAAAGCCAACAACGGCGTGCTGATCATCGACGACTTCGGCCGGCAGCGAATTCGCCCCGAGGACCTGCTGAACCGCTGGATCGTCCCCCTCGACCGCAAGATTGATTTCCTTACTCTTGCCGGCGGCAGGAAAATCGAGATCCCCTTCGAGATGCTGGTGGTCTTCGCATCCAACAGGAGCCCTGCCGAACTAGTCGACCCTGCATTTCTGCGCAGAATTCAAACCAAGATCAAGATCGGCTCTGTAACCGAGGAGCAGTTCTGCGAGATCTTCCGCCGGGCTGCGCGCGAAATGCAAGTGCCCTACGATCCGGAGATTCCGACCGACCTGATCAACTTTGTACAGGACAAGCTGAATCAAGACCTGCGCTCCTGCTACCCGCGCGACATTGTCAACCAGGTATGCTGGGCCGCGCGCTATGAAGGCAAGAATCCGTATATCGACCGCGCGGCGCTGCGGCGAGCAATTGACGCGTATTTCCTGGGCTAGAAACCTGCATTCCCGGCAACCTTTACATCGGGACCCGGCGCCGCGTCCCGCTCTTGCGTAATCCCTGTGGATTCCCCATCTTCATCGACCATTACGCCGCGGTTGTCGCTGTGCACGCGGCCCATTTAGCATCCTGATTGTGCCAGCCCTTGATACCCCGGTGATGTATGTGCGCGGCGTAGGCCCGCGCGTCGCGGCGTTGCTTGACGCCAAAGGCATCCAGACCGCCGAGGATCTGCTCTACCATCTGCCCTTCCGCTACGAAGACCGGCAGAACCCGCGCAGCCTGGATGAGCTGAAGCCGGGCGAGATGGCCAGCATCATTGCTGAGGTGCGCGGCTCTGCGCTCCTGCGCACGCGCCGGATGCCCCTTTTCGAGCTGACCGTCGGTCAGGGACGGCACGCACTCAAGTGCATCTGGTTCAACGCAACCTATCTCAACGGCAAATTTCACGCCGGGCAAACCGTGGCCATCTACGGCAAGGTCGAACCGTCACGCTCCTCGAGCAACTTCAAGATGATTCAACCGCAGTTTGAAATTCTGCCCGACGCCAGCGACGATGCCGAAACGCGGCTGCTCGAGGTGGGCCGCATTACGCCGGTCTATGAATCGCTGGGCGGCAGCCGTCTGGCCTCGCGCTGGCAGCGCAAAACTATCTTCAATCTGCTCGAATCGCTGCGCGGCGCCGTGCCTGAGTGCCTGCCACGTGCCATGCTCGCGCGGCTCGATATGCCCGACCGCGAAACCGCGCTGCGTGAGGTGCATTACCCGCCGGAAGGAACGCCCTTCGCGCAGTTGCAGAGCGCCTCAACCCGAGCCCACCGCCGGCTCATCTTCGAAGAGCTGTTCTTTCTGGAGCTGGGCCTGGAGCTCAAGCGCCGCCGCATGCGGGAGCGCAGCGGCATCGCCTTTGCCGCCAATGACAAAGTGCGCGAAGCGATCCGGGAAGTACTGCCCTTCCATCCCACCACGGCGCAAAAGCGGGCCTTGGGCGAGATCGTCGCCGACATGCGCCAGCCCAATCCCATGCGGCGCCTGCTCCAGGGTGATGTCGGCTCAGGCAAGACCATCGTAGCGTTTCAAGCCATGCTGGTGGCCATCGAAAGCGGCTATCAGGCCGCGCTCATGGCGCCCACTGAGATTCTTGCCACCCAACATTTTCTGGCCGCGCGCAAGCTGCTGGAGCGCTCCTCGCGCAAGCCGCGCATTGTCCTGCTCACCGGCTCGCTCGACGACGACCGCAAGCGCCATACCCGCGGACTCATCAATCGCGGCGAAGCACAACTCGTCATCGGCACCCACTCGCTCATCGAGGAAAAGGTGGAGTTCGGCCGCCTGGGCTTGGTCGTCGTCGACGAGCAGCACCGCTTCGGCGTGCTGCAGCGCTTCAAGCTGATGAAAAAGCCCAACCAGCCCGAGCCGGACGTGCTGGTCATGACCGCAACGCCCATTCCGCGCACGCTGGCTCTTTCGCTCTACGGCGATCTCGACCTGAGCGTGCTCGACGAACTGCCGCCGGGCCGCACGCCCATCGTCACCCGGCGCGTTCCCGGCGAACGCGCCGCCGATGTCTGGGACTTCGTGCGCAAGCAGGCTGCCCAGGGCCGCCAGGCTTACATCGTGTACCCAGTTATTGAGGGCACGAAGGACGATCAGCCGGAGCTGGATTTCTCCCACGACGAGCCCCAGGTCGCCGTCCAGACGCCGCCTCGCACACCGCGCCGCGCCAGACCGCACACCGGCGATCTGTTCGCAAATGGAACACCGGAAGGCAATTCTATGGGGAAGTCGGGCCTGAAATCCGCCACCGAGATGTACGAAAAGCTACGCTCCGGCCCATTGGCCGGCTTGCGCGTCGGCCTGCTGCACGGCCGCCTCGATGCCGACGACAAAGATGTGATCATGCGCCGCTTCCAGCGCGGCGAAATCGACGTCCTCGTCGCCACCACGGTCATCGAAGTCGGCGTGGACGTGCCCAACGCCACCGTCATGGTCGTGGAGCACGCCGAGCGCTTCGGCCTGGCGCAGTTGCATCAGTTACGTGGCCGTGTGGGCCGGGGCGCTGCCAAAAGTTATTGCATCCTCATGACCGGCGAGCGCGTTTCCCCCATCGGCGAAGAGCGGCTGAACGCCATGGTGCGCACACAGGACGGATTTGAGCTGGCCGAGCTTGATCTGGCAATTCGCGGCCCGGGCGAGTTTTTCGGCACGCGGCAGGCCGGATTGCCGGAATTTCGCGTGGCCAATCTGGTTCGCGACCGCCAGTTGCTGGAGCTGGCCAAGCTGGAAGCTGCTCGTTTCGCCGACGAATCAGGCGGCGAGGCCACGGAAGCCGAGCGCGCCTGCGTGCGAACCCGGCTCAAAGATGCCTGGCAGCGCCGCTACGGCTTGGTGGAAGCTGGATAGCCCCGCCGGCTCAGGCCGCACCCGATCCGAGCCGCACCCGCATGCTTTCCGCTGGAAGCGTCTGAATCTCCAGCTCGATACTGGCGATTTCCGCCCCACAGTCCCGGCGTTGGTTGCGCGTGCACATGCAGAGCTCGGTAAAGCGGACATGGCCACTCTGGCTCAGCTCCAGCCCCGCGGCAACCAGTACGCTGTAAATATCCACGCAAGCCTGCCGCTCAAACTCGAACAGCATGTTGACCGTGCCGGAATCGTTCGCGCCCCGGCTCAACACCCACCCCCCGCAGCCCAGAATGGCTCCGGTCAGAGACTGCACCAGCCGCGACGGGGCCTCGGCGGAAACTGCCTTCATTTGTATCGCCCAGGGGATAGCCATCGCCTGCCCCTCATTGAAATTAGGCATCGTGCGTCTCACACAGGTTGTATCGGGGCTTAAGACGACAACATGACTTTTGTGCGGGAGCCGGACGGTTCGTGGCTCGTTTTGGGACAGATGCCATATATTCACCAAGCCTCCCTACTGCTTCTGCACAGGGTAGATGCAAACCGTTGCTCCTCTTCTATTCACATCGCGTCCGGTGATGATACCGCGCTGACAGAATCCACGGCGCCGCCTCATTTGGCCCGCCACAGCGCCTCGCGCAGCCGGGTGCGCTTCCACAGCGCGGCAAATTGGCTGCAACCTCAACCCCGCCATAAGCTTGACAGCGCAATTCAGTGCCCAATCTGCGCAGCAAATCGCCTCCGATCCGCATCAGAAAAGACATGGACCGGAGGGAGTTCAGGATCGCAAGCCGGCAGCCGTAATCGGCTAACGCGGTTCTCCTGCACGTGGAAACCAAGGCGCAATCGCTAAGTGGCTTTTTCATCAAGAAAAAACCGCGCCGAAGCGAGCCTGAAATGACACATCGTTGCAGGAGCACCGCCTTAATGCCAGTCTTGCTGCCGCTCGAATTGCGGTGGTTCGCGGTCGCATCTTGGGGCTCTTTCCGTTTTCACAGCAAGCCCTAAAGCGCGCCAGCGAGGGGCAAACACAGGAGATGAGTCAGCCTTATCTGGTATCCTCAAGGCGACAACGACTCATTTCCACCCGAGGAGTGTTGTGCCAAGCCGCAAAGAAATTCAGTGGTCTCAGCTGAAAGTGGGTGCATTGGTCCTCGTGGCCATGGCGGTGTTGATCGGACTGATTATTCTCATGTCCGGTTCCACGGGCGGCTTCTTCTCCAGAAAGATCGAGCTGATCTGCTATTTCCGCAACGCCGCAGGAATAAAACAAGGCGCACCAGTTACCTTGGAAGGCGTCACCATCGGCAATGTCACTCACGTCGATGTGGTCGCGAATCACAATCCGAATCCCGTCAGAGTCGTCATGCGGGTGGGAACTGAATACCTGCCTGGACTTCACACGGATTCTGTGGCCACCATCACCCAGGAAGGCGTTTTGGGCGAAAGCTTTGTGGATATCGATTCCACCCGCGCCATCGGCCCTGAACCGACCAGCGGCACGGTGCTTCAAGCCTCCGGCTCCCCCACGCTCCAGGATCTGATCGGATCGAGCAATGCCAGCATCGACCAGGTCAAGCAATTGATCCAGAAGCTTTCGACCCTGGTTGACACGCTGAACAGCGACCGCGGCACCGTTGGCCGGCTCCTCAACGACCCCAAGATGGCCCAAAAAATGGTCCAGATGACCAATAATCTTGACGCCATAACGACCAACCTGCGCGATGGAAAAGGAACTCTAGGCAAGTTGCTGACTGACGACTCGCTGTATAATCGCGCCAACTCGGCCGTGAATCACCTGAACAACATCACCGCCGCGCTGGATTCGGGCCAGGGCACGGCCGGCAAGCTGCTGCACGACGACACGCTTTATAACAACTTCAACAAGACCGCCAAAAACGCCAACGAGCTGCTTACCCAGATCAACTCCGGCAAAGGCACGCTCGGGGAACTGACCAAAGATCCGCAAATGGCCGCGAAGCTCAACGACACCATCAATCAGCTCGACAGTCTGCTGGATGGACTCAATCAGGGCAAGGGCACGATGGGCCAGCTCTTCAAGAACCGCAGCCTCTACGATCACCTCGATCAGACATCGTCCCAGGCTTCGCAGCTCCTCAAAGGCATACGCGAAAACCCCAAGAAGTACCTCGTCATCCGGCTCAAGCTCTTCTAAACACACTGTGCGCAAGTGGCTTGCTCCGGGTTCCGCGATCGGAACCCGGAGTCCCGCTTTCTTCACTGCTGGGCCAGCGCGTCCTCAGCCTCCTGCTGCAGCAACAACGTGTAGGGGTTGGGATTTCTCTCCAGCCTCTCCGCGTCCTTCAGATACACCGCATCTCGGTAGTGGATCGCGGCCACCAGCAGCGGCTCGGCCAGGATGCCTGGGTGAACCCCGTAGATCGCCTCATGGGTCCACTTTTTCTGTCCCAGCGCGTAGGGCAGCAGGTAGTTCAGCGCGCTGCGAATTGAGCCGCCATTGGGCGCCCGATAGCTCCACAGATCCACACCCGCATGCTGCGCCTCCTGCGCCAGCCGCACCAGCGCCTCCAGGTTGAACACTGAGTAGGAGAACGACTTGGTGCGCGCCAGCTCCAGCGGCTCGCTGCCGTTGGCCTTGATCTGCAAAGCAATGCGCTTGGTCTCGGCGGCTTCCGCCACCTGCCTCGCCTGATCCTTGTCGCCCAGGAACAACTCAATGCCCACCACCTGCTGGTCGTACCAGCTTCCATGGTTGTTCTTCGCATTTGACTCGTCCTGGCCATTCTTGCTCGTCACAAGCCACTTCAGGAACTGCGAAAACCACTCGTGCAGCCCCGCTTTGTCCTGCGCCGTCAACGCAGGCGAGCCGGAAATCAGCGCGATGCCATCAAGCAGCATCGGCATCTCGTGCGTGTCGATGATGCCGATGCCGCGGCCCGGTGTGATGCCCGGAATCCCCTGCGCATACTTCAGGTTGGGATACATGCGGGTGGCGGGATTCAGAAACCAGGTACGCAGCAGATAAACCGCCCGCGTCGCGTACTCCTCTTTGCCCGTCAGGTAGTAACCCAGACCAAGCGTATGCACCACGCTCACCAGCTTGTCGAATTCCCGCGCATCGGAGATCTTGTAAAAATCGGGATTGACCTGCCCGTCCTTGCGGATATACGGCAGCCCGTTCTTCGTCTTCGGATTCGGCCACCAGTAAGGTCCCAGGCTCATGTAATCGTGCTTAGTGCCGCCCGGCGGCGTCTCCCGCTTGTTCATCACCGAATACGGCCCCTCGGTCATGGCCCAGTCGGCATTCACCCGCACTGCATTGAGCACTTTCGGATTCGGATGCTCCTTGAACTGCGCCAGGAACACGCCACTGATTTCAACCGTGGCAGGCGGCGTCGCCTGCTCGGCTAAAACCGGAACGGCCAGGAACAAAAGGACGAAAACAACAGCAGCTCGCATTCTGAAATTTCTCCAGGCAATCCGGATGGGTACATTGGCCCCTCGGCAAGCCGGCCCACTGCGCACCTTCCGCATGATCTTGTGTTTCGTTGATGGATGGCGCCCGGACCCGCTTCCTCTGCGCAATCCAATTCGCGCCTCAGTCGGTTCCGCAGGATTATATCGCCTCGGCCAAGCCGCCGGGCCGCACCCAAAGGACAATCCGAAGCCTGAACAAACTCGCCAGGTAATGATGCCTTCCAAAATCGCCACTTCCTGGTCTCTGCCCCGCCTTTCCCGTTTCTTCGCTATGCGTTACTCTCAAAGCAGTATGTCCCCGGACCACCCCATCCCGGACCTCGACGCGGATTCCTTTGCCTGCTTTCATCCCGTCACCGCAGCGTGGTTCAAAGCGGTCTTCGACGCCCCCACAGCCCCGCAGCGCATGGGCTGGCCGCCAATTGCCCGCGGCGAAAGCACGCTCATCCTGGCGCCCACAGGCACAGGCAAAACGCTCACTGCCTTCCTTTGGTGCCTTGACCGCCTGATGCTTCATTCCGCGCCCGCCGGCCTCAGGCCCGGCTGCCGCGTCATCTACGTCTCGCCGCTCAAAGCCCTGGCCGTCGATGTGGAGCGCAACCTGCGCTCGCCCCTGGCCGGCATGGCCAACATGGCCCGTCGTATGGGCGTTGCCTTCCGCGAGCCGCAGGTTAGCGTGCGCACCGGCGACACGCCGCAGCGCGAGCGCGCCCGCTTCGCGCGCCACCCAGCGGACCTTCTCATCACCACCCCCGAATCACTCTACCTCATCCTCACTTCGCAGGCCGCCGAAGCTCTGCGCACCGTCGAGACGGTCATCGTGGATGAGATTCACGCCCTGGTGCCCACCAAGCGCGGCGCGCACCTGGCGCTCAGTCTGGAGCGCCTCCAGGCCCTCGTCAAAAGGCCCATCCAGCGCATCGGCCTCTCCGCCACGCAGCGCCCGCTGGAAGAAATAGCGCACTTCCTCGGCGGAGTGGATATCCAGAGCCCAGGAACGAGGGACAAGGAACTGGAGAATCAACGCGGCACGGAGTTCACTTCGACAATCGGCGATATGCCTGTTCCAGAGAACGAAGATTTTGCCGCAACTTTTAACGAGTCCCTGGTCTCTGGCGCCTATATCCTTGGTTCGGCGGCTGCCGAGCCACTGCGCTATCGTCCCGTCACCATCGTCAACGCCGCGCAGCCCAAGCAGCTCAAGTTGCGCATTGAAGTCCCCGTCGAAGACATGTCGCGCCTCGGCGAGCAGGAGGAGATTTCCACCGGCCCGGCCTCGCAAATGCCCCGCCGCGTTTCCATCTGGAACGCCATTCATCCGCGCCTGCTCGAGCTCATCCGCGAGCGCAACTCCACAATTCTCTTCGTCAACAGCCGCCAGCTGGCCGAGCGCCTGGCCGGCTCGCTCAACGATCTGGCCGGCGCGTCGATTGCCCGCGCCCATCACGGCTCCCTGGCCGCGCACCAGCGCTCGGTCATCGAGGAACAGTTGAAGGCCGGGCAAATTCGCGCCCTTTGCGCCACCTCCACGCTGGAGCTAGGCATCGACATGGGCGCCGTCGATCTCGTCATTCAGATCGAGTCGCCGCCCTCCGTAGCCAGCGGCATGCAGCGCATCGGCCGCGCCGGCCATCACGTCGATGCGGTGAGCGAAGGCATCCTTTTTCCCAAGTTCCGTGCAGATCTGGTGGCCTGCGCTGCCGTCACGCGCGCCATGCATGAAGGCCACATCGAGTCCACGCGCTACCCGCGCAATCCCCTCGACGTGCTGGCGCAGCAACTGGTAGCCATCGCCGCCCACCCACCCCGCGAAGCTGCATTCAAGACTCGAAGTAAATCCCGCGTTCAGAAAACTGTGAGTGCCCCCTTGCAGCCTTCTTTGCTGCAGGAATGGGAATCCACCGATGCTGGCAGGCAAGACAACACAGGTAGCCCAGGTGCCTCGCATTTAGGCACCGGGGAGGCCACACAATCAGACTCCAATACCCCCGAAGTCAGCGTAGATTTTCTCTTCAACCTCGTGCGCCGCGCCGCTCCCTTTGGCAGCCTCACGCGCTCGGCCTTTGAGGGCGTGCTCGATCTGCTCAGCGGCCGCTACCCCTCCGACGAATTTGCCGAGCTCCGTCCGCGCCTCAACTGGGACCGCATCCGCAACGTAGTCACCGCCCGCGCAGGCGCCGCACGCCTGGCGATCCTCAATGCCGGAACCATCCCCGATCGCGGCCTCTACGGCGTCTTCCTGGCCTTCACCGAAGGCAAAGCCGTGCGCGTAGGCGAGCTAGACGAAGAGATGGTCTTCGAGTCGCACCCCAACGAGACCTTCATCCTCGGCGCATCCACCTGGCGCATCACCGACATCACCCACGACCGCGTGCTGGTTTCGCCCGCGCCCGGCGAGCCGGGCAAAATGCCCTTCTGGAAGGGCGACGGCCCCGGCCGCCCGCTCGAATTCGGCCACCGCATCGGCGCTCTGGTGCGCGAACTGCGCGGCTTGCCCAGGCCCGCCGCGCTCACGCGCCTTGTCTCCGAGCACGATCTCGACCTGAAAGCCGCCGAAAACCTGCTGGCTTTTCTCGACGACCAGGCAGCCGCCACCGCCGTGGTTCCCGACGACCGCAACATTGTCATCGAGCGCTGTCGCGACGAGTTGGGCGACTGGCGCGTCTGTGTTCTCACGCCCTTCGGCAGCCGCATCCACATCCCCTGGGCTATGGCCATCAGCGCGCGCATCCGCGCCGCCGGTGGCCCCGAGGTGGAAACTCTCTGGAGCGACGACGGCTTTGTCCTCCGCTTTCCCGACACCGACGCGCCGCCTGACTCCGACTGGATCCTCGTGGAAGCAGCCGAGGCCTCGCAACTGGTGCTGCGCCAATTAGGGTCGACGGCGCTCTTTGCCGGCCGTTTTCGCGAGGCCGCTGGCCGCGCACTGCTGCTGCCCCGCCGCCGCGCCGACGCGCGCTCGCCCCTTTGGCAATTGCGCAAGCGCTCTTACGACCTGCTGAGCGTCGCCTCCCGCTATCCATCCTTCCCGCTGATCCTCGAGGCCTATCGCGAGTGTCTGCGCGACATCTTCGACATGCCGGCGCTGGTGGAAACGCTGCGCGCCATCGAGCAGCGTCAGTTGCGCGTGCACGTAGTCGAAACCCGCAAGCCCTCGCCTTTTGCCGCATCGCTCCTCTTCAGCTACGTAGCCAACTTCGTTTACGAGGGCGACGCGCCGCTGGCCGAGCGCCGCGCGCAGGCGCTCACCATCGACCAAGATCAGTTGCGTGAATTGCTGGGCGAAGCCGACCTCCGCGAGCTCCTCGACGCCGACGCCATCACCGAAGTGGAAGAAGCTGCGCAGTGTCTTGCCGAAAATTACCATGCCCGTTCCGCCGACGGCATCCACGATCTCTGCCTGCGCCTGGGCGACCTTTCACGCGAAGAGCTGGCTCACCGCGTTGCTTCACCCCATCTGCTCGCCCACGTGGACCGGCTCATCCGCTCGCGCCGCCTGCTGGAACTGCGCATCGCCGGAGAGCGCCGCCTCGTCGCCGCGGAAGATGCCGCGCGCTATCGCGACGGCCTGGGCATTCCGCTGCCCCCAGGCCTCGCCGCTGCGCTCCTGGAGCCGGTGGCGCATCCCGTGCTGGAGCTTGTGCGCCGCTATGCGCGCACGCACGGCCCCTTCACGCTGGTCGAGCCCGCCGGCCGCTTCGCGCTTGACGCCGCCGTTGTGGAAAGCGCGCTGCATCAGCTTGCGCGCGATGGCCGCGTGCTCGAAGGCGGTTTCCGGCCCGGCGGACTGCATCGCGAGTGGTGCGACGCCGAAATCCTGCGCCAGATCCGCCGCAAATCGCTCGCCCGCCTGCGCCGCGAAGTTGAACCAGTGGAGCAGCACACCCTGGCGCGCTTTTTCACGCACTGGCAGGGCCTTGTCGCCCCGCACCGCAGCGCCCATGCGCACCTCGACGCGCTCCTTGACGCCATCGAAAGCCTGCAAGGCGCGCCCCTGCCTGCGTCGCTGCTTGAAACTTCCATCCTCCCCGCGCGCATCGCCGGCTACACGACCGCCGGCCTCGATACCCTCATCGCCGCCGGCGAAGTGGCCTGGACCGGCGTCGAGCCCATCGGTGAGCGCGATGGCCGCATCGCGCTCTTCCTCGCCGACAAGCTTCCCATGCTTGCCCTGCAGCGCCCGCTTGCCGGCCCCAGCATCGCTCCGCTGAGCGAACGTGAAGAGAAGCTGCTGGCTGTGCTCGAATCGTCTGGAGCCAGCTTCTTCGACGCGCTGCATCTGGCCGCTGGCGGCGGCTATCCCGGCGAAAGCATCGACGCGCTTTGGAGCCTCGTCTGGCGCGGCCTCGTCACCAACGATTCACTGCACGCACTGCGTGCGTATATCGCCCGGCCGGAAAATGCCCGCACGCCGCGCCGCCTGCATACCGGGGTCCCCGCAGACAGGTCTTCGCCTGCGGGGTGGAAGACAGGCGCCGTCTTCCGCTCACGCCGTACCACGCCGCCCACAGCACAGGGCCGCTGGTCGCTGGTGCCGTTGCGCGTGCGGCACGGCATAAGCGCGACTGAAGCCAGCCACGCGCTGGCCCTGCAACTCCTCTCGCGCTATGGCATCCTGCTGCGAGAGTCCGTCGCCGCGGAGAATGTTCCCGGCGGCTTCAGCGCCGTCTACGATGTCCTCAAAGCCCTGGAAGAGAGCGGCCGCATTCGCCGCGGATACTTCGTCGCCGGACTCGGCGCCACGCAATTTGCGCTTCCCGCCGCAGTCGATCTGCTGCGCCAGTTGCGCACCGCTCCGCCCGCGGAAAAACCGGAGTTCGTCGCCCTTGCCGCCGCCGACCCCGCCAATCCTTATGGCTCCATCCTGCCCTGGCCCGATCTGCCCGTAGCCGAAGAAGACGCCGAATCCGCACCCCGCGTGCTCACCCGCGCCGCATACGTTGAAGTCATCCTGCGCAACGGCCAACTGGTTGCATGGCTGCGACGCAACAATCCGAACCTTCTCCTGTTCCTGCCCGCCGACGAGCCGGAGCGTTCGGAGGTCGCCGCGGGCCTGGCGCACCTTCTCTGCGCTCGCGGACAGGAACGCCTGCGCGCCAGCGGACGCGAAGGCGCACTCGTCACCACCATCAACGGTCAGCCCGTTGCCGCGCACTTCATGGCGCATTTCCTGATGGACGCCGGCTTCCATCCCGGCCCGCTAGGCATGCAGTTGCGGCGCATTCCGCTGCCGGTCGAGCAGCACGCGCACGGCTCCCACCCCGGCGAGGTGCAGTAGCCCATGCCTGAAGGCGACACCATCTATCGCACTGCCCGCGCACTAGGCCGCGCGCTTACCGGCAGGCAGATTACCGCCTTCCGCTCCACCTACCCCCGGCTCATGCGCGCCAACGACGACGCGCCCCTCATCGGCCAGCAAGTGGACGGCGTCGAATCGCGCGGCAAATGGCTGCTGATTCATTTTTCCGGCGGCCAAACGCTTGCTACTCACATGCTCATGAGCGGAAGCTGGCACATCTACCGGCACGGCCAGCCGTGGCAGCAGCCTCACGCCAACATGCGCATCGTGCTTGAAACCGCCGATTACCTCGCCGTCGGATTTCGCGTGCCGGTGGCAGAGATGCACACCGCCGAGTCGCTGCGGCGCAACCGCCGCATTCCCGGCTCCGATAGTGATGTGCTCAGCGCCTCCTTCGATGCCGCCGCCGCGGCCCGCCGCCTGCGCGCGCAGCCCGCCGAAGCTATTGCCGATGTCCTGCTTCGCCAGGAAGTGCTGGCCGGCGTGGGCAACGTCTTCAAGTCCGAGATCTGCTTCGTCACCGGCATCCATCCCTACGCACAAGTCGCAGCGCTCAGCGACAGCCAGATACGCGCGCTCATCGCGGCGGCGCAAAAGCTCATAAGCTCTAATGTCCTTGAAGACTCCGGCGACTTGATCGTGACCTATGGCGGGCGCCGCCGCCGCACCACGCATGATTCCGACCCCAGCGCCAGTCTCTGGGTTTATGGGCGCGCAGGCCAACCCTGCCGCCGCTGCGGCGCCCCCGTTCGCCGGCGCATCCAGGGGCCCGGCGCGCGGGTCACATTCTGGTGTCCGCGCTGTCAGCCCATGCCCGACGGAACCAGCATCGACGGTTAACTAAGCGCGATGCACGCCTGCAGGCTTTACTACCTGGCTCTGCCAAATCCGAAAATTCTCTCCAGCAGATTGCGATGGCCATTCGGATGATTGCACGTAGCCGTTGGAGCCGTGCCATCAAGGAACGCGACCTGTTCCACGTCATCCGAACAGGCGGCATCGCTAAGCAGATTGGTGGACTTGTCGATGCTCACGATCTCCACGCCCGGAGGCGGCGCGAACTGGTGCACGTCCGAATACTGCGGCAGCTTCACGGCATTCATCATGAACTTTGTCCAGATCGGCAAAGCTGCATTGGCACCTTGTACGTTCAGGTTGGTGTAGGTATTGTTGCCCACCCACACTACGCACAGCAGATTGGTAGTGAAGCCCGCAAACCACGAATCGTTCTCGGTCCCCGTCTTGCCCGCCGCTGGCGCCGTAAAGCCCATCGCCCGCGCGCGCGCGCCGGTGCCATGGTTGATCACGCTCTCCATCATGTTGACGGTCAGGAACGCCACGCGCGGATCAAGCAGTTGCTTGGTCTCAGGCGAGTAATTAGCGATGACGGCGCCGCTGGGCGTGCGCACGCTCGATACCACCCAGGGATGAATGAACAGCCCGCTGTTGGCGAAGGTTGTGTACGCCCCGGCCAGCGCCAGGGGCGTGGTGCCATAGGCGCCAATGGCCACCGAGGGCGTGCCCTTGGCATTGACGATGCCGGCTTGACGCGCCAGAGCCGCCACATTCACGAAGCCTACCTTCGACGCCAGATCGATCGTGGCGTTATTAAGCGAATCCGTCAGAGCCTGGCGCGCCGTCACCGTCTCATGATATACACCCTCAAAATTGTGCGGCGTGTAGATCTGATTGTCATTGACGTAGGTTGTCGGCTCGTCGTCCAGTATGGTCAATTGCGAAAACAGCTTTTTCTCGCCCGGCAGCAGGACGCCATGCAACGCCGTATTGAAGGCCATCGCATAGACAAACGGCTTGAAAGTGGAACCAGTGGGCCGCACAGACAGCGCGTGGTCAAACTGCGATTCGCTATAGTTGCGTCCGCCCACCAGCGCCAGCACCTGGCCGGTGTGCGGATCGAGCGCCACCAGCGCCACCTGCGGATAGTCGGCTTTGTTGTGCAGCCGCCGCTCGCGTGGATTCTTCAGGAGCCAGTAACGATCGATCGAGGGCATTGTGGACTTGACCGCCTCGGTCGCAATCCGCTGCAAGTCCGGATCGAGCGAGGTATAGATGCGCAGTCCTTCGCGGTTGAAGTCCACATCGCCGAGCTTGTGAACCAGCCGGTTGCGCACCAGATCCACAAAGTACGGCGCCTCGCTGGCATCCATGCTTACCTGGGAAAGGTGTAGCGGCTGAGCCTTGGCTTTCGCCGCCTCCGCCTTGGTAATCGCCCCGGTCTCGGCCATCGCGTCCAGCACCATGTCGCGGCGCACAATGGCGCGGTGCGGATGGCGGAAGGGACTCAGATAGTTGGGGCTTTGAATCAGCCCGGCAAGCAGTGCAGCCTCGTCGAGCGTCAGCTTTTGCACGTTCTTGCCAAAGTAAACTTGTGACGCCTCGCCAAAACCATCGATGTTAAAGGTGCCGTGGTGGCCCAGCGGAACCTCGTTAGCATACATCTGGAAGATCTGCTTCTTGGTGAACCGGTGCTCGAGCTGAAAAGTAAGAACCACCTGAAGAAACTTCCTCTTGAACGTGCGCTCCGGGGTGAGGAAGAACAGCTTGGCAAGCTGCATGGTGATGGTCGAAGCGCCTTCAAGCATGTGGTGGCCCGGCAAAATGTAGTCGTGGATGGCCGAAGCCACAATACGCTTATAATCCACAGCGCCATGCTGGAAATACGTCCGGTCTTCAATGGCAAGGACGGCATCCACCAGGTCGGGGGGCAGCTCGTTATAGGTCACAAGGCGGCGCTTGATGCGCTGTTCGCTCTCGCTCAGGCCGGTGATCAGCACCGGCTCCAGGTTGTAACTCGCCAGCGGCTGGCCCTGCAGATTGGTAATCGAATTCACCACGCCGTTGGTGTCCTGGATAGTGGCGCCGTCAGGCGCAAAGTAGGATTTCGGCCCGGGCCGCACCGTAATGGAATTAGGCCCCTCGATGAAGGTTCCCATCTGCGAAAGCGGATCCTCGCCCGCCCTGACATAACCGGCTTTGCGCAATTCCTGGGCGATGAGCGCAATGGGCATTGCCTGGCCGGGGCGTATTTCTTCGGGCGCGGCATAGATCTTCGCGGTATCGGCAAAAACCGGCTCCCTGAACCGCTCGCTCACCAGGTTGGCGTATTTGACGTAGTAGTAGCCGAAGGCGGTGAACCCAGCCACCATAATGCCCGCAAACGCACCCACCACGATCAGCAGACACACCACCAGAATGGGATGCCGCCACCTGGGTTTTCTCAGTTTGATCTTCAATGCCGTTACTGCTCCTTTTCAGCCTTCAGCTTCCAGCTTTCGCGCTTCGAGCTGCTTGCATATGGCTCCCGCCCCTTCGAAAGCCCCGGCAACGCAACGTCCTGGGCGCCCCATCCTTGCAGCGTTCTTTGCCGCAAGGGTGGGATTCCACCTATTCAAAATCGTCCAGTCAGCAGCCTAGCTTGAAGCTAAGAGCAGTTCTTCCTCTTCTAAATGCTCTTTAAGCCGAATCAACACATCGCTCAGCGTCACATCTTCGCTGCCCGCCGCGGGCATCTCGGGCCCGGCCTTCGCGCCAGAGGACAGCTTTCTCGTCACCAGTTCCACTTGCCCTGTGGCCGCTTTCTTGCCCACGTTAATACGGTACGGAATACCCACCAGATCCGCGTCTTTGAACTTGACGCCCGCGCGTTCGTTGCGGTCATCCAGCAGCACGTCAAGGCCCGCCGCTTCAAGCTCCGCGGCAATCGCTTCGCCCGTCTCGCGCAGCGCCGCGTCGGCCATGTTGGTCACCGTCACCACCACGGTAAACGGCGCGATCGACGGCGGCAGCCAGAAGCCGTTGGCGTCGTTCGACTGCTCAATGGCCGCGGTCAAAATACGCTCAATGCCAATGCCGTAGCTGCCCATGATGGGCGTCACTTCCTTGCCGTTCTCGTCCAGCACCCGCGCGCCCATCGATTCCGAGTACTTGTAGCCCAGCTTGAAGATGTGCCCTACCTCAACCGCCTTGCCCACCACCAGTTTGCCTTTGCAACCGTCCCGGGGGCAGCTTTCGCCCTCGTTCACGCTGCGTATATCGGCGCTCAGCGTCCAGCCGAAGTCGCGTCCCGGCGTCACGTTGCGCAGGTGATGATCCAGCTTGTTGGCGCCGCAAACCATGTTTCCGCGGCCTGCCAGGGCCTTGTCCACCACCACCGTCAAACCCGCGCCCAGCGGCTCCGCGTCCGGCGAAAGCCCAACCGGTCCCAGATAGCCGGCAGGCCCGTTCAGGTACTGCGTCAGTTCCTCGGCTTGCATCGTGCGCAGCTCAGCCGCGCCAATCGCGCCCAGCAGCTTGGTCTCGTTCACCTGGTGGTCGCCGCGAAGGAATGCCGCTACTCCGTGCCATCTGTCCGGTGCGCCGCCAGCGCCGCGCTTCAGCGCCATATACGCCACGCACTTGATGTCCGAAGCCGGCGAGATCCTGAAGAACGCGGCAACGTCCGCAATCGCCGCGCAGCCCGGCGTCTGCACCAGTTCAGGCTTGCCATCGCCTGTCGGCTCCATCTCCGCAACCGTCTCCAGCCGCGACGTCGCCTTCTCCAGGTTCGCTGCATACCCGCACTCCGGGCAGCTTGCGATCAGGTCCTCGCCCGCATCGGTATACACCATGAACTCCTGCGAGTGCGAACCGCCCATGGAACCGGAATGTGCCTCTACGGCGACAAACTTGAGGCCGCAACGCGTGAAGATGCGGCGGTAGACCTCGTCGTGCAACTCGTAGCTGCGGTCCAGCCCGGTCTTGTCCAGATCGAAGGAATAGCTATCCTTCATGATGAACTGGCGCACGCGCAGCAGGCCGCCCTTCGGCCGCGGCTCATCGCGGAACTTGGTCTGAATCTGGTACCAGATCTGCGGCAACTGCTTGTAGCTGCGCAGTTCATTGCGCGCGATGGAGGTCATAATCTCCTCGTGCGTCATACCCAGGCACAGGTCCGCGCCCTTGCGGTCCTTCAGCCGGAACATGTTGTCGCCCATGCCCGTCCAGCGCCCGCTTTCCTCCCACGCATCGCGCGGCAGAATGCCCGGCAGGTAAAACTCCTGCCCAATCTTGTCCATCTCCTCGCGCACAATGGCGATGATCTTGTTCAGCGACCGCTGCCCGAGGAAAAGATAGTTGTAGATGCCCGCGCCAAGCTGCCGGATATAGCCGGCGCGGAGCAGAAACTTGTGGCTGGCCACTTCGGCATCCGCCGGGGCCTCCCGCAGAGTGGGAATGAACAGCTTCGACCAACGGTGCATAGAAAAAACGCGCAAACTTTCCCGTCCGCTCAAGCGAACGCAAGAGGAGCTGAGAGCAGTTTCTATTCTAAATGTTCGGGGGATTCGCGCCCGGCTGCCCCAGCTCCCGCTTTTGGAACCTGGGCTTCGCAATCATCAGGTGCAAATATCATCCCCTCAGCACCCAGGGCCGGGGCGCATAAACAGAATCGCTTCCGAAGCATGATTTCCCTCCGGAGGCGATTCCGGCTCTGCCGGCGGCCAGGTATCCACTTCGTTAATACGCCCGGACCCGGGTTGCGACGCGGAAACTGCAAAACGGGCATTCCGCACCAGCCGGAGCAATCCCATCCAGAACGCTCCGGTCGGTGTTCCCTTCCACCCCGCGCCGCCCGGACCCGGTCGAAGCTCGCGAAGATCCAGGAGCGGCGCACGGCAAAGAGCGCTTGGAGATGAACACCTCGTCCACGACGATGCGGGCATTGCCTTGCATGTCGAGATATCCGGTCTGCTTCTCCGCGCACAGCGCCTGCGCCTCCGGCGACAGATAAGGCGCGATAATCACCGGCGTCGCCTTTTCAGGCAGCCGGGTAACGCCATCGAGCAACGTATCCAGTGCGGTCCCCACCCGTTGCGCCTCCCCGTTGGCTTGCAGGCCGCAGGCAAGCGTATGACTGTGACCGAACACGTCGATGTGCGCAAGAATGTCGATCTCGCCCTTCTTCCCTGGCGATCCGAGATCGATCTCCTTGAGCTTGATGGCCGACATCTCACGTAAAAGGACCTTCAGGGCTTCGACAGCGCGCATTCTGGCGAGCCTACCTGATGCGGATTTCTTTTGATCGCTCATCATCACGGTATTCTCCTGCTGCCTTCACCTTGTCATTCGGTCACCGGCCGTTTGTAGAAAGGCCAATCCTTCAGCTGGCGGGCTATATTGCAGCCGCCGCCCCGTTCCCCGGATCATGCGGGCGACGCAACACTCGATGCACCTAGCCCGGCGGGCAGCGAACAGCATCAGTGCCGTTCTAATTCGAAATCCGGAACAGATACCTGTCTGCCGCTTTGCGTATCCTGCCGCGTGGCCGGCTCCAGCTTGAAGGAGTTCTCACCCGACGGAGTCATCGCCAACGGAATCGGACTGCGAATCCGCTTCGCGCCGAAGATTTTGGATTTAAGCCAGATGCACAGCCTCGGATCATGAATCTCAGGCCGCCCATTCCAAAAATCAGGCTGCAGTCCACACTCGATCCGTAGATGATCCAGTTGTAACTCTATGGCTGGGATGTGCTTCGGGAAATAGCGCCGGACGTTGCATACGCCCACCCGCAATCCAGTGACTTCGTTCCCGTTGCGCAGGGTCTTCACCATCATGGCTCACCCCCTAAGCCCTGATCTTCTGGCCGTCGCTCCCGCAGGCTCGAACCGGCCCATCTTCAGCTTTTTCCGTCTGCAAACCTGGCTGGCAAGGGACACCGTCCCGGGGGTTCGGAATCATGCAGACGATCAGCAGTTCTGGAGGACGTCTAGCGATAGTTTTGTCCCACTTCGCCCACATGTCAAGTCACCCTCCTCGGCACGCAGCGAAGGCATATTTTCTACCATTTTGCTTTCCTTCGCGGAAGCATTCGCATCCCCCGGGTTGCTCAGTTCGCCGCCCTCTGGCGCGTCACGGACGCTATGTAAACAGGCATCCCTCCCACCGCTGGCTTCGCAACCGCTATGCTCACGTCAGGCTGATTCGGCACACAAAGAAAATCGCCCCCGGAGGAACCCGTCGCTCCGGAGGCGCTTGTAGTACAAAAGAAACGGTCCACAAGATAATGACGGGGGCCAGTAGCCGGCACTGGAGGTCGGTAGCGCACAGCTACTGGTGTCCCTGCACTTACGAAGCAAGCTGCGGCTTCCCCTTTCCACTGCTGCCTCGTGTCGCCCGGCTCAAGAAGAGCTTCTTTAAACTGCTTAGCCCTTCGAACCATGTTGACATTTGCAGTTTCACCCATGTCGACACGTCCAGCGGTGACGGCCGTCACACGACCCTGTGCAAAAATCCCCCTCCTCGCCTTCACTGTAAAGCCACTTCTCCTTAACGTCATAACAGGCCCGGTTCTGCCCGCAGCGAGGCCGGAATCCGGTTTCGCAACGCAGTCAAGAGCCCTGCCGCCGATTCGAAATTGACAAAGAGCCTTGCTGGCCCGAAAATCGGAGTTTCAGCCTGCTCCGAGGTAGCCCACCGTGACTGCTCTTTTGACAACCAACCTTGGTGATATACCCCTGTTCCGGCGCGGCAAGGTCCGCGACCTGTATGCCGTCGAGGATGCTTTGCTCCTCGTGGCCACTGATCGCATCTCCGCCTTCGATTATGTGCTGGGCACGGGCATTCCCGGCAAGGGCAAGATCCTCACCCAGATTTCACTCTTCTGGTTCGAGTTTCTTTCCGGCCTCGTTCCCAACCATTTGATTACCGCCGACGTCGCCAAATATCCGGCCGCGCTAAAACTCTACGCCGATCAGTTGGAGGGCCGCTCCATGCTGGTCAAGCGCGCCGCCATGTTCCCCGTCGAATGCGTGGCGCGCGGCTACCTCTCCGGCTCGGGGTGGAAAGAGTACAAGACCGGCGGCGCCGTATGCGGCATCCCACTGCCCCAGGGCCTGCTGGAAGGCTCGCGGCTGCCCGCCACGATCTATACCCCCGCCACCAAGAGCCAGGACGGGACCCACGACGAAAATATCTCCTTTGCTCAAACCGAGGCCGTGCTCGGCGCCTCCGACGCCGCCGAATTGCGCCGGCTGACCCTGGCCATCTACCAGCGCGCCGCCGCTCACGCCGAATCCTGCGGCCTTATCTTGGCCGATACAAAATTTGAGTTTGGAAGAACGGCAGAAGGCGTTATTCTTGCCGATGAGGTCTTGACACCGGACTCCTCGCGCTTTTGGGAAGCCAAAGCGTGGAAGCCCGGCGGAGCGCAGCCATCCTTCGACAAGCAGTTCGTTCGTGATTATCTCGAAGCGATCCATTGGAACAAGCAGGCGCCGGCGCCCAGCTTGCCCGGCGATGTGGTGGAACGTACGCAAGCCAAGTATCTTGAAGCATTCCGGCGTTTGACTGGACGGGCCTTGGAACTGTAATCAAATCGGAGCGCAGCATGACCCTGGTCGACTGGGCGATTGTGATCGTATTGGCTGTAGCGGCGCTCGTAGGCCTCTTGCAGGGATTTGTTCGCTCAGTTTGCGCTTTGGGCGGCCTGTTTGTCGGCCTCGAAGTGGCAAGCTGGAATTACCATCACGCTTCCACGCTGCTGCTGCCGATTGTCCGCTCGCAGGCCGTGGCGGATACAATTGGATTCTTGTTCCTTGCAATTCTGGTTATGGCAGCGATCGGTACTTTCGGCGCCATCATGGCAAAGATTTTCCACTTGCTCGGGCTGGGTTGGCTTGACGCGTTGGCCGGAGCGGTCTTCGGCACCCTGCAGGGCGCTTTGCTGGTGACCATGTGCATCCTGGTCACCGTGGCTTTCTTTCCCAAGGCGCACTGGCTTGTGGAATCCCGGCTGCCGCGCGTTTTTTTCCGCGCCTGCAGCCTGAGCACAAGACTGAGTCCTGCGGAGCTGGCCCAGCGCGTACGCGATGGTATTGCGGTACTCGAGGAAAAGGCGGCACCGGTCTGGATACACCATTAAGCGCGGCCCACGGGAACACTGCCGCGTGGAACAATTTGGACTCTGTTGATCGGAGTTGAAAGGTCAAGAGGGAAACGTGAAACGAGAACTGGACATCCTGGTGACGCAAATGCATTCCAGCGGCATCGGCTATGACGAGGCCGTGCGCGAGTTCAAAAAACAATATCTGCGCGAAGTATTGATGGCGCACCGGGGAAACCAGTGCAAAGCCGCTGAAGAGCTCGGCATGCACCGCAACACCCTCAGCCGCATCATGTCCGACCTGGGACTGAATTTGGCTGAAGTCCGCGCCGGACTCAAGCGCCCGCCCCGCAGTGAGCGTCCTGTATTCAGGTCCCTGAGCCAGACCTACCGCTAGGGCTGAGGATACGACTCGATTTCATGCAGATTACGCCACCCGCCGGGGAAGCCCGCATCGCAATTGAACCGAATTTCATATGGAACAGGCAGGACGCCTACCTGTTCGATATCGACGGCACCCTCCTGCGCAGCCGCGACCGCGTTCACTTTGAGTCCTTTGTCTCCAGCGTGCAGCGCGCAACAGGCTTTGAAATCACCCTGTCCGGCGTTCCCCTGGCCGGGTCCACCGACACGGCGATCGTCCGTGAAGCCTGCCGTCAGGCCGGCATTCCCGGCCAGGTCGTGGAAACGCACCTCGCCGAAATCCTCGACGGCATGTGCCGCTCCGTGCTTGAGCGGCGGCAGGAGCTGGACCTGGTGCGCATGCCCGGCGTAGTCGAGATTCTGCGCCACCTGGCGCGCCGCAACGCGCTGCTCGGCCTAGCCACAGGCAATCTGGAGATGATCGGCTGGATCAAGATCGAACAGGCCGGCCTGCGCGAGTGGTTCCGCTTCGGCGGCTTCAGCGACCATTTCCCGATCCGCGCCGAGCTGATCGGCCACGCTGCGCGCAAGGCCCGCGAACTGACTCGCCCCGAGGCGGCCGTTTGCGTAGTCGGCGATACACCCCGCGATATCGAGGCGGCGCGCGCCAATTCCCTGCCCGTCATCGCCGTCGCCACCGGCAGATACAGCTTCGATGAGCTGTTCAAATATCGCCCCGAAGTCTGCACCACCTCGCTGGCCGACCTGATGGCAGTAGAACGGACGGCGGCGTGACGAAACGGCCGGGCCAATTCGCTAGGCGTTCCCCGCGTGCGCCAATCCGCCGGCTGCGCCTCTGCACCGCCGCGCTGCTGCTGGCTATTTTCCCTGGCTCCATGCAGGCGCAGGTGCCCGCTGTCGGCCACCTCCCGCCGGGCCAGGCAGCAAAGCTGGCATCGAAGGCCGCAGGCATCCCTTCCAGCAAAGAAACAAAGGCCGTCAAACGCCCCACCCGCGGAGCACGCCAGCACGCCGTCAAACTCTATCTCCGCGCCAGCAAGCTGTTTCTGGCCGGAAAATTTGACGCGGCCCGTCTGCTATACGAAAAAGCTGTCGCGCTTGACCCCTTCAATAACGACTACCGGCAGGCTGAGGAGATCGCGCGCAATCATGAAGTGTCGGCGCTCCTTCAAACCGCGGCCAAAGATCAGCTGATGGGCAACCGGACCGGCGCGCAATCGGCCATCGTGCGCGCTTACCATCTCGAACCCAAAAGCATTGAGGTTCTGGCGCATCTCGACCAGCTCGGTGCGCGAATTGCCAGCGCCCAGCCCCGGCCGCTCTATGCGAATGTCAACAACATCCTCGGCGGGCCGGTCCATCTTGAGTACAGCACCGCGCGCCACAGCTTCCATATCCGCGCCAGTGAGCGGCAGATCATCCGCCAGGTCTTCAAGGCCTACGGCATTGAGCCAATGCTCGACGAAAGCGTCGGCGCCAATGTCGTGCGCATGGATCTTGGCGACGCCACCTTCAACCAGGCAACGCAGGCGCTGGGACTTTTGACCGACTCGTTCTATGTTCCCCTCGATGCCCACCGCGTGGTCGTGGCCCGCGACACCGCGCAAAATCGCCAGCGGTTCATGCGCCTGGATCTTGAGACCGTTTATCTGCCCGGTCTGTCGTCCAACACCATGACCGAGGTGACCAATCTCGCCAAGAGCATCTTTTCGGCGCAGCAGGTCGCGCCCGATCCGGCGCTTGGAAGCCTTACCCTGCGCGCGCCGCAGACGGATCTGAACGCCTTCAACGCCACCATGCACCAGCTTCTGAACGGTTCAAGCCAGGTACTGCTCGACGTGCGTCTCCTTCAGATCGCCCATACCAGCCAGCGCAATACCGGCATCGTGCTACCGCAAAGCATTTCGGCCTTCAACGTCTACGCCGAAGAGGAATCCATCCTCAATGCCAATCAGGCCCTGGTCCAGCAGATCATCTCCTCCGGACTGGCCGCGCCCGGTGACACGCTGGCGATTCTGGGCATTCTGCTGGCCTCCGGCCAGGTTTCCAGCTCCCTGTTCTCCAACGGCATCGCGCTCTTCGGCGGCGGCATCACGCAGTCGGCGCTGTCGCCCGGCCCTCTGACCGCCAATTTCAACTTCAACTCCTCGGAATCGCGTGAGCTCGACGACATCGAACTGCGACTCAGCGACGGGCAGCAAAGCACGCTCAAGCTGGGCTCCCGCTATCCCATCGAGACTTCGTCCTATTCAAGTCTATCCAGCAGCGTGCCCAGCATTCCCGGGCTGAACGTCGCCGGCAGCTCCAGCAACCTCAATTCGCTGCTCTCCCAGCTCAGCAGCAGCGTGCCCAACATCCCGCAGGTTCAGTATGAGGACCTGGGCCTCACCCTGAAGGTCAGGCCCCGCGTCCTGCGCAGCGGTGATGTGGCGCTCTCCGTGGAGTTGACGCTCGACGCCTTGAGCGGCGGTTCGATCAACGGCCTGCCCATCCTCAACAATCGCTCTTATGAAGGCGACATCATTCTTCGCGCGGGCGGCGCCGCCGTCATTGCGGGCGATATCAACAGCTCGTTGAGCCGCGCCATCAGCGGATCGCCGGGCATCAGCGAAGTTCCCGGCCTGAACCAGGTCTCCGGCAACAATATCCAGCGCAATTACGCTTCGCTGTTGATCGTCATGACGCCGCACGTGATCCGCGGCCCTCACGCCGCTGGTCACTCGCCCATGTTTCGCGTCGTAAGCATCCATTCGCCACAATAAGCCACACAGGGCGGATAGACCGGCAGGAATGAGAAATGAGAAGCCTGTTCAAACCGCCAGCCCAGGCCGCTCCAGTTGCGTGAACGGGCCACCGATCCATCGCCCCCGCCGAAGTCCGCGAAAGCAATGGATCGCTCCCTGCTGTTACTTCCCGGCCGTGGCCGGCGCCTTTGCAGCATCGGACAGCGCCTTTGCAGCGGCGGCCGTTGCATTAATCGCGCTGGGCGGTGCCGCTGGCACCACAGCCTTCTCCTTGGTTGCCGCGGCCGGAGGAGGCGCCAGCGTCACGCCGTCCAGTTTGGCCTGGAACTCGATAATCTTCTTCAACACACTGTACGGAGCATTGCCCGGAACTTCGCGGCCATTAATCACCAGCGTCGGCGTTGAATAGATGCTCAGATCCTGCGCGAGTTTCACTGACGCATTCACATCGGCGGCCGTTGTCGGATCTGCCACGCAACTTGCGACAGTCGCCGGCTTGAGTCCCGCGGTGATAACGGCGCCATTCAGCGTCATCACCGCCCCGTCAGGAGTCTCCAAACCCTGCTGGCCTTGATAGACCGCCGAGTCGAACTTGAAGAACGCCTTGTTTCCGCCCAGCTTGGCCACGCAATAGCCGTATTCGGCCGCCTTCATAGCCTCTGGATGAAGCTCGGTAAGCGGGTAAAACTGATAGACGATGTGCGCCCCCGGGAAGTCCTGCGCCAGCTTCTCCATATTGGGCTGCGCGGCTTTGCAATCCGGGCACTGGAAGTCGGCAAACTCCACGATCTCCAGGTTCTTCGAGGCGGATCCGCGATAAGGCCCATTGGCGCGCTGATCGAGTGTAGAGCGGAAACTGGCATAGGGATGGGCGCCGAAGTTGATCATCTGATTGCCCGCGATAATGTGATTGCCGTCCGGCAGGGTGAAGAAGACCATGGCCGCAGGCTTCTGCGCGCCCGTCTTGTCGCCAACAAAGACGATCACCTTGCTCACATCCGGCGCACCTGTCTTCAGAATGGCTGCCACCTCCCAAACCCGGTTGGGATCATAGCCCCAGCTTGCATGCAGAAACGAATTCACGGTCTGCAGGGTGGGCGTCGCGGCGGTAAAGTTCTTGGGATTTACCTTGGGAAACATGGGCGCGCTCGTGGTCGAGGGCGCGGGCGCGGTTGGCACCGCGCTGGGCATCGCCGGTGAGGGTTTCGCCGCCGGCGCAGCGGCTGTTGGCTCCGGCGCTGTCGGTGCGGGCGCAGGGGGGACCTGCTTCTGAGCAACGGCCCGTGACACGGGCAGCAACAGCAATGCCGCCGCTGCAATCATGGCAAATCTTCTGGTTGCTGAACGGCGGCCGGTAAGCCGTGCGCCGCTGGAGTGGGCAAACGGACGAATCAAGCTATATCTCCTTGTTGGGCGGGAAGCCTCCCGCAATCTAGCTTATACCTGAATCTTGACGGCAATGGGAAATCTGCGCCCCATACCGAACGACTTTGAAGTCACCTTCAGCACCGGCGCTGCCTGCTGCCGCTTATATTCTGATCTCTCTACGAGACGCACTACCTGTTGGACGAGTTCGAGTGGGAAACCGTATGCCGCGGCAATGCGGTCCGGGCTTTCATAGTGTTCCACGTACGCTTCCAGAATAGGGTCCAGAACCTCGTATGGAGGCAAAGAATCTGTATCTTTTTGTCCCGGACGCAGTTCGGCCGACGGCGCCTTGTCCAGAATCGCCTGCGGAATCACCTCGCCAGACCGGTTCAGCCATCGGCAAACCGCGTAAACCCGCGTCTTTACCAGGTCGCCGATCACCGCCAATGCCCCCACCATGTCCCCGTAGAGCGTGCAATAGCCCACTGCCATCTCCGACTTGTTGCCTGTGGTCAGCACCAGCGCCGAAAACTTGTTCGACAGCGCCATCATCAGGCTTCCCCGCGCCCGCGACTGGATGTTTTCCTCCGTTATGTCCGGCTTCATTCCCGCGAACAGGGGCTCCAGAGCACGGTTAAACTCCGCAAAGATCCCGCTTATCCCGATGATTTCAAAGCGGATCCCAAGATTTTCCGCCAATTCCCGGCTGTCAGAGATCGATCCCGGCGACGAATACGGGCTGGGCATGCCGACGGCCATCACGTTCTCCGCGCCCAGCGCCTCCGCGGCAATGGCCGCCACCAGCGCCGAGTCGATCCCGCCGCTCAGCGCCACCAGGGCCTTGCTGAAGCCGCATTTTCGTACGTAATCGCGCGTTCCCAGCACCAGCGCCTCATAAGCCGCTGACGTCTCGTCCTCCTCGGGTGCCGCAATCGCCGGCGCCGCAAACGGATCGAGAATCAACAGATCTTCGCGGAATGAAGCGGCCTGCCCAATCAGCTCCCCGCGTGCGTTAATGGCCAGCGAGGATCCGTCGAAGATCAGGCTGTCGTTCCCGCCCACCTGGTTGCACATCAGCACCGGAATCCCGTCGCGCCGTGCGATGGCGGCCAGCATGTCCCGGCGGACGGCGCGCTTCGAGTGCCAGAACGGCGACGACGAGATATTGATGTGCAGCGCCGGGTGCTGCCGCATCAGCTCTTCCATCGGATCGGTCTTGTAGAGCCGCCGCGGCCAGAAATTCTTATCGTTCCAGGCGTCCTCGCAGATGGTAATGGCCAGCCGGATCCCGTCCAGCTCGACCACCTGCTGCTCCTGCGCCGCGGCAAAATAGCGCTGCTCGTCGAACACGTCGTAGAACGGCAGCAGCCGCTTGTGCTGCTCCAGCAGCACCCGCCCTTTGTCCATCAGAACGGCGGCATTCACCGCCGGCTTGCCCGAGCCGTTATTCCCGCTCAGCGCCACGCCCACCAGTACCGCCGTCGGCAGCTCCCGCGTAGCCGCGCAAAGCTCCTCCACCGCGGTGCGGCAGCGCTCCAGGAACCTCGGCTTTTCCAGCAGGTCCGCGGGCGGATAGCCGCAGACGGCCAGCTCGGAAAACACCACCAGCCGCGCGCTCTCAGCCGCCCCGCGCCTGCTGGCATCCAAAATTTTTTCCAGATTCCCGGAAAAATCGCCCACCGTGGGATTGATCTGGGCCAGTGCAATCTTCACGTAAGTAGTTTAAATGGTGCAAGACAGGAGCGGCATCCTCTCACCCGGCGTCAGCCGCGGCCGTGCCGCCCTTTCTGGACCACCTAGCGGTTCTGCCGCGCCTCGATGCGCTTCAGCGTCGCCTCATACCGCTGTGCCGCCGCCGAAAACCGGCTCACCAGTTCGCTGGTCTTGATCAGGAATGTCGGATTCTTTTCCCGGATGCTTTCCAGGATGGGCGTATACTTGGCCAGCAGAAACAGCCCCTCGCCGCTACAATCCACAAACAGCTCCGCTGAGACCGCTCCGTGCAGCACCAGCGCCGCGGCCATCTCCCAGTAGCTCACCACCTGGCGCAACCACGGGTTATGCGCGTCGCCATAGTTTTCCGCCACGGCAAAGTACTCTTCCGCAGTTTTCGGCCAGAATTCGAAAATCATCCAGGCGCGCGCCTGGCGCATCACGGCTTCGGTGCGCAGTTCATAAAGTTTAAGAATAATTTCCGCATCAGCGGGAGTAGCCAGCATCCGTTCCATCAAAGTCCTCCGATGCCATATTAAACGTGCAGCCTCGCTGCTCGCCCGCAAGCCGCTTCGCCGCACAGGGCAATCGCATGAAGGCTATTTGTTCACTTCAGTGAGCCTCTTGCAAAATTCCTCCGGTCATTTGATTGAGCTGATAGGGGCGGGATCGTCTGCTTTAGAATCGGTTTTCCCGCACCTATTCTT
>JAJZME010000034.1 GCA_021803035.1 Acidobacteriota bacterium | reverse complement strand
ACGAGGGGAACGTGAAGATTCATACGCTCGACCGGATCGATTCTCTGCTGGGGAAGTCGATAGGAACCCGGATCACGTACAAACAGTTGGCAAGTTCCAGCAGGGAGTAAAGTATATAATTCCCCTCAGTTGCTCCCTCACGGGGAAGACAATGCCGGTTCAGGTCGAGGAAAATTCCGTTGCCGCACGAGCGTATAAAACGCTCACCGTGGAGGAAAGCTACTATTGCAACTTCGGTCTGAACCCGTCCTATCAGCAAAAACTTCATGATGCCGGACTTCACATCACCGGCTGGGATGCTGATCGGGAGGCTCGAATCGTTGAACTGCCGGACCATTTCTTTTACGTGGGTACATTGTTTGTTCCTCAATCGCGGTCTGCGGAGGGAGATCCTCATCCCCTCATCCAAGCGTTCGTAGAAGCCGCCCTGTAGCCCCAAAACCGTCGTTGTCGTCTATCGAAACAGCATCCCGACGAGAGAACGCTGCTTTGCAGCGGGAGAAGAGTCTGACACGTCACCCCCAACCGGGATGCTGTGGAGCGTACGAAGTAGCCGCAGGTCTACTGCTTGAAAACACGAGGGTTACGCCAAGCAAGTAGCTGTCCGTCTACTTTGTTGTGAGGCTGGGATGCTCTCGGTCTACTTATTCAAAGCAAAGGGTTTGCGGCCCATCGTACTCTGGACAGGAACGGGGATCAGGGGTACGATCATGGGGATTGAAGGCTGGTAGCACGATGTCTTTTCCTCCTCCCCCGGTTCCCGCCGTTGTGTCTGTTCCCGAAGAATCGCGCCCGGTCCTGCGCAACAAGACCGCTTCCACCAAACTGAGCGAGGGCGAGTTGGAGGAGGTGGAAGCCGCCGCGCAACAGGCGGGCAAATCGTTCTCGGAATGGGCGCGGGAAACTTTGCTGGGCGCGGCGCGAGGCGCCAGCGCGGACCCGGCAGCGGAGGCCGCCCTGGGCGAAGTCCTGGCGCTGCGCGCCGTGCTCTTGAATTTGCTGTACGCCTCCAATCAGGGGCGGCAGTTGACCCAGGAAGAGATGCAAGCGCTGATTGTCCGGGCCGACCAGGAAAAGAACGGGCGGGCCGCGCAGGTCCTCGAAGAGAAGGGCCGGAAAGAGAAGAGCCATGGCCCGGCACTTTGAGTGGGGGCGGACGACCAAGGGCGCGCTGCCGGGACGGGAGCCAGTCTTCAAGCTGCTCACCGTGCTGATCGCTTTGGCCCTGGGGATTGCGGTCGGGATGTATCACTGGGAGCGGGATTATACCGGGCTCGAGCATTGGTATTTCTCCAGCTATGTGCGCAGCGCGGTGGCGAAATGGCGCAGCTTCCGGGGCAATGGCGTGGGGCAATACCAGGTGCTCGATCTAGTCGACAAGCGGCGCCCGGAGCAGCCGCTCGCCACGGTGACGGACGAAGATGCGGCGGTGAGGGTCGGCAAGAAGGGCAACATAACGCTTCGGTACACCGACAAATGGATCAACCGGCCCCATCTCCAGGCGGTGATCCTAACCATTCCCGTGGACAACGGCGTACTGCACGACTGGCTGCAGCAGAACATTTATGGTGGTCAGGACATTCTGGAGGTGCTCAAGTGGCCGGTCGAAATGGGCGGCGTAGCGGCTGTGGCGGCTGTGCTGGTGGGACTCTTTTTCGCGATCCCGGCGGATCGGAAGCGCGCCGAACAGCGGCGCAACGGCCGCCGGGTGAAGGGGTCATTGCTGTTGACCACCGCGCAATTCAACCGTCTGTTTCATGGCGACGGCATCGGCTGGATGAACGAAGCGGAATTGACCACCTGGAAAACGACGGCCCCCATGGTCCGCATCCCCAGCTAGGCCGAGGCCAATCATCTGCTGCTGGCCGGCACCACGGGCGCGGGCAAATCGACGGTGATTCTCGAAACTCTGTGGCAGATCGAGCAGCGCGGGGAGGCGGCGGTGGTCTACGACCCGGACGGCTTTTTTCTGGGCCGCTTCTACCGGCCCGGACGGGGAGACGTCATTCTGAACCCATTGGATACTCGCGGGGCCTATTGGCATCCGGGCGACGAAGTGCGGGACATGGCCGAAGCGCTGACCGTGGCCGATTCCTTTTTCCCCACGGGAGCGCCGCAGAGCCAGGAATATTTTCATGAGGGCGCGAAAAAAGTCCTGGCCCGGCTGCTCACCTTCCATCCCACGCCGGAAGAGCTGACGCGCTGGATGGCGCACCCGGAGGAGATCGACCAGCGCCTGGCCGGGACCCCGCATGCGCAGATTCTGAGCATGGCCCCAGGGCAGCGCTCCGGCATTTTAGGCTCGCTCGCCAATGGCGCCGACAGCTTCGCCTTGCTGGTCACTTCCAAGGAGGCCGAAAGGGAAGCCAAACCGCGTTGGAACTCGCGCCTGTGGGCGGAGGACCCGAAGGGATGGGTGTTTCTAACTTCGCGCACCGAGCTGCGGCGGGCCATCCGGCCCATCAGCAGCCTGTGGTTCGACCTGATTGTGCTGCGTCTGTTGAGCCGCGATCCCGGCGCGCGCATTCCGGTATGGTGCGTGCTCGATGAGTTGGCCTCGCTCAATTTTCTGCCGCAACTGCACACCGCGCTGACCGAGGCCCGGCGCTCCAATCTCCGGTTGGTCATTGGCTTTCAGGACAAGGGCCAGATCGAGACCCGCTATGGGCACGATGCCGGCACCCTGCTGGGCATGCCCAAAACCAAGATTTATCTGCGTGCCGGCGAGGCCCAGGCCGCCAAATGGGTGTCCGACAATCTGGGCGATGTCGAGGTCGAGCGCATTTCGGAAAGCCGCACCCACGGCGAAAGGCATACCCGCACCGAGACCCGGCAGAAGTCGATCGAGAAGCTGGTCCTGCCCTCGGAGGTCCTGACGCTACCGGACCGTCACGGCTATTTGCAGCACGAGGGGCATGTGCTGCCGCTCAGTTTTCCTTACCGGGAGATTGACCCGACGGTTGCGCCTTTTATGCGGCGGGAGCTGCCTCCAAGCGGGCCGCCCCCGCAACCGGAACCCGCGCAACCGGAGCAGGGAAATCTGCCCTACTTCCGCTAAGCGGAATTTCTCATGCTGACGATTTCCAAACCGCTCTCGGCAGGCCAGGCGCGAACCTACCACGCGCGGGAGTTTGCGTCCGAGCAGGCAAACTACTGGAGCCGCGACCGGCAAGGTCATAGCGAGTGGCAGGGGAAACTCGCCCAGCAGTGGGGCCTACAGGGTGAAGTCGGCCCCGAGCACTTCGCGCGTTTGAGCGAAGGGCAGCACCCGGAGACGGAAGCGCAACTCGTCCAGCATCAGACAGCGCGGAGTTATGAGGGCAAGTACGGCAGGGAAGTGACGAGCGTGGAGCATCGCGCCGGATGGGACGCAACTTTCAGCGCACCCAAGAGTGTTTCTCTCACCGCGCTCGTGGGCGGCGACGACCGGGTGAGGGAAGCGCATCGGGAGAGCGTCCGCATAGCACTGTCGGAGCTGGAGCGGTACACCCAGGCGCGGATCGGCAACGTTCATCTGCCGGAAACGACCGGCAAATTCATCGCCGCGACCTTCGAGCACGATACCGCGCGTCCGGTCGAAGGCTACGCCGCGCCGCAGCTCCACACCCATGCCGTGATCTTCAATGTGACCGAGCGCGACAGTGGCCAAACACGCGCCCTGCAGCCGCAGGAGCTTTTCGCTTCGCAGCACTATGCGACCAGCGTCTACCGCTCCGAGCTGGCGATGCGGTTGCAATCTCTGGGGTATGAGCTGGAACGCGGCAAGCATGGGCAGCCGGAGATCAAAGAGTATACGAAGGAATATCTGGAGGCTTCCAGCCCGCGCCGGGAGCAGATCCAAGACCATCTCCGCGAGCTGGGGATCGACGGCGCTGGGGCCGCGCAGGTTGCGGCGCACCGGACGCGCGACCGCAAGGAACTACTGTCGCCGGAAGAGGTGTTGCAGCGGCACCGCGAGCTGGCCGCGCAGCATGGCCATCAGGCCGACAGAGTAGTGGCCCAGGCGCGGGAACATGGACAGCGGCACGCCTATGAACCCGACCGGAGTAGAAGCATGGGGCACGCACAGCAGGCCGTGACCTATGCCCGCGAGCATCTTTTCGAGCGCTTCGCCGTCGTGGACCGTAGAGCGATTCTCGAAGCGGCGCTCAACCGCGCCATGGGGCAGGTGAGTTCCAGCCAGGTGCGGGAGGAGTTTGAACGCAGAGCGCAGGCTGGAGAGTTCCGCACGGTAGAATCACGTTGGAGCGGGCCAGCAGTACACCACCTCCACGATGCTGCGCATGGAGCGCGAGATCGTTACGCGGATGCAGGAAGGGAACCAGCGCGGCCATAGCGACCCGATGCTGGTCTCGCCGCAGGTACGGCTTGCGACGGAGGACCGCCACCAGGAGCTGAATGCCGCGCAGCGCCAGGCGGTCGATGAGGTCTTTCTTTCGCGCGAGAAGATCGTCGGCTTCGATGGTGTTGCCGGCGCGGGCAAGACGACGACCCTGGCCGTCATCCGTGAAGGCGTGGAGGCGCAGGGGTATACGGTCGAAGGCTTCGCGCCCACGTCCCGCGCGGCGCAGAAGCTCGCCGAGGCGGATATTCAGACTTCCACCTTGCAGAAACATTTGACGCTTGGGGCTAAGCCTGACACGGGAGCGCAGCGGCTCTATGTGCTCGATGAGTCCTCGCTCGCGTCCACCCAACAGATGCACGAGTTTGTGACTCGACTCCATCCCAACGACCGCGTGTTGCTGGTTGGCGATCGGCGGCAGCATGAGGCAGTCGAGGCCGGGCGGCCCTTCGCGCAGTTGCAGCAAGCCGGAATGCGGACGGTGAAGCTCGAAGAGATCGTGCGCCAGAAAGACCCGGAGCTGAAACAGGTGGTCGAGCAGCTTGCGCGCGGGCAGGTAGTGGAGGCGGTACAAAGCTTGGAGCGGCAGGGAAGGGTCCATGAGATCAAAGGCCACGAGGACCGCATCGCCGCGATAGCGAAAGAGTATGCGAAATCGCCAGGAAGCACGCTGGTCGTCTCGCCCGACAACCGCTCCCGCGCCGAGATCAATGAGCGCATCCATGCCGAGTTGCAGGGGCGCGGCGTGGTCAGCAAAGAAGAGCATCGCATTCAGACGCTTGTGCCGCGCCAGGACCTTACCGGGCCGGAGCGGACATGGGCCGAACGATATGCGTTCAACGACGTGCTGCGCTATTCCCGCACGTCGAAGGAGACCGGCATCGAGCGCGGCGAGTATGCGCGGGTAAAGAGCACCGACGCTGAGAAAAACCTGTTGACGGTGGTGCGGGCCGACGGCACGGAACGGACTTACGATCCGAGGCGGCAGCAGGGCGTCTCCGTCTACCGCGAGCAGGAAAAAGTGTTTTCCCCAGGCGACCGCATCCAGTTCACCGCGCCCGCGAATGACTTGAAGATAGCGAACCGCGAATTAGGAACGGTCGAAGCCATCGGCCAGGATGGGCGGTTGAGTCTGAAGATGGATGGAGGCCGCAGTCTGAGCGTCGATCCGCGCGAGCATCCGCATCTCGATCACGGCTATGCGGTCACAAGCCATTCCAGCCAGGGACAGACCGCCGACCGGGTGCTGATCCACGTCGATACCGATCTGGGAGCCAAAGACCTGCTCAACAGCCGCATGGCCTATGTCGCCGTCTCGCGCGGGCAATGGGACGCACAACTTTTCACCAACGACCGTGAGAAGCTGGAAGCGGCGCTGGGGCATGATGTATCGCACAGCAGCGCCCATGCGCCGGAGATGAAGCCAGAACAAAAGCAGGAGCAGAAGCCGGAGCAGGCAATCGCGCCGCAGCGGGAGATCGCGCCACGGCACGAGCAAGGGCCGAATCTTGGAATCCATCTCTAAACAACAGCAAACCCTCGGTAGGCGCTACGCGCGCCTTTTTTCCACTTCGTGCCGCTCCGGTGGCGGCCCAGCGCACAGTGCGCGCTGAACGGGCCTTGCTGAGTCCGTTCGGGCCAGCGCCGTCTGCGTGCCAAACGATGGTGCGTGTTTGGCACTTGCCGCGCCCACCCTCCAGCCTCCCACCTCCGCTGCCCTCGTTCTGCCTTGGTGTCCGTTTGTCCGGGTTTGTCCGCTGCGCTTTGTGAAGGACAAACCACTCCCAAACGGGACACCAAGGAAGGGCAAAAACAATGAAATATCAAAGCAGCAACAACAGCAACAGCACAGGCACGTCGCGCAATGAAAACGCGACGCAGAAACTCATCCGCGAAAACGTGGACTTCCTCATCGAGCAGCTTGAGGCGGGACGCAGTGACGCACTCACTTCTTATCTGATGGCCATGAGCCATTTTCACAATTACAGTTTCGGAAACATTCTCCAAATTGCACGACAAAAGCCAGATGCAACCCACGTTGCCGGACTCTATGCGTGGAACCAACTTGGCCGCAGAGTGAAGAAAGGCGAGAAAGGAATCCAGATTCTCGCGCCCATGATCGGCGTCAAGCGCAAGAAGGATGCCGAGGCAGAGCAGGACATCACAAAACAAAATGTCCCGGTATTGGTTGGCTTTCGTGCCGTGTACGTCTTCGACGTTTCGCAGACCGAAGGCAAAGAACTTCCCGGCATGGACGGTGTAAAAGGCGAAGTCGGCGAACACCGCGACCGTCTGATTGCTTTCATCACCATTCAGGGTATCGAGCTTGAGTTTAACGAGCGCATTGCGCCAGCAATGGGCATGAGCTACGGCGGCAAGATTGTTTTGCTTCCCGGTCAGTCGAAGGCCGAAGAGTTCGCAACCCTTGTGCATGAACTGGCGCACGAGATGTTGCACAAAGCCGAACGCCGCACCCAGACCACCAAGACCGTCCGCGAAACCGAAGCCGAGGCGATCGCGTTCGTGGTGAGCAAGGCCGTAGGGCTACAGACGGGAACCGCGTCCGCCGATTACATCCAGCTTTACCACGGCAACGCATCGCTGCTGGCTGAAAGCCTTGAGGTCATCCAGAAAGCCTCTGCCGTCATTCTGGCCGCTTTGGAAACGAAGCCGGAGAAGGAGGAACAGCAACCGCAAGATGCAATGGCAGCCGCCAGCTAGTCCACCGCAACCAATGGGCGGACGGCCAACGGCTGTCCGCTCTCTCTATCCACGCACGTTCACCCATAGGAGAAGCGCATCATGTCTACCTCAATCGCAACCACCGAATATCGCAACCTTCCACTTGCCGTATTGACCGAATCGAAGTCCAACCCGCGCCGCATCTTTGAAGATGCGGCATTGAAAGAATTGGCAGCCAGCATCCGCAGTCAGGGCGTTCTCTCGCCCTTGCTTGTGCGGCCTTTGAATGAACGCAGCTTCGAGATCGTGGCCGGAGCAAGGCGTTACCGCGCCGCGCAAATGGCCGAGTCTGAAACCATCCCCGTCCGCATCGTCAACCTTACCGACGCGGAAGCACTGGAAGCGCAGTTGATTGAAAATCTCCAGCGACGCGACGTGCATCCTCTGGAGGAAGCGCAAGGCTTCCGCGCTTTGCTGAATCTTGAGGAGCCGAAATACTCCATCGAACAAATTGCCGCCAAGACGGGAAAAACGCCTGTCTATTGTGCCCAGCGCATCAAGCTGACCGAACTCGCTCCGGCAGTGATCGAGGCGTTCTACAAAGACGAAATCGGCGTTGGCCATGCGCTGCTGCTGGCGAAACTCCAGCCAGCCGAGCAGGAACAGGCACT
>JAJZME010000080.1 GCA_021803035.1 Acidobacteriota bacterium | reverse complement strand
GCGTCAATGAAGCCGCTCTTGGCTCGACGAAGGAATCTTCCGGGGCGGGACATCCGCATGCGGATGGGTCGTGCCGCAATGCTTGCACTGCGAGGCGACGACGCGATTCTTCCAGAGCGCGGCGATGCAATGGGGCGTGATCATCACACAATTCCTTCAACTTCGGCTGCAACGCCTTCGTCGCTTCTGCGAATAGCATGAACATGTCATTCCGCATGGCAGCAGCGGCAGGGACACAGAAGAAGTGGGCAATTTTTGTGTGGCCTGCGCCGGGTGTAATTTGAGAAAAGGTCGTGGGTATACCCAGCGCGTTCCGCAATGCCCTACATGCGACATTTAATGAGCGCTGTACGGTTCATGCTTTCCCGCCGTAACGTATTCCGGCTAGACTGTTATTTATATAAATCGGCTGCGTGCGCGGCCGATGCAGGACTGGAGAGGAATATCTCGTTTTCCTGCTCCCTTACTATGCTCCTCGTGTCGGCAACCCTTCCTTAGATATCCCCAGCGCCCCCTTTGCCCATTCGGGCTCCACAAAGTAGAATGAACCATATAAGCAAATGAGCCAAAGTGCGCGCAGCGCGTGGTATATCGTAATCGCCATCATAATAATCAGCGCCGCTTTCATATACTTCTACTCGGCGGGAAAGAAATTCGGGGCGGCCTCTCTCCCGAGCGAATACCGCGGGTCCGCGATCAGCGCCACGGCGCCGTCCGGCATCCCCGCGGCCCTCATCCCCAGCCAGGCCGCCACCCAGGAAGTGTATTACTCGAACCCGCAAAGCGCGGGCGGCAGTTATGACGCGACGCAAACCATCGCTTCTCTCGCCTCCTTCTATCGATCGGGCTTCGCCGCGCTCGACTGGACGCTCGAGAGCGACGTAGAGTCGCCCGACCAGGCGTTCCTCTCCGCCGACGAGAGCGACGGAAGCGCCGCCATGGTCACCCTGGTGCAGCTTCCGGGCGGCGTCGTCCGCGTGCACCTCGCGATGCAGAAATAACGAACATGAACATGAACATGCACACGAACCATAAATCATCCTTCTTCCGCCGAACCCGCGCCCTGCGCTACCTTGTCGGCGTCTTCGTGCTGCTCGCCACGATTGCCGCAGTATCCACGTTCTCCTCCGCGCACGCGTCACCTCCCCTCGTGTGGTGCAACGGGCAGCTCGTCTCCGCGGCTTCGTCGACCTGCCCAGTCACTATTCCGACGAATTCGAAGACTTTCGCAACCTGCACCGACGGCTCGACCGCGTGCGGCATCATCACGTCCTACGACCCGGGCTCATACAGCCAGTCGCAATGCACCCTCTATTGGGATTCGACCGGCAAGGGCTACGGAGGGGCGATCTGCAACGAGCAGGGAAACCTGACCTACGCCCCCGGCGCGCCGCAGGATCCAAATTGGTATGCCTCGGGCCAGGGGGGCCAGGTGCCGAGCTCCGACATATACGACGATCCTTTCGTAAACATCGGTTTTTTCAGCGGCATGTCCGCCTACGTGCAGGCCGCGTATGACGATGGCGGGAGGTATTCGATCGGCAGCGGGGTAAACAGCATGAGCGGCGCCATCAACGCCTGCACCTGCGCGAACAATTGGTCGCAGGAGAGCGGCCAGAGCTGCGGCCATGAGACGCTCAGCCAATCGGGCACGGTTGATCCGGGCACACCCATCTCCATGCATAATATCCATGACTGCGCGCCCCACGGCAACAATCCGGGGACGTTATGGGGAGGCGGCACGGTCAGTCTCACGCTAAGCGGCATTACCGAGTGCTACTCCTCGCTCACGACCTCAGGTTCGTCGAAGTACGACTACCCGCCGTATGTCCAGCACGGCGTGAACTACGTGCCCACGGCCCCGGGCGTCTGCAGCCCGGCGACGGCGAACGTCGGCGCGCTCACCGTCACCTCCGAAGACGCCCTCGCGACGAGCACACAGGTCGCGGCGACGTGGGGTTTCAGTTCTTCCTCCGCGAGCAATCCCTGCAGCGTCGCCTCCTGCACCGGCACCTACGCGCTGTACAACAACATGCCCCTCGGCTCATATGACATCAATGCGACGGCGACGCTCGCCAATCCGGCGGACCAGCAGAAGTACGCCTTCGATGCGGCAGGGCTCGCGCCGATCGCTACGCGCCCGTCCGGGAACCTTTTCGCGGACTTCTTCTCGCGGCTTGTGAATGAGGCGAAGGCGTACGTTTCTTGCGGCTGGGTGAACAACGCGTCGCCAAATTGCACCCCGGGTGGGCAAACGCAGACTTTGCAAAACAACGGCGATACGGGCAATTTCACCATCCTCTGGAACCCCATCGCGTACATCGTAGCTCCCTCTTCCTACGCGATGCCGAGTGCCTACGCAGGCCAGTCCCAGGCCGGCATCGTGAATGTCACGAATGACGGCGGCATGGGCTCCACGCTGAATCTGACTGCCACGTCGGACCAGCCGTGGCTCACGATCGACACCCCTGCCTCGATCGTCGCGACGAGCACTGCGGGCATCGGCATCCATGCCTCGAGCAGTTTGCCGGTGGGAACGCATACGGCGACGATTACATGGAACGGGACGTCGCAGCCGGGCGGAATATCGGTGCCGCCGCCATATCCGACTACCGCGATCTCCATCACCGTCCTGCCGGATCCGCCTTCCTGCAACTTCGGCGCGAGCTCGTCGAGCATCCCGTCCGGCGCAAGCTCCGTGCTCTCATGGGGCTGCCAGTATGCGAACTCCTGTATCCTGAGCGGCGGGCAGTTCGGCAATGGCGTTGCGACCAGCACCTTTGGCAGCGCTTCTGTTACGCCGCCAAGCACCACCGATTACGGCCTTTTCTGCAGCGGGGCAAACGGCACTTACCAGTCCACGACGACCGTGACCGTCATCCAGCCGATCCAAACCCCCGGCGGCCTTCGGGAGATCAATCCATAAAAAGATAAGCCCTGGCGGGATGAATGGTATTCATCTGGCCCGCCAGGGCTTTTGTTGCTATTGGTACGGTTCGAAGTCGGCTTTTCCCTGCACGAACGTGGCAATATGACTGCCGTCGTTCGTGACGAGAAACCCGACTCCAGGAAAAAGAGCAGAGGTGGCCGAGAGCGTGGTCACGCTCCCGGTGTTCACGTCAACTCGTACGAATCGCGTGATCGGGATGGCTCCGGAGAAGTCCACGTATTCGGCGAGGATCCCGTTATGCACGGGATCGGCCGTAATGTGGATGGTGCCCGGAGGCAGAGCCACATATTGCGTGAGGGTCTGGTCGGTGTTGTCGACGAGGGCGAGCTTCTGGCTCACCGTTCCGTCAGCATTGACGACCTGACCCATGACGCCAAGAATGCCGTTCACCTCGGCAATTTCCCAGCCGCCGGTCACCGGATACTGGTTCCAGTACGCCGCGTTGGCCGGCGTGAATTGGGACAACGTAAGCGTTCCCGCCGCAGTGGCCGATGTTCCGCTAATCGTGTACCACCGGAGTGTCGTATCACCCCGGCCGTAGAGCACGACGTCAGAGGCGTCAAGGACCAGGATTGGCGTTGGCTGGCTCCCCGAAGGAATTCCGGGGAGAGCGAGCGCCGGCGGGGCGTTGAAAGGCGCAGAAGGCAGTTTGGTACAGAACGCGATATCGCTCTCGGGCTCTGTCCCGCATCCGATTCCGTGAGCGGCGCTGACCCCAAGTACATTTGACCTGTTGATGCCGATGCCGCCTAGTGAATTGCCGGTCGAGGTGAATGCTTGCAATGTTCCGATCACGGAAGGCTCCAAGACCTCATGCGTGGAGGAATCTACGGCGACTCCGCAGGGGCATATTGCGTCGGAAAATTCTCCATCCGTCGTCCCGTCCTGATGGAATTTCATCGTGAACTGGGAATACAGGGGACCGTTCCCGGGGTAGGCGTAGAAGATTTCCCCCGTGGAGGAGTCTTCCGCCGCCATGTTCTGGCTCCCGTCGAAGGCGAGCCAGACGGTGTTCGACTTCACCCCATCCTGGCCCGTAACCCAGACGGAAGTGGGTCCCGGGATGTCGAGCTGTCCCGCCCAGTTGTAAAGAATGTTCCAGGGGTCGAGAAAGCCGCTTGGGAGGATTCCCTGCACGCCGCCGCCGAACGAACTCGTGGAATTCACGGTGTCGCCGACTTCGCACCCGACGCACGAGTACCACACGGGAACCATAGCTCCGAAGTCCGAGTAAATCTCGGAGTTCGGCACTATTGAACCCGGCGCAAGACTGAGCGTAATCGTCCGATCCACGGTCACGTCGACCGTGTTGGACGAGGATTGTTTCCCGGACGACGCTGTTCCGGTAATTGTTATTTGTTCCGGACTTTGCGTCATCGCCGAGTCCGCGGGCGCCGTATAGACGACGCTCGTCCCGCTCGCCGGCGAAAAACTGCCGACGTTCGGTGAGGCGCTCCACGTGACAGCCAGGTTGCCGTTCCCGCCCGAAGCGGTTGCGGTAAGCTGGACTTGCCCCGCGGCGTTCACGGTCAGCGGGTTTCCGCTGATCGTGATGGTGACGGGAGGGGGAGGCGGCGTTCCGCCTCCGTTGCTCCCAGGACTCCCACCGCAGGCGGCCTGCCATGCGGCGAGAAAACACACTGCTACCGCGAACAGCAAACGCTGTTTCATGGCCTTTCTCCTCTCTTTTGAAGTTGTGAATGGCAGGAACTGCCTGTGAAAGAACCCTGTGGTCCTTGATCGTGAAACCAAGGAGGGTAGTAACTGCTAAACTATCTTGATTATAGCACTGTGATATTAATATGTAAAGGGATGAGATAACTGCGGATGCAATAGGCTGCACGCGTGCGCTTGCAGCCAAACGCGGGCGGCCAATAGCCCCAAAAGGCCGGCCAGGCTTGACGAATCTTGGGAAAGACCCAAGATGAAGGGCACGGGGGCGCGTCTCTACAAAGCGGCTCCTTCCTGCAACAATGGCTTACCTTTTCTGAATTTCACATGGGAATGGAGGGAAAGAAATTGGTCGCGGCCTACTGTCGCGTCTCAACCCTGGAGCAGAAGAAGAACGGCCTCGGCCTGGAGATCCAGATTCGGGATTCAACGCTGTTCGCCCAGGCCCAAGGCCTGTTCATCGACCAGTTCTACCGCGACGAGGGGGAGAGCGGGGTCCTTGAAGACCGGCCACAACTCAAGCGGCTCCTGCATGAGTGCCGGCTGCACCGCGTGGGCACGGTCATCATCCCCTCGCTCGACCGGCTCTCGCGAGACGTGCGGATCGCCGAGAACCTGTTCTGGCGGTTCCAGCGGTACGGCGTACGGGTTCTCATCGCCGATATGCCTACGTACAACGGCCAGGACCGCCGCGACGTGCTGCTGCGGCAGATACGCGAGGCGATCGCCGAGGAGAACCGCAAGGAGATCGTCGAACGCCTGCTCAAGGGCCGCCAGGAGCGGGTCCGCAAGGGCTGCCATCCCGGCGGGAACGTCCCCTACGGGTATCGCCTTGAGGGGAAAACGCTCATTCCACACGCGGTCGAGGCCGAGGTGGTCCGGGACATCATCCGACTCGTCCGGCACCGTATATCGGTCAGGGAAATCGAGAAGGTTCTGGGCGACCGCGGCGAGACGCGCAGGAACGGAAAACCCTGGACAGCGCGGCGCATTCGCGGCATACTCTCACACCGGGACCTCTACGAGCTTGTTGAAAAACGCTCTAAATCTTTCGTAACCGAAAGCGGTGCCGGAGGATCTGAACCGGCATGCGCGGAAACGACCAACAACCAGAGGCAGAGCTATTCCTTTACGGAGCGATGGAAGACCGGATTCCGGCGGACCATCCGTTGCGGAGCGTCCGTCCGCTGGTGGACGAGGTGCTGGCGTCCATGTCGAGGCATTTCGAGCGGCTGTATGCGGCCAAGGGGCGCCCATCCATTCCGCCGGAGCGGCTGCTGCGGGCGCTGCTGTTGCAGGTTTTCTTCTCGATCCGAAGCGAGCGGATGCTGATGGAGCAGATGGAATACAACCTTCTCTTTCGTTGGTTCGTGGGGATGGATTCACGCGAGCGGGCGTGGAACCATGCGGTTTTCAGCAAGAACCGGGAACGGCTCCTGAATCAGGAGGTGGCCCAAATGTTCTTCGCGCGCGTGAAGGGCGCGGCGGCGGGGCTGATGTCGGACGAGCACTTCACCGTGGACGGAACGCTGATCGAGGCTTGGGCGGGACACAAGAGCTTTCGGCCGAAACGAGGCCCGGACGGCGGCGGCGCGAACGGGGAATTCAAGGGCGAGCAGCGGCGCAACGACACGCACGAATCGCGTACGGACCCGGAGGCGCGGCTGTACCGAAAGGGCAATGGGCAGGAGGCGAAGCTGGCCTATCTCGGGCACGTGCTGGTGGAAAACCGCAACGGTCTGATCGCCGCCGCCATGACTACGCGGGCCGATGGCATGGCGGAGCGTGACGCCGGGCTGCTGTTGGCGCGGGAGCTTGGCCGGAGCCGGCGGCGACGCACGCTGGGTGCGGCCAAGGGCTACGACAGCCGGGACTTCGTGCGCACCGTGCGCGAGCTGGGTTTTACGCCTCACATCAACCAGAACACGACCAACCGCCGTAGCGCCATCGACGGGCGCACCACTTGCCACCCCGGCTACGCGGTGAGCCTATCGAAACGCTGGCTGGTGGAAAAGCCGTTCGGATGGCTAAAGTCGGTCGGCTGGATCCGGAAAGTGAAGCTACGGGGTCTGGCGAAGGTCGATTGGGCCTTCGTATTCGGATGCGCCACCTTCAACCTGATGCGGATATCCAAGCTGCGCCAACGGGCCGCCTGAAAGCATCCGGCAACAACCGCGCGCCGGGCGCACTACCGCCGCAAAACCGCGCTCACCATCCCACTCCACGGACGTCCCGCTCACGCCCCCCGCCCACTCAGCCTGCAAAACAGACTACTTCAACAAGCTCCTACGAGAAGGGAAAACTGCATTACGGCGCGGTCGAGGGGCAGGATGAACGCCTCATTTTAGTGAGGGCCAGCGATGCGTAAGGAGAATTGCAAGGATTCGGAGCGCATGTTTGTAAAGAGGCGCTCAGCGGCCCTCATGCTCTCAATAGCCATATTGCCCCAATGGGTTCATGCTGCACTGCTCAGGACGTAAAATGAAAACCCTGGATAAGACCGCTCAGGAAAGATCATCGCCGTATGAATGGAACCTGCGCACTGTGTAGTGTTACGGCCGAACTCATTGACAGCCACTTTTTACCGGCGGCGCTGTACAAAGAAATGAATGACCCCGCTGGGCCGATCAAGAACATGAATGCTGTTACGCCGAAAGGTACGTACCAAAGCGGCGAACAATTTCACATGCCTTTGCTATGTCAGGACTGCGAAATTCGCTTCCAGCAAGGCGGCGAAAATCGGACGCTTGCAATGCGCTATCGATCAGATGGCACGTATCCGCTCAGAGAGCTTCTGCGTCAGAGCAAGTCGATCTATAGCAATGAGGGAACTAGCGTATACGACGCAGTAGCTATAGCGGACATTAAGACTGATCATCTCATCTATTTTGCCGCAAGCATATTTTGGAGGGCTGGTGTCACTAGTGGACTGTCCCTTTGAAACCTAATACATGCCCCGGGCGTATATTGGGTATGCCCTTCCGCGCTTCCCCGCTTCGGCTCAGCAAAAAGCAACGGAGCCAATTGACCGGTTTGATCCGGCGACACAACACGCCCGCGGCGGAGGCCCGCCGCGCGCGGATGGTT
>JAJZME010000081.1 GCA_021803035.1 Acidobacteriota bacterium | reverse complement strand
CCTGCTTCAGCGCAGTGATGATCTGCGCCTCCGTGTGCTTGCTTCGGCTCATCCGAGCTTCCCCTTTCCTTCGTCCAAATCCTATTCCGAAATGGGCGGATTTAGGGGGTCAGGTCAGCACAGCCGCGGCCTGGGCCATGTGCCGATCGTCGACCCGCGGCGTGGCTGAAAATGCCGCTGGAGAACGAAAAACCCGCGCAGAGGCCAAACCAATCGCAGACATCCCCCTGAGGCCACGGGTCGCGGCTCAATCTTGAACATCCGAGCATCCCCGCTCAGGAATTTTGCAAGAGGCTCTAATGCCAGGCCATTCTATGCCGGAGCTCGTAATGCCTTTTGAAAGAACACGCCCTCGCACGCCAAGGAATGGCGATCATAAGGGGCACAACTTCCACTGAAGAGACTCTCTTCACCAAACTGGTTGCAAAAGACCATAACAAGCGCCGCTCTACCGGCTTTTCGACCCCGGATTCGCGCCGGATGAGCTCTTTTCCTCTTCCATCAACGAGAGGCTAAGCGCCGACATGGAGAGCTTGATGCGGTTGTCAGCCCCCGCCTTGCGCATCAGCCTCCCCACGTAGGTTTTCACGGTCCGCTCTTCGATGCCAAGCTGTTCGGCGATCTCCCGGTTAGAGCGGGCCATCATGATGAGCTCAAGCACCTGGCGCTCTCGCCCGGTCAGGCGCGAACTGCTCTCGGCAGGATTGGATTCGGGGAGCTTGAGCAACTGGTCGATAAGCCGGGAAAGAAGCTTGCGCGGAGCCCAGATGGAGCCTTCGGTAACCACTTCGACAGCCCTGCGAACAGTTTCGGGACCGGCCGTGTGATCGAGATAAGCGCGCGCGCCGGCGATGATCGAATCGAGCACCAGTTGGTCGTTCCCTTGCGGGCCAATCACGATTAGGCGCAGATCGGGACGAGTGCGGCGAATAACGTCGAGAACGTCAAGGCTGAAGGACGAGGAGTGAAGATCGAGGACCAGATAGCCCAGGGCCTTGCGGGCTAACAACTCTTCAAGCTTGCCCGTAACGGGCACAAGCTGCGGACAGCCATCCCGGGCCGGTTGGTCGAAGATGCTGGTCAAGCCGGTAAGGCGGATCGGCTCACCGGATACGACGCCAATGCGGATCGGTTCTGTGCTGCGATTCGAGGACATCTCGCTACCCTCCCTCACAGAGAAGAATCGGCTTGCGAACCTCGGCGGCAGCGCCGCGTTCTAGAGACAACTCTCCCGCTCACAAATCTGATTCCAACAAAAAATGAACATCCACAACGGCTAGAGTCTGGGTAAAACAATGCCCTGCTGCTTCTGATACTTTCCTTTGCGATCGGCATAGCTGATCTGGCAGGGTTCATCGGAATGAAAAAATAAAATCTGGCAAAGCCCTTCCTGGGCATAGATCTTGGCCGGCAGCGGAGTGGTATTTGAGATCTCGAGGGTCACATATCCCTCCCATTCCGGCTCGAACGGCGTCACGTTCACAATAATCCCACAACGCGCATAAGTTGACTTGCCAACGCAAATGGTCAAAACGTCCCTGGGAATACGGAAATATTCCACAGACTTGGCTAATGCAAATGAATTAGGCGGGATGATGACGGAAGAAGCCTGAACGGAGACAAACGAGCGCTCGTCAAAAGCCTTGGGATCGATGATGGCGCTGTTTACGTTGGTGAAGATCTTGAATTCGTCGGAAACGCGCAAGTCGTAGCCGTAGGATGACAGTCCGTAAGAGATAACGCCGGCGGCCACCTGCTTTTCGCTGAAGGGTTCGATCATGCCGTGATTCAAGGCCTGTTCCCGAATCCAACGGTCGCTTTTTATCGACATAAATCTCCGTCATCCGCTGCGAGCTTTGCCGGCGGGTTCCTGTTGCACGGCGTGTATCCAACGCGAAGCTTCATCATATGAAAGCAGCCCCTGGATTGACAATTGAAAACGCATCCAGTCCCGGCGGCGTCCAAGATAAAGGCGCGGGCTTGTGCCCCGGCCCCAACAGGTGAATTTGCCCAGTGGGGTTTTCTTCCTCGGCGGAAACCTGTAGCATCTCACCTGTAAGGCGTAGTAGAGTCAATACCAGTTTCGCCAGCGAGGTTACGCCATTGATTAAGCAGGACATCGTCCATCACGTAATCGAACGTACCGGCCTGCCGCGCAGCAAGGCAGAGGCTGCGGTGGATACGGTCTTCGAGGGTCTGAAGCAGGCTCTGGCAGGCGGCGAGCGCATCGAACTGCGCGGATTCGGCGTCTTCAGCGTCCGAGCGCGCAAGACCGGCATTGGCCGCAACCCCCGCACCGGAACCGAGGTCAGCATCACTCCGGGCAAGGCGGTGCGCTTCAAGCCGGGCAAAGAACTGCATTCGCTCGACGGCAGCCAGGCAGGTTCCTGAGCCTGGGCACGGCGCGGCATGATGCGCCTCCCGCGGCTCAAACGCCGGGCTCCAGCCGAAGGGCGTGCGCGAAAGACAACTGCGCCAGAGGCGCTGCTTCCCAGCCGCACAGGCAGGAGGTGACTGCGGGACTGGCAGGCTGATTTCCAGCCGGCTTGCAGCGGTTACATCAAGCGCAAAGCATCGACATCGACCATCAGGTTGCGGCGGGGCACCCCGGCTTTGTCTGCATGGGTCAGCATTGCGCGCAGAGCGGAGTTGAGCGCCCGCCGCGAGCCGGCCTTCAAAATCAGGTGGAAGCGGTAAACGCCCTTGATCCGGGCGATGGGTGCGGTGCAGGGGCCGAGCACGCGAATCCCCTCTGGCGCGGCGCCCTGAAACCACTTGCCCAGAATCGCGGACCATCCGGCAGCCTCCTCCAGCCTGGCCGACTGCACCAGCACATTGGCCAGTGCGCCAAACGGCGGATAATGCATCCACCGCCGGTATTTCAGTTCGCGCGCCGCGAAGCTGGTGTAATCGTGGGCGCTGGCGCTGAGGATGGCATAGTGGTCGGGATAGTAGGTCTGCACCACCACGCGCCCGGGCAGGACGCCCCGGCCGGCGCGCCCGGAAACCTGCGTCATAAGCTGAAAGACGCGCTCGGCGGCGCGGAAATCGGGCAGCGAGAGCGCATGGTCGCAGCCCACCACGCCCACCAGCGTCACGCCGTGAATGTCGTGCCCCTTGGCGATCATCTGTGTTCCCACCAGCAGATTGATCTCGCCCGAGTGCAGCCGCGCCAGCAGCCGCTCCAGGTCGTGGCGGCCGCGTACCGTGTCGCGGTCCATGCGCCCGATGCGGGCAAAGGGGAAGATCTCCGCCAGCCGTTCTTCGCCCTGCTGCGAACCCGCACCAAGATAGTAAAGGTGTTCGCTGTCGCACTTGGGACAGCGCGCGGGCACCGTTCGCCGGAAACCACAGTAATGGCACTCCAGCCGCTGCCCGGCGCGCGCAATTTCCGCCTCTTCTCCCGCAGGCTTGTGGTGCGTCAGCGCAATGGCGCAGTTCTGGCACTCCAGTTTTTCGCCGCAGGCGCGGCACATCACCGCAAACGAGTAACCGCGCCGGTTCAGCAGGATCAGCGCCTGCTCGCCGCGCTCCAGAGCGGTCCTGGTCTGCTCCACCAGCGAGCGCGAAAAGAGCTGATCCTGCCCGGTCTCCTGAAACTCGCGCCGCATGTCGATCAGCTCCACCTCAGGCAGCGGGCGATGCATCACGCGCTCGCTCATCTCGATGCGCGCATACTTGCCCTGGGCCGCGTTCTGCCAGCTTTCCAGCGACGGCGTGGCCGACCCCAGCACCACCACCGCCCCGGCCAGTTTGGCGCGCATCACGGCCACGTCGCGGGCGTTATAGCGCGGCGTCTCCTCCTGCTTGTAGCTGTGGTCGTGCTCCTCGTCGACGAGAATCAGGCCCAGATTCGGCGCGGGCGCAAAGATCGCCGACCGCGTACCCACAACAATCGGCGCCTCACCCCGCCGGATGCGCCGCCACTGCTCGCTGCGCTCTTCCGGCGTAAGCGCCGAGTGCAGCAGCGCTACCTTCTGCCCGAACGCCCGGTCCAGCAGCCCGGCCGTCTGCGGCGTCAGCCCGATCTCGGGAACCAGCAGGATCGACGCCAGCCCGCGATCCAGCGCCTTCTGCATGGCGGCAAGATATACCGCCGTCTTGCCCGAGCCCGTCACGCCGTGCAGCAGGAACGGCTTGAATCCGCCCAGCGCCGCCGTCAGCGCGGCCAGCACCGTGGCCTGCGTGGGATTCAACTCAAAGGCCGGCGCAGCGGGCGTCAATCCGCCCAGACGAAATGCCATGGGCCGCTCGTCGATGCGCACCAGTTCCCTATGCACCAGCGTTTGCAACGTGGAGGAAGGCAGATCGCGCCGCCGCAGTTCAGCCAGCGGCAACTCGCCTCCGCACGCCGCCAGCTCGGCCAGAATCGCCTGCTGCGTCGCGGTCAGCCTGGGCAGCCGCGCCTCGGGAACCAGCACGGCGAACCGTTCCGTGCGCCGCGCATCGCGCTCGGCCGCGGCGGTTTCGCGGGCAACCCACTTTTTGCGCACCATCCCGGCCAGCAAGGGCAATGAAGCTGCCGTAGCCGTGCGCAGCGTGGACACCTTCACCGGCTCACCCGACACCAGCCGAACGAGCACGCGATGCTCCATGTCCTGCTGTTCTTTCGACACTTTCGCCCGCGCAGATGCCTCATCTTTTTCGCGTCTCTTGCCGGATGCCGATTTCGGAACCCGGAATTGCTGCCCATCCAGGCTCTTCGCCAGCACATCCCGCCCCAGATCGGTAATGCGGTAGTAAACCGTCCGTCGCACCTCGGCCATCAGCGGCAGCATGGCCCTCAGCACCTCGCCCAGTGGGGCGATGTAGTACTGTGCAATCCACTCGCCCAGTTCCAGCAGGTGCTCGCCGAGCAGCGGCGCCTCATCCAGCACGGCTTCCAGGTAGCGCGCCTCGAAATCCGCGGGGGCCTCCGCACTCAGCGCGGTGACCACGCCGATCAGCTTCTCGCTGCGGAACGGCGCGATCACGCGCGCCCCGCGCAGCGGCGCCTGCCCGTCACGCACCGCGTAGGTAAAGGTGCGGTCCAGTGGTACGGGCAGCGCGACTTCGCAGTAGTCAGGCATGGGCAAGAATCAGTGTAGGAGATCAGGCGCAAGAATCTGCCGCTGCCCCACCGACTCGCCGACTTGGTGACGTGCTTTTTTTGCTGCCCCGCTTGCCCTCGCCGCACGAAAAGTAGAATCTAAATGCTGATGAGCGCCAAAACCTCCACCGCCCCGAACCCGCGTGCCAGCCGCGCCTCCCACCACTCCGCATCCCCCGTCACGCTCGCCATTGACATCGGCGGCACAGGCCTCAAGGCCATGCTCCTCGACCCTGCCGGTGAGCCGCTCAGCGAGCGTGAACGTGTGTCCACGCCCGACCCAGCCACGCCCAACGCCGTCCTCGGCGCGCTCGACAGCCTCACGGCGAAGCTACCCGGCTTCGACCGCGTCTCCGTCGGCTTTCCCGGCGTCACCAAGCGCGGCATCACCTACCTGGCCGTAAACCTGCACCCCAAATGGGCCGGATTCCACCTGCAGGAGGCGATCGAAAAGCGCTGGAAGAGACCCGCCCGCGTGGCCAACGACGCCGACGTTCAGGGCTACGCAGCCATCAAGGGCGATGGCGTGGAGCTTGTCCTCACGCTGGGCACAGGCATGGGCGGGGCGCTGTTTACCGGCGGCCGCCTGTGCCCCGGCCTAGAGCTGGGCCACCACCCATGGCGCAAGCAGACCTACGAAGACTACCTTGGCAAGCGCGGCCTGAAGAAATACGGCAAGAAGCGCTGGAACAAGCTGCTTGCGGAAGCCATCGCCCAAACCTCCGCCACCTTCAACTGGGACCACCTCTACCTTGGCGGCGGCAACGCCAAGAAGATCACCTTCGACCTGCCGGAAAACGTCGAGATCGTGTCCAATGAAGACGGTCTGCTGGGCGGCGTTGCGTTGTGGCACGACCCGGCTTGAGTCTTTTCAACAGGATTTGAAGGCGGCTTTCAGCGCCTGGCGCTCAGCTTGCAGCTCTTTGCTGGACCGGCTATGGCCAAGTCAGGTTTCAGAACCGGAGCCGAGGAGCGGGGATATGCTTTGCGGGTTGGCGAGAAAATAAACTGCAAGAAATTCTGTGGAAAAGAAAATTTATATAGGGGGGGTGGTGCGTTCACCTGGCTGGCGGTTGGGGTGCGCCGGGCGCGCTCCCGGCTCCCTGAGCGGCGACCCGGCTTCCGGAGGCGACAGGATGCACGGGGATGAGCGAGGGCGCTGGGGCAGCAGGGATGGACTCGGTCATGATTGTGTTCTCCGTGGGCTGGCGTGTGGAACTGCTGATGGTTCTATTATCGGCGATGGGGCGGAAATTACCTGCAACGGTAAGCTACTGGATTCACGTGGGTTGGGAGGCGCAGGGCTTGACTACTGGCGGACTGCCGTCCGCCGTCTTATTTTGACGGCCTGACGGGAGGGCTGAGGCCACGCCCTCCAAGAAGTCATGAGCGAGGAAATTTACGGTGGTCCGCAGCAGAGGACTCTTGTTTTACCAACTTCATCAGCCCCCGCGGCTTTAAATCTGATTCCAGAAATCTGCCCGCGGCGCCAGCCGCCCCGCAAACCGCCTCGGCGGCCAGATGCCCCGACCGCGCCGCGCTTTCCATCGTCGAAGGCCAGCCCGTCGCCGTCCAGTCGCCGGCCAAAAAGCAATTCGTCCACGGCGAAACGGCGCTGGGCCGCGCCGCATCGATTCCCGGCGGCACGCCGAAGGTGGCGCGAACCTCCTTGACCAGCGCGGCCTTCACCAGCTTTGCCCGCGCCGCTTCCGGAAAGAACTCCGCCAGCTCGTTCACCGCCGTGGCAATGGCCTGCTCGCGCGGCAGCGCCGCGAAGGTGCGCGAGGCGCTCACCAGCAACTCCAGATAGCAGCCGCGCGTCCCGCGCCAGGGCTGCAGGCGGCTCTTGTTGTACATCCAATGCAGCTCGCGGTCCAGCAGCACGGCGTGATCCAGATCGGTAATTTCGCGGTCGAACCACAGGTGCACGCTGCAAATGGGCCAGTGCTCGTGCCGCGCAAGCTGGCTGCTCAGCACCTCGGCGCCCTCCGCCGGCGGCATCCGCGGCAGTAATTTGGCAGTCGCCTCAAACGGCAGCGCCAGCACCAGAAAATCCGCGTGCAAGGGTTCTGCCCGCGTTGCAATCATCCACTGCGACGCCGCCTCGTCCCACTCAGCCGCTTCCACGCCGGCGTTGAAGACGACCTCCGATCCGCGGGCGCGCAGGAACGCCTCCGCGCCCGCATACAGCTCGCTCAAGGGCACTGTGCTTATGCCCATCCGCCCGGCCTCGGCCGAGTTCATGAACAGCTCGCGCACCACCTTGGCCGCATAGGGCAGGGCAATCGCATCGAGGTTCGCATTCAGCGCGCTGGCGATCACCAGCCGCCAGAAGCGCTCCATCGCTCCCTGCGTCTGGCCGTGGCGCGCCAGCCACGCGGCCAAGTCCTCCGCTGAACCAGCCGGCACAGGCCGCAGAAAGGCGCGAAAGGCGCGGGCGAGAGCCAGCTTGTCGCCGATGGTGAAGGCTTTGGCGCCCAGCAGCTTCGGCAAGCCATGCAGCGGCGCCGGCAGCGTAAACGGCCCCAACTTCGACGGCCCCAGCGGTGAACGCCGCCCGCTGCCGGGCTCGATCATCGTCATGCCGCTCGACCAGTGGATGCGGTCCAGCGCGCCGATGCGCCGGTAGAAGCCGATGAGGTTGGTGCAGCAGCCGAAGAGCACATGCTGGCAGTTGTCGATGACCTCATTCACGCCCGGATGCAGGTAGCTGCTGGCCCGTCCGCCCAGATAGCCGCGGCGTTCCACAAGCTGCACGCGCCAGCCCGCTTCAGCCAGCGCGCAGGCCGCGCTCATGCCGGCCACGCCGCCGCCGATGACGGCAACGGTCTTCTCGAAGCTTGGTTGCGGACCGGGCAGAATCCTCTCCTCAGACGCTGAAGGCTCTCTATGCCTGCTTGTCACTGTACGGGCTGCAGGCAGGCTCGATCAAAGCATTCCCGCGCATGCCGGCTGCTATGGAAACAAGCGCGCCCAGGCCATGCCCGCAATCCCGGCGCTGGCAATTGCCAGCTTGCGCGATACCGGCACGCTGGCGCGCCGCGAGAAGACATCGTAGCCGGCATCATGAATGCGCTCCAGGAGCGCGTGATAGATGTGGACCAGCACCCGCAACGCCGGCCGGCTTTCGCGGTCGATGAGCGGCAGCAGTTCGCGCCCCGAGCGGTAATATTGCTCGGCGCGGCCGGCGATCTCCTTGAGCAGCGCGCGCTCGCTGGCGCTGGGCGGAGTGCCGGCTTTGCGATGGAGCAGCGCATCGAGCGCAACGCTGTGCGCGGCAAGACGGTCCAGCGGGAGATAGACGCGGTTGCGCGCCGCATCCTCGGCCACGTCACGCAGGATATTGGTGAGCTGGAAGGCAACGCCTGTCTCCTCAGCCAGTTTCTCGGCGCGCGGATCGCTGTAGCCGAAGATGCGGATGCACACCAGTCCCACGACCGACGCCACCAGATAGCAATAGCGGTAAAGATCCTCGAAGGTCGCGTAGGTATCGGGGGCATCGCCGGCGCCGCGTTCCAGATCCATCGCCGTGCCGGCCACCAGTTCGTCCAGCAGCGCCAGCGGAATGGAAAACCTCTGCGTGGCGTCCAGCACGGCACGGAAGACCGGATCGGTTGTCCGCCCCGTTTCGCTGGCGGCGTGCCAGCTTGACAGCCACAGGTTCAGCCTTGCGCGCCGCTCTTCGCGCGAGATCGTTTCATCGTCGCTGAGATCGTCGGCCTGGCGCATGAAGGCGTAGATGGCGCAGATGGCGTTGCGGCGCGGCGTGGGCAGGGCGATGAAGGCGTAATAGAAATTGCGGGCCTCGCGCCTGGCGATGGCACGGCAGGTGGCGTAGGCCTGGCTCAGAAAGCGCGCGTCTGATGGGTCCGTTTGCGTCAAGCGGCCTTTCCTGATGACTCCGATTTGAGACGGAGAAAGGGCAGAGCTTTTCCTCCCAAAGCGCGCAACGCCAGAGCAAGTTTGGTACGTTTGGAGATGGCCGGCCGGGCGCTCAACACATCGTAATCCCGCCGCTCGATGGCGCGCAGGATTTCCAGCCCGCCGCGGCTGAAGAGATCGAGATCGACCGCCAGCTCGCGGCTGACCCGGCCGATCAGCGGCAGCCCCTGCTCGAAGAGCGTCCGCGCATAATCCACTTCGTTGCGCAGCAGGGCGCGGAAGCCCGGCGTCGCGACCCCGGCGGCAATCGTCTCATCGGTCACGCCGTGGCGGCGCATGTCCTCCTGGGGCAGATAGACGCGGCCCTTGCCGTAATCCGGCCGCACGTCCTGCCAGAAGTTGGCGAGCTGCAGCGCGGTGCAGGTAAAGTCCGACAGCCGGAAGTTCTCTTCGCTCACCTCGCCGCACGCGTAAAGCACCAGCCGCCCCACCGGGTTTGCCGAGTAGTGGCAGTAGCCAAGCACGCCGTCCATGGTGGCGTAGCGCGTGACGGTCTGATCCTGGCGAAAGGCGGTAAGCAGATCGGCAAAGGGCTCCTTGGGAATCGAGCAGGCGCGGATGGTTTCGGCCAGCGCCACAAATACCGGATGGCGCGCGCGGCCTTCATAACAGGCATCCAGCTCGCGGCCCCACAGGTTCAGCAGCGCCAGCGCCTGCTTCGTGTCCGGCACCTCGTCGCCCAGGTCGTCGGAGATGCGGCAATATGCGTAGATCGCGTGGAAGTGCGGCCGCAGGGGCTTGGGCAAAAACCACGTTGCCACGTGGAAGTTTTCGTAGTGCGATTCGGCCAGTTCGCGGCAGTAGGCCAGCGCTTCGTCCAGTGTGGGCGCGGTTTCAGGAATGCGATAGGCGGCGGGAAGCGCAGCCCAGCCGCGGGCCAGAAGATCCTGGTCACCCGGGCTTTCCGCTCCGTTTTGCTGGTGCATCGCCGCCGCGTTCATGAGATTGATTTTAGGGTACTATGGCCGTCTTGATCTCGCTTGAACGCCGCATCAGCTTTTCGAAAACCCGGTTCAGCTCATAGAGCTTGGCGCGGCCGGTAATGAAAGCCCCCGCCTGGAAGCGCCCGCCGGCAATCAGATTCAGCGCCTTGCGGCAGAGTTCCGGAGTGTGGTGGAAGGTGGAGCGAAGCACGATGTCGCTGTAGTGAAGGCGATTGGTATCGAGGGTGACATGGGTGTCCACGGCGCAACCGCCGAAGAAGTTGACGGTGCCACCTTTGCGCACCAGTTCCACCGCCTCCTGCCACGCCGCGGGAACGCCAACGGCCTCGATCGCGATGTCCACGCCGCGATCTTCAGGAGTGAACGCCCGCGTTTCCCGGATGGCTCTGGGAATGCTGCTGCTCTGCACCACGTGCGAGGCGCCCAGTTGCCGCGCCGCCTCCACCTGCCCGTCGTGCTTCACCAGGGCAATGACCTCGTATCCAGCCAACGCCGCCACGTGCAGAATCATCAGCCCCAGCGGGCCGCCGCCGATGACGGCCACCGTATCGCCGGGCCGTGGATTCGAGTCCAGAAAGCCATGCACCGCGCACGCCAGCGGCTCGGTCAGGGCCGCATGTTCCAGCGGAACATGATCGGGAACATGGAGCGTGTTCTTGGCTACGATGCGCGCCGGGATGCGGATGTATTCAGCGTAAGCGCCGTTGTTGAAGAGCAGATCGTCGCAGAGATTCTCCTGATCGTGCTTGCAAAAATAGCACTCGCCGCACGGAGCGGAGTTAAGCGCGACAACACGGTCTCCGGGAGCAAAATCACTCACTCCCAGCCCCGCCTCCACCACGGTTCCGGCCAATTCATGGCCAAACAGGGCGGGCGGCACGATCATGCGCGCGTGGTAGCCGCGGCGGAAGACCTTCAGATCGGTTCCGCAGGTAAGCGCGGCGCCGATCTGGACGATCAACTCCCCCGGTCCCGCTTCGGGAACCGGCACCCTCTCAATGCGAATGTCTTGACGGCCGTGGAGGATTGCAGCCTTCATCGTGGTGGCCATCGGATATCTCCTATCCTCCCCGTTCCACTCCTGCCCCGGGCACAGGCTCAATCATAATCTTCATTGAGGTCGCCTGGGGGTTCGAAGCAACATCGATTGCTTCAACCGCTTCTTCCAATGGGAACCGGTGCGAGATCAATTGTGTCAGATCGAACCCGTCGCGGTATCCGCCAAAAACCAGCCCGGTAACTTCGCCGAGAAGCGGGAACGATGATGAATATGAACCAAGAAGGGTCTTTTCGTCCACACATACCGCAGCCGGATCGAAGGTCGCTTCGCCATGCTGGGTCTGGGCAAAGAGCATGACCTTGCCGCCGGGACGCACCGCATCCATCGCCGTGCGGATCAGCGAGGTGCCGCCGACGGCCAGAATGACGGCGTCGGCGCCCCGGCCTTCCGTCGCGGCCAAAACGCGCTCGACCACGTTCTCGGTGCCGGCGTGAATCGGCTCCCGCAGCCCGAAGTTGGCGGCGATGGCGTGGCGCTCGGGGAACAGATCGGAGGTAAGCACACGCGCGCCGGCGCGGCGTGCCAGCGCGGCATGCATCAGACCGATGGGCCCCTGGCCGATGACAAGCACCGTATCGTCGGAGGCGAGATGCAGCATCTTCACACCCTTCAGAACGGTGTTGAGCGGCTCGACGAACGCCGCCTGCTCGAAGGGAACATCGTCCGGAATAGGCACCACGCCGCCGCCCGCCACCACGAAATCCATTACGCGGATGTACTCCGCGAAGCCGCCGCCCGAAGGCTCGAAGCCCGCGGTCACGCCGGTTTTCTTGTAGAGCGGGCATTGCGCCGGCGTATGCTTGCGGCAGTAGTAGCACTCGCCGCAGGGCACATGGTGGAAGGTCATCACGCGGTCGCCCAGGGCATAGCGTGTCACGCCCTCGCCGACGGCGGCAACAACGCCCGCCATTTCATGCCCGAAGATGCGCGGCGCCGAGTGCGACCCCACGTGAATCTTCTTGAGATCGGTGCCGCATACACCGCAGGTGGCAACTTTGATCAGCAGTTCACCGGGGCCGATGCGCGGTACGGGAACGGTTTCCACGCGCATATCGTTGATGCCGCGGTAGACTGCCGCGCGCATGTGGGTTGGAATCTTCGACTCAGTCCGGAAAGCAGCGCTGGAGATTTGGGTAGCCATTGTGAGTTCAATTCGCTCCTGGTCGATGGAGATAGTCGCGCAGGGACCCCCTGATGGCCTGGGAAGCCTTGCTGCTATTCTCCCCCATTCGGACAAGGGACGGCCACCACCACGGCTGAAGAATTGCAAAAAGTACAAACCTTGCCAATCGAAAATGGCCGGATGGCGAAAAAAAGCGGTTGAAATCCGGCAAACGAGCCCCGAAGCCGTCGCTGACGCCTTTGATGCAGGCGAATGGAATCCCGCGCATGGCGGCCAACCGGGCAATGGCGGCGGCCTCCATGTCCACCAGACCGGCGCGGTAGGCCCCGGCAAGGCGTTGTTTTTCGTCAAAACCGGCCACCACGGGGCTGGTTACCAGCCAGGGCAAAGCCGGCGTCGCAGCCGTGCCGGAGGTGGTTTGAAACCGCTCGCCGGTGCGAACGTCGATGACCCCGGAGACCGCGTAGGCGCAGCCCGGCTTGTACTCCTCACTCAGCGCGCCGGCCCAGCCCACGGAAACTGCTGACGCAACCGGACCGTCCTTTTCGATCTCGGCAAAGGCGCGCGTGGCCGCCGTCTGCCCCATGCCGGCGCAGGCGGCAATCCACTCGTCCTCGCCGGAGTTCGAGCGCCATAAGTGGATGCCGTAGCGGGCTTCGTGGCGCCAGCCGCGCACCAGGGGAACCAGTTCGCCGGGGATGGCGGCGACAATCGCAATACGCTTCATACGCTGGCCGGCGCGTAGCCGTTGGCGCGAAACCACTCAATCGCCGCGCGCATGGCGGGGTAGACAGGCACCACTGCAAAGCCCAGTTCCTGCTGCGCCCGGGCGCTGGAGGCGAACATCTTCTTGCGCCCCATGCGTACCTCTTCCAGCGTGGCGCGCGGCTCTTTGCCGCGCATGCGGCCCGTGATCCACTCCTCGAAAAAGGCGTAGCTGGCCGCCACGGCAAAGGGAATCTCCACCGTGGGCGAAGGAATGCCGGTGATGGCCGACATCTTGTCGAGAATCTGCTTGAGCGTCAGGTTTTCGCCTCCCAGAATGTAGCGGCGTCCCGGCTGGCCCTTGCTGAGCGCGGCCACATGCGCGTGCGCCACTTCAGTCACATCCACCAGATTCAGCCCCGTATCGACGTACGCCGGAAATTTGCCATTGAGAAAATCGACAAAGATGCGGCCGGTGGGTGTGGGCTTGCGGTCGTTGGGACCGATGGGCGTGGTCGGGTTCAGAATGATGACCTGCTGCCCGGCTTCAGCGGCCTGCACGGCCACCTGCTCGGCCATGAACTTCGACCGCTTGTAGTGGCCCACCATGTCGGCCAGCGAAACCGGCGTCTCTTCGTTGATGGCAATGCCGTCTGTGCGAAAGTGCATGGTGGCCACGCTTGAGGTGTAAACGAAGCGCGGCACCCCGGCTTCGCGGGCCATGCGCAGCAGCTCGCGCGTGCCTTCCACGTTGGCGCGGTACATGCTTTCAGGATCGGGAATCCACAGCCGGTAATCGGCGGCCACGTGCATCACCGCATCGCAACCTTCCAGCGCAGGCTTGAGCGATTCCGGCTGCGCCAGATCGCCCACGTGGGTCTCGCCGGCAATGCCTTCCAGATTGGCAAGATTACTCGTCTTGCGCACCAGCAGGCGAAGTTCGGCGCCCTCGCCGGCAAGAGCCCGCGCCACGTGGTGGCCAACAAAGCCGGTCGCGCCTGTCAGAAAAATTTTCATAAGCGGACTCTTGGCAAAGCTTCATTCTAAATGCACGCTGGCTTCAACCCGGACATCGCCAGGCGGCAAAACAGGGCATTCGCATGAACGGACAGTTCCGGCCGCACGTGCCTTGCGGCGTCGCCTACTCCTCGCGCAGAACCTCCAGCGGCCTCAGCCCCAGAATCCGGTAGCTGGCGATCCATCCGGTCACGGTAGCCAGCACTGCGCTTCCCGCCAGCGCCACCGCCGTGGCCGCCCACTCCATCTGAAATCGAACATGCAGCCGGTGCAACAGCAACTGCGTCAGCAAATTGGCAAAGATTACGCCGACCACCCCGGCCAGCAGCCCCATTACGCTGAACTCGACGCTGAAGGTGCGTACGATCCGCATGCGCGTCGCGCCCAGCGTCTTCAGCACCACCGCCTCGCGCATGCGCCGGTAGCGCGTGCTGGCGATGCTCGCCGCCAGGATCATCAGCCCCGCAAAGATGGAGAAGCCGGTCAGGAATCGCACCACGACGGTGATCTGGTGGATCACGTTGTCAATACGCTGAAGCACATCGGCCAGGTTGACGACCGTGATGGTGGGATGACGGGCAAAGAGCGCGCGCTCCATCTCCGCCACCTGCGCCGGCTCAATGTGCAGCGCACCATACCAGGTCGCTGCCATGCCCTTCACCTGGCCCGGCGGGACCACAAACGCAACCCGCGCGCCCAGGTGCTGGCCGTCAGGATGGTAAAGCGCGGCCACGGTCAGCTTGCGCGCCACGCCGCCCAGTTCCAGTTCCATCTGCGAGCCCACGCCGACGTCCAGGTGCCTGGCCACCTCTTCATTGAGGGCGATCTCGGCCGCGTAGTCGTTCTTCCACCATTTGCCCTTGGTTATCTTGTCGCCCACGGGCGGCGTAGCTGCCGGACACAGCTCCGCGCTTTCCAGCATCCGGCGCGGAAAATGATGTCCGCGCAGGCTCCGCACCGGCTCGCCCTTCACGGAGATAAACCGCCCCATGACCACCGGGATCAGGTTCAGCGGCGCGACAATTCCCTTCTGGTGCTGGAAAAATGTCTTCACGCCCTGCACCTGGTCCGGCGCAATATCCACGAGAAAAACATTGGGCAGCTTGGGCGAGGCCGACTTGCGCACATCGCGCAGCACCTCGCCCTGCATCAGGTAAACGGCCAGAATAAGCATCACGCCGGCGCCCAGCGCCGCCATCACCGCGGCCGACTGATTGCCCGGGCGGTACAGATTCGCCAGCCCCTGCCGCAGCGACGGCGGCAGCCGCAGCCGCACGCGTCTGAGCAGCCGCCGCAGCAGCCACAGCGTCACCGCGGAAAGCAACAACAGCGCCACCAGCGCCGCCGCAAATACGCCAGCAAAGATTCCGCCGATCTTCGCCGAATCGGACAGCGCCCAGGCGATGGCACCCAGCGCCACAACCACCAGTGACGAAAGCGCCAGTTGCATCCACCGCTTGCGCCAGCGCTCCACAAAGCCGCCGAAGCCATCGCTTCCCCGCTCCACCAGCCGGCGCAGCACCAGCACCGGCCGCACCTTGCGCACCTCCAGCAGGGGCGGCAGGCAGAACAGTAACGTGGTCAGCAGGCCCGTTCCCAGCCCTGCCGCCATCGAGCTCCAGGGAAACTCCAGCGCCGTGGGAATTTGCAGCAGCTTGCCGAAGACGGCCGGCAGCACAGCCATCACGCCCACGCCGGCACCCACGCCCAGCAACCCTCCGGCCAGGCCCAGGCCCAGCGTCTGGAGCAGAAAAATGCGCAGTATATCGCCCGAAGTGGCGCCCACGGACTTCAGAATCGCCAGCATGTCCATGCGCTGTTCCAGGTGGGCATGCATCGCCATGCCCACGCCGATGGCGCCCAGCACCATGGCCACCAGGCAGATCAAGCTCAAAACCGCCGTGGCGTGGTTCAACCCGCGGTTCAGCGCCGGATTGCCCTGCTTGTAATCGATCACCTCGGCGTCCGGCAGCGCCGCCTCCAGCCGCTTGCGCATGGCGATGGGATTCATCCCCTGCGGCAGCTTCACCAGCAGCCGGCGGCTGGCCTGGCTGCCCCGCGCCAGCAGTCCCGTGGCGGCCAGCGAAGCCTGCGAGATCATCACCCGGGGCCCCAGCCCTGTATCGGTGCTCAGCCGGTCCGGCTCCGCCGCAATCACCGCCGAGATCCTGAAATCCCTGGCGCCCAGGCGCAGGCTTTGGCCCACATGCGCGTTCATGCGGATCAGGAACTCCTCAGCCACCACCACGGAGTTGCCCTTGAGCGCCTGCCTGAGGCTCATCGCGGGCTTCAGTTCCACGGCGCCGTAGAACGGGTATTTGTTCGGGTTCACCGCCTTGAGCGAAACCAGCAGCGGCACAGGATGCTCTGCCATCGAGGCCATGGAAATGGTGTTTGTCACCCATGTGGACTGGATGCCGGTCTTGCTTTCGTCGAGCGCCATCGCAATCCGGCTCTCATCTCTGGCGGTCGGCGCGTGAAAGATGCGCGCGCTCAGATCGCCGGCCATCAACGCCCGCGCGTCCAGCGAGAGCGTGTGCCTGAAGCTGCGGCTGAAGCCGCGCACGCCCACCAACGCCGCCACGCCGACCGCTACCGACAAGATCACAAAGGCAAACTTGCCCGGCGCGGACTTCAGGTCGCGCCAGCCAATGGCCGCGGCGCGTTTCCAGCTCAATGCGCGTTTAGCCATTCCTCTCCTGATTCTGGGTAAGCATTTGATCTTCGCCGACTGCATTGGCAGGCGCGGCCAGCGTATCTTCGACGATCCTGCCGTCTTTCAGAACAATCTTGCGGCCGGCGCGCGCCGCAATCTCCGGATCGTGGGTGACCAGCACCAGCGTGGTGCCCTTCCTGCGATTTCTCTCCAGCAGCAAATCCAGCACCAGCCGTCCGTTGGTCGAGTCGAGATTCCCCGTCGGCTCATCGGCCATCACAATCGGAGGATCGACCACGAAGGCCCGCGCCAACGCCACGCGCTGCTGCTCGCCGCCGGAAAGCTGCACCGGGTAGTGATCCACGCGCTCGCCCAGGCCCACCTCGTCCAGCAGCCGCCGCGCCTGCGCGATGCCGTCGCCGCGGGCATTCAGCTCGTAGGGCAGCAGCACATTCTCCAGCGCGGTCAGCGTCTGAATCAACTGGTAGGACTGAAAGACGAAGCCGATCTTGCGCCCGCGCACCGCGGCCAGCTCGGCTTCAGCCAGGTTGTGGATGGGCGCGCCATCGAGCCAGATCTCGCCCGAGGTTGGCGAATCGAGCCCGGCCAACAGGCCCAGCAGCGTGCTCTTGCCGCTGCCGCTGGCTCCCACAATCGCCACAAACTGACCGGCCGGAATGCTGAGATCGATTCCCTTGAGAATCTCCACGCGCCGCGCCCCGTTCTGGATCCACTTCCCCGCATTGCGAACCTCAATCACTCCGCCAACCTCCTTGAAGGGAGAGAGGGACCGGGAACGCAGGAACCAGCAAAAGCTCCTGCCCATTCTGCCGCGAGAGTCCACTGGCAGTTGGACAAGCGATCGCCCCTTCGCATTGTAAGATTCAAAAAATCCGCCACCATGTCTCCTGTCCCCTGCCCCTATTCCCTACGTCCCCGCCTTTTCCCCCCAGCTACACTGTATATGTGGACGCTCGCCGCGCGCTTCTCGTCTCAATCCTGCTGTTGCTGTTTCTGCCGGTGCGGCTCGTTGCCGCCACGCCGCGGCCGCTGCTTGTCTGCTATGGCGACAGCATCACCGCCGGCTACGGGCTGCCTTACGGCCAAACCTTCCCCGACGCCCTGCAGCGCATCTTGAACACCGACGGTTATCGCTACTTGGTCAGGAACATGGGCACGCCAGGCGCGACCACCAAAGACGCCGTCGCCAACCTGCCCAACGTGCTTCGCCTGCATCCGGCCGTCGTCATCGTCGAGTTCGGCGGCAACGACGGTCTCCGCGGCCTGCCCCTTGCGCAAACCCGGCGCAACCTGGGACTGGTGCTGGCCGCGCTCAAAAAAGCGCACATTCGCGTTCTGCTGGCCGGCATCACCTTGCCGCCCAATTACGGCCCCGACTATATCCACGCCTTTGACGGGCTCTTCCCCGCACTCGCCGCCGAATACCACGTCGCCGTGGTGCCCATGATCTACAAAAACCTGATTCATGTACCCGGCACCATTCAGGCCGACGGCATTCACCCCACCGCCAAAGGCTCCCGCATCATCGCCGAAACGCTGATGCCGGCCCTCAAGACGCTGCTGGAAAAGCAGCCTCTGGCCTCCAGCCCGCATTCTCACCGGCAGAGTGTTGATTGAGGGAAAGTGTGGGAGAGGAAATATAACTGAAATGGCCGTCTTTTCTGTGGCCTGGCTACGTTGACGAATCGTGGTTGCCGCCGCGGAATGGACGGCCTTTCCGATGCCAGAGTGCAAACAAGAAGCCTTCTCGTTTGCGGCTCATTCTTCGCGGCGAGTGACGCGGACAGGACGCGGCATTCACGCTCTGGGCAGAAACACCATCAAAACATGTCTTCGGGTAAATCAAACCAGCGCAAGGATTCCATCGCGGCCTGTTGCGCAGCTACCAGCAGGTGCGGGACGAGTGCGCACTTGTGTGCCACACACAACCTCCTGAAGCTATACCGCGCCTGCACCGCCGAACGGGCAAAGCACCAGCCGAGGCGATCGACATGAATGGATGTTTGCATCCCGCAATCAGCCCTTACGATGGCAACGATAACCGGAGCCGAGCCCAGAAGCGCCCGCCATTGTAGCGATACCGCGAATTCCCTTGGATTCGGCTCCGCACATCGTTATTTGCTCAGACTCGTGCCTAGATCGTTTAAGATGACTTCCCCGCCTTTCATCACAAATTTAACGTGCTCAAGTACGGAGATATTCTGGAGTGGATTCCCAGTTACCGCGATGATATCGGCATAGTAGCCCTTTTGAATCGACCCAATCTCGTCTTGCCATCCCATCATCTCCGGGTCTACTTTGAGCGAAGCATCCATGGCCTGCAGAGGTGTCATGCCAGCGTTAACCAAGGCCGCAAATTGGACCGCCTGTGTGCCATGATGGAGCGGCGCGCCGTCTGCTCCGCTGCCGAATGCAATCTTCACGCCTCGAGTTAGCGCCCGCTTGAAAGTATTCTTGCTCAATTCACACAGGCTATACTTGCCTCCTGATATCGCATGATCCTTCTCAACAGCCTGCGGCATGCAATAGCGATAAAGCGTTGGATCCCAGTAGATTCCCTTCTGGACCATCATTGTCAACTCTGCATTACTGATGTCCTGTCCGTGCTCGATGCTATTCACCCCGGCCTCAACGCAATCCCTTAAGCCTGGATCGCCGTAAGCGTCGCACGAGACCTTGACATGCTCACGATGGGCTTCATCCACGGCAGCTTGCAACTCCTGCAATGTGAACGACGGGCGAACCCATAACTTACCCGCGGGACTGAATGTATGGAAGCCATCTTCGAATACCTCGATCCACTGCGCCCCGTAGCGAATCTGTTCACGAACTGCTGCACGTACCGCGGTTACCCCTGTGACGTTCTGGGTCCCTGCCGGAATTCTGTATCCCGGATAGCCGAGGTATTTGGGACCCGTGGAAAGGCCCCGGGTCGTGATCTGCATCCTGGGACCTACGAAAAGGCCCTTCTTGATCGCGCTTTGCACCGCTGCATCGCCGAATCCTTCACCATGGGTGCACATCTCTCGAATCGTCGTGAATCCGCCTCGCAAGTCTGCCTGCGCCGAGTGCAAGGCTATCAAAGTCCAGGCTTCAGGAGACGTCTTAAAGCGAACGGCAGGTGGCAAGCTATCAAATATGTGCGAATGCGCGTCAACCAAGCCAGGCAGAACTGTTGCGTGGCTGAGGTCGATCACCTTCGTTCCGGCGGGTATTTTTACCTGATTTGCTGGACCCACCATGCTGATGCGATCACCTTGCACCAGTACTACTTCGTTTGTCAGTAACTGACCACTTTGTGTATCAAAGAGCCGCCCTGCGCGAATCGCTACCACTGGAGCAGTTTGGGCTTTGGGGGCTTGCGGGGTTTGGGCACCAAGTGCAGCTCCTGGCCCGGCGATCACCAGGAGAAGACAAATTAGACTTTTCCAACGAGCCATTCCATCCTCCATCGAGATAGGGCGTCTGCAATTACAACGACCGCAGATCATAACAAGATAGGCTGACACCGAGATAATATGGTCTGCACCTTCTACGACCGCTGGCGGGCACCTGAGAAGTTAAGAAACTGTGAAACGCCGTACAGCCAAGCGCTTCGGTGGGAAATGAGGAGTGATAAATCAATGCAGGCGTCACGGTGGTAAGGCGAACAGCGTATGGTTGGCTTCATAGAAGCTGATTTCTAACCGTATAAGCTTGACGAAGAACGGAACGGCATTGCCCACTTTGCCTCCATGGAACGAGCACCCATTGAAAGTTCATTTTCCCCGTCACTTAACCGAAGATATAATCGAGCAGCCTACCAATACTTCAAGAGCAAGCGCAATATCTTCACAAAAGCCCTGTCTCCTAATAGCGATGCGTTTTTACTACAATGTTCGCCACAAGGGACCAAGGGCCTCTGCAGCTTATAGCTGCTTGAATCATTCCTCTGCACGCCACGCGGAATTGCACACCATCGCCATCCGCGTGGCAGGAGAATCGTCCTTCTTGATTAGGCTGACAAGGCCAGCATAACTCCCGAACGTCCGATGCCTAAACGACGTACCCAGGAATCAAATTGGGCAATTAGCGTGAAGCCTCCAGATCTACCTGATAGATCCACTCTTGCCGAACATGTAAGGGAAGGGGCAAAGCCTGCCTGTTGCGTTCTGGAATACGATAAAGCTAGATTTAACCTTTTGGGAACTATTTTGTTTTGATCACTGTGATTTGATTTTTGGATCAACTGGGGCGCTGGACGTGAAAAATGGTTTTTCATTTGAAATCCCCGAGGAAGCCATTAATAAAGGCATTTTGATCGACGGGCCGATGAATCGTTCAGTGGAGAGAGATACGTTTCCGGATTTCGGGCAAACGCAATTTGAGAAGGCGCGGGTTTTCAGATAGAGACCCGGAGACGGCACTTCGAGGCGAAGAAACGCGGCGGATCGCACTTACCGCCATTCTTGGGGGCAGAAGTCAGGATTTGATATCCGGAACCATCACGCGCCGAGCGGGCGCGTCACGCATTTCCACCGCCAACAGAATCGAATTGGCCAGCCTGCGCAGGTGAAGCGATGCGTCCAGGAGATCCACGAAGTACGCACCGGAAAACTGCTCCCGCGCCCATATGGCCCTCCTCGTGACGATCCTGCAAGGCAGGTCCATCCCCTTTGGTCAGCCGGTAAAACAAATCCTGCGTCAGCACAAAAATGCGCCGGCAAGAAGCCGAAGAGCGAATATCTTTTTTTCCAGCCCACAAAAGGAAATGGAGCAGACAGGTGTCTGCTCCACTAAGAGTACGTAAAAGTAGTCAACTGCATCCACTCGTCGACCCGCAACTCATGCAGCGGTAACAACTGCCGTTGCGCACCATAATGGCGCCGCACGTGGGACAGCTTGGCGCGTCGCCCATCTCATACATATCGCGCATCGCGTCCGCCTCGTGATAGATGCCGCGGTCTTTCAAATCAGGCCCATGCGCCGGCGGGGCCGACGCCGCGCCCTGCGCCTGCGTCTCCGGCGCTATGCCGCCGCCAGGGCTTTGCTTACCCACCTGGCTCAGCCGCCGGGCCACCTCTTCAGCCAGCCTGGCTATTTGCTGCTGCGAAGAGGCTGCGTCTTCCTCGGCTTCCGTCTCCGGCAACAGGCTTGGCGAGGAAGGCAGTTGCGGAGCCTGCGGCGCCAGGCCCGCAAACAGCGTCAACTGCTCGCCCGACAGGAAGCGCAGATGCAGCCAGCGGAAGATGTAATCCATCAGGCTCTTGGCGTAACCGATCTGCTCATTCCCCGTCCAGCCCGAAGGCTCGAAGCGCGTGTGGGCAAACTTTTCGCACAGCACCTTCAGCGGCACGCCGTGCTGTAGCGCCAGCGAAATGGAGGTGGCAAAGGCGTCCATCAGGCCGGAGACCGTCGAGCCTTCCTTGGCCATCTTGATGAAGATCTCGCCCGGCTGGCCGGTGGGGTAAAGACCCACGGTGATGTAGCCCTCGTGTCCCGCAATCGAAAACTTGTGCGTCACCGAAGCGCGCTCGATGGGCAGCCGGTGGCGCACGGCACGTGGCGGCCCATTCAGGTTCTGCTCCTCAACCGCCGCAGAAGCCGCAAGCGACGGCGCCGTAGCGGCCTTTACAATCTGATCCAGGGCATCCTCAAAAGCTGCGGCCGCGGCCACAAGCTGCTTCGCGCCCACTTCCACCTTCTCGTCGGCCTTGGCATCGAGCGCCTTCACGTCGCTTTCGGCAGGCGCATGTCCAGCGGCCAGTTGCGTCAGCACGCGAACGCTGGCCGCATCCAGAGGCGAGGGCTCTTTCTTCGCGTCGAGGCTGGTATTGAGCGGCTGCGTGCCTTTTGAACCGTCGCGGTAGATGGCCACGGCCTTGATGCCCCGGCGCCAGCTTTCCGCATACGCCTCGGCGACCTCGTCCACCGTGGCTTCGCGGGGCAGGTTCACCGTCTTGGAGATCGCTCCGGAGAGGAACGGCTGCGTGGCGGCCATCATCTTGATATGCCCCATGTAGTGAATGGAGCGCGTGCCCTTGGCCGGCTTGAAGCTGCAATCGAAGACCGGCAGATGCTCCGTCTTGATGCCCGGCGCACCTTCAATGGTTCCGGTCGCGTCGATGTAGCTGACGATGGCGTTTACCTGCTCGTTGCCGTAGCCCAGCTTGAACAGCGCCGCCGGGACCGTGTTGTTCACGATCTTGATCATGCCGCCGCCCACCAGCTTCTTGTACTTGACCAGCGCCAGGTCCGGCTCGATGCCGGTGGTGTCGCAATCCATCATGAAACCGATGGTGCCCGTGGGCGCCAGCACCGTCACCTGCGAATTGCGGTAGCCGTACCGCTCGCCGCAGGCCAGCGCCGTATCCCAGCTCTCGCGGCTGGCGTCGATCAGCGCGTCAAGCTGCGGCACGCTGAATGGCTCGCCGCTCTCCCGCGACTTGCCGATGTTGTTCACCTCGGCGCGGTGCATGCGGATGACGTCCAGGAACGGCTCACGGTTCACATAGAATCCCGGGCAGGCGCCGCCCTCGCGCTCCACCGAAGCGGTCAGCGGCGTGGCCGACGCCAGCGGCGGGCACGTAGCGGCGATGACCGCCGACTGCAGATAGGCCTGGCCGCACATGATGGCCGTCAGGCTGGCAGCCAGGTCGCGGCCCGCAGCCGAGTCATATGGCAGCCCGAACGACATCAGCAGCGCGCCCAGGTTGGCGTAGCCCAGCCCCAGCGGCCGGTAGTCGTGCGAGTTCCGGGCGATCGACTCGGTCGGGTAACCGGAGTTGTCCACCAGGATCTCCATTGCCGTGATCACCACCGAGATCGCGTGCCGGTAGGCGGGAATATCAAACGTGCCCGCCGGGGTGACAAATTTCATCAGGTTGAAGCTGGCCAGGTTGCATGCCGAGTTATCCAGGAACATGTACTCCGAGCACGGATTTGACGCATTGATGCGTGCCGTGTTCTTGCTCGTGTGCCAGCGGTTGATGGTGTCGTCGAACTGCATGCCCGGATCGCCGCACTGCCACGTCGCTTCGGCGATCTTGTGCATGATCTCGCGCGCCTTGTAGGTCTGCACGGGCGTGTGATCCTTCACCGTGTAGGTGGTGAAGTTGCCGTCGTTCTCATAGGCGCGCATGAACTCGTCGCTCACGCGCACGGAGTTGTTGGCATTCTGGAAGAAGATGGACGAAAACGCCTCCGAGTCCGGCCCCGATCCGTCGTAGCCGGCCTTGATGAGCGTGTGCGCCTTGGCCTCTTCCTTGGCCTTGCACTCGATGAACTCCACGATGTCGGGGTGGTCCACGTTCAGGATCACCATCTTGGCGGCGCGGCGGGTTTTGCCGCCCGACTTGATGACCCCGGCAAAGGCGTCAAAGCCGCGCATGAAGCTCAACGGCCCCGAGGCCTGTCCGCCGCCGGAAAGCAGTTCCATCGACCCGCGGATCGACGACAGGTTGGTGCCCGTGCCCGATCCCCACTTGAACAGCATCCCTTCCGTCTTGGCCAGAGTCAGAATCGAGTCCAGCGAATCGTCCACCGCGTTAATGAAGCAGGCCGAGCACTGCGGATTCCGGTAGCCGGTGGCGGCATACTTGATGCCGCCCGTCGCCGGGTCCCAGTGCCAGTTCAGGCCGTCCGCCTCCGGCTCCAGCCGGTCGCAGCCCACGTTGAACCACACGGGCGAGTTGAAGGCCGCCTTTTGGGTCAGGAGCATGTGCACCAGTTCGTCGTAAAAGACCCCCGCGTCGGCGGGACTGGCGAAATAGCCGCCCACCATTCCCCAATCGCAGATGGTCTCGGCCACGCGCCGCACCAGCTGCCGTACGCCGGTCTCGCGCTCCGGCGTGCCCATCTGCCCATGCAGGTACTTCGAAGCCACAATGTTGGTAGCCGTCATGGACCAGTCGGCGGGCACTTCGACGTCCTTCTGCTCGAAGATCGTGTTGCCCTTGGTATCCGTGATGGAAGCGGTGCGCCGCTCCCAGCGCACCTCGTCGTACGGCGAAATCCCATCTTTCGAGAACCAGCGGGAAAACGTCAGCCCCTGGCGGGCGGAAGTCGCTTGGAGGTCAGCGGTCGAAGTCTTGAATTGAGCCTCGTTCATGGGATTCCTCTCAATCGGCGAAAATGGGTGAACATCTGCCTGATCCCGCCGTGCGGCCGGAAGGGTCAGTGCGAATCTCTAGCGAAGATCGGGAAGCGGGAATGTACAACTGCCGGTCTTTCGCTGCCGTCAACGGCCTTTCTGCGCCTCAAGCCTGGCGCCTTCATTACAGTCCGTTAAAAGCCGCAGATGAAAAAATACCGCTGTCCATGGGGCATGTCAACCCCAAACCACAATATCTTGTATTTTGCTGTCATTTCCCGCACCTCGCTTTCAAACATCGGCCATTTGCCTGTGGAAAGCGCCGGAACGCCCCGTCCGCTACGGGTTTCAGCCTTCGCTCCGATGCGAGCCCGCGGATGACCGGCCTGGAGACGGCCTCATCTACAAGCGTAGCCCCGGACGGAATCCGCTTCAAGGCGCATAAATAGTGCAGCTTCGGGGCAAAACTGGAACAAAACTGTGGATTTGTGGACAGCCGGGCGGGAGGGCCTACCGGCGAAAATCAGCCGGGACCGCCGGACAAAAGGTCATTCGAGCAGGCGCGGAAGGGCGCCGCGGGCCGGATGGACGGAGGGCCAGTCGCTTAGGTCAATAGAGTCAATAGATTGGTGGCATCGCGCACCGACTCTGGGGCGCCGGTGCGCCGGCGCATCTCTTCCGGCGCACCGATTGTCCCGCGGAGTGCCTCGCGGTCTTCCCCGCCTAACGGCCAACGGCCTTGGTCGAGCCGGCCGCCGTCAAATCCAGCTCAGCCTCGGGGTGAGAGGTTTCCGATGGCGCATCGCTGCGGATGCGCATGCCGTAAAACGACCGATAGACGAAGAAGAAGGATATGGCGAAGAATACGGCCGAAAGCACGTGCGTCCACATCGCGCCGTGTCTGATCGCCGACATCCGAACCGCCAGTTCCACAGCCAGCAAGCCAAAGAGCGTGGTGAACTTGATGACCGGGTTGAGAGCAACCGAGGAGGTATCCTTGAACGGATCGCCCACCAGGTCGCCCACCACCGTCGCCTCGTGCAGGGGCGTTCCCTTTTCGCGCAGATCGACCTCGACGATCTTCTTGGCGTTGTCCCAGGCGCCGCCTGCGTTGGCCATGGAGACAGCCGCGTAGAGCCCGAAGATGGCGATGGAGATCAGGTACCCGATGAAGAAGAACGGGTCCAGGAAGGCAAAGGCCAAGGCGGCAAAGAACAGCGAGATGAAGATGTTCAGCATCCCGGCTTGCGCATAGTGGGTGCAAATGCCCACTACCCTCTTGCTATCCTCAGTGGACGCTCTCCCCGAGGCGTCAATATGGATATTCCTCTTGATGAATTCCACGGCACGGTAGGCGCCTGTGGTCACCGCCTGGGTGGAGGCGCCGATGAACCAGTAAATCACTGCGCCGCCGGTGATCAGGCCGAGCAGAAAAGGAGCATTGAGCAGCGAAAGCTTGTTCACGTGCTCCGTGAGCGAGTTGGTCAGCGCCATGATGGTGGCGAAGATGAGCGTGGTGGCGCCCACGACCGCCGTGCCGATGAGCACCGGCTTGGAGCTGGCCTTGAAGGTGTTGCCGGCGCCGTCGCCTGCTTCCAGCGTCCTCTTGGCCGCCTCGAAGTCCACGTCTACGCCGTACAGCCGTTTCACTTCTTCAGGAACGCCCGGCTCTTCCTCGATGAGCGACAGCTCATAGATGGATTGCGCATTGTCCGTTACCGGTCCAAAGGAATCGACGGCGATGGTCACCGGCCCCATTCCCAGGAAGCCGAAGGCAACCAGGCCAAAGGCGAACATCGGCGAAGCCAGAATCACATTTTCGAAGCCCAGGGTGCTTACCGCATAGCCGATGGCCATTAAAACGATGACCGCGCCGCCCAGGTAGTAGGCGGAGAAATTCCCCGAGACAAATCCGGACAAGAGATCGAGAGCCGCTCCGCCCTCTTTTGCCGACGCCACAACCTCTTGTACGTGGCGCGCCTTGGTTGATGTAAAGACCTTAACCAGCTCCGGAATCAGCGCGCCCGCCACGGTGCCGCAGGAAGTGATCGTCGCCAGCTTCCACCACAAGGTGGGATCGCCGCCCAAATGAGGGAGCAGGAGCGCCGTGACCGGATAGGTGATGGCAATGGTGACGATGGAAGTGATCCAAACCAGCGAAGTGAGCGGCGCTTCGAAGTTCAATTCCACGGCTTTGCCGTAGCGCGCCCTGGAGATGAAGGCGTTGATGTAATAGCCCGCAACGGCCGCCACCAGCATGGCCACGCGAACGGCAAACAGCCAGACCAGCAATTCCACGCCAACTTCCGCGCCCTTCGCGCCCAGGATGATGAAAGCGATGAGGGCGACCTGGACCACGCCGTAGGTTTCAAAACCGTCGGCCGTGGGGCCGACCGAATCGCCGGCATTGTCACCGGTGCAGTCGGCGATGACGCCCGGGTTGCGGGCGTCGTCCTCTTTGACGTGGAAGACGATCTTCATCAGGTCGGCGCCGATGTCGGCAATCTTGGTAAAGATGCCGCCAGCCAGGCGGAGCGTCGCGGCGCCCAGCGATTCGCCGATGGCGAAGCCGATGAAGCACGGACCCGCGTAGCTGCCCGGCACAACCAGAATGATGCTGAACATCATCAGCAGCTCGATCGAGATCAGCATCATACCGATGCTCATGCCCGACTTAAGCGGAACGGTAAACGCGCGATAGGGATTGCCGCCCAGCGCGGCATAGGCGGCGCGCGAGTTGGCCAGCGTGTTCACGCGGATGCCAAACCAGGCCACAAAGTAGCTGCCCGCCATGCCCAGCACGCTGAAGACCAGAATGATGGCCACGCGTAGCGCGCTGAAATGGAGCAATATATCGAAATAGGCAAGGATGACAACCGCGATGAAGCTCCAGAGCAGGAGCAGAAATTTGCCCTGGTTGATCAGATAGGTTTTGGATGTCTCCCAGATCAACTGCGACATCTCCAGCATGGACCGATGCGCCGGCAGCCGCTTCAGGTGAAGGTACATGATGAAGCCGAAGATCATGCCCAAAATGCAAAACAGAGGCCCGTACATGAGCAGGTCGTGACCGTTGATGCCCCCCGGCCCAAAGAAGCGGACCTGCGTCAGATCCGGCAGCTTCAGATTGGCTTCGCCTCCGACCTGAGCCGCAGGTGCTGCGAAAGCTGCGCCGCCTCCGAACAGCATCAGTGCGGCAATGACGCTGGCGAATCTGGCCCAGCGCCACGACAATAAATGGCTCTTCATACGCCCTCCTCTGCCCGCTCGTTGGCTTTGGGTGGAAATCTGCTGCCTTGCCGGCGTTCCGGTGTCCCAGCCCGGCGCGCGCCGCGCAAACAGCCGGACCATAAGGAGCGAGAGCAGGCTCGCGCCCATCAAGAACCAGACCCAATTCTGCTGTACGCTCACAACTCCTCCCGACCTGGATATGAAGCCGCCCGACGGATGGCCCTCAAGATACCGCTCCCGAATTAGCGGGATTTTCCACCGGCAGGCTACCATGTGGACTGACCACTGCCGCGTGATTGCGATCACGCCTCTTTGCGGGCAATCTTTACCGGCCGCGCGGCCGGGGGCGGGGAAAAAATCGCGTCGCGTGCCGCCCGGGCCGGAGTGTATAAACTACTCATCGACGGAGGATTGCCAGACTTTATGCCCACTTCCACGCTGCTCACGCCCCGCCAGGCCGCGGAGCGACTTGGCATGAGCTACCCTGCGCTCAAGCACTGGATCCTCTCCGGCCGCATCCAGACCATCAAGACGCCCGGCGGTCATCACCGCGTTCCCCTCGATGCGCTCAAGGAATTCCTGCCTCCCACGCAAGCGCAGACGGGCAACGCGCGCATCAGCGGCCGCAATCAGCTTCTCGGCAGTGTTGTGGAAGTGCGCGTTGAGGGCCTGATGGCCAAGGTCGTGCTCGCCGTCGGTAACCAGCACGTAACCGCCATCATCACTGCCGACGCCGTCCGCGAACTGGCGCTCAAGCCGGGCGACGAAGCCGTGGCGCTCATCAAGGCCACTGAAGTTATGATAGGCCGGCCTTAGACCGGGAATCAAAAGTCAAAATGCATCATTGCCGATTCAATAGGGTACTACTTTGGCAATTGAATTCACGGTTCCCCGCCGCTGCCCGACCATGTGCCGGATACCCACAACCGCTGTGGTAGCTTAGGTACTGGAGAACCGCAAGCGCCATGTCTTCCATCACTTCTTTCATTAAGCACCACTATCGTCATTTCAACGCCGCCGCGCTGGTTGATGCGGCCAACGCTTACAACGCCCTGCTGGCCTCCGGCGGCAAGATGTTCGTCACCATCGGCGGCGCCATGAGCACTGCGGAGCTGGGGCTTTCGCTGGCCGAAATGATCCGCCGGGACAAGATCCACGGCATCAGTTGCACCGGCGCCAATCTTGAGGAAGACGTCTTCAACCTTGTGGCCCACGACTTCTACGAGCGCGTTCCCCACTACCGCGACCTGACCCCCGCCGACGAAGCCGGCCTGCTCAGCCGCCACATGAACCGCGTCACCGACACCTGCATTCCGGAGATGGAAGCCATGCGGCGCATCGAAAACGAGGTGCTGCAGGAGTGGGTCCGCGCCGACAAGGCGGGCGAGCGCTTCTTCCCGCATCAATTTATGTACAAGATTCTGCTCTCCGGCGCGCTCAAGGGCTCCTATCAGATCGACCCCAAGGACAGTTGGCTGCTGGCCGCGGCAGAAAAGAACCTGCCCATTTTCGTCCCCGGATGGGAGGACTCGACGCTGGGCAATATGTACGCCGGCCACTGCATCTCCGGCGACATTAAAAACGTACACACCGTGCGCACCGGCATCGAGTACATGATGGAGCTGGCCGAGTGGTACACGGCCCTCACCGCCCAATCGCCCCTCGGTTTCTTCCAGATCGCGGGCGGCATTGCCGGCGACTTTCCCATCTGCGTGGTGCCCATGCTGCACCAGGATCTGCAGCGCGAAAATGTCCCGCTGTGGGCCTACTTCTGCCAGATCAGCGACTCGACCACCAGCTACGGCTCCTACTCCGGCGCCGTGCCTAACGAAAAGATCACCTGGGGCAAGCTGGGCGAAAAGACTCCCAAGTTCATCATCGAATCGGACGCCTCCATCGTCGCGCCCCTGATCTTCGCCTATGTGCTTGGGTGGTAGCCGCCACCCAGGGGCACCCCGCTCCGACAATCGCGCTTCAGAGAGCGCGCCATGCTCGCGAATCCGCAATCGTGCGCAAGTTCCGCGCGTTGGTCATGTTGGAGCCGGGAGCCTGCGCTGAGCGAGGTCGCATAGCGCTTCCATCCAGAAGCTGGTCTTATTCTTTCCCGTAACCGCGCGGATTCCCCTCGATTCCATTGCGGAAGAATCCACTGCACGCCGGGCTATAGTGAAGTCTGGCGACTCTCACGACTTTGCTCAGGCGTGGCAAATCAGGGCAGCACAAAAACACGGCCTCTTGATTTTGAGGATGACGCGCCCGCGGTTTCCCGCGTGCGGCGCATGCAGCAGGTTACGCCCCGAACAGGGCGGATTTTGCCGGGCATGCCGCTGGACGTGGAGGACATGGACGGCGACGATGACGCGCGTCCCGGAGCCAGAGGCTACCGGTCGAAGGGAGATGCGCGGCGCGGCGCCTGGTGGCGGCCAGCGAGCACCACAGGGCGAGTGTTTCTGGCGTTTTGCGCGTTTCTGGCGCTGAGCGGACTAATCACGGCGGGCGTGCTGCTAAAGAACTATCTCGAACACAACGCGCAATTCCGTGTTGACAGCGCCAGCGACATTCAGGCCACCGGCCTGAGCGAGGTGAGCCCGGCGCAGGTTCTGTCAGTTTTCCGCCAGGACATCGGGAGCAACATCTTTCTGGTTCCGCTCAACAAACGGCGCGAGCAACTGGAAGCCATTCCGTGGGTCGATCGGGCCGCGGTGATGCGCATTTTGCCCAACCGGATTCGGGTAGCGATCGTGGAGCGGACGCCGGTGGCGTTTGTGCGCGAGGGGCGGCAGATTGAACTGGTGGACGCGCAGGGCGTGGTGCTGCCGATGAAGCCGGCGGCCATCGCCGCGCATCACTACTCTTTCCCGGTGCTGATCGGGATCGATCCGCGCGACCCGCAGGCGGCACGGGCGGCGCGCGTGGCGCTGTATCTGCGCATGATGCGCGAACTGGACTCGACCGGCCAGCACTACGCGGAGAATATCTCGGAGGTGAACCTGACCGATCCGGAAGACGCGCAGGTTCTGACGCCGGAAGCGGGACGGGATATTCTGGCGCACTTCGGCGAGAGCCACTTCCTGGAACGCTATCTGCGCTTCAGGGCGCACATCGCCGGATGGCTGCAGCAGTATCCGCAGTTGGCCGCGGTGGACCTGCGCTACAAGCGGCAGGTGGTGTTGCAGATGGCTTCCGGCGCCGACGCCACGGCAAACGAAGACAAGCCATCGGCGGCTGGACAGGTTGAGAACGGCGGCCGCGGGCAAGAGCGCCGCGCCGCGGAGGCAACCACGCGATGACGCAGCGACTGGACAACCTTATCGTGGTTCTCGACGTCGGGAGCGCATGGACGCGCGTGCTGGCCGTGGATTTGCACGAGAACGCGATGCGCTACCGCGGACATGCTGTGATGGCGTCAGCGGGGATGCGCAAGGGACTGATAGCCGAACTGGGACCTGCGGCCAAGGTGGTGCGCGCGGCCAGCGAGCAAGCTGAACGGGTGGCCCAGGCCAACATCGAAAGCTGCGTGGTGGGCGTGGGAGGGCCGCACATCCGCGGGCTGAACACCAATGGCGGTTTGCAACTGGGCAGCCGCATGAGGGAGATTACGCGCGAGGACGTGCGCATGGCCGTGGAACGGGCGCGGGCCGTGGAGCGGCCGCCGGACCGCGAGATTCTGCACCTGCTGCCGCGGCAATTCATTCTGGATGGCCAGCCGGGCATCTTCGACCCGGTGGGCATGGTGGGAGCGCGGCTGGAGGTGGATCTGCACATTGCCACCTGCTCGGGCAGCGCGCTGCAGAGCACGGTGACCTGCGCCAACCGCGCGGGGCTGGAAGTGACGGAGGCGTTGCTGGAGTCGATTGCCGCGGCGGAAAGCACGCTGTCGGCCGACGAGCGCGAACTGGGCGTGTGCCTGATGGATATCGGCGCGCATTCAACCGAGCTGGCGGTGTTTTTCGAGGGCGCGGTGGCGTATACGTCGTCGGTGCCCATCGGGGGCGCGCACTTCAGCAACGATCTGGCCATCGGGCTGCAGATGCCGGTGGCGCAGGCCGAGCAACTGAAGCGGGAGCATGGCAACGCGGTGGTGACGGCCGTGCCGCAGGATGCGGAGATCGAGATTGCCAATCCGCAGCCGCAGATTCTGCCGCTGCGCACGGTTGCCGAAATTCTGGAACCGCGCGCCCGCGAGCTTCTTTACTTTGTGCGAGAGAGCCTGCGGCAGGGCGGTGTGCTGGACGCGCTGGGCGCCGGATGCGTGCTGACCGGCGGCGGTGCATTGCTGCCCGGGATGCTGGACGTGACGGAGAGCCAGCTGCGGGTACCGGCGCGAATCGGCCTGCCGGTGCGGCTTTCGCATATGCCGGAGGAACTGGCGCAGCCGGGATTTTCGGTGGCGATCGGCATGTTGTTGTATGCCTACCGCACCAGAATGAAGCGCCCGGCGGAGAGCAGTTCGCTGCGCTCCAAGCTGCGGGCGATGTTTGCGGAGAGCGTTTGAACGCCCACCCCATCTGCTCCGCGCAAAGCGCGCAGAGCATGGGCGCTAAACAGGTTTATCGAGACGAGGAGGGCACGAGGGATTATGGAACAGCAGAGGAATGAAGCCGGAGAGATGCGCATTCAATATCACGACGAGAGCGTACAGGGAGCGCGCATCAAGGTGATCGGGGTGGGCGGCGGCGGCGGCAACGCCGTGAACCGCATGATCCAGGCCCGCATGGAGGGCGTGGAGTTTATCGCCGCCAATACCGACGTGCAGGCGCTGAAGCTTTCGCAGGCTCCGGTGAAGCTGCAACTGGGCGTGCGGCTGACCTCGGGGCTGGGCGCGGGCGCCAATCCCGACGTGGGCCGGCGCGCGGCGCTGGAGGACTCGGAAAAGATCATCGAGGCGCTGGAGGGCGCGGATATGGTGTTCGTGACCGCGGGGCTGGGCGGCGGCACGGGCACGGGTGCGGCGCCGGTAATTGCATCGCTGGCCAGTGAGATGGGCATTCTAACGGTGGCCGTGATCACCAAGCCCTTCGGGTTTGAAGGCAAGCGCCGCCTGCAGCAGGCCGAGCGCGGGCTGAAGGAGCTGATCGAGAGCGTGGACACGATGATCGTGATCCCCAACGAGAAGCTGCTGGCGGTGGCCAAAGACGCCGGGTTCTTCGAGAGTTTCCGCATTGCCGACGACGTGCTGCGCCAGGGTGTGCAGGGCATCAGCGACATCATCGCCATTCCCGGCATCATCAACCGCGACTTTGCCGATGTGAAGACCACCATGGCTGGCATGGGCCACGCAGTGATGGGCACGGCGATCCGCTCGGGGGCGAATCGCGCGGTGGAGGCGGCGCAGGCGGCGATGGCTTCGCCGCTGCTGGAAGCCGGGGCGATCGACGGGGCACGCGGCATTCTGATCAATATCACCGGGTCGAGTTCGCTCAAGCTCTCGGAGGTCAACGAGGCATCGTCGCTGATTCAGACTGCGGCGCACGAAGATGCCAACATCATCTTCGGCGCGGTGCTGGACGAGAAGATGGGCGAGGAGGTGAAGATCACCGTGATCGCGACGGGGTTTCGCGACCAGATGCCGGAACGGCGGGCACGGATGCTGAGCGTAGTGGAGGAGCCGGTAATTTCGGTCCCGGTGGTGGCGCCGGATAGCTGGATGCGCGAGGCAGCACCGCTGCAGGCGGCGCCGCCGGCGCGCTTTATGAGCCAGGACGAAGAAGAGGAAGAGGCCGCAGTAGAGCGGGATGAAGCGCACTTTTTTTCGGCCTCGACACCGGTGGTCTCGACGAGAATCAACGTGATGACTCCGGCGGCAAGGAGTAGCGCCGAGCCTGTTGCGCCGGTCGAGCCGGAGCTGGTGGCGGCAGAACCGATGCGCCCGCATTTCAACGAACTGGCCGAAGAGCCCGCTTATACACCGGCTCCTCGGGAATCTGCACCGGAGGCTGCAAAAGAGCCGCGCACAACGATTCCGGGGGATGCGGGGCCTGCTCAGCCAGGGCCGGCGCTGTTTCCGGATCCGAACACGGAGCCGGAACGGGACCTGGATGTTCCCGCGTTCATGCGGCGGTTACGATTCTAGGAATTGATATGCCGGAGTGGCCGCAACGGCAGTATATTAGTGGCAGAGTCCCGGGAGTTGCGCGCTTTCTGAATGGGAACAAGGGGGCGAAGTGTCCTTTGGGCGAGGTTGAGAGGGCCAAAGGTCAACGGAGCCGGATGCCTGCAAGCGGACGGTAAGCCGCCTGCAGGCGACAGAAGCGGGAAGCGCCGGATCCGCACCTTGGATAGAGGTGCGGATTCGTCCTTTGAGCATGAAACATGCCGTTCGCGGATGAACGGAAGGCAGGGCATCCGTGGCAAGAGGACGGTGCGGCATGAGGTGGTCTTGCTTATTGGTGTGTGGGTTGGCGCTGACTATTGCCGGCATGAGCGCCGCCTGGGCATCATCGGCGATTCCGCCGGATACGACACAGGGTAGCGCGAAAACGCCGCGGCAATCGCAGACGGCACCTCCCGCGGCTCGCCATCACAAGACAACACATAAGGCCAAGTCTCATAAGGTCAGATCCAGGGCGGTCCACTCGTCACGGAGCCGCGCGAAGAGCGCGCATGCGGCAGGCAGGCAGGGCGCGACGCACCGTTCCGCGAAAATGCACGCCCGGACTACGCATGTGTCACGGGCTCACGCGCGGACAGGGAATGCGCGGGCGCATCGGGTCGTGCGGCACAGGACAGGAAGTGCGGCGCGGCGCGTATCGCATCGGCACCGGCGCCATCGCTACTACGAGCGATTCCTGGTGAGTTCGTATGCCAAGGGCAACATCTTTGCAGGCGACATTACGGCGGGCGAAGATCCGGTGGTGCGTCGCGCGGCGATTGAAGCCCTGGGCGCGATGAACGGCACAGCCGTGGTGATCGACCCCGCGGACGGGCGGATTCTGGCCATGGTGAACCAGAGGTTGGCCCTGTCACCGGGTGCGGAGCCTTGCTCGACAATCAAGCTGAGCGTGGCGCTGGCGGCGCTTTCCGAAGGGATCGTGACGCGGGATACCATGGTGCGGCTGCGGGGCTTCCACATGAACCTGACAGAGGCGCTGGCGCACAGCAACAATCTCTACTTCGAAAAGCTGGGCCGCGAATTGGGCTTCGAGCGCGTGCAGCGTTACGCCAGGGAGTTTGGGCTGGGCGAGCTGGCCGGCTATCACATCGAGGGCGAGCACGTGGGCGAATATCCGAGGCAGGCGATTCCCGCCGCGCAGGGCGGCGTGGGACGCATGTGCAGCTTCGGACAGGGCGTGTCGTTGACGCCACTGCAACTGGGAGCGCTGATCTCGGCAATTGCCAACGGCGGAACGCTTTATTATCTGCAGCATCCGACCACCGCTGAAGAAGCAGCGAACTTTGCGCCGGTGATCAAGCGGAAGCTCGATATCGCGAAGTTTATTCCCGACGTGGAGGACGGCATGGCGGGTGCGGTAGAGTACGGAACCGCACGGAGCATGCGCATCAAGTTCCGGGAGTTTCCGCTTTTCGGCAAGACGGGGACGTGCTCGAAGGCCGGAACACGCTTTGGGTGGTTCGGGGCGTTCGCCGACACGCCGCGGGGAAAGCTGGTGACCGTCTTCCTGCTGGAGGGTGGCAGGCCGACCTATGGGCCCTATGCGGCGCAACTGACGGGCGATTTCTACAGGCATCTCTGGGAAGACAACTACTTTAGCCCCAGGGAGATGCGCGAGAATCAGACGGCGCCGGCGGGTGCGGAGACGCGGATGAGCGCGGAATAAGGGCTGCCCGTGCACCAGCGCGGTGGCCAGCGCAAGAAGGTTTGCACCGAATCCTGCCCTGAAACATCCGATAAAGCGAGATGTCCTGCAGTATTTTTGAGCTGACTGCCGTCAAAGTGTGCAGGTACTCTGACTATCCCGCGGGCCCGAAGTGAATTCCTGATGGAAGTGCCCACAAACATCCTGCTGATGTATGGTTACGTGCTGCTCTTTGCCTGGATGTTGGTAGAGCAGCTCGGCATACCGTTGCCGGCGGCGCCGGTGCTGGTGGCGGCCGGGGCGCTGTCGGCGGACCGGCAGATCAGCTTTGGACTGGCGCTGGTGGCCGGGCTGGCCGGTTCGCTGGTGGCCGACAGCGTGTGGTACTTCATCGGGCGCCGGTACGGGCACTCGGTGCTGCGGCTGCTTTGCAAGCTGTCGCTGGAGCCGACAACCTGCGTCCGGCGTACACAAAACTCCTTTGGCCGCCGCCGCGCGGTGACGCTGGTGGTGGCGAAGTTTGTGCCGGCGCTGGCGACGCTGGCTCCGCCGATTGCCGGTGAGAACGGGATGAGCTTCGGCTCGTTTCTGGTTTTCGACGGGCTGGGCGCGGTGTTGTGGGTGGGAGCGGTGCTGGGTCTGGGCCGGTTCTTCGGCGACGTGCTGAAGCGCGAGCCCCGGCTGCTGGATTGGGCCGGGCAGTTCTGGCTGGCGCTGCTGGCGATAGGCGTGGCGGGATTTATCGTCTGGCGTCTGGTACGCCGGCGGATGATCCTGAAGGACCTGGCGGCGGCACGGCTGGAGCCGGAAGAACTGAAGAAGCAGCTCGACGCGGGCGAGGATGTGTACATCGTGGATCTGCGCCATCCGCTGGAGCTGCTGCCTGATCCGTTTACGCTGCCCGGCGCGGTACACTTTTCGCCGGAGTCGCTTGCGGCGCGGCACCAAGAGATTCCGCGCGACCGCGAGGTGGTGCTCTTTTGCACTTGCCCGAGCGAGGCTACGGCGGCCCGAACAGCCCTGACCCTGCACAGGCTGGGCATTGAACGCGTGCGCTCACTGCGCGGCGGCTTCGATGAGTGGAAGCGGCTGGGGTTCCCGCTGGATGCGGTGCAGCCGGCGGGAGCGTCCAAAGTGGTTGCCGGGCAAGGCAGATCATGATTCCGGCAGGATGACCCTTCGCATTTGTGCGCGGCACGAAATTGCCTGCAAAAAATTCTGTGGAAAAGAAAATATTTATAGGGGGGTGGGTGCGTTTGCCATTCGTTTGGGCTTGCGGCGCATGCTGTGCGATCCCTGAGCGGAATACGAAATGGGTGTGCTCGGTCATGCTGGTGTTCTCCCCGGGCTGGCTTTCTGGAAGCGTTAATGGTTCTATTATGTGCGGAGAGGCGGAAATTCCCTGCAAATGTAAGTTGATGGATTCGCGGAGGTTGGGGCGCAGGGGGCTTGACTTTGGCTGATCGTCTTCCTGAAGCGACAGCCTGGTTTGGAAGCGTGGTCGCTGCCCTGACCAGCAGAGCCAGGACGGAGCTCCCCATTTTGTGGTGGATCTGACTGTCAAATAAACGTGAGTGGGATGCACGGCCAGCCGCCGTCATCGTCGCGTGATCCTCAACCTGCCTAAACCCCGGTCTCCGTCAACAGCGAGAGACCGGGGGCACCCTCATCCCCGTTTGAAATCGTCAGTGGGACCGTGGCCACGGGCCAGCTAAAGCCGGTGGCTGAGGAAGGAAGATTCTCTCAGATCGTGACCACATTGAGACCGGGGATGTGCTGGAAGTGCTTCATGTTGATCGTGGCGACATCGAAGCCGAGATGCAAGGCCGTAACACCGATCACAAGGTCCTCGAAGTCGATGGTGATTCCCTGGGCCGCTTGCTCGCCTTCGACGCGTCCGGCAAGCTGGGCGATTTCGAGCGTCATGGGATGCACGATCAGGTCGTGGAAGACGCCCTCGGCGAAGACGCGCCGCCGTGTGCGGTCGGCGTCGGTTTTGGCGCGATAGATCCCGTGCGTCAGTTCCACGACGCTGACGGTAGAGAGCGCGACATCGATCTCGCCATGCGCGGCTCGTATCCGGCGAAGGATGTCTTCGACGCCCTCGCCGCGCCGTTCGCTTTCGATCAGGATGCTGGTATCGAGGATCAGGCCCACCGGACTATTCCCACGCCGACGTATCGCGCGGCTTGCGGTTGCGGATGATCTCTTCGAGGTCGGCGGCGAACCCGGCATCCATCACCGGCTTATAGCCGAGTTCCCGCGTGCGGGCCTCGGCCAGGGCGATGGATTCGGAGATGGAACGGCGCGGCGGTGCGGCCTTGCGCAGCACGATGGCCGGCGCAGCGTCCTTTTCGATGACGATCTCTTCGCCCAGATAGGCGCGGGCCAAAAGGCCCTTGATGTCGCGGATCGCTTCGTCTTCCGAGATGTGGGTCACTGCCATACTCATGATGATATCTCGATTCTTCACCCCGTCGACGAAGACCTGCCGCAGGGGGCCCCGTTTCAGCTTTTTCCCTTAGCAGCTAAAAACAGCAGCTAGAGGAAAACATCACTCCTGGGCTGGCGCAGCCTTATTTTCGCTTTATTCCCAGACCATCGAAGGGCGCCCTCAGTTGTGGGCCCATCAAGATTACATAAACCTGGAGTTTGCCGCCGATGGCGGCGCAGAGGCCGGCACCGAGAGGCGCAGCGGGAAGCCTTAGTATGAGTGAGGAACGGTTATTTGGACAGGAGAGCACGTTCTTGGCATACAACGATTTACGCGAATGGATCCAGGCACTGGAAAAGCAGGGCGAGCTGAAGCGCATCCGTGAAGAGGTTTCGCCGGAGCTGGAAATTACCGAGATCACCGACCGCGTGAGCAAGATGGGAAGCCGGGCTGGAGCGGGTTCGGGCGCCGCGGGTTCGCAGCGTTTTCGCACGGAGCGCGGCAAGGATGGGTCGCCCCAGCCTGATGCGCACGCGGCCTATGCGCCGGGCGGGCCGGCGTTGCTGTTTGAGAATGTGAAGGGCCATCCGGGGCACAAGGTGCTGATCAACCAGTTTGGCAGCGAGCGGCGCATGGCGCTGGCGCTGGGCGTGGAGCGGCTGGATGAGATCGCGGAGCGCATTCATGGGCTGATGAACGTGAAGGCGCCGGAAGGGCTGATGGACAAGCTGAAGATGCTGCCGCAGCTCGGCGCGCTGACAGCGGCGTTTCCGAAGACGGTGAGCGCGAAGGATGCCGCGTGCAAAGAGGTGATTCTGCGCGAGGGCTTCGACCTGAACCAGTTCCCTGTTCTCAAGTGCTGGCCGCACGACGGGGGGCGGTTTATTACCCTGCCGTGCGTGCATACGCGCGATCCGCGCACGGGCAAGCGCAATATCGGCATGTACCGGATGCAGGTGTTCGACGGGCAGACCACGGGGATGCACTGGCAGCGGCAGAAGGTGGCCGCGGAACATTATCGCGAGGCGCTGCGCCGGGCGGCGGCGGCGGATGCGGCGGCGCGCGGCGCGATGAGCCCGGAGGCGGCGCGGGTGGCGGCGATGGCGGAGTCGGCGGGCGGCGCGGCGGCAATTCCGGAGGGGCCGGTTGGCGGGCTGCCGCAGGTGGCGCTGGGCAATGTGAAGGGATCGCGGCTGGAGGTTGCGGTGGCCATCGGGACGGACCCGGCGACGACTTTTTCAGCCATTGTGCCGGCGCCGCCGGAGGTGGAGGAGTTTTTGATCGCGGGATTCTTGCGGGGCAAGCCGGTGGAGATTGTGAAGTGCGAGACGGTGGATCTGGAGGTTCCGGCGCAGGCGGAGATTGTGCTGGAGGGCTATGTGGAACTGGGCGAGCTGCGCGCGGAGGGGCCGTTCGGCGACCACACGGGCTTTTACACGCTGATGGACGACTACCCGGTCTTTCACCTGACGTGCGTGACACACCGGAAGAATCCGATCTATGCGGCGACGATTGTGGGCAAGCCGCCGATGGAAGATGCATGGATGGGCAAGGCCGTGGAGCGGATCTTTCTGCCGGCGATGAAGATGACGATTCCGGAGCTGGTGGATGTTCATCTGCCGCCCGAGGCGGTGTTTCATAACCTGATGATCGTGTCGATCCGCAAGAGCTATGCGGGGCAGGCGCGCAAGGTGATGAACGCCATCTGGTCACTGGGGCAGGCGATGTTTACCAAGTGCATTGTGGTGGTGGATGAGGATTGCGACGTGCAGGATCTGGCGGAAGTGGTGCTGCGGGTGACCAACAACATCGACCCGGAGCGCGACATTCAGTTCACGCTGGGGCCGGTGGATTCGCTGGACCATGCTTCGCGGCTGCCCAACTACGGCTCGAAGATGGGTATTGACGCCACGCGGAAGTGGCGGGCCGAGGGCTTTGAGCGGCCGTGGCCGGCGATGATCGAGATGGATGCGGCGACCCGGGCGCGGGTGGATGCGATCTGGGAGAAGCTGCTTTACTGATTGACTCCGCTGGCGAGGAAGCCGCCGTCGACGGCGAGGATCTGGCCGGTGACGAAGGAGGCGCTGTCCGAGGCGAGGAAGACCGCGGCGCCGATCAGCTCTTCGGTTTTGCCGAAGCGGCCCATGGGCGTGCGCATGAGCAGTTCCTGACCGCGGGGGGTGCTGTTGAGCAGCTTTTCATTCAGCTCGGTGATGAAGACGCCGGGGGCGATGGCGTTGACGGTGATGCCCTTTTTCGACCACTCGACGGCAAGCGAACGCGTGAGCGAGGCGACGCCGGCCTTGCTGGCGGCGTAGGCGGCCACTTCAGTGAGCGCGACGAAGCTGTTGAGCGAAGCGATGTTGATGATGCGGCCGTAACCACGCTCGAGCATGGGCTTGCCGAAGACCTGGCAGGCGCGCAGCGTTCCGGTGAGATTGGTGTTGAGGATGCTGGTCCACTCTTCTTCAGGGAGCGTGAGCGTGGGCGTGCGGCGGATGATGCCGGCGCAGTTGACGAGGATGTCGACTTTGCCGAAGGCGTCGACGGTGGCGCGGGCGAGCGCCTCAAGCGAGGCGCGGTCGCAGACATCGGAGGCCACGCGGAGGGTTTTGCGGCCCAGTGCTTCAATTTCGGCGGCGGCGGAATCGACCTGTTCCTGGCGGCGCGCCGTGGCGACGACATCGGCGCCGGCCTGCGCGAGGCCGAGGCTCAACGCAAGGCCGATGCCGGAGGTTCCACCTGTTACAACCGCAGTTTTGCCCTCAAGGCTGAGAAGCTCAGACGCCATGGTTTCTCCATTCAATCGGCAGGGGAAGTTGCCGGAATACAAGCCTGACGTGCTGAGCTGCAAAGGCCGTATCGATCAGCTTTCAAAGCGGCTGCGATGTGCCCACAGACCCAATCCCGGGTTGGCGACGAAGAAAATTTCTTCGCCATCGACTTTATTGTAACCGTGGTCGAGCCTGGCCGGGTCGTAGCGCTTGAGCATGGTGTTCAGATCGCCGTACTCGAAGCCGACGCTTTCCACCTCATCCTTGCTGAGATGCGCGGGGCACCAGGTGATGGTGAACCTGCCCTCGGATGAGCCGTGAATGAGGTGCGCGGCGGCGCTCAGATCGCTGCCCAGGTCGGGATTGTTGCGCACCGCTTCCAGCGTAGCGGGCGTGCCGCGGTAGCCGTACTTGCGGATCAGCTTGTCGATGCCCTTGTCTTCGCCGAACTCGTGCACGCCGGGGGCGAGGACGATCAACTGCGCGCCGTCGGCCAGCGCCATGCGGGTGCGGTAGATGGCCTTGTTGCCGATCCAGGTGCTGTGGAACTCGGAAGGATCGAGGAAGACGACGGCCTTTTTGATGGGCTCGTCGACCATTTCGAAGTTGACCTTGAGGCTCAGCTCGGAGGCTTTGAGGAAGCAGTCGATGTCGTCGCCGATGAAGAGGCCGCGCACGGCCAGTCCGCCATCGGGCTTGCGGCCGACGACGGTGTGAACGTAAACGATAGGAGTGTTGCGGAGGAACTTGTCGGCGGCGTAATTGAGCACGTTACGCACGGGGTTGATGGCGCGGCCCATGATGCGCTCCATGCCGTAGACGGCGCCGAGGTAATGGCTGCGGTTGATGCCCTCGCGGCCGCCGGTGCCGACGAGGATGTTCTTGGTGTAGTTGGCCATGCCGATGACTTCGTGCGGCACCACCTGGCCAATGGAAAGGATCAGATCGAAGCCGCCGCTGGCGATGAGCTTGTTGACCTGGGCGGGCCAGGTGTAGTCAAGCTTGCCTTCAGACTGCTCGCGGATGTATTCGGCCGGGACCTCGCCGATGGTTTCGACCTCGGTGCGCCAGTTGTGCACGCGGAACAGGTCCTGGGGCATGCCGGGGAACATGTGCGCGATCTGGTCGGGACGCATGGGGGTGTGCGTGCCGAGGGACGGCAGCACGGCCTTGAAGCGGTCGCCGTAGTATTCCCAGGCGTAGCGGGTCAGTTCTCCGGCGCGCGAATGCTCGCGGCTCTGGTCGGGAGGCACGGCCAGCACTTTGTTGCGCGGCCCCAGCTTGGCGAGGCTTTCCGCGAGCAATTGCTTCAATTGTTCATGCGAGAGGTCGGTGGTAATGCTTCCGGTATTGCAATAGAGACTCATGCGGCGATCTCAACCTTTCTTAGTCCTGGCGCGAGCAGGATGATAAAGACCCATGCGAGTACGTAGGCACTGGCGGCGATGAAGAACAGGGGCGCATAGGTGTGCATGTATTGGAGAATGAGGCCCGCGGCAGCGGCGATGAGCGCGCCGCCGATGGCGCCAGCAGTGCCGCCGATGCCGGTGACCGAAGCGACTTCAGTGCGCGGGAACATATCGGATACGGTGGTGAAGAGATTGGCGGACCACCCCTGGTGCGCGGCGGTAGCCAGACTCAAAAGGCCAACGGCGGCCCATTCGTTGGTCACGTAGGCGGCCAGAAAAATGGGGATCACCGCGAAGGCGCAGATCAGCATGGCGGCCATGCGCGAGCGCGCGACGGGCATGCCAAGCTTGATAAAAGGCGCGGGGAGCCAGCCGCCGAAGATGCTGCCCACGGTGGCGGCGGTATAAACGACGACCAGCGGCAGTCCCAGGGTGGCAAGCGTGAGGTGGAACTTGCTGGAGAGATAGGAGGGCAGCCAGAAGAGATAGAACCACCAGATGGGATCGGTGAGGAACTTGCCGACGACAAAGGCCCAGGACTGGCGGTAGGCGAACAGCTTTATCCACGAGGTGGCGGGCTTGGACGGCTCGGTCATGCCTTCGTTGATGTACTTCAATTCGGCGCGGCCAAGGCTGCGATGCTCAGACGGCTTGCGGTAGTACAAGAGCCAGATCACGATCCAGGTTGTGCTGAAGACGCCGGTGATGAGAAAGCCGGCGTGCCAGTTGCCGTGGAAGAGATGCACGACCCAGGGGACGGCGAGAGGCGCGACAATTGCGCCCAGGTTGGTGCCGGAATTGAAGATGCCTGTGGACAGCGACCGTTCCTTTTGCGGGAACCATTCCGCGACGGTCTTGATGGCGACCGGGAAGTTGCCGGACTCGCCGATGCCGAGGCAGAAGCGGGCGATGCCGAACTCCAGCACCGAGTTGGCGAGCGCATGGCCCCATGCCGAGAGGCTCCAGATACACATCACGACCATGTACCCGATGCGCGTGCCCACCCTGTCGATCAAGCGGCCCATGATCAACATGCCGGCGGCATAGGCGATCTGAAACGCGACCACGACGTAGCCGTAGTCGGCTTCGGTCATGTGGATGCTCTGCTGGATGGTGGGCTTGAGCAGGCCGAGCACCATGCGGTCCATGTAGTTGAGCGTGGTGGCGGCAAAGAGCAGGGCACATACCACCCAGCGTACGTGCCCTACCCGTTCATCGGCGGACGCCTGTTCGACTTCGAGGCTTGATTCCGCGTTATGGTCCATGAATTCTCCTTACAGCCGGTAGGCTTTCTTGACCAGCCCGTAAGCCAGGTCATGCGCGACTTCAAAGGCTTCGTCCTCGTCGAGCCGTTGCTCGGCGACGAGCCTGGCGAGGAAGGCGCAGTCGATGCGGCGCGCCACGTCGTGCCGTGCCGGGATGGACAGGAAAGCGCGTGTGTCGTCGTTAAACCCGACCGTATTGTAAAAACCGGCGGTCTCGGTCGTCTGTTCACGGAAGCGCATCATGCCCTCCGGACTGTCATGGAACCACCACGAAGGACCGAGGCGCAGGCAGGGATAATGCCCGGCCAGTGGGGCCAGTTCGCGACTGTAGGTGGTTTCGTCCAGGGTGAACAGAATGATGGTGAGTCCTTTTTCGTTGCCGAAGCGATTGAGCAGGGGGCGCAGGGCGTGGACGTAGTTTGTAGCCTGCGGAATGTCGCAGCCCATGTCGCGGCCGTAGCGCTCATAAACAAAGGGGTTGTGGTTGCGGACGGATCCGGGGTGGATCTGCATCACCAGGCCGTCTTCGACGCTCATGCGGGCCATTTCAGTAAGCATCTGGGCGCGGAAGAGATCCTGCTGCGCGGAGTCGGCCTTGCCGGCAAACACGGCGGAGTAGAGCTTTGCCGCTTCGGCCTCGGACAGGTCGGCGGTTTGCGCGGTGAGATGGCCGTGGTCGGTGGCCGTGCAGCCCAGTTCCTTGAAGCGCGCCCGCGACTTCATCAGCGCGTTCAGATAGCCCTTCCAGGTGGTGGTGTCTTCGCCGGTCATCTCGCCCATTTTGGCGATGTTCTGCTTGAACGTGGCGAATTCGGGATCGACGCAGGCATCGGGGCGGAAGGTGGGCAGAATGCGAGCCTTCCATCCCGAGGCGCGGATTGCCTTGTGGTGCTCCAGGGAGTCGAAGGGCGGATCGGTGGTGGTCAGCACCTCGATATTGAAGCTGTCAAAAAGGGCGCGGGGCAGATATTCGGGACTGGACAGCTTCTCCGAGATGGTGTCGAAATAGAGGTCCGCGGTCTTCTCCGAGAACTTCTCCCTGAGCCCAAACTGCTCCTGGAAGGCGTAGTCGAGCCACATGCGCGTGGGCGTGCCGCGGAAGAGGTAGTAGTGCCGGGCGAACAGGCGCCAGACCTTGCGCGGATCCTTGATGACCGCCTGGCCGATGCCCAGATCGTCCATGGAAACGCCCTGGCTGTAGAGCATGCGGAAGATGTAGTGGTCAGGCTGGACGAAGAGCGTGGCCGGATCGGGAAAAGGCTCATTTTTTGCGAACCATGAGGCCTGTGTGTGCCCGTGCGGGCTGATGATGGGCAGTTTGTTTACGTGTTCGTAGAGGGACCGGGCGATCTTCCGTGTACCTGGGTCGGCGGGAAACAGGCGATCTTCATGGAGCAGCATGGGTGTCATTGTACCTCTAGTTCTGAGATGGTTGTGGTCTGACCAGAGAACAGGTCAACACACAAGTATACAAAGGTGGCGGGCTGTGCGGCTGTGCGCTGGACTGCCGGAGGCAATTTCACAGGAAATTCCTGCGCTGGCGGGCGGCGCATTGCCGCGGGTTGTCATACCACGTGCTCGGAGCGCGCACTTATTTGTCGCGCGCGCGGCTGAGGCTCTATAGTTGGGGCTGCGCGTGCCGTGCCGGTGCGGCTGATCGCGGCAAAGCGCGGATTTCCGGGAGCACAGATGAAATATTGGAGCGGATTTGCTTTGACGATCCTGCTTGCCTGCCTGGCAGGAGGCACAACTGCAAGCGCGCAACAACAGCCGTGGAGCGTGCGCGCGGCCAACACCGCCATGAGCCGGTGGCCCAATGGGGTCTTTTCGCCGGCAGGTGCGCCGCCGAAGTGGACGCCCGGCGAAGGTGTGACGCTGGAGGGCATCTATGCCGTGTGGCAGAACACGGTAAACCGGAGCGATTTCTACTACCTTGAGCATGCGGTGGATCCGCTGATCGGCCCCGACGGTTCGGTGCCGGCGCTGAAGAACAGCGCGATGCGGCTGAACGAGATCCAGCTCGGGCTGCCGCTGATGGCGCTCTACGGCGAGTCGCTGAACAAGCGCTATTACACCGCCGCCACGGCGCTCTATGACCAGCTTCAGCATCAGCCGCAGAACGCATCGGGCGGATTCTGGACCTCGCAGAAGCACCCCAACCAGATGACGCTGGAGAACATCGACGAGGTTGAGCCGTTTTATGCCGAGTACGCGCGGATGTTTCATCATCCCCAGGCGTTCAGCCAGATCACGAACCAGTTTGTGCTGATGCAGATGCATACGCGCGATCCCAGGACGGGGCTGCTCGTGCAGGGGTGGGACGAGTCGAAGCAGGCCGTTTGGGCCAACAAGCAGACGGGCGAGTCAGCCGAGCCCTGGGCGCGCGGCATGGGCCTCTACATGATGGCGCTGGTGGACACGATTCCCTTGTATCCGGCGGACGATCCGGGACGGATGGTGTTGATCAGCATTCTCAGAGAGGATGCGGCGGCGGTTGCGCGCTACCAGGATGCGAAGACAGGGCTGTGGTACCAGGTGATGGACAAGGCCGGAGCCAAGGGTAATTTTCCCGAGGAGTCGGCTTCGTGCATGTTTGTGTATGCGCTGGCCAAAGGCGTGCGCCGCGGCTACCTGCAGGAGAGCTACGATGCGGTGGCGGAGCGCGGATACGACGGCATTCTGAGCCACTTTGTGACCACGGGCGCAAACGGAGAGGTTTCAGTGAGCGGCATTGCGGGGCTGGCCAGACTGGGCGCCAATCCGCAGGCCAACGGCAGCTATGCCTTCTACACGGGCGAAAAGACGGCGAGCAACACGCCCATGGGAGTGGGCGCGTTCATCCTGGCCAGCGCGGAAGCCGAGCACATTGAGAGCGCGAAGCTGGGCCGCGGAGACGACGTGCTGCTGGATGCGTGGTTCAACAGCCAGAAGCGCCGCGATGTGACCGGACGCATGGTGTACTTCCACTACAAGTGGAATGACCAGAGTATCGAGGGCTACTCGCTGTTCGGACACATCTTCCGCAACGATGGCGCGCGCACCACGACGCTCTACACGGAGCCGACCTACGAGAAGCTGAAGCACGCGCAGGTTTACATCATCGCGTCGCCGGACAACATCGCAAAGAATCCGCATCCGCACTTTGCCAATGCGGAGGACGCGGCGCAGATTGCCAAGTGGGTGAAGGCCGGCGGAGTGCTGGTGATTTTTGAGAACGACACGGGCTATGCCGATCTGAAGCACTTCAACGTGGTGCCGGAGAAGTTCGGGATTCACTTTAACAGCGTGCTGGCGATGCACGTGATTGGCGAAGACTGGGCGATGGGCAGGTTCCACCTGAGCGGCAAGGGACCGATCTTCCATCATCCGCTGACCTGCTATGTGAAGGACACAAGCACGATTTCAGTGAGCGGGCCGGCCAAGGCAGTGTACACGCACGACGGGGATATTCTTATGGCCGTGGCGCGGTATGGGAAAGGCACTGTCTACGCCATGGTTGATCCGTGGGTCTACAACGAGTACACCAACGGGCTGAAGCTGCCGGCCACGTATCAGAACTACGCCGCGGGCGAGGCGCTGGCGAAGTGGGTGCTGCAGCAGGTGCCGAAGCAGACGGCCAATTGAGCCGAAATCGCAGGGCGCTAAAATAGCAGGGTTGCTGTTGATGCGGGAACTGAGTGCCCGGGTTCTGTCACAGGACCTGGGCGCCCCTGCGTGATGGTTTGCGAAAGAGGGATTGGAGGAACGATGAAGACGGTGATGATGGCCGATCCGGTGCGCTATCCGCGCATGACGACCAAAGAGATTCGCGAGACGTTTTTGCTTGACGGCCTTTGCGCGGCGGGCAAGATTCAATTGAACTATGTAGATCTGGACCGCGCCGTGGTGGGGTTTGCCGCGCCGGGCCGGTCTTCGCTTGCGCTGCCCACCTTTCCGGAGCTGCGCGCCGCGTATTTCACCGAGCGGCGCGAACTGGGGGCGCTGAATGTGGGCGGCAACGGGACGATTCGCGTGGGCGGCAAGAGCTACGAGCTGAACAACCTGGACGTGCTTTATATCGGCCGCGGGAATGAGGAAGTCACCTTCGAGTCGAAGGATAAGTCTTCGCCCGCGTTCTTCTATCTGCTGAGCTATCCGGCGCACACCAGTTATCCGGTGACGCTGGTGCGCAAGGATGAGGCGAATCCGACGACCATTGGCAGCGCCGAGACATGCAATCACCGCACCATCTTCAAGTACATCCACCTGGAGGGCGCGCGGAGCTGCCAGCTTGTGATGGGCGTGACGCACTTGCACGAGGGCAGCAACTGGAACACCATGCCGCCGCATACGCACATGCGCCGCTCGGAGATCTACATGTACTTCAACCTGCCGGCGGATGCGCGGGTGATGCACTTCATGGGGCCGGCGGATGAGACGCGGCATATCGTAATGGCCGACAAGGACATTGTGGTGTCGCCGGGGTGGTCGATTCACGCCGGCTCGGGGACGCGCGCCTACAGCTTTTGCTGGGGCATGGGCGGCGAAAATCAGGATTACGCGGACATGGATCCGGCGCCGGTGGAGACACTGCGCTGACAGAGATCAGGGCTGAGGAATGAGAAACCCCGAGTTCCAAGAGCGGGACTCGGGGTTTTCATTGTTGCGCACAACAGGAAAGTTAAGCGTTGTAGGTGCCGGAGGCGACGCGTCCGCCGTGGCCGGTCCAGTTGGTGTGGAAGAACTGGCCGCGGGGTTGATCGACGCGCTCGTAGGTGTGCGCTCCGAAGAAGTCGCGCTGCGCCTGAAGCAGATTCGCGGGCAGGCGGCCGGTGCGGTAGCCGTCAAAGAACGCCAGCGCCGTGGAGAACGCCGGGGTGGGCACGCCGGCTCTGACCGCGTGCAAAACGGCCTTGCGCCAGGAGGCCTGGTATTTGGTGACGGCGTCACGGAAGAAGCTGTCGAGTAGCAGGTTGACGATGTTCGGGTTCTTGTCGAAGGCTTCCTTGATCTTGCCCAGGAAGCGGCTGCGGATGATGCATCCACCACGCCACATGAGGGCGATGCCGCCCATGTTCAGGTTCCAGCCGTTCTCTTTGGCGGCGGCGCGGAGCAGCATGTAGCCCTGCGCGTAAGAGACGATCTTGGAGCAGTAGAGGGCGCGGCGCACATCTTCGATGAAGGTCTTGCGGTCGCCGGAGGCCTTGCGTGAGCGGGGGCCTTTGAGAATTTTTGACGCGGCAACGCGCTCTTCCTTGAGCGCCGAGAGGCAGCGCGCGAAGACCGATTCGCCGATGAGGGTTACGGGCTGGCCGTTGTCGAGGGCGCTGATGACGGTCCACTTGCCGGTGCCTTTCTGGCCGGCGGTGTCCAGAATTTTGTCCACGAGCGGCTTGCCGTCCTCGTCTTTCTTGGCGAAGATCTGGCTGGAGATTTCGATCAGGTAGCTGTCGAGCTCGCCCTGGTTCCACTCGGCGAAGACTTCGTGCAGCTCGTCGGGGGTGAGTCCGAGGCCGCGCTGCAGCAGATCATAGGCTTCGCAGATCAACTGCATGTCGCCATACTCGATGCCGTTGTGCACCATTTTGACAAAGTGGCCGGCGCCGTCTTCGCCCACCCAGTCGCAGCAGGGAGTTCCATCTTCGACCTTGGCGGCGATGGACTGGAGGATGTCTTTCACATGCGGCCATGCGGCGGGATTGCCGCCGGGCATGATCGACGGGCCGCGGCGCGCACCTTCTTCGCCGCCCGAAACGCCAGTGCCGATGAAGAGAATGCCCTTGGCCGCAAGATCCCTGGTGCGGCGGTTGGAATCCGTAAAGAGCGAATTGCCGCCGTCGATGATGATGTCGCCGGCTTCAAGATGCGGCGTGATGAGGTCGATCATGTGGTCGACGGTCTCGCCGGCTTTTACCATGAGCATCACACGCCGCGGGCGCTTGAGCAGCGAGGTGAGCTCTTCAATGGAATGTGCGCCGACGACCTGTGTCCCCTTGGCTTCGTTGGCCAGGAAGTCATCAACTTTTGACACGGTGCGGTTAAAAACAGCGACCTTGAAGCCATGGTCGTTCATGTTGAGGACGAGATTTTGTCCCATCACGGCTAAGCCTATGAGTCCGATATCACATACTGCGTCTGCCATCATGTTCTCCCAAATTTTTAATCTTATCATCGAGGTTGGGAGCGACCGGGAGGCGCGGCTCTCCGGCAGACTGAGGAGATGTCGTCAGAACTTCATGAGGGCAAAGCCGGTATGAAGTCGGGTGCTGGGCAATATTCCCTGTGGAAAAGCTGTTTTTAACGTCGCGAACTGAGAATTTGAACTAAAGAAAAAAATGGACAAAGATCTGTGACTCCGGTGCTGGAGTTGGAGATAACTCCGTTTGAAACATAACGTTAGAAACGTAAAGCGTTGTGAGTGAGGTTAAGAGTTCAGGCCGGGTGCGGCATAAATTTCTATTGATTTTTGAAGGGGATATCCCTAAAATGAAAACTACGTTTGTTTCCTCCTTAGCGAGCAGGGTCCCCCAACCCGCGCTTGAGGATGGTGGACAAATCACGCCCTTCTAAGGAAAACACATCGATGGCAAAACGTCGTGGAAATCCGAACTGGGGCAAGCCGGAGCCCATTGGTCCGGTTGTGCCTACGGTAACCTCCTTCGAGCAAATCGTCAAAGAATTCAAACTTCCTCCGGATCAATACATCCGGTCTACCCGATTGCGCGAGTGGGCTCGACGCAACAAGAACTCCAAGTACATTCCCGAGGCACTCCTCGAAGCTTGGGGTTTTGAGATCGAATCGACCCTCTAGGGGCCATTTTCCGATATTTGTTAAAAAGCGCCGCCCTTGAGCGGCGCTTTTGCTGTTTAGGGCGGCGTAAGCGAGAATAGGAAGGCAAACCATGCCGCATAGTTCACATTCCATCGAGCCTCCGTTTACCGATGTTCCCGGCGCGCTGGCGGAGATCCGCGCCGGCCGCATGGTAGTTGTAGTCGATGATGAAGACCGCGAGAACGAGGGCGACCTGACGCTCGCGGCCGAGCATGTGACGCCGGAGGCCATCAACTTCATGGCGCGGCACGGGCGCGGCCTCATCTGCCTGACGCTGACCGACGAGCGCGCCGATTATCTGCGCCTGTTTCCCATGACGCAGCACAACTCGTCGCGTTTTGGGACGGCATTCACCGAAACGATCGAGGCGCGCGAGGGAGTAACGACGGGCATTTCGGCGGCCGACCGCGCGTGCACCATCCGCACGGCAATCGATCCCAACGCGACCTGGTCGGATCTGGCGCGGCCGGGACATGTTTTTCCGCTGCGGGCGCGCAAGGGCGGCGTGCTGGTGCGGGCGGGGCAGACGGAAGCGTCCGTGGATCTGGCGCGGATGGCGGGGCTGAATCCGTCGGGCGTGATCTGCGAGATCATGCGCGACGACGGCGAGATGGCGCGCGTTCCCGACCTGATTCCGTTCTGCAAGGAGCACGGGCTACGCATCTTGACCGTGGCAGAGCTGATCCGCTACCGGCTGCGGCATGAGCGGTACATTGTGCGCGCCGGCGAAAGCCGCATTCAGACGCGCCATGGCGAGTTCCGCATGATTGCCTACCAGAGCGAGGTGACGGGCGGCGAAAGCCACATTGCGCTGGTGCGCGGCGATCTTTGTCCGGATTGTCCCGCATTCCATAGCGGGCCGGCGACCGATGGAGCGGAGGCGCGGCCGCCTTGTCCGCGCGCCGTGCTGGTGCGCGTGCATACGCGGTGCACAGCAGGCGATGTATTCGGCGCGGACTGCCACTGCCGCGAAGTTCTGGACCAATCGATGCGCATGATTGCCGAGGAGGGCTGCGGCGTGGTGCTTTACCTGCACAACACGTCGCGCGGCTTCGAGATCGAGCAGACGCCGGCTTCGCCGTTTGGGCCGGGCGGAGCGGTGGCGCCTGCGAGCGAGCGTGAGACGCATGCAGGGCGGCTCATTCTGCACCGGGAGCTGCGCGCGCGGGAAGGATCGCAGGCGCGCAGCGGGCGCATTCTGCGGGCAATCGGCCTGGGTGGGCAGATTCTCTCCGATCTTGGTATTCAGCGGATCCGGCTGCTGTCGAATACGCCGATGCACATTCCGGCGCTCGAAGGCTTCGGGCTGGAGATCGTGGAGCAGGTGGCAATTCCGATTGATGAGTGCAGCCGGGTTGAGGCGAGCCGGTAGCTGCGATGATGAGGCAGCGATCTCGAACGGTTTCGAACCAGAGAGACTGAATTTAGCCGTACTTCGCGGTGACTTGTTTCAGATTTTGACTTTTGCCGCGGCTGGATAAGCCCTGGCCGCTCTACGTCGCCGCCAATACCCGTTTCCGGCCGGCCTTTTTCTCCGGGAAAGCCGCCGCGTGATCATCCGGCTTCGCCGCGTCTCCGCTGCTTCCCAGCGCCGCCAGGATCTCCGGCGCCAGATGGCTGACGCTGCCCGCGCCCAACGTCAGGACCATGTCGCCTTCGCGCGCAACATCCACAGCGGTTTTCACCGCCGCGGCGAACTCCGGCGCAAACTCCACCCGCGGACCCGCGATCCGACCGGCCAGCAGCTCTGCCGTCACACCCGCAATCGGCTCCTCGCTGGCCGCGTAGATGGGCAGCACAATCACCGTATCCGCGTCCGCAAAGGCGCTGCCGAACTCCTCCAGCAGATCGTGCGTCCGCGAATACCGGTGCGGCTGAAAGACCACATGAATCCGGGCTGGGCCGCACTCCCGCGCCGCTGCCAGCGTGGCGCGAATCTCCGTGGGATGGTGCCCGTAGTCATCCACTACCGTCACGCCGCGTGCCTGCCCGAGCTGCTGAAAGCGCCGGTCCACGCCGCGAAAATGCCGGAGCCCTTCGGCAACCTTTGTCTCGGGAATTTCAAGCTGTTGCGCAATGGCCACGGCTGCGGTGGCGTTCAGCACGTTGTGCCGCCCCGGCACGTGCAGCTCGAACGGTCCCAGCGGACCGGTCGCCGTCACCACCTGGAAGCGCGAAAAGCAGCCTCCCTGCCCTGCTCCCAGAAATTCCAGCCGGTAGTTGGCCTCGGCATCCGTGCCATAGGTCAAAACCCGCCGCCGCGCCCGGGGCAAAATGCTCTTCAGCCGCTCGTTGTCGGCACAGGCAATCACCGCGCCGTAAAACGGCACCCGGTCCATGAACTCCACAAAAGCCCGCTCCACGTCGGCCATGTCGCGGTAGCAGTTCATGTGCTCGCGATCCAGATTCGTCACCGCGGCCAGAATCGGCGAAAGCTTCAGGAACGAGCGGTCGCTTTCGTCGGCCTCGGCCACCAGGTACTGCGTGCTGCCCAATCGGGCGTTGGAGCCCAGCGCGTCCACGCGCCCGCCCACCACCACCGTCGGATCGAGCCCGCCGGCGCTCAGCACCGCCGCCACCATCGACGTGGTCGTCGTCTTGCCGTGCATGCCGGCAATGGCGATGCCGTACTTGAGCCGCATCAGTTCAGCCAGCATCTCCGCCCGCTGGATCACCGGAATCTTGCGCGCATGCGCCTCCAGCACTTCGGGATTGTCCGCGCCCACGGCCGAGCTGGTCACAACCACCGTCGCCCCGGCCACATGCCGCGCATCGTGGCCCTCATATATGGTGGCGCCCAACCGCGCCAGCCGGTCGGTCACCGGCCCCCGCCTCAGGTCCGAGCCGGAGACCTTCATGCCCAGGCTGAGCAGGATCTCGGCGATACCGCTCATGCCGATACCGCCGATGCCAATAAAGTGAACGTGCTGGGAGGTCGCAAACATCTGGAATGAAATTCCACTGTAACACCTGCGTCAGCCGTTCCGTGAGCCCGACCGGTCCGCGCCCGGCTATCTCCTTTGCCTGCGCTGCTTTCGCTGCTGCGCCCGCAAACCACCCGGCGCACCCCCCCAGGCCGCCTTTGAAAAAAAAAGCCGCAATTTTCGAGCAGAAGGGGGACTCGCTGCCCCTCCGACTTGCTAACTCACTGAACCCCCGAAAAAAAGAACGCAACTTACGGGTGGTAATACTGTCTTATGAAGTGAAGGCCGGCCCCGAAAGAACGGCCAAGATATCGGGAAATGCTCGGAAGAAAGCCGATTCCGGTGCATGGTTAAGCATTTGCCGAACGGGCCAGCGAAAGGAGGAGGTCATGCGTAAAACTCTGTTGGTTCTGTTGGCAACGCTCCTGTTTGTGCCGCTTGCGGCCACCGCAAATGCCCAGGTGAGCTTCGGTATCGGCATCGGAGTCGGTCCTGCAATTGTGCCGCCAGCCGGTTTCTATGGGTACAACTACTACGGCCCCCCAAACTGCACATGGGGTTACTATTCTTATTACCCGTATGCTTGCGCCCCCTATGGCTATTACGGCCCCAACTGGTTTGTAAACGGCATGTTCGTTGGCGCCGGTCCCTGGTACGGCTGGGGATGGCGTGATGGTGACTACGGTTACGGCTATCGCGGCTACCGTGACGGTTTCCGCGGCGGTTACGGCGGCTACGGCGATGGCTTCCGCGGCGGTTACGGCGATGGCTTCCGTCACGGCTTCCGCGGTGGTTACGGCGGTGATCGTGGAGGTCCCGGAGGCTTCCGCCACGGCTTCGCAGGCCGCGCACCCTTTGCGGGCGGCGGCTTCCGTGGCGGCGTTGGCGGTCCTCAGCGCGCCTTCCATGGCGGCCAGGCGGGCGCCCGCGTAGGCGGATTCGGGGGAGTTCACCCTGGTCACGGCTTCGGTGTTGCCGGCGGCGGCTTCCGCGGCGGCTTCCACGGCGGAGGCGGCTTCCATGGCGGAGGTGGCTTCCACGGTGGCGGAGGTGGCTTCCACGGTGGAGGCGGCGGCTTCCACGGCGGAGGCGGTTTCCATGGCGGTGGCTTCCACGGCCGCTAACCCCCGAGGGATCAGCAAGAAGCCCGGCTCCAGGGAGCCGGGCTTTTTCGTATCTGTGCGCACCGGGGCCTCCGCGATGCCACGGGCAAGCGGCGGTTTTCCCTGTCCCGCTTACGGATGCGTCAACTGAGGCGCAAGTGAGGCCAGCATGTCCGCGATACGTTCCGCCGCCGCCGGATGCGCCTCGGTCCGCGCGGCGATGGCCATCTGCGCCAGCCGCTCGGGCGCGTTCAGCAGTCCGCTGAGCGCCGCCATCAGCTTGCCGGGAACCGTCAGATCCACCTCTTGAAGCATCTCGGCCGCGCCCGCATTCCGCATGGCCTCGGCGTTGCGCCGCTGGTGCTGATCCGCGGCGGCGGCAAACGGCACCAGGAGCGCCGGCTTGCCTGCGGCGGCCAGCTCCGCCACTGTGGACGCGCCGCTGCGCGCCATGACCAGATGCGCTCTGCCGAATTGTTCCGGCATATCGTCCAGAAACGGCCGCACCTCCCAGCGCGCCGCATCGGCGCCGCTGGCCTTGTATGCTGCCTCGGTCGCAGCCGCATGGCGCACGCCGCTCTGATGGAGCACCGTCAGCCCCGGAACCGCGTCCAGCAGGTCCCGAACTACCCTGGGCAGCCAGGTATTGAAGAGGCGCGCCCCCTGCGAGCCGCCAAAGACCAGCAGATGAGGCGCCGCAGTTGCCGGCGGCCTGAGGCTGAAGAACTCCGGACGCACCGGAATCCCTGTCACCTCACAGTTGCGGAACCACGCCGACGACGACGGAAAATTGACGGCCGCGGCCTGCACCCTCTTGCCGACCAGCCGGTTGGCCAGACCGGGCACGGCATTCGGCTCAAACACCATGGCCGGAATCTTCATCTGCAAAGCCGCCGCCATCGCCGGCCCGGATGCGTATCCGCCTACGCCGAAAACCACGCTGGGACGGAACTCGCGAATCAGCCGCTTGCACTCCGCGATGCTGCCCGGCAGCCGCAGCAGCGTCTTCAGCCGCGTTGCCAGCGAGACGCTGTTCAACGGCCCCACATCGATCAGGCGCAGGCGAAATCCCGCATCCGGAACCAGGCGAATTTCCATCCCCCGCGCCGTGCCCACAAACAGCGTCTCCGCCGCGTAGCGCGCCTCCAGCTCGCGCGCTACAGCCAGCGCCGGAATGATGTGTCCACCGGTGCCGCCGCCGGCTATCAGAACTCTAAATTCCGCCAAAATTTGTGCCTTTCATCGCAAAATGCAGGGAGAAAATCCATTGCAAACCGCAACGCCGGCTCGATGCGGGCACGGCAGGCTGAATCGGGCATGGTGGCAATCCACCTTGATGAATACGCTTCGACGACGCTCGCTCCTCAATCGGCCTGTTTGGTGATGTTGAGCAGAATACCGATACTGGCCAGGGTGCAAAAGATCGACGTCCCGCCATAGGATATCAGCGGCAATGGAATGCCCTTGGCTGGCACCAGGGAAAGAACAACACTGATATTGAAAAGCGCCTGCAGCAGGATAGTTGCGGTGATGCCCAGGGCCACCAGCCGCGCAAAAGGATCCTGCGCGCGAAATGCCGCGCGAAATCCGCGTACGCCCAGCACCACGTAAAGCGCGACGATCGACAAGGCGCCGATCAGCCCCAGCTCCTCGGCGATGTTGGCGAAGATAAAGTCAGTGGCCGACTCGGGCAGGTAGAAGAGCTTTTCGATCCCCTCCATGTAGCCCCGGCCGGTGAGGCCGCCGCTACCCACGGCGATCAGCGACTGCGTGATGTGATAGCCGATGCCCATCGGGTCCGCCAGCGGATGCAGGAAGACCAGCATGCGCGCCCGCCGCCACGGAACCAGAAAGAGCATCGCGGCCAGAACCGGCGCCGCCGCGGCCATGGCGCCCAGCAGATACTTCCACTCCATGCCGGCAAACATCATCATCATGGCCGTCACCGCGGCCAGCACCAGCGCGGTGCCCAGATCCGGCTGGCGGAGCACGAGCGCCACCATCACCACGGGCATGACGGCGGCGCGCAGGAGGGTCTTTTTGGCATCATGCATGGCGTCCAGCCGCGTATGCAGAAACCAGGCCAGAAACAGCACCAGAACCGGCTTGGCAACCTCCGAAGGCTCGAAGTCAAACAAGCTGCCGAAACGAATCCAGCGATGGCTGCCGTTCAGCCCCGGGAAAAAGAGCACGATCACCAGCAGCAGCGTGGTCATGGAAGTCACGGCATAGATAAACCGGGGTGACTTATAAGTGCGGTAGTCCACGTGCATCAGGATCGTCAGCGCCAGCATTCCACCCAGTGCGTAGACGATCTGCTTGCCCAGCAGCGCATACGCCGAGTGGAAACGCTCCTGCGCCACAACGGCCGAGGCGGAGAAAACCATGACCAGTCCCACCACAGTCAGCACTATCGTGGTAAAGAACAGCCACTTGTCCACCCCTACGCGCTTTGCCATACATTCCAACCTCGCCGTTCATTGACGAGTTCCTTGAAGACGCGGCCGCGGTGCTCGTAATTCTCGAACTGGTCAAAACTGGAACAGGCTGGCGCCAGCAGGACAACCTCGCCCGGCCGCGCGGCTCGCGCGGCGGCATCGACGGCCTTCTCCAGGGTCTCGCACGAGTGGATCGGGACCACCCCGCGCAGTTGCGATTCGATCTTGGCCGCCGCCGACCCGATGGTGTAAACAGCCCGCACCCGGCTCTGCAACAGCTCCGCCAGCACGCCGTACTCCGAGCCCTTGTCCTTGCCGCCCATGATCAGGTGAATGCCCGAGGAAAACGCCGCCACTGCCTTGGCCGTCGCGTCCACGTTGGTGGCCTTGGAGTCGTTGTAAAACTCCACGCCGTTCACCGTGGCCACATACTCCAGGCGGTGCTCCACGGCCTGAAAGCTCGTCACCGCCCGCCGGATCGCGTCCACCGGCACGCCGGCCAGCCGCGCCGCGCAAACCGCCGCAACCACGTTCTCCACGTTATGCGCGCCTTTCAGCGGAATCTCGCTCAACGGCATCACCGTTTCCACCGCGGCCTCTTTCGACCCGCGATAGAGCACGAAGCCGTTTTCAACCCACGCTCCCCGCCCCACCGCGTGCTCAATCGAGAACCAGCACACCTTGGCCAGCGACCGCGGCGCCGCCTGCGCCACGCGCGCGTCGTCGGTGTTCAGCACCAGGCAATCGGTGGCCTGCTGCGCGGCAAAGATGCGCTCCTTGGTCAGCGCGTAATTCTCAAACGTGCCATGCCGGTCCAGATGATCGGGCGTAATGTTCAAAATCACCGCAATGCTGGGATGGAACTCCTCGGTGCTTTCCAGTTGAAAGCTCGACACCTCCAGCACCGTCCACGTCTCTGGCGTGCTCTGTTCCACCAGATCCACCACCGGCACGCCGATGTTGCCGCCCACCAGCGTGGGAATCCCGGCTTCCTTGAAGATTGCACCCGCCAGCACGGTCGTTGTCGTCTTGCCATTCGAGCCGGTAATGGCCAGCACCCTCCCCTCAAGAAAGCGCGCCGCCAGCTCCAGATCCCCGATCACCGGTATGCCGAAGGCCTTGACCTGCGCCAGTGGCGGCGTATCCAACGGGACTCCGGGGCTGACCACGATCAGGTCCTGGCGGCGGAAGGTCAGCAGGCCATGGCCGCCGGCCTCCACCATAATGCCCTCTTCCAGCAGCGCGGGAATCTCCTTGGCCAGCGCCTCGGCGCTGCGCACGTCCGACACTGTCACCAGCGCGCCGCGCCGGCGCAGAAACAGCGCCGCCGCCAGGCCGGACTTCCCCATGCCCACCACCAGAACTCTTTTGCCCTTCAACTCCATCATCCAGACCGATCCTCGCGCTTTCAACGGCTTCTATCCATTGTGCACTGCCCGGCGCGCCGGACGCTGCGCGCCTAGCGCAGTTTCAGCGTGGTCAGTGCAAACAGTGCAAATACCAGGGCCCCGATCCAAAACCGCGCAATCACCTTGGACTCGTGCCAGCCCATCTGCTCGAAGTGATGGTGCAGCGGCGCCATTTTGAAGATGCGCTTCTTGCGCAGCTTGTAGCTGCCCACCTGGAGCATCACCGACAGCGCCTCCAGGATGAATATCCCGCCGATGAACGGCAGCAGCAGCTCTTGGCGAATGATGATGGCCACCGTGCCGATGGCCCCGCCCAGCGCCAGTGAGCCCACATCGCCCATGAAAATCTCGGCCGGGTGGGCGTTGTACCAAAGAAATCCGATCGAGGCGCCGACCATCGATCCGCAGAAGATGGTCAGCTCGGCCGCCAGCGGCATCCGCCGCAACTCCAGATAGTCGGCAAACACCACGTTGCTGTTTACATAGGTCAGCACCGTAAGCGCCCCGGCGGCAATAATTGTGCACCCGATTGCCAGCCCGTCCAGCCCGTCGGTCAGATTCACGGCATTGGACGAGCCCATGAGCACAAACGCCACCCACACCACGAACGGGACAAACGCCAGCAGCGCCAGATGCGGCAGCGTCGCCGGCCACGCGTGCCACAGCAGATCCGGCCGCCAGTTCTTCACAAACGGCACCGACAGCTGCGTGGAGAACATCTTGAACTGCTCCAGCAGCACCAGCGCGCCCGCCACGATCACACCCACCAGCGCCTGCAGCAGCAGCTTGGCCCGCGCCCGCAGCCCCAGGCTGCGCCGCTTCACCACCTTGATGTAGTCGTCCGCAAACCCAATGGCGCCAAACGCCAGCGTCGAAAACACCGCGATCCACACCAGCGGATTGGCCGGATCGGCCCACAGCACCGTGGGCAGAACAATTGCAATGATGATCAGCACGCCGCCCATGGTCGGCGTGCCCGACTTCTTCTGGTGCGACTGCGGCCCGTCCTCGCGGACAAACTGCCCGATCTGGAACTCGCGCAGCTTCTGGATCACGAACGGCCCGATAAACAGAGCGATCAGCAGCGCCGTCAGCGAGGCGAAGGCCGTGCGGAACGTCAGATAACGGAAGATCCGGAACGGGTGAAAGAACGGAAAAAGTTTCTCGTAAAGCAGCCAGTAAAGCAAAAAGCCTCCGCAGCCGGAATGAGGCGAAGTTTAGCTTGATTTTACAGCGCGCGATGCAGCCCCTGCCCCGCGCTCTGCGCCCCAAAACCGCCTCCGGAACCCGATTGATTATGCCCCAGGCCGCACAAGATCAATGCTGACTTTACAGATCCCTACACGCTGCGCGGCCCCGACTCCCATTTTCCTTGCGGACTCCAGAGCAACTCATCCATCGAATGCGCAGTTCCCCCGGTTTGCTTGCTCCGCGTAAGCCGCAGAAGGCCCGGTGTAAATTTGGGTCTGAAGGCATGGCGGCCAGCTCTGGCCAGACCGAGCTTGTAGACCTTCATCAGCCAGGGATCGATCAACTCCACATCGAACGGCCCCGGCCCTTCAAGCTGCATTTCCGCGTTGGCCTTAAGGTTGGCCTCCGGGAAGTAGATGAGGTAGTACTCGTTCCTGACGGCCAGAGCCAGGCCGCCTTGAATGATGGAGGGCGCAGGCTCAAGCTCCTGATACGGAGCTTCGCTCAGGATCTTCTTCAAAAAGCCCAGCCGCGACGGGCTTTCGCCCACCAGTGTCCCGCCCACAGCCCACCAGAGGATATCGCCCGGATGCACATAGGTTTCACCATGCGAGCCATACGCGCCCGCCATAGTAAAGGACCAGTGACGCAAGACCTCGCGGCGGCCCGACAGATTTCCCCATACGGTGCCGTTGTTGCCTTCGTAGCCGTACTCATCGATGACCACCGGCTTCTTGTATTCCTCCCGCGCGCCCAGCGCCACCGCGTACGGATCGCCGCCCTGCAACTGGATGACGCAGTGCGTGACCCACGGCTCGGCCTGGTTGTACCAGACGGGACCGTTATGAATACCCCGCAAATGGTTGTAAGGATCCAGTTTCTGCACCTCCTGGAAGATGTGATCCCAGTCCTTGGGCGGCTGAATGAGGCTGAATTCGTTGGCCATGGTCCACCACACATTGCGATAAGGAGCCAGGCGCGTCACGATGTAGCGTAAATAGGCGTCGTCCTGCTGCCGGTCCATAGTCGCAAAGCCCCACCCCGGCTTGTTATAGGGATCAAACAGGATCAGGTCCGCCTGGATGCCCAGGCCTCTCCAGTCGCCCACGCGGCGCTCGATGTTCTGGAAGTACGGAGGATAAAACCGCATGTAGTCGAACTTGCCGTCCGCCTTCCTCACGTAAGGAAACATGGGAGGCTCCACGCGGTTGTAGAGATACCACTTGGGAAAGACCATGAAGCGAACCTTGTTGAACGGGTTCACCTTCAGTGTGGCAAGCGTCTCCTCCTGCAGCGCGCGCCCGCGATGCACCCAGTTGTAGAGCGTTGTGCCCAGCGGGAAAAATGGCGTCCCGTCCGCGTAGCTGAACTGCACCTGCTTTGCCACTTGCACCGGCCCATGATTGCCGGGCCCTGGAGCAACGCATTCAAACGAGCCCTTCTTGCCGTCGAGATCGCGATCGCTCGATTCGGTCACATAGGTCCAATGGCCCTCCACCGTGGGCATCACGCGGAGACGCCACGTATCGTCGCCATCGTAGAAGCCGTTCACGGTAAGCTCGGTGCTGCCACAACGGAAGTGGGCCTGCACCGTGACGTCGGTGAACGGATTCGCGAACTTCTTCCCGTTCGTCAGCGCGGTTTCATACATGCCCCACCGCTCCACTTCCCCCGGCCGCGGCGAAGCTGCTGGCGCCGCGGAGGGCACTGCCGCAGCCTCGGCGCTGTTGGCGGCAAAGTACGGAGCGGCCATTGAAGCCACCGTAACGGCCTTGATGAATTCGCGCCTGTTGGTTCTGTCAGCCATGCTGAGCCTCCCGTCGCATCTGTTTGAGCTTGAGCGCAATGGTGTTTGAATTACTCCATGAGTCCCGGCCCGCGGCGAAAAGGCTTGCTTCCCGAGACGAATTGCGCAGCGAGTGAATGCCGCGCAGATCACGGGCCGAGCTGTTCGCGGCGCTCGAGCGCCGTGCCGCAGGCCTCTGGACGATCCGGCAGTTGCTGCGGAAATCGATTTTTATGGAGATGACAGCTTCGCGCACGCCGCAATCATAAAGTTGATGAATGCGGGGCGTCAAAATATATAAGTTGCTGCGCATTAATATGCACACAGCACAGATGGGAGCATCGGCGCCGATTTCCCTCACGGCGCGCGATGCGCAACGCCAGCCTGTTTTCCCGCCTCGACCGACGCCGGTGCGGCTAAATCCAGGCCTTGGCCCCGAGCGCGAGGTCCACGGCCACGGCGTAGGTGCAGTACATAAGCCAGATTCCGGTGGCGAGTTGGAAGAAGCCTACGACGCGGGTGCCGGAACCCCAGGCGAACAGACGCGTCGGAATTTCAGCGGCGTAGATCAAGGTCAGGCCGACAAAAATGATCATCACGGGTATGTCGCCGGCGCGCGCGAAGACATCCATCCCCAGAATGCTGATGAACAGGAACGCGATCGCCATCCAGCCATCCGGTTGCGCGCTTGAGCCGATATAACGGCGATGCGCCATGGCAAACCAGTGGACGCCGTACGCCGTGAAGGCCAGGCCCGCCATATACAACGGAGCCGTTTTTCCGAAAACGTTGAACCAGGTAAGCCCGACCAGCAGATAGGTGCCAGCCAGAAACTGCATGAAGCCCGGCATCCAGAGCCCCCACATCCCCATGGTTCGGTTTACTTCCGGGCTGGCTTTGGGGAAGTCAAATAGCGACTGCCCGCCCCAGATGAAATAACCGGTTCCAAGGCCAAAGAAGCCCAGGGCGACCGGGGCAAACCGGGAGGCTGCAAAAGTGAATGTCTGTGTAACCATATCTCCTTAACTCCTGGACCGACTCTGTAATTAACTTTCCAATCTCCTGTAAGCCGAGGCGCACGGCTTCTAACTTGAGTAAGTGCAATCGCTGGCAATCAAACGAATGCGATGAAGGCCATTGAGAGGACATCATCCATGCCCACGCAGCTTCACCAACAGAGCCCTGCTGCAGCCGGACATCAAAAGACGAAATTCTTAACGGGAAGTTACTGACCTTTCCCCAACTCCCGGCTGGCCGATACCCCGCTGTAAACCTGTATCAATGCCGCGCTTCCGTCCGATGCAACCTCTCAACTGCATGGCAAGGGAATGATTTCTGCTGTTCTCCTGGAAACGATTTTCGACTTGCAGCTGCTCTGCGAGCGAGCAAGAGCATCCTATGCGACGGGCCGCGCAGGCTGCTCCTAAAATATTCTTGATTTTTTCTTACGATCCCGCGGACAGGCGCTTTCCGGCTAAAGACGGCGCTTGGAAACGCCGGATCTTCCATAAACAGTATGGCCGTTTTGCATCGTGAAATTCCGCAATTGCGGCGGCGTCACCCCGCCCCAAACAGCCGCCGGAAGAACCGCCCGATCGCCCTGAAGAGCCCGCGCTTGTGCGCGGTGGAGTGCGGATGCGCAGCCGGCGCAGGCTTTGCCGCGGGCTTGGCCGGTACGGCGGCGGACGGCCTGGCCGCCGGAGCGGGCTTGGGCGCATGTGCGGCGCTGCTATAAACCAGCGGCATGCGCAGCTCCGCCTTGGGCCCAATTTGCGCCGGCAAAGGAGCAGGCTTGGCCAGCGGCGCCAAGCCCTCGCTTTGCGCCAGCGGAAACGCGTTGCTCTTTGCGGGCGGGGGCGGCGGCGGACAGCCGCACGGCTCCTTGTCCGCGTCCACCACCTCGTGCACGCTGCCGTGCTCGAACATCACCCGCTGTTCGGGATCCACGCGATAGAGCCCATCACCGAAGAGGCTCGTCACCAGCACGTAAGGCGCATCGATGCCGGCGTTGTCCACGCAGGTATCGCCGGCGCGGCCCAGGCGCACCTTCACATCCGCCTTCCCTGGCCCGCTGATCAGGATGCGGAAATTGGGCGTCAACACCATATCGGAGTTGGGGCCGGTGGCCAGCTTCGCCTCCAGGGCGCCGTGGCTGAGCGCCATCAGCAGCCCGGGCACTTCGTCGCTGGGCACGCTGGTGTCAGCCGCCAGCTTCACGGTGGTTGACGCGCAAACATCCAGCGTGCCGCGCCGCGGCAGGATGACTTTGGTCGTCGCGTCGCCTGAGGTGATGGCCCCGCTGGCCGCGATGATCGCTTCGTCGCCCGTGACTTCAAGCGCGCCGGTCACCGTCGGCGCGGCGCCGGCTTTCTTTGCGGCAAGGGGAATAATCGCAATGGGCGCGCCTGCAACCGGCGCGGTCCTGGACTGCGCCGCAGCCGTGCGCGTGCCGGCCAGCGCAACAGCGCCCAGCAACCCGTTGGCGGCGGCGAATGCCGCAAGCCGCCGCGCCCGCCGCATTGTGCTTGATGAACCGCGCCCCATCGCGTTTACATGTTCAGGAAGTTTTCTATCATCCGGTGGCCGCCCTCGGTCAACACGCTCTCCGGGTGGAACTGCACGCCCTCGATCGGCAGGCTGCGGTGCCGCAGGCCCATAATCACCGTTCCGCCCGCACCCTTCGCCTCAAGCGCGCGCGCCGTCACCTCAAGCTCACCCGGCAGCCCCTCCTCGTTCACAATCAGCGAGTGATAGCGCGTGCACGTGAGCGGGCTGGGCAGGCCGGTGAAGATCCCCTTGCCGTCGTGTTCCACCGGGCTGGTCTTGCCGTGCATCAGCGTGCGCGCCCTGACCACCTGCCCGCCAAAGGCCTCGCCGATGGCCTGATGGCCCAGGCAGACGCCCAAAATTGGCGTCTTCCCCGCCATGTGCCGGATCAGCGGCACCAGGATGCCGGCCTCGTGCGGCGTACAGGGGCCGGGCGAAAGCAGAATCCGCTCCGGCTTCATCGCTTCCACCTCTTCGGGCGTCAGCTCGTCGTTGCGGCGCACCACCACCCTGGCGCCCAGCTCTCCCAGGTACTGGACAAGGTTGTAGGTAAACGAATCGTAATTGTCGAGGACGAAGACCACGGTGCATTCAGTGTAGCGCGGCGCGGGTCTCCGGCTCACCTTCCCGGTTGCGCGCCGCATTCCCATCTGCCACACTGGCCTTGGTTGACTTCTATGGTGCTTCACTTCCTCATTCAAGGCCGTGTGCAGGGGGTTGGTTTCCGCTGGTTCGTTCACCGCGAGGCCAGCGAGCTGGATCTGCGCGGCTGGGTCCGCAACACCGAAGACGGCGACGTCGAGGTGGTCGCGGCCGGCCAACAGGACGATCTCGACGAATTGCGCGCCAGCCTGCGCCGCGGCCCGCGCGGCAGCCGCGTCGATCGCATCGTCGAACACCACCTGGACGAGAGCGAAGCCCGGAACCTCAACGCCTTCCGTATCGAAGGCGCGTGGTAGGCGCAGCGCAGTTCAGAGTTCAGAATTCACAGCCGGCAATTTACACAACTGTGAACGACGAACTGCAAACTTTATAATCGTCCCATGTCCGAACCAACCAAGCAGTTCAATGTTGAAGCCCTCAAGCGCCTGGTGCGCACCGTGCCCGATTTCCCCAAGCCCGGCATTCTCTTCTATGACATCACCACGCTGCTGAAGGACAAGACCGGCTTCGCGCAGCTCATTGACGCGCTGGCGGCGCACTACATCGAGCGCAAAGTGGATCTGGTGCTGGGCATCGAGGCCCGCGGATTCATCTTCGGCCCCGCGCTGGCCTACCGGCTCAACGCCGGCTTCGTCCCCGTGCGCAAGCCGCGCAAACTGCCGGCCGAGGTTGCCCGCGTTACCTACGATCTGGAGTACGGCACCGACACGCTGGAGATTCACAAGGACGCCATCGCACCCGGCCAGAATGTCGTCCTGGTCGACGACCTGCTGGCCACCGGCGGCACCATGGAAGCCACCGTAAAACTGGTCAAGGAACTGGGCGGAACCATCACCGGCCTGGGCTTTGCCGTTGAACTGGACTTTCTGAAAGGCCGCGACCGTTTCCCCGAATACGACGTTTTCAGCCTTCTGCACTACGACGAATAGCGGCTATCCGAACGCCGTTGCGGGGCGCTCAGCTTGCGGACGCGGGTTGAGCGCCCCGGCGTGCAATGCGAGGATCTGAATCCGGCAGTCGATATCGGGACTTGGGCCGTCAACCAGAAACTAACGACCCGGAAAATTGGCAATTGGGAACTCAGAACTGAGGACTGCCTTTTAGCGTCTGGCCGTCCTGGCCCAGACTTACAGCATCAACCAATCGCCGTCGTCTTCCAGCGGTTCGCGCCGCTGCGGGGTGGCTGGCTGCGCCGAGTGCAGATGCTCCTCAAGCTCCGCGCTGTCCACCGCGCGGATCACGGTGGTGATGGTTCCGTCCTTTTTCAGCGCCTCGTCGTGCCATTTCTTGGCGGCCGCCATCAGCGGCTCCCAATCTCCTTCCAGAACGGCGCCCTTGCTCGTCTTCTCGCAATGCAGGCCGCTGGCATCGGCAATCGCCGCCGGATCCACGGCAACTTCGTTTGCTTTCCCGCGTTTTCCCTTCGGTGACACACTCAGTTCAACAAGCATGAAGTAGATTCCCTTCTCTGCACGTATATCTACATCTTCGCGAGCGCCGCAACACGCGATCCCGGTCCCCGTTCGCGTCAGGCCGCCCGCTTCAGCCCGTTTTTTCCGCGCCTTGCAGCGCCTATCCCTGCCCAGGCTCATGGTCAACCAGAGGAATCCGGATCCTCGCCGTACCACTCCCTGACAACCTATCGAATATAGGCCGCTCTTCAACCCGCTAATCGTGACGAGGATCACAGGAGAAGTGGTTAGACCACTCTAGACTCCTTAACTTGGGGGCCGCTAAGCCATGCGGTTGTCAACATGTCTTGGGCGGCCGTCCATTGTCGAGCCGGCAGGCGGTTTGCAGCAGCGCAATTTGAACCGCCGCTGCCGCGCAAGACGACGGTGGAACAAGAGGCCGCCGAATTTTTACAGCCTGGACGCTGTAACGAAAGGGTGCAACATGGCAGGAACGCCAATTCTTGAAGTAGAACGCGGGAAAGAGCCCGCGATGCCGGAAACGCTGGATCTGGATGCACTTACAAAGATGTATGATTTCCGCGGCAAGACCGTGGCCGTGACCGGAGGCGCGGGAATCCTGGGCAGCGAGCTGGTCGGAGCACTCGCCGGTTGCGGCGCCCAGGTGGCCGTTCTCGACCTCAATGTCGAGCCGGCCAAGCCGATGATCGAGCGCCTGGGCGAACGCGGCAAACAGATTACGCTCGTTCCCTGCGACGTGCTCAACCGCGACAACATCGTGGAAGCAGCCAAGGAAGTGGTCGGACGTCTTGGCAAGCTCGACTGCCTGGTCAACGGCGCCGGCGGCAACAAGCCGCAGGCCACCACCAGCGCCGACCTGAAGTTCTTCGATCTGCCCGCCGACGCGCTGCGCTGGGTCTTCGACCTGAATGTGGTCGGCACGGTTCTGCCCAGCCAGGCATTCGGAAAGATCATGGCGGATCAGGGCTACGGCACCATTGTGAACATCTCGTCGATGAACGCCTTCCGGCCTTTGACCCGCATCCCCGCCTACTCCGCGGCGAAGGCGGCTGTCAGCAACTTCACGCAGTGGCTTGCCGTGCACTTGGCACAGGAGTACTCGCCGAAGATTCGCGTCAACGCCATCGCGCCGGGATTCTTCCTGACTAACCAGAACCGCTTCCTGCTCACCGACCGCGAGACGGGCGGCTTGACCGAGCGTGGCAAGTCGATCATCGCGCACACTCCCATGGCGCGCTTTGGCGAGCCCAGGGACCTGTTCGGCGCCGTGCTGTGGCTGCTCTCGCCGGCTTCGGACTTTGTTACCGGAGTGGTGATTCCCATCGACGGCGGCTTTTCCGCCTACAGCGGCGTGTAAGCGCCGCAATCAACGCCCGCACCGGCGCGGCCTGCATGAAACCCGCCCCGCCCGGCACAAAAAACAGGCGCTGCGCGTTCGATCTCTCGACCACGCAGCGCCTGCCTGTTTGATTTTTACCATCTTCGCAGCCCGTTCATCCGCGGCTGCAACGCACACAACGAGGCCTCAATTGGAGTTTCTGTTCCCATGCGGACCATTGAAGGAGAACGTCACCGTCGTCATGGGCGTGACCATTCCTGGATAATCGCCGGTTTCGACAGGCAGGTTGACGCCGGCGCCCCAGGTCACGTCATAGCGCTTGCGTGTCGGCCAGGTGTATTCCGCCTCCGGAGCCGCGGAGAGGTACGAGTAAGAAGGCGCCGTTGCCGCGCCGAAGAGCAGATTGCGCAGATCCTGTGACTGCCCGTCCACCTCGGCCAGAAAGCCGATGCCGCGCCTGTCGTTCAAAACGTATTCAAGATCTCCGCTGTAGTAGAGCAGGTTGCCGTATATGACATGCACCGGCTGGCCAGATACCACCACGGTCGTGTTGTTGTTGTACTGGTACCCCTGCGATGCATTGAAAGGATCTTCAATCAGTTCGCCAAACTGCCCGTAACAGGAAAACGGCTTGACGCGCTTGCGCATAATCAAGGAAACGCCTTCCTGGAAGTCGCCGTTGCCGAATTGATTCACTCCGTACAGGTTGGGCAGCAAACCCGATACATTTCCGGTTGGAAGAAAGATATCGGTTGTCATGGATAGCGCCGGCCGCGCCAGAAACCTGTAGGTGTTCGCATCCGTCGTGAACTCGTACTTGAAGTCCAGATGCGTATCGCCCTGCCCGAATTGGCTGACGGTTGTGCCCGAAGGCGCAGTCGACGGCCGCTCGATATTGAAGATCAAAGGCATCTGCGCATCGAACTCGAGATGATGTCCCAGGCCGATCGCAACTTTCTGATTGTAGTCTTCACTCATCGAACCGGACCTCATGAAGTCGAACAGATAAGGCTCCTGGTACCACGATCCCTTCGGCTCGACTTCGGCCGTTCCGGTAAAGAAAGGCCCGCTGGTTGTCGGTCCCCAGACAATTTGCGGCGTGGGATGCGGCCGGGGAATGATGTAGGCCCGCCGCACGGCGCGCGTGCTTGAACTGCTTCCCGCCTCCATCGGCGTCGCAACCGGACCCGTTGTTTGGACCGCGGCGATTTCCTGCGGCGTGGCCCTGGGCCGCTGGAAAACGACATGCGCTTTGACCTGCCGCGAAGGATTCGCTACGAAACTCTCTCGCGACGCATCTCTATTGAATCCACTTCCATGTAATATGCCTGGCTGGGCCCGGCACACGCATACAGACCACATCCCCAGCGCACCCGCAAAACAAAGAGCCACCGCAGGCGTTCTATACATCCGGTTTCTCCGATTTTTAGTGGATTGTGAGCTTCGTATTTTTAGTTTCTTAATAGAGGGACTCATAAGCGGAGAGCGTGATGCTCTTCTTTCAAATTTGTCTACATAGTAGATCGAATATTAGAAAGAATCATGTAGGCAAATTCATCTTGGCTGTAACAGAAATTTATAGGAATGAAAAGTATATGAAATATTTGATTTACGCGCCCATTCGAATAAGTGCGCGCCAGCTCGTTACTGAAATTCAATTAATGATTGAGTAATTTGCATTTAATCTAAGAACTTATTTCGCTGCCGGACCTTGGGGCGTGTTCCTGCTTGCGGATAAGCGCCGCATGTGTGCCGCCTCACCCGTTCGCATCCATCCGGCCGCCGTCCCCGCGTTCGGCTTCGTCCTGCAGCATCTGCGGGTCGGCAAAACGGTAGCCCACATACAAATCGGTCAGCAGATAGAGCGGATTCGCGGGGTCGTCTTCGATCTTTTTGCGCAACTGGCGAACGAAGGTGCGCAGGTATTCGACCTCTTCGCGGTGTTCCGGGCCCCACACGGCGCTCAGCAGCCGGGGGTAGGTAATCACGCGGCCGGCGCGGCTCATCAGGCAGTGCAGGATGTCGAACTCCTTGCGCGTGAGGTGCATGGTTTGGCCGCGCTTGGTCACGACGCGCTGCGCCGGCTCCAGACGGATCTCTCCGATCTCGATGGGGGTCTCTTCAGGACGCAGCGGCGCCTTGGCGCGGCGCACCGCCGCGCGCACCCGGGCCGTCAATTCCCTCATACTGAAAGGCTTGGTAACGTAGTCGTCGGCGCCCAGCTCAAGCGCACGCACCTTGTCGTCCTCCGCATCGCGGACGGTCAGCATCAGCACCGGCAACCGCGGTGCAAACCCGCGGATACGGCGCAGCGTCTCCAGGCCGCCGATGCCCGGCATGTTGCTGTCCAGCAGGACGCAATCCGCTTGTCCGCCGCGCAGCCAGTCCAGCGCCATCTCGCCGCGCTCGACCTCGGCCACGCGAAAGCCCAATTCCAGCAGCGCCACTCGCAGCGCCGCGCGAATGGCCGCTTCATCATCGACCACAAGAACGCGAATATCCCCTCGTTGCATCAGGCGCCAGCCTCCGTTCTGTTGGCGGGAATCGCCGCATAAAACGTGGTTCCCTCGGTTTCCTCGCTGGCCACCCACACCGAGCCGCCGTGAATCAGCGCCGCGCGCTTGGCCACGGAAAGGCCGATTCCCGTGCCCGCGGCGCGATGAGCCGAGGTGGCGGCGCGATAAAAGCGGTCGAAAATTCGCTCGCGGTCGGCCATCGAGATCACCGGCCCGAAGCTGTGGACCGAGAAGACCACCTCCGGGCCGGTCCGCACCGCGCGCACCGTAATGGCGCTGCCCGCATTGGAGTACTTGCAGGCGTTATCGAGGAACTGCGTGAGCAGCATGACCATCAGCCGGCGGTCGCAGCAAAGCTCCAGCGACTCGTCGGGCAGATCGACCGTGATGGGCGTTGCGCCGCGGCGCTCGCCAAGGCTGGCTACGGCCTCGTCAATCAGCGGTCCCACGGCCACCGGCGTGGCGTGAACCACGACGTCGCCCGCCTCCAGCCGCGCCGTGGCCAGCAGTTGGGTGGTCAGTTCACTGAGCTGGCCGGCCTGTTCGGAGATGAGCGACGCCAGCTCAGCCTGCGCCGCCGAGAGCCTGCCCATCTCCGTCAGGCCCGTGCTGGCGGCGCGGATCGCGGTCAGCGGCGTTTTGTAGGCATGGGCCAGGCCGTCCAGCACCGCCGCGCGCAACTGCTCGGCGCGGCGCTCGGCCTCGATGCGGCTTTCGTGCGCCGCCGCGCGGTAGCGGTCGAAGGTGACGGCGACAAGCGACGCAATAAACGTGACGGCCAGCGGTACGGCCTCGCCGCGCACGATCAGGCTGCCGATGGGCACCGTTCCCAGCCGCACCACGCGGCGGTGAAAGCCGGTATCGGGATCGTCGTCCGAGCTCTCAAAGTGATAGGCGTTTTGCGCCATCTCCTGCGGGTCGTCGTGCCAGGCGCCGGCCTGATACACCTCGCCCAGATCGGCATCGAAGATGACCACCGCATCCAGACCGAACAGCTCGTATACCAGCTCCGCCAGTTGCCTGCCGGGCTCCTGGTGCAGATCCATCTGCAGGGTGCGCCGCGTGAACTCGTGCAGGTCTTCTGTCCATTTGTCCGGCAGCCGGTGCGGCGGCGTGGCTTCCCCGCCTTCCGCCGGCGGTGCGCCACGCGCCACAAAGCGCCGGGCCAGAAGCGCCATCGAAACCAGAACGGCAAACGCCGCCGCGGAGGCCACCGTCACGGCAACGTCCAGATGCGGCTCGCGCCCGGCAAGCCAGCTTGCAAGCGCAACACCGGCCACCGCCGCCGCCACGCACATCAGCACAAGCCGCAGCGTCCCGCCCTGGCGCCCGCCGCCAACCGCATTCGCCGGGATGTAGATTCCGGACAACTGCTGCTTCCCTTCCTGGCCCTGGTTTGCCGGCCTTGCGCCGGACTTCCGGACCGCCAGAAGTATCCGCAAAGCGGGGAAAAACTGCAATAACGCCGGCCTGCGCCTCAGCCGGCAGGCGTGCTTTACGCCTCTTTCCTGCCTGGTCCGCAGGGAATTTTGAAAGATTCTAGCAGAAAGTCCATGAGTTCCTTATGAGTTCTCCTGTACAAACCTCTATGTGCCGGAATCAATCAGGACAGGCGCATGGAGCGATCCAGCAGCGGCGCTCGTCAATCTATGCAACAACATTTCTTCAGGGCAGGGCGCGCGCCTGCCTGTTCGCGACAGCCCCTGGAAAACAGGCACGGTGCGATTCGTAATGGATTGAATTCTTTGTGTCGTCGCCCTCTCGCCGCCTGTACAGTGGAAATTATCTTTGGAGTCCAAGGCACGATGGGTTCACTCGACGGTCTGGCAGCCGGCTCGCAAATCGACTCGTACCGCATCGACGCTCCCGTCGCGCGCAGCGGCATGGCCACCATCTTCCGCGCCACCGACCTGCGCGACAACCGCACCGTGGCCCTCAAGGTTCCTCACCCCGACATGGAAGCCGATCCGATCCTCTTCGATCGCTTCCGGCGCGAGGAGGGCATCGGCGAAAAACTCAACCACCCCGGCGTGATGCGCGTCCTGGGCGGCGAATCCCGCTCGCGCCCTTACATGGTGATGGAGTGGTGCGAAGGGCGGCTTCTGCGCCAGATCATCAGCGAAGGCAAACTTGCCCACGAGCGCGCCATCCGCATTGCCATCCACATCCTTGAAGCTCTCGATTACATCCACTCCAACGGCGTCGTCCATCGCGACCTGAAGCCGGAAAACATCATCGTGGACGCCGGCGACCACATCAAGCTCATCGATTTTGGCATTGCCAGCGATGCCGCCGCGCGCCGGCTGACCTATACCAACTTCACTCCCACGCTGGGCACGCCCGACTACATTTCCCCGGAGCAGGTAAAAGGCAAGCGCGGCGACGCCCGCTCGGATATTTACGCCGTCGGCGTCATGCTTTACGAGATGCTCTCCGGTAAGCTGCCGTTCACCGGCCCGTCGCCACTGGCGGTCATGAACGACCGCGTCCTCAACCATCCCATTCCGCCGCGCCTTGCCGATCCCACCATCACTCCGCAGTTGCAGGAGGTTCTTTACCGCGCGCTGGAGCGCGATCCGCAAAATCGGTACTCCAGGGCGCATGAGTTTGAGTGGGATCTGGAACACCTGGACCGCATCGGGGTGGACGACCGCGCCGAACTGCGCAACTGGCGGAAGCGCAGGTCGCCGCTTCCCGTCAAGATCCTTGTGCCCATCCTGCTGGCTTCCATTCCCGCGCTGCTTCTGCTGCTGATGCTGTTCCTGGCCCGCCGCCAGTAACGGCGCCGGCCCCGGACTTGGGGAAGCGCGTGCTAAACATGCAGAAGCAGCAGCACATTGAGGATGATTGAAACGGCCAGCAACACCGATATGACGATCGCAAAGATCTTGGACTTTTTGCTGAATTTCTTGAGGTCGTCGAGCAGTTCCTGCTGCTCCAGCGTGTTGCGGTCGGTGGCTTCGCGCACACTCTGCAGTTGATCGTCGACGCGTTTCAGCGCGGTGTTCTGTTCCGCGATCTCATTGCGCAGCAGGCTCTGGCCGGCGCGCAGCTCGGTAATGCTCGCTTCGATCGGCTTCAAATTGACCGGAGGCGCCGCGGGCACGGCCGGCAGGCGTGAAGCAGGAGGTTGCGGCGATGTGGCCAGAACATTGGAGACCGCCGCACCGACATTGCCATCGAGCAGGGGCAGAAGCCGCTGCATGAACGGCAGCGCCACGCGCACCGCGCCCACCACGCGCTGAAATCCGCTGGAGCGCTCGGCCGTCGCGCCGCCATTCGGGCGTCCCGGCTGAGGAACAGGCATAAAGCGCCTGCTGTTTTCCGCGGCCGGTCCGCGACCCTCCGGGCCGCGCGGCAGAGGCGCCCCCGCAAGCGGCGGTGCTCCGCCTGGGGATTGCGATGACCGCTCCGGCTCGCTCCCTCTCAACGTCTCTGAATTGCTCATGGGCATCCGACGGTCCTCCATGCAAACGAATTTCAGTATATATAGCGGATTTCCGCCAGATACATCCTGGATTTCCACCAGGGCGCCCGTTACGATCCGTGATACGGCTTGCGCAGGAACCTTCTCGCCTCATCCGCGCGGCTCGTGTCTGGTCCGGCCTCAATGACGGCGCGGTAATCGGCAATCGCCAGTTGGCGCTCGCCAATCATGTCGCGGCACTGCCCGCCCTTCAGCAGCGACCGCAGCTTGAGCTCGATTCCCACGTCTTTGGTCCAGCCCGCCCGCTCATAGGCTTCCGCCGCCTCCAGGTAGTGGCGCTGGCCGCGCAGCGCTTCGCCCAGGCCGTACTCGGCCAGCTCCGGCTTGGCGGAGGCGAAATATCCGGGCTTGGCCACGTCGGCAAGCACCTCCCTGTAGGCAGTCACCGCCACCATGCCCTCGCCGGCATCCTTGCGCAGGTTGGCCTCTTCCAGATGGAACAGAAAATCGTGCGGATACTCTTCTTCCAGCCCGAGAATAATCTTGATCGCGGCGTGGTACTTCGCCTGCCGGCGCAGGAACAGCGCCATCACCGTCTTGGCTTCCGTGCTGGTAATCACGCCGCGGTCGGCCGCGTCCTGGAGCAACTGCATCCCCTTCGATTTCGAGCCGTGAATGCCGGCAAAGCCGATAAACAGCTTGAAGGGCCATGGCAGCGCGCCCACCACGTAGTCATACACACCCACCACCAGCTTGGCATCCACGTAGTTCGGTTCAAGCTGGAGCACGCGCGCTTCGTCATTCTTGGCCTCCGTGGCCAGATGAAAGCCGGAAACGAAGCTCCGGTCCACCATCGAGAGATAGGCGGTTTCCAGGCTGAGCGCCCAGCCCCGGGCAAACAGCGCGTTCACATCGTTGGGATCCTTTTCCAGCTCCGCGTCAGCCTCCTGCACGACTTCGTTGGTCAGATCGACGACCCGCGCGTGCACCGCCGGATCATCCTCGACTGCATGCTTGCCGGAGAGAAAGCCGTCCGTGGCATAGAAGGTCGTATCCAGCAGATCCAGCCGGTATAGCTCCTGAAAAACCACCGCGTTGAGCAGATACGCCGTAGCCTGTGGATTGCCCGGATGCTCCTGCTGAATGCGCTCGAAGCCCGCCACGGCGGCCGCATAGTCCAGGTTGTAAAAGTCTTCGTAAGCCTTACGAACCTGTGGGTTGTAGTTCAATGGATTGGTTTCGACCGGCGCGCCCCAGGCCACGCCGCCCGCGCAGAGCAATGCCACTCCCACAACCACTCCGCACAATCTGAATGAAGCCCTCTTCAAACCCGAATCTCCCTCTTTGCCCGATCGACTGTTCACTACAACCGACGCACCCGCCCGCACGGCGTACCTCACCGCCGAACCACGGCGCGCATGCCCCCAGCCTGCAACTGCAAAATGCTTTACGATCTCATTATGCCTATTCCGGAAAGGCTGAATCCCACTTTCGCCAATTCAGGTGTTCCCGTCGCCGTTCCGCCCGAGCGCATTGAAGAAGCGCGCCGCCGCCTGATCGTTGCCCTTGACGCCCCCAGCGCCGCCGCCGCGCTCGATCTGGTCAACCGCATCGAGCGCCAGTGCCAATGGTTCAAGGTCGGCCTCGAGCTGTTTACCTCCGCTGGCCCCGCCGTGCTTGAACCGCTGATCGCCCGCGGCCACTCGGTCTTCCTCGACCTGAAGCTTCACGACATCCCCAACACCGTGGCTGGAGCTGTGCGCTCGGCCGCCGCGCTTGGCGCGCGCATGCTCACTCTGCACGCGCTCGGAGGCCCTGCCATGCTGGCCGCGGCTCGCGCTGCCCTCGAAGGTCTGCCCGATCCCCCGGAGTTGCTCGCCGTCACTGTCCTTACCAGCATGGATTCCGAGCAGTTGCAAGCCGTCGGAGTAGAGCGCTCGCCCGCCGAACAGGCCCAACTGCTGGTCCACATGGGGCTTGCCGCCGGAATCCGCGGCTTCGTCTGCTCCCCGCGGGAAGCCGGTTCGCTGCGTGCCCTGACCGGTCCTGCCGGCGTGCTGGTGGTTCCCGGCATTCGCCCCGCCGGCGGCCAAGTCAACGATCAGAAGCGCATCGCCACCCCCGCCGACGCCATCAAAGCCGGAGCCAGCTACCTAGTCGTGGGCCGGCCCATCACCCAGGCGCCCGATCCGGCCGAAGCCGCCGCGGCTATTCTGCGCCAGATGGCGACTGCAATCGAACCTGAGCCGTAAGCGGCACAGAGCCCGGCATCATGCCGGGCTCTGTGCGCTTCCAACCTTCATCCAGAACTTAAAGTTTTTCGTAGAATTCACACACGGAACACGAAATATAAATTCCTCCAGGAGTGCCGCGTTCGCGATCCTTCACGCGCTTGACAATGCGCGTGGGCTTGCCGCATTTGGGGCAGTCCGTCGACTTCGTCGTGTCCATCATCTTCTTGCGGTCGGCTGTCTTTGCAATCTTGGCCATCTGCCGGTTGTTTCTCCTTGTGTAGATGTCTCTGCTCACGCGCGCAACCACTGCGCACGGCTTCAACGGCGCGGTTCCGCAGTCCTTTCACCTTGTCAGCAGGCTGAGCCGCTGCGTCGTATCAAGGCTGGAACTCGCTCTGTTCAGTTTACATGAACGCTGCACAGTCACCCTCAGCACGCGCAGCCCGGAAGCCGAAAGCCCCCGTTCACTGATTCTGCTGCGTGTTCCCGGGATTAGCCTGCAGCGCGCCGTCTTTGGACGCCGGCTGCGTGCCCGCCGCGGGTGTGGAACTGGTCTGCGCTGCCGGTGCCTGCGTGCTGGGACTCTTGCCCGCCTGCGAACTCTGGCTATTCCCGGAGCTCGCCTGACTGCCCGTGCCCTGGCCGGTGCCTGCGTTCGGAGAACTCCCCGAGCCCCGTGTGCCAGGCGGGAAGTAAACCGGTCCCCACGTACCATCTCCGTTCTGGGCCGATTTCGGCAGTTTTTCTCCCTTTGACAGCAGCGAAGGCGGCGGAGCTGGCTCCTGCGTCTCGGGATTCCGCTGCACATCGCCTTCCTTGATGATTTGCACATTGGACGCGATCAACGGCGTACCATGGGCCTCCATCATCGGCGTAACCAAATCCTTGGTGAAGACCTCCATCGGCCGGCCGGGCGGGCAAATGGTTACGCGGACCACCTGGTTTCCATTGATGCGGACAAACTCCACCGTCTGTGGCGGCTTGCCGTACATCCAGATCGTGTAAGGCGTCTGCCCTTCCTGTTCCCGGAACCTGTTCACCGGCTCGCCCTTGGCAAATCGCACCATCTGCGTGGTCATCCCCACCAACACCTGGTGGTTCAAAATGGCCTTTTTCAGCGGCGGCGGCAGCGTATCAGTAAAAGCCTGGATCGGCGTCTTCTCATGGAAGGAGATCAGCGGCGCCAGCAGCGCTTCCACCTCATCACCCGTCAGCTCGGGAACGGACCCGTGAAAGACGAGTGTAAGTCTCGTGCCGGTCGGTATCTGGTCGTTCTGCACGACCGGCTGTGCCATCTCCGGGCCCATGCCGATTTGCACATGACGCAAGAAGCGGTGTTTCGGGTCCGGCCCGCCATTGAAATCCAGAATGATCTTCGAATGCTCAAATTTGATATTGGTAATGACCAGCCGGGCGCCAGGACTGGCTGAAATCCCAAACTTCGTGGCCATGTCCAGATAGGCTTCGCCCGCCGGTTCGAGCTTGCCGTTTGCCGCCAGCGTCAGTCCCTTGTGCCCGCGCGGAAAAGGCCGCAAGGCGAATCCCTGTTCGGCTTCCAGTTCGCGTATCAGCAACATGCGCGTCTTGTCATCGAGCGGCGTCTTGGAAAGCTGTACGTGGGTCGGTGCGATCTGGGTGTATTCCCGGCCCACCGGGGAGTTGGTATTGGCGTTCACAATGCTGCTGTTACCGTTGGTGTCGACGGTAAGCACCTGGGCCGCGGCCGTGCCCCCGGCCAACAGAACCGCCAGGGCACACCCCACCGCAAACCGCCTTACTTCAGCGTGGCCAGCCCATTGGGCCACGCGAACAGCCGGTCTTGACCTCTCGGGGAGAATTCGTTCTTTCATAAGAACCTCCCGTGTCTACCAGTTGTATTGCGCACAAGATAGACCCGTTGGAGGAAAAACGCAAATTGGCCCGTAAGCGGTTTAGATGCGCGGGGCGACTGTGCGTTTGCCGGGACTACTGCGAATCTGATGGCCGGTCTTCCGGCGCCGGATTCGGTGGCGTTGCGGGGGTGCTTGCCGGCGCAATCTGCACCAGCGGCGGGGCAGAAGCGGGCCCCATCGCCGCCTCGTGCTGCGCGTGCGCCAGGGCGTCCAGGTCCACGGGAATGCCTCCCGGCACGATCTCCGGCGCATTGTAGCGAAAGTCCAGATCGCGCGTAACGCGAAACACAACCGGCAGGGCCGCCAGCAGCACAATGAACGAGATCCAGCTTCCGTCCAGGCCGAATCCCCCGCCACTCAGCCAGAACGGCCCCATGGGATTGCCGACGACCACCGGCGATTTGTTGTTCATGCCGTTGACCGCCAGTCCAAAGATCAGTGCGCGGCTCGCCTTCCAGCCAAAATTCAGGCCCCAGCTCACCCACAACGCCCTGGTGCGCAGGTAAGCCGCCGAAAGCACCAGGCTCAGCAGCAACGAAACAAAGAAGCTGGCGCGGCTCGAACCGGGCAAAAACGATTGCACGATGGCGTAATAGAAAGCAAAGGCGAAGGCCGCACCCAGCCCACCCACCGCGACCACCAGCCGTTGAAAGCCGTAGCCGCGGAACGCAATCTCTTCCGCCAAAGCCAGCAGCGCGAAGAATGCCGCATCCACGGCCAGCCAGCCCCACGACGAAAGCCGCAGGGAAAGTGCGATGGAGATTCCGCCGTCCAGCGCCATGGGAATGACGCACACCAGCGCCACGGCCCAGCCCACGGCAAGCCCCACGCCCGCTTCGCCATACCAGCCTTCCCGCAGCGGCAATCCCTGCTCACGGATGGGCTGCATCTGGCCGTTGAACCAGTAGCCCATGGAGGCATAGCCCAGCAGCAGCAGGAGCGCCAGCATCGCCTCTTCGGTCAGCGGATACCACGCGCGGCTTGCCAGAGCCGCGCCGCTGTAGTGCGCCAGCGCGCCCGCCACAAAGAAGTAAATAACGGCGACAATGGATTGTCCGTAGGCACGAAGCCGGCTGCCGGCAGAAGCGGCCATCGTCATTCGGCTCCCTTTCCGGGCCATCCGACGCCAGCCCGCCCGCTATGGTCGCGCAGCATTGTTTGGTCTTCCGGCATTCTTGCCCGCCTCGCCTGGCAATGCGCTTATGAGGTCAATCTTCTGTGTAAAACTGCGCTATGGTGCGAAACTTCCGCTGGCGCGCGGCAACCATCTCGTCGGTTGACATCGCCTTCAGTTCCGCCAGATGTTTGCGCAGCGCCGCGGCCAGCAACTCGATACCCGCCTCCCGGTCCTCGTGAATGCCCGCCGCGGGCTCCGCCACAATCTCGTCCACGCAGCCCAGCGAGGCCACATCGCGCGCGGTCACGCGCAGCGCCTCCGCCGCCCGGTCCTTGTGCGCGATGTCGCGCCACATGATGGCTGCCGCGCCCTCGGGTGGAATCACGGAGTACACCGCGTTCTCAAGAATCAGCACCCGGTCGGTCACCGCCAGCGCCAGCGCGCCGCCCGAGCCGCCTTCCCCGGTAATCACGGCAATGGTCGGCACCCGCAGCCGCGACATCTCGCGAATGTTCCGCGCAATGGCTTCGGCCTGTCCGCGCTCTTCGGCGCCCAGGCCCGGATAAGCGGCCGTCACATCGATCAACACGATCACCGGCCGCCTGAACTTCTCGGCGATCTTCATCGCCCGCAGCGCCTTGCGATAGCCTTCGGGGCTGGGCATGCCGAAGTTGCGCTTGATCCGCTCCTTGGTCGTGCCGCCCTTGCGGGTGCCGATCACCAGCACCTCTTCGCCATCCAGCCGCGCCATGCCGCAGGCCACGGCCTCATCGTTGCCAAAGGCACGATCCCCGTGAATCTCGCTGAAATCGGTAAAGATCCGCTCGATCAAATCCATGGGGTAAGGCCGCTGCGGATGCCGCGCCTGCTCGATCTTGCTCCACGCCGGCGAAACCGCCTCAGCCTGGTGGGAAGTTTTGGATTCCTGTTCGCTCATCGCTGTTTTTCCGCCTGCCGTCCGGACGGCGCCGTTGGCCTTCATGTGATTTTACGGGCCGCGACCGCTCGCTACAAACTACCGCGTACCATTGGCAAATTCCGCGCCCTACTTCTCCCTGTCCTCTGTTTCCTTCGTTTCCTTCGCCACGGCCTCCGCTGGCGGCAATGGCTCCTCCGTCTCGGCCGTCTCCTCTGCGGGCGTCTCGGCTGCTGGAACCACCCCGGGCAGCTCATCCACACGATACCGCAAGTCTTCCACCACCTTCAGCGCCTCTCGAACAGCCTTGTCCACCTGCCCGGCCGCTTCGTAACCGGGCGCCGGACAGGACGCCAGGCCCAGCAGCGCCGGCATCTCCAGCCACCACAGCAGCTCCTCATAATGCTCACGGATCGGGTAAAGATGACCCTCCGCCTCGTGCAGCCCCGTCAGCCAACGCACATCCGCATCGCGCCACAGTGCCGGCGGCAGTGAGCCCTCCGCTGCCGCGGCCATGGCTTCGCTTTCAACCGCGACCGGCCGTTTTGCTTCGCCGGCCGGCCTGGCCGCCGCGGGAACCTCGCCGGCCTTTGCGGAAGCTGCCGCAGCCGCCTGAACCAGCAGCAGCACCTTGATGCGCGCCACTCCCCGCCATGCCTCTTCACCTTCCAGCCCCAACGTCTCAAAGGTCCGTGCCAGGGGCTCGCGCAAGCGCAGCCGGTCAAACAGATCGATCGCCAGATCCGCCGCCGTCCGTTCCTTGCCATCGCCGGCAACAAACTCCGCCAGCGCCTGCAGCGCGCACCAGCCCAGCACCGGCCCCCACATGGCTGTCGCCGTAAACTTCGGGCTGGCGCTCGGCAAGACCCGCCGCGCCGCCGCCGGCCAGGGAGCAGGAAACGCCGCCTCCACCGCCGGAAAGCGCATGCTGGCCCGCGCCTGCCGCCGAAACGCCGCGCCGATCCGATCCAGATTCGACGGCGCCGCAAGCGCGACAGCCTGGCCCTCGCGCGCAAGCCGCGCCGCGTATCCCTTCCGCGCCACATGCAGAAAACGCTCACACTGCACCCAGGCCCGCTCCACAATCTCGTTCCGCTCGCGCTCCACCGCCGCCGGCTTGGCCATCGCCAGCATGCGCGGCTCCTCGGCCAGATCCGCGATCAGCCGCACCAGCTCCGGTTCCAGCACCTCGCGTAGCGCCTCGTGTACCGGCTGCAGTTCCAGGCTCACCAGCGCATCGTTCAGGCTCGGAACCCCGCGCCCGCCCAGCCAGTCGGCAAGCCGCTCCCAGGGCTCTTCCGCCGTGGCGTGCAGCTCGCGCCACTCCAGAAATACCTGGCACTGATAGGCATGCAGGTCGAGCGTCAACCCACGATCCAGCACCTCGCCGGCCCGCCGCAGATATTCCAGCCCGGTCAGCGAGTCGCGCCAGGCCAGCACCGCCGACGCGTCGCCGCTCAACGCCAGCCCTTCGCGCAGCCGCCGCTGCCGCAACTGCCCCGCACCCTTATCCGCATAAGCGGCTGAAAAATCAATCGTCCCGCGCGTATTCCTAAAGCGATTGTTGTAAATTACCAGCACCCGTTCGCCGCCACTCCGGTTCGAGTAGGCGAACACGTTCTCGTCCACGGAGCCCGACGGCTCGAAGAAGTCGTAGAGCAGGAAATTTTCGCTCTCGGCAAACAGCCACCGGCGCTTGAGCAGCGGCGCGATCTCGCGCTCGTGCCGCTCCACCAGCCAGGCATCGGGATTCTCCTCGTAGCGCGGCCAGCGGTATTCCATCCCGTACTTTTCCGTGAATCCCTCGATCTGCCCGTGCCCGAACATCGGCAGCCCGGGCAGCGTGGACATCAGCACCGTCACGCCAAAGCACTTGTCGCCCGTCCCAAACTGATCAATTGCCGTTCTTTCATCGGGATTGCTCATGAAGTTCACGTAACGCTTCATGATGTCCGGGTCGAATTCCAGCGTATTCTTGATCACCGACCGGTATTCGGCGTTTTTCTCGTCGCGCAGCATGTTCATAAACGCCGAGTTGTACACCCGGTGCATGCCCAGCGTGCGCACAAAGTACCCTTCCATCAGCCAGAACGCCTCGGCGAGCAGCAGCGTCCCAGGCACCTCGGCGGCCACGCGGTCCACCACCTCACGCCAGAATTCGTTGGGCATGGCCCGGTCGAAATCCGCCTGCGACATGCTGTACTCGGCGCGCGACGGAATGGCTCCGCTCGATCCCGGCCCCGGAAACCACAGCCGGTGAAAGTGCCGCTTGGCCAGCGTCATGGCCGCGTCGAAGCGGATGATGGGAAACAGCCGCGCCACGTGCAGAATCGTCTGGATCACCTGCTCGCGCACCGCCGGATTCAGGTAGTCCAGTTGTGCGGTGTCGTTCCACGGAAAGCTGGTGCCGTCGTTGCCGTGATAGATGTAGCGCGTCTCGCCTGACGCCAGATCGCGCCGCTGGAAGACCACCGCGGCGTCGGACTGCTCAAAGTAGTGGTCCTCTATCTTGATCTCAACGCGCCCGTCGTGCGACAAATTCGGCCCATTGAAGCCATACGCCGGATACGGCGGATGCCAGCGCGACATGAACCACTCCGGATGCTCCACCACCCACGGCGAATCGATGCCCATGTGGTTGGGCACCATGTCGCTGGCCAGCCGGATGCCGTGCCGGCCGGCGCGGTCGCGCAGGTTGATATACGCCGCCTCGCCGCCCAGATCCTCGGCGATCGTGTAGTCGTAAAGCGAGTAGGCCGAGGCCACCGCGTCGCGGTTCCCGCAAAGCTGCTTGATGGTCTTCGAAGCCCGGCTGCGCTCCCAGACGCCGATCAGCCACAAAGCATTCAGCCCGCGCCGGGCAAGCAGTTCCAACTCTTCATCGGGAATTTCGTCCAGCCGTCCGATGTGCCGCCCATACTTCCGGCTCAACTGCGCCAGCCACACGTAGGTGCTCTTGGCCATCAGCACCGTGCTCGGCATCCAGTGCGTGTCCTGCGAAAACCTCTCGTACTCGAAGGCCAGGCTGGTGAAATCCGGCACCTGCGACTCGCTGGTAATGCCGCCTTGCGCCCGCCGCCCGGCCACGCCATGCGGGTTGTACATCATCCAGATGGCCAGTTCTTCCTCGCGCAGAATCTCTGCGGCCATCTGCAGCAGCCGGTCCAGGGCGTCGCCCAGCAGCACCCGCCACAACAGGCGGATGATGGCAAGCTGCGCGCTCAGCGAGCCGGGCGCCCGCAGCGCCGGCGCCCGTAGCAGCTCCAGCACGCTCATCGCCTTGCCGCCGGCAACCGGAATCAGCGGCCGCGAAGCAAAATACTCCCCGAGCCGCGCCGTAACCTGCGTGTAGACCGTCTTTTCCGCCAGCGGCGTTTCCTCGAACAACTCCGCAAAGGGATCGAAGGCCTGGTTGCGGTTCGCAGCCCACAGCAGCAGCAACTCTTCCAGCGCGGCGGCGCGGTGCGGTATGCCCGCGGTGGAACCAGCCAGCCACTGCGCTGGCGTCTCCTCGCCGCGAATGATGCTCGACCCCGGGAAATGCTCCACAAAGGCCAGCAGCATCTTGTCCAGCGCATCGCCGCCCACCTGCTCCGCAAACCAACCCAGCGCCGCCGTCATCACGTGCGGGTCGACCTGCTCGCGGTAGCGGGCCATCACCATGTGACTGGCTTCATCGATCAGGCCCATCGCAAACAGCGACCCGGCATGAACCGCCCGCTCGGGATACTTCTCCGCCTCGCGCACCTGGTTCATCCGGTGCGTCAACTGCCGGCAGGCCGGCATGTCGCCCAGCACCACGTTTCCCGTGTACGAAAACAGGGTTTCGGTGAACTCGTAGCGTTCGCGCGCGTTGCGGCCAATGTGAAATTCCATCATAGAAAACCAGATCTCTCCCTCAATTTCCCGCTGCGCCGCTTCCCCATATCCGGCTCAAAAAGCTGGCCGCGCGCAAACAAGTCAACTCACTTCTTCGCTATCTGGTACGCCTGCCTCGCCGCATCTCAAACCGAATGCCATCCTATCGCACGTCATTTGGCCGCCTCAACCGCAGGCCCTCCCGCTGTGCGCTCCCGGCCGGGAATGCGCTGTCTTTTTCCTATCCTATGCAAGATTGTCCGCAGACGAATGAGAGGATGGCTATTTCACTTCGCGGCTATGCAAAAAATGCCCCCTGGCCGGATGGGTCCGAAGCTGGGTGCGCGCACCGTGGATGGCCGGCTGCGCGCTTTCCGCGTGTGGCCCACCGTCATCGATTCCATACACCCTTCCGGCTCCCAAAGTGGTAACTCGCCCCCATCTTGAATCCAATCACTGAAAACCGGCGGTTCGTCGCCGGCCCGACATGGTTTAGAACATCGCCCAACCGCCCCTCGGAATACTCGACCGCCGGTGAGAGGAAGAATTTTTCGTTCAGCGGGATCTCATATCCCACAGCGCCCTCCCACACCAGGCCCTTGCCGCCCACCGCGGTTGCCCGATTGACCGAGTAAATCGAGAGTCCCAGGCCACCCCGCATGAAGAAGCGCTCCCAGGCCCGCAGGGGAAAGACATCCACTACGCCCATCACGTTGGTCACGCTCTCGCCCTGCGCCGGATAGTTCAGATCGTACGCTTCCACCAGCCAGCCCTTCACGTGCAATCCGATCCGCGCCTTGTCATTCAGCCGGTGTCCCCCGGCAAAACCGAGACCAAAAACCGGCTCGCGCGTGCCGGTGACCTGATCGGAGTGCAGCTTGAAATCCCCTGCCCCAAGCTCGCCGGAAGCCCACCACGTCCGATCCGCCTGAGCTATGGCAGACACTATCAGGCACATCCCCGCCACAAATCCCACGACCTTCGACAGATGTCGCATAGGTGAGCCTCCCCCCTCAGGATGCGGATGAATCGTCTCGGATCGCTCCTCACTTCATCCGGTTCCCTTTGGTCGACGGAGTCCCAGTCGAAGAAACTTGCGACGGTACGTATCGAAGCGCCCTTGTTCCCACGCCTCCGCGGGCGAGTTCAGCTTTCCTCAGACCGTTCCCTGCAAAAGTCCGCCTGCGGTGCCGCTGTGGCCCTCCATCCGGCGAAAACGGGAATCTTGCGAATCGCACCTCGCTTGGTGATCGTCCAGAATCGTCTCATCGGATGCCTGTCGGGTCACCCATCCCAAACTCTCTACGCGGATTGAAATTCCATGTCGCAATCCAAACGGAGCGGCCCTGGTACTCCGTTGCGCGAAATATGGTCCCCGTCGACTGCCGCAGTCTGTATCTGCCGTCACCCCGGCCCGTGACATCCCCGTCGGCCGCCATCTCTTCCGGAGCCAATCTCCTTACCCATCAATAATATCCAGCCACACGCCACCGCGGCCGGCACAATTCATTGTTCCGCTCACCCGCTTCGCGGGTAAACTAGCAACATGGCGGATATACAGCGCAGAAAAACCCCCACAGTATGGATTGGCCAAGTTCGCGTAGGCTGGGAAGTTCCGGTTGTCGTGCAGTCGATGACCAACACCGATACGGCTGACGTGGCGGCCACCGTCGAGCAGGTGGCGGCGCTGGCCCTGGCCGGCTCCGAGCTGGTGCGCGTCACCGTCAACAACGAGGACGCCGCGGCGGCGGTTCCAGCCATCATCGAGGGCCTCGACAAGCGCGGCATCCGCGTGCCCATCATCGGCGACTTCCACTACAACGGCCATCTGCTCCTTAAAAAATTCCCTGAGGCGGCGCGCGGCCTTGCCAAGTACCGCATCAATCCCGGCAACGTCTCCATCGGCCGCAAGGACGACGACAACTTCCGCACCATGATCGAGTGTGCCGTCGAGAACCACAAGCCGGTTCGCATCGGCGTCAACTGGGGCTCGCTTGATCAGGCCCTGCTGACGCGCATGATGGACGAGAACAACAAGCGCCCCGATCCGCAGCCAGCCCGCGAAGTGATGATCGAAGCCATGATCGCCAGCGCCCTCAACTCCGCCAGCGCCGCCGAGCGCTACGGCCTGGGCCACGACATGATCATCCTCTCCGCCAAGGTCAGCGGCGTCCGCGACCTCATCGACGTCTACACCCGCCTGGCCGAGCGCTGCGACTACCCGCTACATCTGGGCCTGACTGAAGCCGGCATGGGCAGCAAAGGACTCATCGCCTCCACGGCCGGACTTGCCCCGCTCCTGCTGGCAGGCATCGGCGACACCATCCGCGTCAGCCTGACGCCCAAACCCGGCGGCGACCGCACCGAAGAGGTCCGGGCCTCGCAGCAGATTCTGCAATCCCTCTCCATCCGCAGCTTCATGCCCCAGGTCACAAGCTGCCCCGGCTGCGGCCGCACCACCAGCACCTACTTCCAGGAGCTGGCCGAGCAGATTCAAGGCTACCTGCGCGCCTCCATGCCCGAGTGGCGCAAGAAATACGCCGGCGTCGAGGAACTGAAGCTCGCCGTCATGGGCTGTGTCGTCAACGGCCCCGGCGAATCCAAGCACGCCAACCTCGGCATCAGCCTTCCCGGAACCTTCGAAGATCCCAAAGCCCCTGTCTATGTGGACGGCAAGCTCTACACCACCCTGCGCGGCGACTCCATCGTGGCCGAGTTCAAGCAGATCCTCGACAACTACGTCGAGAGCCATTACGGGCAGCGCGCTACCAGCGGCGAACTGGTGGAAACAAGATAGACTGGCCGGCGCGCATCTCATCTCGTCTGCGTTGAAAAAGAGGCACGACTGGCGTCGTGCCTCTTCAATTCCGGACTTTGCTCCAGGCCGTCAGCCTTCTTCCGCTTCGCGCAGCTTGGCAATAACGGTGAAATCCTCGAGCGTGGAGGTGTCGCCGCGGATATCTCCATGCGCGGCCAGTTCGCGCAGCAGGCGGCGCATGATCTTGCCGCTGCGGGTCTTGGGCAGGGCTTCGGTGAAGCGGATGTCGTCAGGCTTTGCCAAAGCGCCGATCTCCTTGGCCACCCACGCCCGCAATTCATCCTTCAGCTCCTTCGAGGGCTGATTGCCGCTTTCAAGCGAGACAAAGGCGGCGATGGCCTGGCCCTTGAGGTCGTCGGGGCGACCCACCACCGCGGCTTCGGCGACCTTGGGATGCGCCACCAGCGCCGATTCCACTTCCATGGTGCCCAGGCGGTGGCCGCTGACGTTGATGACATCATCCACACGGCCCATCAGCCAGAAGTACCCGTCGGCATCCTGGCGCGCGCCGTCGCCGGTAAAGTAGCAGCCCGGGACGTCGCTCCAGTAGGTCGTCTGGTAGCGTTCCGGGTCGCCGTAGACGGTGCGGGCCATTGAAGGCCAGGGCTTGCGGATGACCAGCAGACCGCCGTGACCGGCCGGGACGCGCTCAAAATTACCGTTGGAGTCGGGGCGCGTGATGACTTCGGCCTGAATGCCAAAGAACGGCCGCGTGGCCGAGCCGGGCTTGGTGGGCACAGCGCCGGGAACGGGCGAGATCATGATGGCGCCGGTCTCGGTTTGCCACCACGTGTCGACAATGGGGCAGCGGTTGTGGCCGATCTTTTCGCGGTACCACATCCACGCCTCGGGATTGATCGGCTCGCCCACCGTGCCCAGCAACCGCAGCGAGTCAAGCTTGTGCTTCTCCACGTGCTCGTCGCCCCACTTGATGAAGGCGCGGATGGCCGTGGGCGCGGTGTAGAAAACGGTCACGCGATGGTCATCGACGATCTTCCAGAAGCGCGAGAAGTTGGGAAAGTTGGGCGCGCCTTCGTACATCAGCACGGTGGCGCCGTTTTGCAGCGGGCCGTAGACGATGTAGGAGTGGCCCGTGACCCAGCCGATGTCGGCGGTACACCAGTAGATGTCGTCGTCGCGCAGATCGAAGATGTACTTGGTGGTGAGGTAGGTTTGCACGGCGTACCCGCCGCTGGTGTGGACCAGGCCCTTGGGCTTGCCGGTGGTGCCGGAGGTGTAAAGAATGTAGAGCGGATCCTCGGAGTCCAGTTCTTCGGCAGCGCACTGGGGCGCGGCTTTGGACACCAGTTCGTGCCACCAGTGATCGCGGCCCTCAACCATGGCAACCGCCGTGCCGGTGCGGCGATAAACCACCACATGCTTGACCGTGGGGCAGGCAGCCAGGGCTTCATCCACAGTCTTCTTGAGGGGAATTTCATTGCCGCGGCGGTAGCCTGCATCCTGGGTAAGGATGGCGACGCAGGAGGAGTCATTGACGCGGTCGGCAATGGCGTTTGCAGCGAAGCCGCCGAAGATGACCGAGTGAACCGCGCCGATGCGCGCGCAGGCCAGCAGCGCGATGGCCAGCTCCGGCGTCATGCCCATGTAAATGGCGACGCGGTCGCCTTTCTTGATGCCGAGCGCCTTGAGCGCGCTCGAGACCTTCTGCACCTCGGCGTACAGCTCGCCGTAGGTCAGGCGGCGGATCTCGCCCGGCTCGCTCTCCCAGATGATCGCAGTCTTGTCGCGGCGCTCGCCCAGCGCGTGGCGATCGACGCAGTTGTAGCACAAATTGAGCTTGCCGCCTACGAACCACTTGGCCCAGGGCAGATCCCATTCGAGAACTTTGTCCCAGCTTTTGAACCAGTGCAGCTCACGCGCCACGCCGGCCCAGAATGTCTCGGGATCTTCGATCGATTGCTTGTAGAGCTTCTCGTACTGTTCAAGGCTCTTAATGTGCGCCTTGTGGCTGAACTCGGGCGGCGGAGGGAAGACGCGATTTTCGCGGAGAGTGGATTCAATATTGTTCTGCCGGGCGATGCCTGAAGCGGATACGGAAGACATAAATGGCACCCTTCTTGGGAAAGCAATCTTGATCTGGCTGTGACACGACGATTGGGAGCAATGCTCGCCGCAAATGCCCTGTTGGGTCACTCTATCGAGTAAGGCGCACGGACGGCAAGTATGCGCAGGCGAAGGCGCGATCGAAGCGGCTGCAAGTGATGGTGGCGCGCAGCCTTAGAGAAGCGGCTGCCAAGTTTCCCCGCCTGCTGCCGGTTGCGATGCGCGGCGGATCTGCGCCGGAATGCGGCGCGTCACTCGCGGCGGCGGCGCTGGTGCGTGGAGGGGATGTTCATGTCTTCGCGATACTTTGCCACCGTGCGCCGGGTGAGCTGAATGCCTTGCGCCTGCAACATGGCGGCGAGCTGATCGTCGGTGCGGGGATGGCGCGGATCTTCTTCTTCAATCAGCTTGCGCACCTTGCGCTTGAGCACCAGCAGCGGCGTATCCGCGCCTTCAGGGCCGTTTGAACCCTCCGAGAAGAAGAACCGCAGCTCGAAGACGCCCTGCGGCGTGTGCGCGTACTTGTTGGCCACGGCGCGGCTCACGGTGGAGGGATGAACGCCGATCTCCTCGGCCACTTCCTTGATCATCATGGGACGCAGCGCTTCCACGCCCAGTTCCAGAAACTCCTGCTGGCGGCGCACAATCACCTCGCAGGTACGCAGTATGGTGCTCTTGCGCTGGGCAATGTTGCGCATGAGTTGCAGCGCGGAGCGGAACCGCTCCTTGACGTAGTCCTTCACCTCTTTGTCGGTGTTTTCCGCCACCAGCATGCGGCGGTAGCGCTGGCTGAGGCGCAGGCTGGGCATGTCTTCCTCGTTCATGGACACCACCCACTCGTTGCCGCGCTTTGTAAAGACAACGTCCGGCTCGATCAGGCGCGTCTGCTCGCGGTTATACAGACGGCCGGGGCGCGGATCGAGAGTGCGAATGAACTCCACGCCTGCCCGGGCCTCGTCCACCGTAACGCGGGCCGCGTGCGCCAGAGCTTTCAGATCGCGCTTTTGCAGCAGGTGCAGGTGCTGGTCCGCGATAACGGCGGCCACTTCCATGCTGCGGCGCCGCGCCTCGATGCCGGCTTCAGCCTCGGCGCGGAAGCTGCCGTGAGGATTTTCGTCCGGCTCCGGCGGCACCGCAAGGTTGCCGTAGAGGTGCGCGAATTCGGCCTGCTGCGCGGCGATCTGAAGCATCAGGCATTCGCGCAGATCCCGGGCGCCGATCCCCGCGGGATCCAGATGCTGCACCAGATTCAGGGCCTGGCGCACAAGGTCGCGGATGGCTTCGGCAGCCGCGGCCGCGGAGGTCCCATCGCTTTGCGCGCTGCCGTCCTCCGCGGCGCTCTGCAGGAATTGGCCAAAGCTGCTCACCAGCTCGTCTTCGCTCCCCGCCAGATAGCCGTCCCCATCCAGGTTGCCGACGATGAACTCCGCCGCTTCATGGAGCTTCGGATCAAGGCTCAAAGCCCCCAACTGCCACGCCAGGTGATCGGACAAAGTCGTTGGCTGAGAGAGAAAGTTTTCAAACGAAGGCTTTTCGCTCTCTTCGTACTCCGGCTGCGTGCGATAGCCGGGATCAAGATACTCCTGAAAGTACGATCCGAAATCGATCTCGCTAAAAACATCCTTGGGCGGAGCCACTGTTTCCTCCGCACTCCGTTCCAGGCGCTCCTCCCGGCTCGCAACCTCATCCAGCGTCGGAACGGATTCGTCAATCTCCTCCAGGACGGGGTTTTCCACCATCTCGGCATCGATCATCTCCTTCAGTTCGAGCTTGTTGAGCGCAAGAACGCTCACCATCTGCATCAGGCCCGGCGTCAGGACCTGGCGTTGCGCGACTTTGAGGTTCAGTTTTGGTTGCAGCAGCGCCATATGGGAACCGTTCCCTGTGTAGATTCACTGTGAGTTTAATTATGTGAGAAAAGTCTTAAATGGGAAAATGCGCCGTATCGCGCGATTGGTTCCGGATTGGGCAACAGTTCATTGAGCGGTTCCCTTCCGAAACGCGATATCCCACTTTAGCAGCCCGCGGCAAAAGTTGAAGCGATTGAAATGCTTTATCTCAGAGACTGAGACCTCGCTGATTATGCGACAGTTACGGCAATCAGGGCCGAAGCCCCTGGCCTGCCAATCGTGCCCTTTCAAAAAACGGCTCTCATGGCAGGCAGTTTAGACGGCAAAATTGACTGGCAGAGAGGTTCAGCCGCAAGTCCCGGCATTGGCCGCAAACCGTCACCCCAGTGAAAAGCCTTCTCCCAGGTAGACGCGCCGCACCTCCAGGTCGTTTCCAAGCTCGTGAGGCGTTCCGGCGCGGAAGATGCGTCCCTCGGCGATGATGTACGCCCGGTCGGTGACGCTCAGCGTCTCGCGCACGCTGTGGTCGGTGATAAGAATGCCGATACCGCCGGCCTTGAGATCGAAAATAATCTTCTGCAGCTCAAGCACGGCGATGGGATCGATGCCGCTGAAGGGCTCGTCGAGCAGGATGAAGTTGGGCTGAATGCAGAGCGCGCGGGCGATTTCCACACGCCGCCGCTCACCGCCGGAGAGCGCATAGCCGCGGGTGGTCCGGATGTGCCCCAGATTAAGCTGGTTGATCAGGCGCTCGGTGCGCGTGCGGCGCTCGCGGCTGTCGAGCGGCTGCGCCTCAAGCACGGCCAGGATGTTCTCTTCGACGGTGAGCTTGCGGAAGACCGAGGGCTCCTGCGGCAGGTAGCTGATGCCGAAGTTGCGCGCACGCAGGTACATCGGCATGTGCGTGATGTCGGTGTCATCGACCATGACGCGGCCGGTCTCGGGCGCCACCAGTCCCACGATGACATAGAAGCTGGTGGTCTTGCCGGCGCCGTTGGGGCCCAGCAGCCCCACAACCTCGCCGCGGGAAATTTTAAGGTTGACTCCGCGGACAACTTGTCTGCCTTTGTACGACTTGCCGATTCCCTCGGCGCTCAGCGTCTGCATGTGCGTCGTTGGCTCTCTCTTGTTTGTCTACTTCTTCGCCGCATTCGGCGCAATCGTATTCGTCCGGGTCTCGCGTCCGCGGCCTTCGATACTGACGCTATCATTGCGGCTGTTGAAAATCAAAGCCGCGCCCGTCACAACGCCGCGCAGAGGATCGGTTAACCGAGGCGGATGCGCCGGCGTTCCGGTGAGAACATAGCTGCCGGTTTGGCTGGAGTAGACCAGCTTTGCGCCTGTCCCGCGCCGGCCCTGCGAACTGACGCTCACATCGCCCGTCGCCGTGATGCTTTCCACCTCGGCGGATGCCTGGCCCGCGCTGGCGCCGCGCGGTTTGAGGAGCAGGACAACCTTGTGCGCGACGCAGGTGGCGCCGCCGGTTTCCGCAACCACCGACCCCATCACGCCGCTCACCACCACTGCCCGGTGCTCCACATCGGAGTAGGTCAACCCGCCGCCGCGCACGTGGATGATGGGCGGGTTGGAAGATTCCGCTGCGGCCTCACGGTGCGCTTCGCCGGGGGATGCCAATGCCTTGGCGGAAGCGCCAGTGCCGAGCAGCACGGCCCGCACCGGCTCGGCGCGATTGGAAGTGCGCGCCACCACGGTTTGCTGCTCACGATTCAGAATGATCTCCGGAGCGGAGATGGAGTTGGCCTGCTGCCAGAGGCGCGCATGGTCGCGGAAGATCGCCACGCCACTGGACTGGCTGAACTGGGCTTCGCCCGCGATGACGTGCGCTGGGGTCTTGCCGCCGAACAGGAGACCTTTTTCGCCCTGCACTGGCGCAGCCGAGCCGCTGCCGGGCGCACCGGTGCCGATCCACGTGGCCTTTACCTGACCGTGCGCAAAAGCCTGGCCTGACTGCTCTGAAACGTCGATCCGGGTCGCCGCGATCTGCATGCCGCCGTCCTCGACAAGAGGGTTTTCGGTGAGGCGCAGCCACTGGCCGGCATTCTCGTAGACGGCGTGTCCGGCGGTGGCCCGCATGGGCGCCTGGGGCTGCGCGCCGGCCTGCGGCGCCGGATGCTGAATCAGGGACACATGGCCGTTGAGCACGGCCGACTCGATCTCTGCCGCGGTGGCCTGGGCGCTTCCCGAAGCGCTTCGGGCGGCCGCGGGCGCAAAACGCGCCACAATCCGGTCGCCGGTCGCGGTTTGGGTGGCGCCTTGCGTCGTGGTTTGTTCCATGCTGGCGTGGCCCACGCCGGTGATGGAGGTCAGTTGGGAGTTCGGGCCGAATTCGCCCGTCACATCCTCGGCCGTCAGGCGCATGGGCAACGGCGCGGCATGGCCGCGAAGGGTCTCGCTGGTCACAACCACGCCGCCCGAGCCATGCAGAACCGCTGGCTCGACCTGGCCCTGGCCGGCGTTGCGGAAGTCGAGGTAAGCCGACGGCGAGCGCCAGGTGCGGTTCACGCGCAGCGGCTCAGAATGCGGTCCGGCGGCCAGGCTCACCGCCTCGCTGCGTATCGCCACGCCCTGGTTCAGTTGCAGCACGCGCAGTTCTCCCTGGGGCGAAAAGCGCAGCTCCGCACTGGGCGCCGTCCCGTTCATCTGCTGGTTCGCGCTCTTTGAGTCCAGCCTGACGCCGCCCTGCATCGAGCCGCTGCTGGGCTGGTTCTGCTTGTTGAACTCCAGCAATCCTGTGGGTGCGGCCAGGCGATCGCCGCTGATGGTCGCCAGCGTGAATCCGCCGGCGGCGGCCAGACGCCGGGCCGAGCCGCCGTTGCGGAAAAAGATCGTTGCCGTTCCGGCGGTCATTTGCCCGCCGTTGTAGGTGGCCGTTGCGCTGCGCAGCAGGCAGACCTGCGGGTCCCGTTCAAACCGGGCATGTTTTGCGTGGACCACCACGGTTTCACCGTTGCGCTTCGTGGTCAGTTTCACCGCGTGATCGAGCACCAGGAAGCCCTGCCGCGAGTTATAGACGGCGCCCATTGCGGTGCCACTCCCCTGGGCCATCGAAAAGTTCACCTTTTGGGTGGTTGTCGCCACGCCGGTGTTCTGGTTGAAGATGAGGCCGCTGGTGTCCACATGGATGGTGCCTGGCGCCGCCGCCGGGATGATGGGCACGCCCGTGGGCCCGGATGCGCTGCCTGCCGCGGCTTTGGACGAGCCGGGCTGCGCGGCGGGCGGATGCGTCAGGGTGATCTCTGCCGGGCCCTGCGCGGTGGCGATGCCGGTCTTCTGGTTATAGGCAAAATCGTTGCCCGCAATGCTGTCCAGGGTGCGGCCGTCCGGCGCGAAAAACTCGATCTTTACATCGTGCAGCAGCGATTGCTGGTTCTTCATTTGCTCCACGCGCGACGCGTGGATCTTGAAGACGACATGGCCCCCATGCGACTGGGTGTAGGTGACGCCGTTGGCCTCTTGCTGGATGTTGATGCCCAGCCGCCTGGGAATGTCACGGCGATTGAGAATGTTTCTCCAGTGGTCCGCGACCAGAAACGCAGCCAGCACCATCACCAGCAGGACGCCCGCCGCCAGCACCAGGGCCCGCAATCGTTTGATGGTGAAGCGCATGGTCAGTTATTCACCCCGAGCCGGGCCGCCAACCGCTGGGCCAGACTTTCGCCCAGTTCGCTCCACAGCAGGCGCGCCGTCGCCCCGGATTCCTTCTGCACGGCCGCCACCAGTTCCACAAGCTGCCGCACATTTTCTTCCACGTGCCGCGCCGCCTGCGCGTTCAGCTCTGTCTCTTCCTCCAGAAACGGCGTATCCGGGCCGAAGTCAATCTTGATGTGGCCCTCCTGCTCGTAGGCGCCTTCGTCGAAGAGCGGGCCGTAGCCGGTAACGCGCACCAGGCGCGGTGCGCGCACCCAGCGCGGATCGAGCCCGGGCGCTGTTTCCACCTCCCAGAGGCTCCAGCCCATCTGAAACTCGTAGGCGTAGTCGTCGTGGAGCAGCTCCAATGCTTCCTCGACGGCCTGGCGGGGCGGGGCGCCGCGTTCCGGCCCCTGCCCGGCGCGCCCGTAAACCCGCTGAAAGACCGGCGTTTCGCTCCAGCTCACAGGCCAGACGGTGGCCGCGTAGACCAGCCGCTCGCCGCCGTGCGCGGCAAAAGCATCCAGGACGGCCGTCAGCTTGTCAGGGAGCGACTCCAGGCGGAGGTTCGGATACCACAAACTCAGATAAAGTGTGTCCGACATCTCTATCAATATTAGACGCTTGGCCGTAAATGAAGATGCGGCAGTCAGCCACCCGGGGTTTTGCGGCCGGGACCTGGGAAATACAGGCCCTACGCCGTGACAATCTCGCTGAAATCCGCAATGCCGGAGAAGCTCCGCAGCACTTCGTCGATCAGCGCCAGATGTGCGCCGCGTATTGCCGCGTCCGGGTCGAGCACCATGACCTTGTCGAAGAATGTATCCACGACCGGGCGCAGCGTGGCGATCAGCGTCAGCGCCGCGACGTAGGTGCGCTGCTCGCGCAGAGCGGCCACGCGCGGGGCCAGCGCGGCGGAAGCATCGGCCAGCCGCTGCGCCTCCGGCGCCAGCATCACGCTCTTCGGCGAGCCCAGCGCAAAGCCCTTTTCCGCGGCCTGGCGCAGGATGTTCTTGATGCGCTTGAACGCCGCGGAAACCGCGGCGAAATCCTCCGAGCCGCGCACCGTGGTCAGCGCTTCGGCGCGGGCCATGGCGTCGCGCACGTCGTCAGCCCCGGCGGCCAGCACGGCGTTCACCACGTCGTAAGCAAAGCCGCGCACATCCTTGAGGTAGAAGTGCAGGCGCTCGCGCAAAAACGCCGAGACCTGTTCATTGGTGTCCGCCTGCGCGCCGGACGCGTCCACCACGTCGCGCAGCGTCAGCGGCAGCTCGCTTTCGGCAAGAATCTTGACCACCGCATTGGCGGCGCGGCGCAGCGCAAACGGATCCTTTGAGCCCGTGGGCGCGTTGCCGATGCCGAACATCGCGGTGATGGTCTGAATGCGGTCTGCCAGCCCCAGCAACTGGCCCTCGGCGGAAAGCGGAATTTCGTCTTCGCTGGAGGCCGGCTCGTACTGCTGATAGATGGCCAGCGCCACGCGTTCGCCCAGCTTCTGCGCCCGCGCATACAGCCCGCCTATCACCCCTTGCAGTTCGGTGAATTCCTTCACCAGCTCCGTCGTGAGATCGGTCTTGGCCAGTTCCACAGCCTTGAACAGCACCGCTTTGTCGAAGCTGATGCCGTCTTCGCTGACGGCTTCGGCAAGCTCGCGCGCCACGGCCAGGTTCTGCTCGGTCTTCCAATAGTAGCTGCCCAACTCCTTCTGGAAGGTGACGTGTTTCAGGTTCTCGATGCGGCTGGCAAGCGGCGTCTTCTGGTCGAAATCCCAGAAGAAGCGCGCATCCTTGAAGCGCGCCCGCAGCACCCGGGCATTGCCGTGGCGGATGATGGCCGCGCCTTCGGCGTCGGTCTGCGTGTTCAGCACGGCGAGAAAGTGCGGCGCCAGCTTGCCGTTGGCGTCTTCCACCGCAAAGTACTTCTGGTGGTCGCGCATCACCGTGACCAGCACTTCCTCGGGCAGCGCCAGATACTCCGCCTCAAAGTCTCCGACGATCACCGTCGGCCACTCGGTGAGATGAACGACCGTTTCCACCAGCGGCTCGTCTTCGCGCCAGCGCGCGCCGGGGATGGTGCGCGTGGCGGCGTCCAGCGCCTTGCGGATCATCTGCCGGCGCTCGGCCACGCCGGCCACCACCTTGGCGGCGCGCAGCTTCTCCGCATACTGCTTCGCCTCGTCAATCGCAACCGGCGCATCCCCGTTCAGCACGCGGTGGCCGCGGCTCAGGTTTCCGGCGGCAATGCCGGCGATCTCCAGCCCAACCACCGAGCAGTCCAGCAGCGCCACCACCCAGCGCACCGGGCGCACGAAACGCTCCGGCTTGCCTGCGCGCCAGTACATGTTCTTGGCCCAATAGATGGCCAGCACTTCCCTGGGCAGTTCGGCGGCCAGCAACTCGGGCGCGCTGATCCCCCGGCGCTTGACGGTAGCTCCCACATACTCGCCCTTGGGCGTAGTCACCTTTTCCAGAGCCGACACATCGACGCCGGCCTTCTTCGCGAAGGCAGCAGCCGCGGCGGTCGGCTGGCCGTCTTTGAAGGCCACTTTCCACGACGGCCCGGTGAGCTTCTCTTCGCTATCCGCCTGCGCAGGCAGAACGCCTTCCACAAGCACAGCCAGCCGCCGCGGCGTCGAGTAGGTCGTCAGCCGCGCCTCGGGTGCAAGCAGCCGCTCGCGCGTGAGCAAATCCTGAACCCGCCGTCCCAGTTCGGCCTCAGCCCCGGCAATCATGCGGGCGGGAACTTCTTCCAGACCAATTTCCAATAGAAAGTCCGACATAGCTTTGGGTGCTTTCTCTGCGCCGCTATTAGCTGTTCGCTATTAGCTCGTTTTGTGAGGTGCTTGCGTTGTCGATCCCTGAAATCAGTTCGCCAGGAGATAAAAGCCAACAGCTAAGAGCTGGAAGCCGCGGCGCCTTGCTGCGCCGCATAGGCCTTTGCCACGCCCACGGCCAGCGCGCGGATGCGCCCAATGACGCCCACGCGCTCAGTCACGCTGATCGCGCCGCGGGCATCGAGCAGGTTGAACAGATGCGAGCACTTCAGCGCCAGCTCATACGTCGCCAGCAGCGGAAAGCGCCGCTTCTCTACGGCCGTTGCGTCTTCGCGCGTGAACAATACCTCGGCCTGGGCCAGAAGCGCATGCGCCTCGGCCTCGTAGGAATTAAAGTGATCCCAGAGCCGGGGCACATCCGCGTATTCGAAGTTGTAGACCGAGAATTGCAGTTCTTCGGCCAGGCGCACATCGCCGTAGGTCACCGCTGCGCCGGTGTCGGGGTCGCGCGCCCACACGATGTCGTAGATGGAATCGACATCCTGCAAAAACGCCGCGATGCGCTCCATGCCGTAGGTCAGCTCGGCGCACATGGGATCCAGATCGAGGCCGCCGCACTGCTGGAAGTAGGTGAACTGCGTGATCTCCAACCCGTCGAGCATCACCTGCCAGCCCACGCCCCAGGCGCCGCCCGCGGGCCACTCCCAGTTGTCCTCCTCAAACTTCAGGTCGTGCCGGCTCAGGTCGATGCCCATGGCTTCCAGCGATTCAAGATATAGCTCCTGCACGTTGACCGGCGGCGGTTTGAGGATGAGCTGAAACTGCGTGTGCTTGAAGAGCCGGTTGGGATTCTCGCCATAGCGGCCGTCGGCCGGCCGGCGCGAAGGCTGCGCGTAGCCCACCCGATAGGGCTGCGGCCCAAGCACGCGCAGAAATGTCTCCGGCGCCATGGTCCCCGCGCCAACCTCGACGTCGTAGGGCTGCTGCAAAACGCAGCCGCGCGCCGCCCAAAAACCCTGCAGGCGGAATAAAAGGTCCTGAAAAGTGAGCGCGGAAGGCGGAACAGAAGGCGACGCTGAAGTTGACGGCACAGGCAAATCTCTCTTGAAAGGAGTCACAGCAGGACTGAACAAGATTTTATCAGCCGCAGGGTTGGCGCCCGGCGCACACAGCGTCATTCCGGTGCGCCAATGCGGCGGCAAACCACAGACACACCGGCTCCCGGGAAACCGGTCCGGAACAAGCTGGCCGGATGCGCCGCCCGAAGAAGAGCGGGCTTTTCCGGCCCCTGCGTGAGAAAGAGCAAAGATCAGGAGACCTTACTACAACCTGGCCACAAGCCGCCGGCAAGAGCGGCAAAGACACGGTAGGGGCCGGCGATCATTGGCCGTTGGCTATGACGTTCTGGTTTCTCCTTCGCAGTTTGAGTGGCCGCACAGGCACATCAACTCAGTTCGTCCCGCCGTGCCTTCGCAATGCGCGCTGCAATATTTCGAGCCGTTGGGCGCCATGCAGCTGCAACTGGGATTTGCGCACTTCTTGCTCGGTTTCGCCATTGCCTTCCTCCTTGTGGATGGATTGTCCCTCCGCGGCCATGGCGCTGGCAAGTGCGACTTCGGGTTCACAGATGCAAACCCGCGTTACTTTCGTGGCCGCGTCTCCTGATTGCGTGTATTCGTGGCGCTGCGGCCGCTGCCGCGAGTGCGCAGATTGGGGTCATAGATCGGAGCACGGTCGGAATCCGCATTGAAGCCGTGCAGCAGCAGCGGATTGGGCCGGAACTTGGGCGGGCCGCCGTAGAATTGGCGCACGCGGTCCAGCACCATCCACGCCCCGCCGCGCACCGGAAGCACCATGCCCCGGATATGCGCATTCCTGTCTTTATATTTGGCCAGACGGCCAACTTCGTCCCTGTCCCGCCGGAAGCTCACGATGGTGAAGCGGCAATCGGCATCCGGCGTTGTGGGCGGGCAAACGTCCAGAAACCGCGTCCCGTCCGGCAACCGGACCACATCGTAGATGTGCGCCGTGACGCACACGTCCTTGTTGAGCATCCTCGAGGCTTGGTTGGCGGTGAAGCACTTCTTCGGCTTGCCGGCAAAGCAAATCGCCGGCGCACATGCGGCCACAAGCAGGAGCCAGCGCACGCGGCTCAGGACCATAGCGGTTCTCCACAGGGAATTACAGGAAGAGTACCGCGATGAGGCGCGTGAAGGGAAATGAAATCCGGCTGCCTGTTGCAGCGCGCCGCAAATTTGCGCCATGATCCGGTAGACACGGAAGCAGATCGCGGCGATGGAGACAGAGCGTTTCTTTGAAGAGCACGGAACTCGTGCGGACCGGAAGGCCGGCAAGGGGCACGGTTGGCGGTCGTACAGCCGTGCTGAGCTTTGTAATCAGGGCACGGCTTCAGCCATGCCGCAAAAGCCCGCAACAACTGATCGGGGCTTGAGCCCCTGCCACCTGCTCTTGGGGAAATCTCCACCAAAGGTCACCATCGCCGGTGATACGGGCCCTTGCTGGATTTTGACCGATTAACTACCGGCAGCAGGAGTGATGCCTGTTTGCCGGCGACTTACTTTCCAGCGATGTAACAGAGGCAAGAATCAAGCTGCCCCATGCCCCATTCCCTCACCCCGCCCAACCGCATAGCGCACCTCCGGAAGAGCAGGAAACTGTCTCGCCCGAGGGGTTCACCCCAACCACTTGTCAAGCCCCGTGCGCCCCAACCCCTGCGAATCCTTTAGCTTACCGTTGCAGGTAATTTCTGCCCCATCGCCGACAATAGAACCATCGATCGTTCCATATGCCTCCCAAGGAAGAACACGAGCATGACCAAGCCCATCCCTCCTCCTTCATCGGCAGGCCCAACCCACGCGCTCGTCTCCGTGCGGCGTGTGACCACCGCAAACCGGGCCGCCGCTCAGGGATCGCGGAGCGCGCTCTGCCAACCCAAACCGCCGCGAATGCACCCCCCCTAAAATATTTTCTTTTCCACAGATTTTCTTGCAGTGTATTTTCTTGCCAACCCCAAACGCGGATGCGAATGGCTGCGCAAATCGGCACGCTTCAGTTCGTAAATGCTCTTCCGGCCGTCACTCCGCACTCCTTTTCCTGCCGAAGCGGCACGCCTCGTGGTCAAGCCCTTCATGCCGGTGCAATACGCAAAACTCCCCTGCATTCGCCGCCCCTTGATCGTGCGGCAGCCGCAGGGGGTTCTGTTCAACGGCTACTGTTGCGGAGACTCTTGCCCGGCCGGCGCCGTGCCGGGCTTGGCGCGCTTCAGCGTCATCTTGCCGCCGGGAAAGTCGCCCGAGTCGGATTTCGTCGTCATCTGAATCTCGTTCCCGGCTTCGTTGATCGTGCCCTCGTGGGTAATTGTCGTGTCGTTGAACGAAACGTCGAACGAAATCTTGTTGCCGTCAACCTTGCCGTTGGAAATGTCGATCGGCTCGCCTTCCGGCCCCTGCACCGTGCCGGTGAGCTTCGTGCCATCCTGCTTGAAAGTGAATGCGAGTTGAAAGCTGTTGCCATCCGGTGTGGTCAACTCGGCCGTCCAGGAGCCGGTCACATCGGCCGCCCGGGCGGTTGTCGTCGTCAGCGCCATAGCCAGAACAGCGCAAAGACAAAGCATCGCTTTTTTCATGGTCGTCCCTCACCGCCATTACGGCGGCGGCAAGATCATAGTTAAAAAATCATCGTTCTGTACAGAATTTGTTGCCCGTGCGCGGGCGCCGCGCTCACTCCCTCGCCATCGCGAGCCATCCCTTACGCTTGCGCCGCTCGCAGCGACGGCCTCAGCGATCGCTGCGCCGGGCGCGCCTGCGGCCCACCCGCCGAATGACCTCCGTCCAACTGAAACTGGCGAATCATGCCGTCGAGTTCGCCGGCCAGAGCCGCCAGGTTCTTGAGCGATTCCACGGCAGCCTCAGCCCCTTGCGCGTTTTCGACCGACAGTAACGAAATCTGCCCGGCCGACGCCGAGATTTCGCTTGCCGCCGAGGTCTGCTCCGTAGCCGCGGTGGCAATCAGGTGAATCTGCTGCTCCACCTGCTTCGACGCTTCGATGGTCGCCTCCAGGCTCCGGCGCGCATTGGCCGTCTCCTGCATGCCTTTTTCGACTGAGGCGCGACTTTCCTGCATCACTTCCAGAGTTTCGCGAGTCTCCTCCTGAATGTTGCGGATGGTGCCCGCAATCTCTTCAGTGGCGCCTTTGGTGCGCTCGGCCAGCCGCCGCACCTCGCCCGCCACCACCGCGAATCCGCGGCCGTGCTCGCCGGCTCGCGCCGCCTCAATGGCCGCATTCAGCGCCAGCAGATTGGTCTGCTCGCTGATCTCCTGAATCACGTTGACCACCTTGCCGATGTCTTCCGAGCGGCGCGCCAGTGAAGTCATCTTGTCCGCCACCGAACTGGAGGCCGTGGCGATCTTCTGCATGGTTGCGGACGCGGCCTGCATCACCGCACCGCCCTGCTCGGCAGTCCGCGCCGAATCGCGGCTTGCGCCGGCCGCCGTCTCCGCGTTGTGACTGATCTCGCCAATGGTCGCCGTCATCTCTTCCGCCGCCGCGGCAATCTGGTTCGTCTTGCTCGACTGGGTATGCGCATTGCCCGCAGTCTGCACCGACCGCGCGCTGATCTCCGTGGTCGCGCCCGACAGCGTCTCCGCGCCTTTGGCCACCGACTCCAGAACCGTGCGGATCGAGGCCACGCTGGTGTTTACCGCCTCGCCGAGCCGGCCGATCTCGTCCGTTCCCGTCACCCGCAGGTGCACCGTCAGGTCCTTGGCCGCCATTGCTTCCACCGCCTCTTTGATCCGGACCAATCGCGGCGCAATCTCGCCAGTGAGAACAATGCCTGTCAGCCCGCACAGGATTACGATCAGCAGCGTGGCGCCGATGTCAATCCAGGTGGCCAGCCTGCAGGCTGCGGAAGCTCCCTGCGCGCTGGCCATTCCACTCCGGGCGTTCAGGTTGATGTCGTCCGAGATTCCCGCCAGCGCAGAATCCGTCAGCGCCTCCATGGATCTGGAGGCAAGAAGATCCAGACCATCGCCCGCCTTGCCCGCCGCCAGCAGGCCCACGCCGCGATTGCTCGATTGCAGATATTGCGCGAACGCCGTGCTGAACTGCTCATAGAGCTTGCGCTCCCCTGGATACCGGATTCGCGCCGCATACGCAGCCAATGCGCCCCGGTACGTGTGGATCGCCTGCTGCCGCGCCCGTGCATGCGCCGCGGTGCAGTCCGGCGTCTGACAGAGCAACAGGTCGAGATCCTGACACCGGATTTCAGCCATCGCTCCCCGCGTCTGAGAGAGCTCAATGACCGATGGAAAAGCATTTTCGCTCACATCAACACTCTTTTCAGCGACATTGCGAAACGCGAAAAAAGTGTTTGCGCCGAGCAATACACACAGACTGCATACGACGCCAAAGGCGAGGATAAATTTGCGGGCAACAGGAAGATCGCGGAGCCATTGTATGCGCATAACGGCCACCTCTTGAGAGTCGATTCGATAGTTGTATCGGCGGAATTTGTTCAGGCTTGAACGCTATCCCAGGGTTTCGCTGGGCTTCAGCCTGGGCTATTTTCGTGTCTTCGCTCCGAGAAGGCGATTGGTTAGCTGTTTTGACCGCAGAAAAAACCTGCTTGAGCAATAGAAAACGTTGATGCATCTGCCCTGCATCTCCAGGCGCCGCTTTTCCGGCCAGCACTACACTCGAAACGGGAGGTCCTTCATGCAACCATCGCTGTTACCTGTTCGTTGCTCGCTTCCCCTTTTTGTTCTGGCTCTTTTCACGTGTTTCGCGTTTTCGCCGCTGGCGGCACAAACCGCTTCCCCGCAACCCGCCGCGCAGCCCCACAAGTCTCACCAGCGGTCGATCACAACCTCTGCAAGGAAAAACCGCCGGCACATGCTTGACCAGCTCGGCATCAAGCATCTGCGCCATCCGGCAAGTTACTCGAATCCCTATTCGCCTTACGCGGCCAACTTCAACGAATCGAAGGCCCACGTCTACGACAACGTGCCGAATCCTCTGCTGCTCAACGACGGCAAGCCCGTGACCTCGGCCAAGGAGTGGTGGACCGAACGGCGTCCGCAGATCCTTGCTGCTTTCAGCCGCGACGTGTACGGCGAAGTGCCCGTTCACACGCCCAAAATCTCCTGGCATGTGCTTGATACGAAGGATGAGACCATCGGCGGCGTGCCGGCCGTGTGCAAGAAGCTCGTCGGCCATGTCAACAACTCCATCGACCCGGCCATTACCGTCAACATGCATATGCTGCTGGTTACCCCGGCTCACGCAGCCGGTCCGGTCCCGGCAATTCTAGAGCTGCCCTTCAACAGCGAGTTCGATCCGCTGTGGGCAGGCCAGCTTCCGCACTCAAGCCCCGGTGATCCTGAACCACCTTGGCAGGCGCAAGTGTTACGGCAGGGATGGGCTTATGCGATGCTTTCGCCGACCAGCTTCCAGGCGGATAACGGTGCAGGCCTTGACAAGGGCATTATTGGCCTGATGGACAAAGGAGAGCCGCGCACGCCCAGCGAGTGGGGCACGATACGCGCCTGGGCCTGGGGCGCCAGCCGGGCGCTCGATTACCTGCAAACCGTCAAGGCGATTAGCGGCCATGAGGTGGGAATCATGGGCCATTCACGCTTCGGGAAGACGGCTCTGGTAGCGATGGCTTACGATCAGCGCTTCGCCATTGCTTATGTCAACTCATCTGGCGAAGGCGGCGCCAAACTCTACCGGCACATCTACGGCGAAGAGATCAGCAATCTGACCGGTCTGAGCGAGTATTACTGGTTCGACGGCAATTTCCTGAAATACGGCGGCCCGCTGAACGCCAGCGATCTGCCCGTCGATGCCAACGAGTTGATCGCGCTATGCGCGCCGCGGCCTGTTTTCATCGGCGCTGGCAATCCCACGCGGCAGGGCGACGGCTGGGCCGACCCCAAAGGCATGTTTCTGGCCGAAGCCGGAGCCAGTCCGGTTTACCAACTGCTCGGCCAGAGGGGATTAGGGACGTCACTTTGGCCGCCAATCGGGATGGCGCTCACCGACGGCACGCTTGCCTATCGCGAAGATGCCAGCGGGCACACTCCCGCGCCCGACTGGCCGTACTTCATCCAGTTCGCCAGCCGCTATCTGCACACACCGGCGGCCCGATAGCCTCAATCGGGCCGCCCAGGCAAGCGCGGCGGTGTGTGGTAGAGTGCGTATGCGTAGAAGACAGCGCGGACTCAGGATGGCAAATCGTGCGACGCGGATCAGCCACACCGCTGGATACTCCTGGCTGCCATGCCAGAAGCTGCACCGCCAGCGCCTGATACGGACAGGGAGGCACGCATTTCATGAAAGTGGGAATCATTGGAACGGGAGCAATAGCCGACAAGCACGCGCAGGCGTACAAGAATATCGGCTATGAAGTCACCGTTTGCACGAACCGGACGCCGGAACGCGGACGCAAGTTCGCCGAGGCCTGGGGCGCGGAGTTTGTCGCTACGCCTGAAGAGTTATGCCGGCACCCACAGGTGGATTTTGTCGATGTCTGCACATTTCCCGCTTACCGGCTCGAGGCCGTTGAGTTAAGCGCGCAGGCGGGCAGGCATGTTCTGGTACAGAAGCCGATGGCGATCGAGCTGGCAACCGCGGTGCGCATGATTGATGTCGCCCGCCGCGCCGGGATCCAGTTGGGAGTCGTCAGCCAGCATCGCTTCGACGACTCGACGCTGTTCCTCAAGCGGGCCATCGCCGACGGGCGTCTGGGAAAAATTCTCCAGGCCGACGCATACGTAAAGTGGTACCGTTCTCCCGAATACTACGCGCGCCCCACCAAGGGAAGCTGGGCCGTCGAGGGTGGGGGCGCGCTGATCAACCAGGGCATTCATCAGGCCGATCTGCTTATGTATCTGATCGGTGCTGTCGATCAGGTCTTTGGATATTGGCAACTGGGCGCGCTGCACAGGATCGAGTCGGAGGATTGCCTCTGCGCACTGCTGCGCTACGCATCGGGCGCCACCGGCGTAATTCAGGCAGCGACGGCACTCTGGCCCGGATATCCCGAACGAATTGAAATTCACGGGACGAAAGGTACGGCGATCGTCACAGGAGACCAGTTGACGGCATGGGACGTTCAGGACGATCACGGCGATCCCGCGCCGCTCGCGCACCAATCCGCATCGGGAGCATCAGATCCGATGGCCGTCTCGCTGGCGCCGTTCGAACGCCAGTTTTCCGATTTTGGAGAAGCTGTGAAGACCGGCCGAAGACCCGCGTGTTCGGGCGAGGATGGCTATCGCGCGCTCCAGTTGGTGCGGAGCATCTATACCTCCTGCGCGGAGGTCAGAAGCGTCGAGATCGCGCAGGCAGAGCGCCGAGCGCTCTAGCGGCGTTGTTCGGAGATGGAGGGGAACGATGAAGATTAAATCCACCGGCCGGCGCGACTTTCTGCGGCAGGCCGGCCTGATGGGATCGATGGCAATGATGACGGGGTTGCCGGAGATGGCCGCAGGCGGCAGCGTGATCGAGGATGCCGTAGCGCCAGCGCAGGCGGAAGCCGGGGTAAAGCACCACATCAGGTTCGCCGTGTGCGGCATGAGTCATGACCATATCTACGGCATGGTGGGCGCGGTGCAGCGCGGAGGCGGCGAACTGGTGGCCGCCTGGGGCGGCGAAGAAGACAAGCTTGCGGAGTTCACCCGGCGCTATCCCGGCGCCAGGATTGTCAAAAGCCAGGATGAGATCCTGGACGATCCATCCGTGCAGCTTGTCCTCACCTCGCAGATTCCGGTCGAGCGCGCCGGCATTGCCATCCGCGCCATGAGGCAGGGCAAGGACGTGCTCGCCGACAAGCCCGGCATGACGACTCTCGAACAACTGGCCGAGATACGGCAGACCATCGCCGAGACCAACCGGATCTACGCCATCCTGTACAGCGAATTGCTGGAGGTGAAAGCAGCTGCATACGCAGGCGTTCTGGTGCGGCAGGGCGCCATCGGAAAGGTTATCCAGACTATTAACCTTGCGCCGCACCAGGTCGTGCAGCATGGCGGCGACTCAGGTGGCGCTTCGCCGCGGCCGGCATGGTTCTGGGATCCAGACAAGTACGGCGGCATTCTTTGCGACATCGGCTCTCATCAGGTGGATCAGTTTCTCTACTACACCGGCTCAAAACAGGCCACAGTGGTGGAATCCCAGGTAGCCAACATACGCCACCCGGAGCAGCCGCGGTTTCAGGATTTTGGCGACATGGTCCTGCGCGGTGACCGCGGCTTTGGCTACGTACGGCTCGACTGGTTCACGCCGAATGGGCTGGGAGTGTGGGGCGATGGCCGGCTGTTCATTCTCGGCACCGATGGGTATATCGAAGTGCGCAAATACACGAACGTCGCCGTCAATCGCCAGGGGAATAATCTCTTCCTCGTGGACGGCAGGCAGGCCCGCTACATCGACTGCAACAATATGCCGCTCCCCTTCGGGCCGCAGTTCGTGGCAGATATTGTGAACCGCACGCACACCGCGCAGGACCCTTCGGAGTGCCTGCTGGCCGCCGAGCTTGCTCTCAAAGCGCAGCAGAGCGCCGCGCTCGTAACCGTGGAGGAATGATGTGAAAGACAAGGCGGGCTGTCTTGCCGCAGTCGCATGGGAGAAATTGTTCGATGCATCGTTCCCAATCTCCGGCTTCGATTCCGGAATGACGCGTTCATGCCGGTTGCCGGATCTTCGCGCCGTACTGCACGAACACGGCTAATCGAATGAAGCCTTTCGCAGAGAACAGCGAAATAGCAGCCGATGCACCTGGATCGCCTCGGCGCGCAGACCGGCGGCAACCTCTACAAGATAGAAGAGCCATGCGCGGGATTCGCGGTCAAAGCGGCCGTCGATATCGCGCATCCAGTTAGTCAGCAGCCGCTCGATCCAGACGCTCAGAGTCCGATCGTATTCCTTGCGGAGCGTCTCGACATTCAATAATTCCAACCCTGCCGCTTCCGCAAGCTCAAGCTCCTTTGAAAGAGACTCCACAGGCAAGGCCGGATGCATGGGGCGGGCTACGGTGCCGAAGCCATGCGAGCATGTCATGCGGTCCAGCAGAAGCAGCCCTTCAGGGACGAGCATATCCCTCATGCAGACCAGGTATTTGCCAAGATCGGTGAAGGGCGCCTGCTCAAAGACGCCCACGTGCAAGATCTTGTCGAAGCTCCCGGCGCGATACGGAGAGGTGCGCAGGTCGCGGCGCTGAACGGAGCACTTCCACTGCAGGCCGCTGCGGCGGATACGATCCTCTGCCGTTTCAACCTGCGTTTCACTGGAAGCGATGCCCCGCACATTGGCCCCATAATGCTCGGCGGCGTAGAGCAGCAGACTGCCCCACCCGCAACCGACACCGAGAAGGTGATCTCCAGCCTCAAGCGCCAGGCGGTCGCATACATTTTCCATGGCGTGCAACTGCGCCGCGTCCAGGTCTTCTTCCGCAGAGCGAAAGAACGCACAGCAGTGAGCGAGGAAAGAACCAAGCCAGGGTTCGAAGAATTCGGCGGGCAGTTCCAGCGGGCAAGGAGAGCACTGCCAATTTTCTGCGCCGCCGCTTTTGTGGCCGTGCATAAGCCGCCGGGCAGCATCGAGGCTGATGCGCCCGATGGTTTGCACCAGGTTGCTGCTAAGCCCCTCCGAGTGCCGCAGCGTGTACTCAGCGACGGAAAGCAGGACAAAGATGTTGCCTTGAATGTCCAGGCCGCCGTCCAGGAAGATGCGCCCCAGCGTGACTTCGTTGGCATCGCCGACTACCGCATCCAAGCCCTCGCGCGTGCGGAAAGTGGCGACGAACTTCGCAGGCCGTGCCGTCGAAGACGACCAGAACCATCCGTCCGCCGTCCGCACCGCAAATGGCATTCCCGGTACTGATCAAAAAAGCAGCTGAACTGCACATTCCGCAATGCATCGCTGCAACGCTTAGGCAGACTGTAGACAACGGCTCGGCCCGGCTCGCCACTTTCATGGGACATGGTGCACGCCTCGCAGCTCCATTCGTGCTGTCTGCGGCACATTGAAGAGCCCCGCCCCCGACGGCTCTACGCGCATTGATATTGAGTCCCCGGGAACGTGACGGCCGGACATCGCGCCGCCACTGCACCTCCGTATATTGTGACGCGTACATCCGTCCATTGGAAGAGGCATTGCACCTGCGGACAAGCGGCAGCGAGATTCTCCTTCTGAATCCGATGCACAGGACAATACGTTACCCCGTGAATGCCCGCGCTAGAATGTAACCCATGCGGCGCATTCCTTCGTCCACATACCGGCTGCAGTTGCATGCGAACTTCACCTTCGACGACGCAATCGCAATAGCCGGTTATCTGAAAGATCTGGGCATATCCCACGTGTACAGCGCGCCCAATCTGCAGGCCGTTCCCGGCAGCGCACACGGCTATAATGTAGTCGATCACCAAAGCGTGAACGAGGAACTGGGCGGCGACGAGGGGCACAAGAGATTCTGCGACCGCCTCAAAGCGCTCGATTTGGGCCAGGTGCTGGATATCGTACCCAATCACATGGCCACTGTCCCGCAAAACCGCTACTGGTGGGACGTGCTTGAGAACGGCCGCTCAAGCCGCTACGCCACTTGGTTCGACATCGATTGGCACTCGGCTGAAGTCAAGCTGCAAAACAAGGTCCTGATCCCGGTCCTGGGCGATCAATACGGGCGCGTATTGAGCGCAAACCAGATTATCGCCGAGCACCTCGACGACCGATTTCAGGTCCGCTACATGGATAATTTGTATCCGCTTGCTCCCCGTTCGCTGGCGATTCCCCTGGCCAAGGCGGCGGAGTATGCACGAAATTCCACCTTGAGCTTTCTTGCCGACAGCCTTGCCCGGCTGCCCACCCCCGAGCCTTCAGACCGCGAGATGGTCCTGTCGCGGCACAGCGACAAGACAGTGATTTATGAACTCCTGCGCAGGCTTTGCGAGGAGCGCCCGGAAGTGTCCGCGGCCATCGCGACTGCTTTTGATGAGCTGAATGCCAACCACGACGCATTGGACGAATTCCTCAATCTGCAGCACTATCGGCTGGCTTATTGGCGCACCGCCGATCAGGAACTCGGCTACAGGCGATTTTTCGATGTCAGCACACTGATCGGCGTACGCGTGGAACGTCCGCACGTCTTCGACGCAACGCACCGCCTGATTCTGGACTGGCTGCGCAACGGCGTGCTGGACGGCGTGCGCGTCGACCATCCCGACGGATTGCGCGATCCGAAGCAATATTTCGAGCGGCTGCGAAGCCAGGCCCCCGAAGCGTGGATTATCGGCGAAAAGATCCTGGAGCCAGGAGAACACCTGCGCGAGAACTGGCCCATCGAAGGCACGGTCGGCTATGACTTTCTGAACCTGTGCAACAGCCTGTTGATATATGAAAGAGGACTTGCGGATATCACCGCAATTTATAGCGACTTCGTCGGCCATGCATCCCAGTTTGACGAGATTGCGCACGACAAGAAACTGAACGTGCAGCAGGAGGCTCTGGGCAGCGACGTCAACCGGCTGGCCAGCCTGTTTGTGGAGGTTTGCGAGAACAACCGCGAACGCCGCGACTTTACCCGGTCAGAGATTCGGAGGGCACTGCGTGAAGTAGCTGCGTGCTTCTCGGTGTACCGGACATATGTTGTGCCCGAGCGGGACGAGATCGACAGCTTTGACCAAAGCCGGATTGACGAGGCTGTGAGCAAGGCAAAGGAACACAGAACCGACCTGGACGCGGGCCTGCTGGACTTTATCGGCGATGTATTATCGCTGCGTGTGCACGGGGAACTTGAGAGCGAGTTCCTGCTTCGCTTTCAGCAGTTCACTTCGCCGGTGATGGCCAAGGGCGTGGAGGATACGGCGTTTTACTGCTTCAACCGCATGATCGCGCTCAACGAAGTAGGCGGAGCGCCGGAGCGCAACGGCCTCACGCTCGCCGAATTTCACGGGTGCTGCACCAGAAGGCAAGCCGAGCATCCGTTCACGATGAATACTCTCTCTACCCATGACACCAAGCGGTCGGAAGACGTGCGCGCGCGACTCGCGGTCCTTACCGAGATTCCCGGGCGCTGGAGAATCACATTGAACCGCTGGGCGCGCGCGAATGCGCGCTTCAAGACGGGAACATATCCGGATCGCAACACCGAGTATTTTCTCTATCAGACGCTGATTGGGGCCTGGCCAATCACAAAAGACCGCTTATGGACCTACATGGAGAAGGCTGTCCGCGAGGCCAAGGAACAGACAAGCTGGACGCAGCCCAATTGTGAATTCGAAGACGCACTGCAGCAGTTCATCGAGCAGATCCTCAGCTCACAGGATTTCGTCTCCGAACTCGATGGGTTTGTGAGCCGTGTGATGGAAGCAGGACGGATCAATAGCCTGGCGCAAACTCTCATCAAATTCACCACTCCCGGCGTGCCAGACACATACCAGGGCAGCGAGCTATGGGACCTGCGGCTGGTGGACCCCGATAATCGCGGCCCTGTCGACTATGAGATCAGACAGTCCATGCTGGCGGAGCTCGATCGAGGCATGAGTGTCGAAGCCATCATGGACAGAATGGACAGCGGGATGCCGAAGCTGTGGACAACTTATCGCGCCCTGCATCTGCGGCGGGAACACCCGGAGTGTTTTGGTAAAGACGCCGCCTACGAGGCACTTGTGGCAGAGGGCGCCAGGAAAGAACATCTGGTTGCGTACATGCGCGGCGAAAATATTGCAGTGATCGTTCCGCGCTGGAACATGATTCGCGGCAAAAGCTGGGCGGGGACGGCTATAACGCTTCCCGAAAGACGCTGGCGCAATGTATTTACAGGCGATGAGTTCCACGGAGGAGTTTTGCGTGCGCAATCGCTCCTGGAACGCTTCCCGGTCGCACTTCTCACTGGGATGACGGACTAACTATGCATCGATTCGAAATATGGGCGCCAAGAGCCAGGCGCCTGGCGGTAACACTGGACAGCGGAGTTCTTGCAATGCAAGGACCTGATCGGCAGGGCTGGTGGCGCGCGGACGTCAGCGCAGCCGGTCCGGGCTCGAATTACGGCTATCTTATCGACAACGATGATACGTGTTATCCCGATCCTCGTTCCCGGTGGCAGCCGAACGGTGTTCATGGGCTCTCGCGGATCTACGAGGACAGCGCGTTCGCCTGGACGGACGCGGTGTTTCAGGCGCCTCCTCTGTCGAGTGCTGTTCTGTACGAGTTACACGTGGGAACGTTCACGCCGGAAGGAACGCTTGATTCCGCGATTGATAAGTTGAATTATCTGGCTGGGCTGGGTGTGACGCACGTTGAGCTGATGCCGGTGGCATCGTTCGCGGGAAATCATGGGTGGGGCTATGACGGAGTGGCGCTCTATTCCGTGCACCAGCCTTACGGCGGTCCCGACGCGCTCAAGAGGTTTGTGAATGCAGCACACCGGCGCGGACTGGCGGTGCTGCTTGACGTGGTGTATAACCACTTCGGCCCGGTCGGCAATTACACAGGAAAATTCGCACCCTACCTCACCGAGGCACACCATACGCCCTGGGGTGGGGCGGTCAATCTCGAAGGAAGATGGTCGCATCAGGCAAGGCGCTTCTTCTGCGACAACGCGCTGATGTGGCTGCGCGACTATCACATCGACGGCCTGCGCCTGGATGCAGTGCATGCGTTTGTTGACAGGTCGGCAATTCATTTTATCGAACAGCTCAAGGCTGCAGTGGAAGCGCTGGAAGCAACTCTGCGGCGGAGGCTGGTCGTGATTGCCGAAAGCGACCTGAACGATCCGCGCATCGTTGCGCCGCGCGAAGCCGGCGGCCTGGGAGCGGACGCGCAGTGGAGCGACGATTTCCACCATGCGCTCTTCAGCGTGCTGAATCCAGCACCGCCCGCCGGCTACTATGCGGATTTCGGATCGCTGGGGCAGTTGGCCAAAGCGATTGAATGCGTCTTTGTTTACGACGGCATCTACTCGGGCTATCGCAATCGCATGCACGGGCGCCCTGCGGGAAGTCTTTCGCGGCATAAGTTTCTTGGTTACATTCAAAATCACGATCAGGTTGGAAATCGGGCGGTGGGAGACCGGATCAGTCACATCGCCGGCATGGCGCGAGCCGGGATTGCCGCAGCCATGGTTTTGTTGAGTCCGTTTATTCCCATGATCTTTCAGGGGGAAGAGTGGGCAGCATCGTCGCCATTCCAGTACTTTGCCGACCACGACGATCCGGCCATGGCGCGAGCCGTGTCGGAAGGGCGAAAGCAAGAATTTTCAGCGTTCGGCTGGGATCCCGATCAGATTCCCGACCCGGAAAGCCGCGAGACTTACGAGCGGTCGAAGCTCGCGTGGAATGAGTTGGAGCAGCCTGGCCATGCGGAGATGCTGGCCTGGTATCGGGATCTAATCCGGCTGCGCCGCACAACCCCATGCCTGAATGATGGTGAACCCCGGCAAACACATGTCTCCTTTGACGAGCAGGAAAAATGGTTGCGCATGGATCGCGGAGCCGTTGCCGTAGTGTGCAACCTGGGCAAAGCCAATCGACGGTTTTCAATGCCCCACGCCAGCCGCGTAATTCTCGCATCGGGCGCCGGATTGCAGGTCATCGATGGATCGCTCACGCTGCCGCCGGATGCGCTCGCGGTGCTTGAAATCTCCGCTGTTGGCGGCAATTAATTCAGCCTGGTGGTGCTCCACGCCTAAGCTCGTGTTAAGACGCTGCTCGCGCGATTCACGCCGCACGCCTTCTCTGATTGCCGCATGAAAACGAAATTCCCCGTACAATCGAAGAAGAGGAATTAGCCGTGCCCCGAGTCTACCTGGACGCCAACGCCACCTCACCTCTGCTGCCGGAGGTGCTGGACGCAATGCGCCCTTATTGGATGGAACAATTCGGGAACGCATCTTCGATCCATCTCGACGGGCAGAAAGCGCGCAAGGCCGTCGATCATGCGCGTGAGACATTGGCACGGTTCTTCAACTGCCGCCCCGCCGAGGTTGTTTTCAACTCCGGCGGCACCGAAGGCGACAACACGGCGATCTTCGGAATGCTGCGCCCGGGCGATCATTTCATCACCACGGCCATTGAGCACTCCGCGGTCCTGCATGCAGGCGAGCGTATGGCAGAACGCGGCGTTGAAACAACGTTCGTCGCGCCGCGCCCCAGCGGGCTGATTGATCCGGCGGACATTTTGAACGCTCTCCGTCCGAAGACGCGGCTGATCAGTGTGATGCTGGCCAACAACGAGACCGGGGTTCTGCAACCGGTAGAGGAGATCGGCAACATCGCTGCTGGCGCGGGAGTTTTCTTTCACATCGACGCGGTGCAGGGCGCGGGCAAAGTCGCCCTTGACGTGCGGCGGTTTGGCTGTCACCTGCTTTCAATCAGCGCGCACAAGATGCATGGGCCCAAGGGCGTGGGCGCACTGTATGTGCGGCGCGGCACTCCGCTTGAGCCGCAGTTCGTCGGCGGCAGCCACGAGCGGCGCCGGCGCGCAGGCACGGAAAATGTGCCCGGCATCGTAGGCCTGGGCAAAGCCACCGAGTTGGCCATGCACAGTCTGGAAGATGGCACCGTGGCGCGCACGGCAGCCCTGCGTGACCGGCTCGAAGCCGGGATTCTGGAACTGGCCGGCACAGGCGTAAATGGCGGCAGCGACGACGATGCCCGCGTTCCGCGCGTAGCCAACACCACCAACATCTGGTTTGATCAGGTGGAGGGCGAAGCGCTGGTGATCGCGCTGGATCTGAAAGGCGTTGCGGTTTCCGGCGGCTCGGCCTGCCATTCCGGATCGACGGAGCCAAGCCACGTGCTGATGGCAATGGGGCTCGACAGGACTCGTGCCCGCGCCAGCCTGCGTTTCAGTTTGCTGAAAACCGCGACCGATGCCGACGTAAACCATGTACTGCGCGTCGTTCCTGAAGCCGTCGAGCATTTGCGGGCTCTTTCGCCGGTGGCGGCGGGAACGGCAGGATAAGGCAGCTATCAGCTCAACTGCTGGTCTTGAGCTGAAGAAGCTTTACCGCCAAACTTCTGCGAGCGAACCGCTTGCCTCTGATGGCTGAAAAGCAGAAAGCTATAAACTAAGATAGGAGATTTTTCTTCCCCCATGAAGCAGAGCGCAACCATCGCCGTGGCTATGTCCGGAGGGGTGGATTCCTCAACGGTGGCGGCGATGCTCGCCCACGAGGGAGAGATCGTGGTGGGCCTGACGCTGCAGCTTTGGGACCAAACGCGGCTGGCTGGCCGCCACGGCATTCCCGATGCGCCCAAGGCAGGACGGTGTTGCTCCCTGGACGACGTTTACGATGCGCGCCGCGTCGCCGAGCATTTGGGCATTCCCTATTACGTCGTTAATCAGGAAGACCGATTCGAGCGCGACGTGGTGCAGCCATTTGTAGCGGAGTATCTGGCGGGACGCACGCCAATTCCCTGCTCTTTGTGCAACAACCATCTCAAGTTCGACCAGTTACTGCAGACGGCGCGGAGCATCGGCGCCAGCCGTATCGCCACGGGACATTACGCGGTGAACGAATACGACCCCGCGCGCGGCCGCTGGATTCTGAAGCGCCCGGCGGATCTGGCCAAGGATCAGACCTACTTCCTCTTTGGCCTGACGCAGGAGCAGTTGGCGCACACGCTGTTTCCCTTGGGCCGGTTGACCAAACCGGAGGTACGCGAAATGGCGCGCAGGCGGGGCCTGACGCTGGCTGAAAAGCCCGATTCGCAGGAGATTTGCTTCATCCCCGGCGGAGACTATAAGCAGTTCCTGACCGCATATCTTGAGGAGCAGGGCGAACGGATTCCGGATACCGCTGGAGAGATCGTGGCCGCAAATGGAGAAATCCTGGGTCGCCACGATGGCATCTTCCACTTCACGGTGGGCCAGCGCAAGGGCTTGGGTGTCACGTCGCCCTCGCCCCTCTATGTATTGCAAATTGATCCGGCGAGCCAGCGCGTGACGGTTGGCACAAACGCCGAACTGGCGACGCGCTCCGTGCGTGTTCGCCACATGAACTGGATCAGCATTCCCTTCCTGACTGGCCCGATGCGGGTACGCGCGAAGATCCGGCATCGCCACGAGCCGGCATGGGCCACGCTAGAACCGGACAATACGGATGAAGCAGTTGCCACATTCGACGAGCCGCAGCGTGCCGTAACGCCCGGCCAATCCGCCGTGTTTTATTACGGCGACGAAGTGGTCGGTGGTGGGTGGATCGTTTAGAAATGTAGCGGGAACACCGGCTCATCAAGCGCAGCGCGGCCGCAATCTGGACTGATGGGTTCTGGTTGCACGATCCCTGGAACTCACAGTGACTGGGGTTTGGCCGCGCATATTTCGGTCTCTGGCAAGCCCCAAGTTTATTCGACAAACCGGAACCCGATTTTGTCCGAAGCACCGGGTCACAGGCACGGCGGCGCTGGCTCCTGTCCGGTGGCTATGCGATACTGGGAGTGCCCAGGGAACAGGTGTCATGACTGCTGCCGCCAGTGCTTTGGGCGCCACTGCAACAGCAAAAGACGGGTCAGTCCTTCCCTCTTGATCCTACAAGCATTGCAGTGCAGAGCCGGGATGGCGGAACTGGCAGACGCAGCGGACTCAAAATCCGCCGGCCCTTGCGGCCATGGGGGTTCGACCCCCCCTCCCGGCACCAATTAAATCAACAAGTTACAAGATATAGGCCAAATACTCTCGATTAGCAATCTAGCAGGTGTGTCCCGACTTGTGCCCCGTC
>JAJZME010000075.1 GCA_021803035.1 Acidobacteriota bacterium | reverse complement strand
GGGATGGACAGCGCCTCCCTGCGCCTTTTTTCGCAGCCATGAAACGAATGTCTTTTTTTGGCCCCATAGGGCCGAAAAGAGGCAAATCCACTCCCTTGGAGCACATCATGGCAACCGTCAACGTCAGCAGCAAAGCCGCAAGCGTCATCACCAATTCACGCAACAACCGCAAGGAAGCGCAGCGCAAGTATCGCAGCGATTCCCCTTATCAGCAGCGCACTACGCAGCGCGATAACCCCACGCAAATGCTTATCAAGCAGGCCGTGGACCATCTCATCCAGCAGCTTGAGGCAGGAAAGAGCGAATCCCTCACCGCATATCTGAACGCGATGGCGCGGTTCCATAACTACAGCTTCGGCAATGTTCTCTCCATTGCCCGCCAGAAGCCCGACGCAACCCGCGTTGCGGGTATTCGCGCATGGAACGAACTGGGGCGGTTCGTGAAGAAAGGCGAGAAAGGCATTCAGATTCTCGCACCCGTGGTGGGCCATCGGCGGAAGAAGGCCGATCCCGAGCAGGACAGCGAAACGGAGAACAACGTCAAGCCGCAGCCGGTACTGATTGGCTTCCGCGCCGTGTACGTCTTCGACATCAGCCAGACGGAAGGCGTGGACCTGCCGGAGTTTGACCATAGCGTCAGCGGTGACGTGGGCGGCCACCGCGACCGGCTCATTGACTTCCTGAATCAGCAGAACATCGCGCTGGAGTTCAACGAGAAGATTGCCCCGGCCCTTGGCGTCAGCTATGGCGGCAAGATCGCTTTGCTGCCCGGTCAGTCCAAGGCCGAGGAATTCACCACGCTGGTACACGAAACGGCGCACGAACTGTTGCACAAGGCCGAGCGTCGCACCATGACCACGGCAACCTTGCGCGAAACGGAAGCCGAGGCCGTGGCCTTCATCGTGGGGCAGGCCATCGGGCTGGAGACCGGCAACAGCAGCGCCGACTACATCCAGCTTTACCACGGCAATGCGGCCCTGTTGACTGAGAGCCTTGAAGTCATCCAGCGCACTTCCGCCGTAATTCTCGGCGCAATTACCGAGCATACCCAGACCACCGAAAGCGCAGCCGTCGCGGAGGTGGCCTGATGCGCACAGTGGCACTCATTCTCTTGGAGGCCGGGAATCCTACTCCCGGCTTCCACATCCACATCGACAACCCGCCGTGGATGCCGCTCGACATCGAGGACATCGGCACTCCCGGCCCGCATGGTTTGGTTGCCATCTCGGTGGCGCACTACGGGCAGCAGAACGGCGACACCATGCGGGACCCGGAGATGCTGTTTGAACTTCGCCGCGCCGGGCAGGACATCGAACTGTTCCCGTACTACTGGCGCAACGACTATCTCGGCATCGAGCAGTATTCCAGCTTTCACGAGGATGCGGGAAAGCCCGCCACTCTGCCCGCGCTTAAGCGGCGGCATGAGGAGTTTGCCCGCGTCTGGGACAACAACCTCCGGGCGCAAGGCTATTACGAAGCCTTCCAGCACAGTCGCAAGCAATGACCCGCTCATTCCCGGGCGGGTTATGCCGCCCGCCCAAAACTTCCACTCGACAACCAGCAAAGGAGAAGATCGCAATGACTACCGCAACGCAATCCGAATATCGCAACCTTCCCGTCATCAGCCTCACGGAGTCGCCCGCCAATCCTCGGCAGGTATTTGATGAACCAAGTCTCAACGAACTGGCTGAGTCTATCCGGGCGCAGGGGATTCTGTCGCCCCTTGTCGTGCGACCCAAGGGACAGCACACCTACGAGATCGTCGCCGGAGCGCGGCGCTACCGCGCGGCGCAGATGGCCGGTCTTGAATACGTTCCCGTCCGCATCGCTGAACTGAGCGATGCACAGGCGGTCGAAGTCAGCATCGTTGAGAACTTGCAACGCCGCGACGTTCACCCACTGGCCGAGGCGCAGGGGATCCGCGCCTTGCTCAATCTGGAAGAGCCGAAGTACAGCATCGAGCAAATCAGCGCCAAGCTAGGCAAGAAACCCGCATACATCGCGGCTCATTTGAAATTGACCGAGCTTGCGCCCGCCGTCGCCGAAGCCTTCGCCAAGGACGAGATCGGCGTAGGTCATGCCCTCTTGCTGGCGAAACTTCAGCCCCATGAGCAACAGGAAGCACTCGCCGCCTGCTGGCAAGAAAGCTACGCCAACGGCAGCAAGTCGAAAAGTATCCTGCTGCCCGTTCGCCATCTCCAGCAGTGGATTGAGCACAACATTCTGCTGGAGCTTGCCGCTGCGCCGTTCCCCAAGGACGACGCGCAACTCGTGCCCGAGGCGGGTTCCTGCCTTGAATGCCCCAAGCGCACCGGGCACAACACGCTGTTGTTTGCCGACATCGGAGCCAACCAGCCCGATTCATGCAGCGACCCCAAATGCTATCAAGCCAAGGTGGAGGCTTTCGTGAAGCAGACCGTGGCGGCGAAGCCGAAACTGGTACAGATCAGCACAGCTTACGGCAAGCCGAGCGACGACAGCGTGGCAGTCCCTCGCAACAAGTACGTTGTCATCCGCCAGGACGCGCCGCAGAAGAAGGAGCAGCGCGACTGGCCGGAGTACAAGACGTGCAAGTACACCGCCGAGGCCATCGTCACCGAGGGCAGCGAGAAAGGCGAGATGCGCAAGGTGTGCGCCAATCCTGAATGCCCCATTCACCACAGCAGGAAGCGCATGCAGACCGATGCCGCGTTCAAGGCCGAGCAGGAGAAGCGCCGCCGTGAAGAAGCCATAGCCCAGGCAACCGGACTTCGCGTTCTCAAAGCGGTAGGCGAAGCTGTTCCCGTCCGGTTGATGAAACGCGACCTGCTATTTCTTGCAGTTCGCTTGACTTCAATGCTGGACGAGCGCAAGGTGGCCATCCTCATCCGGCAGCATGGCGTCGCCAAGCCCAAGAAGAGTGAGCAGCCAGCGAAACTGCTGGCCGAGTTCCTACCCAAGGCCGAGGAAAGCAAGCTGGGCCGCATTGCCGTCGAGGCGGCAATCCTGCTTTCCATGCGCGGCCCGCAGGACACCGAGCGCATTCTCCGCGAGGCAGCCCAGTGCTACAAGGTGGACGTGGACACCATTACCGCGAAGGTCAAGCAGGAGTTCGCGGCGAAAGAGAAAGGAAAGGCCGCGAAGAAAGCCACGGCCAAGCCGCAACCGAAAGCGGTGAAGAAGTCCGCCGCCGCTTAACCACAAACCCAACCGGGACATTCAGCGGAGCCAGCAAAACCGGCTCCGCAATTTTTGTCTCTGGCTGCCCGTCTTCCCGCCCTGGTCCGATGCCCCGGACGAACACCGGGGCGACATCTTTGGCCCGCCCGACGGCCAGCGCCGCCGCACCACCAGCGGCTTAAGAAGCCGCTCCCGGGAACAAGGTACACGTTTCGCTAAGTGACTCGACGATTTGGCACCCATTAAGATTCGGATCTGGCCGTCCCGCCGCCATCTCTGCGTGCTTCGAAGGCTTCGCGAAAATGAGGATATAGTCCAGCTTCGCAGTAAGATGACCGCTAGCTGGATGATCCGAAGCCAACAGCGCCGCCGCCATGATTAACTCGCGTCCTTAGCACCCAGCCCTCGTATGTCGTAATCGTGATGATAGTGACCGCCCTGGATTTTCCTCTGAGCGATCGCAAAGCACCATTCGGGCGGCGTAAGCATCGGTTCTCTAGCTTTTCGTAGGCGGGCAAAGAGCGGCTTTGAATCCTTTTCAAAAGCCGCAAAATCCTTGTTGATGCCGATTTCGGCGATGCGCCGAAAGTCATCCCGCAGGTTAGTGAATTGTCCGGCGCGACGTTCATATTTGCGGATCGTATCGTCGAGCTTTGTAGCCCGATAGATCAGGGGCAGCGTTGTTGCTAGGAGAGTACAAAAAGCAGTTCCGATCGGAGCCGCCCTCTCCGCGATCTTCCAGGTCGCAACGGCACCAAAGATCACCGGCAGCGTCAGGAAGGCCACGCGAAACCAACGGAGATAGCGCAACCAGATAACGAAGTTCAGCGCCGTATATTCGCAGTCCTCGCTATTGCGTTGACAGGCATCAAAAAGCGCCTTGGTGTTTGGGTTCAAGAGACCCGAAGCGGCACAGCGCTTCCGAAAATCTCCTGCCACTTTTCCCCAGCTAGAACTTCATGATTAGCCTGCTCATGGGTACACGCGCCCGCTGCGTGTTTGTACGCGCGCAGGGCCTCCCCCAGCCACTCAGCACCGAGGGAGATGTTCTCGCCTGTTCCGGGCATAGAGATCGACGTATTAGCCCGGCCTACCAAGAACAGGAAGAAATCCCGAACCATCCAGTCGTACCAAAAGCGATCGTGAATGCTGTAAGGCCAACTCGCCAAAAATTCCACCGCCATGCGCTCGACCATGAATGCTTTGAGACCCTTCACATCTCTGTTTTGGAGCCACCTTTTTCCCATGATCGCCAACGCGCGCGTGTTGCCGTTCCACTTGGTATCGGATGCCTCAAGATCGGCCAGTTCGGAGATCGGGTCAGTGACCTTGTAGTAGCCGCCATGCTTGGTGTCGCAGATAATCAGGCTGCCATCCTGACAAGTGAAGGCCAGAAGTATTTCGACGGGGATGCTGTCGAAGTTCACAATGACGACTTGGCGGTCGCCATTGATGTCGGTGTTCTGATACTTACCCTGATCGGATAGAACGCCGCGCACTTCCTGGAGGAGTTGCGACTGCTTGTTCCCGCTCCGCTGCTCATAGTTGAAATAGATTGCCGCTGGCAGCAGGAACAGAAGATCTATGTCGCTAGACTGGCCAGCAATCATCGATTTTGCCCAGGAGCCGATCAACATGCTGTTGGCGGTCTCCGAGGAAACGCCCCAATAGTATCGATTAAGGCAGCTTCGGATACCGGCTTGCTTCCTCACGCCATCGTCGATTCGCGACTGCGATACGCCTATCTTGCCGATGAATTGATCGAAGCGCCGCGTCACATACTGCCATTTCAGCACGATAGGGACAGACGCCACGGGCGGGGAGCTAATAAGCGTTGGCGACCTTGGAGCCATGTAATGAGGGATGATGCTGTTTGGCTGCGACATATCCCACAGGGACGAAAGGGCCGAGGCTGCGGGCGCAGGAGCGATCGGAATCTTCGCGATCGCGTCGAATACCCTCCCGCCCGTTGATGGCGCCGAGGGGATAACTCCGAAAAGTGAGGTAGAAGCCGCCAGTTTACTTGGCGTCAGCCACCACGATTCATCCTCAGAGGAAGTAAAAGCACGAGTGATTGTATTTTTTGTCCCGTACATGCCTACTAATGGTATACCTATTTCGGATGTTTTGATGCTTTTTTCGCCTGCGGCTGATTTGGGGCCGCTCCAACCTTCGTGCCCGAACGGGCTACTCGGATAAGCGGCTGAAAATTCTGCTTTTCGGTAACTTCGATTCCAATTGGCGATAAAAACCCAAAGCGCGTTTCCAGACTTTCTGGCCGTTAGGCCGAAGACGTCCTCCGGTCTAGATTATGGAATTGAAAATCCACCATCGCGGTCGGCATCTGGTGCGACCTCAAAAAAAGACTCCATACATATAGTGGCGGCGCGACCCTCGTTTCGCGACAAGGCCGGCGGAATTTCCCTCCGAGTGACTTCTGCAATGTCGGAAGCGACCAAAAGCTGGGGTGCCGCAGCTTTGTTAAAGAATCGCAAAAGACGAGTCCTTTGAACATGAAATGAATCAAGTTAAAGGCTAAGACCTTTGTTGACGATGCAGGAGTTGAAGGTCATGAACAATGAAGATGCCTTGGATGAGAATGACTCTAGCCTGGTTCATCTCCACATCTGTACCCATTGCGGCCACGCGCGAAAGCGAGAAGAGGTCGGGGACCGGGAACTCAGCTCGGGGATTGTGCATTGCCCAGAATGCGGCATCGATGGTCCTTTGAACATCGAGATCCAGAATTTTCCGGCCTGAAGCAATCCGCTGAATTGCCCGCTCATTCCGTCACGCGCTCAGTGGCAGTCGCGGCTGCGTCGGTTTCCGCAGGCTCTCCAGCTTGCGTGCAGTTGCTTTCACGAATTCTCGGACCAACCTTGATTTTGTGTCGGCGCGAGCGGCGAGATTCGTGACGAGCTTCAGGTTTTCTTCCACGAGCGGACGCATGGTGATGCCGTCCCGCGCGATGCGCCATGCACCTGTCCGAGTGAGAAATGCCAGCCCGGCGCGTTCCAGAATCAGAGGAACAGCCTCTTCAGCGCCGGTGACATGATGCAATTCTGAGCCAATGACACCCGTCTTCCTTGCATCGCTCATGATCGCGTCATACATGTAGGGGCTGACCTGTCGCGAAAACATGACCCAAACACGGCTGTGCAAGTCGGCAAGGCGGACTTCACGGCGCGCAGCCAGCGGGTCGCGTGACGGCATCGCGATGTAAAAGGGATGCTCAGCCAGCTTGAGGTAAGAGAGCTTGCGCATTTCTGGAACCCCTGTGGTCAGCGCCAGGTCAAGCGTCCCAGCAATGACATTGCGCGCCACCTCGTGAGAATAGCTGCTGGACCAGTTGATCTGAATTCCCGGGTAGAGTGGTAGGTGAACGGAACGGATGACAGACGCCAGCCAGGGATCGGTGTACGCTGATCGTCCGACGTTGAGAACATTTTCCGCTCCGCGTGGCGCGGCCCTGGCGGCTGTTACTGCTTCTTCAATGTGCGCGACGCCTTGGCGGGCGTGCTCAACGAACTTTGCGCCTGCCTCGGTCAACTCGACCATCTGGTGATTACGCTCGAAAAGGCGCACGTCGAGCAGACTCTCCAATTCAACGATCCTTTTGGTAAGGGCGGACTGGTCGATGCCAAGCCTTACGGCCGCTCTGGAGTAGTTCAGTTCCTCCGCCAGGACGATGGCTGACTGTACCAATCGCATTTCTGGAAGAACCATAGCTGTCCTCCGGCTAGAGAACTCAAGGCAGCTACAGCGAACGAAAGGAATGACGATGGAGTCCCGCCGCCATGTGTGTACGGCAACCCATCAAGCGGCAGGTGTTACTTTTGATGCTTTCTCGCCGTTTGACGGTTGCTGGAAAATGCCTCGTTATGCCTGGCAGGAATAACGGTCTCCCCATTTTTCATTAGACAGATTCTGCGGTGTCAGGTGAATCTCCATACATCAGCATCAAGCGCTGGCTGAGGTCTTGAGATGGGAAAGCCAGAAATCGAGAAGAGGGAGAGTGGAAATGAGTCAGTGCGGCTGATTTCATTTGAAAGCCGCAGCCGCGCAAGGGCTCGGATGAACGAAGGGGACGATGCCGATTCTTCTCACTCCGTCGCGCTGGAGCGGCATTTCACCGTGCCCGAAGTAGCGCGGCGCTGGGGAATGAGTGAGAAGGCCGTAAGGCGATTCTTTGCCAACGAACCGGGTGTGCTGAAGTGGGGATCACCGGAAACCAGGAAGAAGCGTGGCTACTGCAACCTACGCATTCCGGAGAGTGTCTTGATTCGAGTACACCAGCGCCGGGCCGGATGAGCTTGCCGTGCGAGGCTTCTTTGGCGGTCTGGGTGTCGTAGGTTCCATCTCCTGCCACGCCTGGCGGACACTCGCCGCGAGTTGTTCCTGTCTCGCCTTCACAAACGGCGCGTAGTGCTTTTCTGTAATCTTCACGCTCTTGTGTCCCAGCAGAATCGAGACCTGATCGATCGGTACGCCAGCCAACAGCATTTCGACAGCGAAAGTGTCCCGGAACATGTGCGGGAAGCAACGCTTCCGCGTTCCGTCCGGCTTCTCTAGTCCGGCGACTTCAAACAACCGGCGAAACGCGCGCTGCCAGTCTGCAACCACTGACTTTGCATCGCCGTTCCCGCTCCAAAAGAAGTAGCGCGGGTTCGGCTTTGGCCCGTCAGGGACGTTGCGAAGATCCTCGGCAACCTCATGCGGAAGCGGAACATAGACAGGCACGCCCGTCTTGGCTTGGTAGAGCAAGAGGTCGTCGTTCGACTGCAAGCGTACTCTTTCGAGTGTCACGGCATCGCGAATACGCAGACCGCTCCAGCGCAACAACTGCACCAAAGTACGAATGCGCTGCCCACGCTTTTCCACGTCGTAGGCGCGCTCCAGTCCATCATCGAGGCGGTACGTTGCATCCATGATTCTCTTGTACTCGTCGCGCGGAAAATAGTCTGTTGGCGTCTGCTGCACGGTAATGCGCTTGAGATTCAGCGTCGGATTCTGCGTAATCCAGCCGGCACGAATGCAAAACCAGAAAAAACCGGTCAGCCGTTCCTGCTTTTTCTTCTTGGCCAGCCCGCCGTCTGTCCATGTCGCACGGAATGTCTGAATAGAGCGCAAATCCAATTCGCGCAGCAGCGTGTAGCCCTCCGCTTTTGCCCAGACGAGGAATTGCTTTCTGAAAATCGTCTCCAGCTTGCTGAGTGTAGAGTCGGCCAATTCGCGCGCCCGCGCATCTGCCAGATACTCATCGACTGCCTGCTTGAGGGTGACAGGTTCTTCCTTCTGAGCCGGTACTGCCTTGGGATCGTCGGCAATTTCGATCTCGTGGGCGAGATTCTGGGCCCGTTCCCAGCTGGCGGTCTGGAGACTACGGCGGATGTAGGTTCCGCTGACCGTTCCTTCGACCCACATGGGGCAGGAGCAGCGCTTCCAGTAGCGCTCTCCGCCCTTGGAACAGCGCTTGAGATGGCGACGATACAGCGTCAGCATGATGTAGCTATCGTACGCGTATCGTACACAGAAAATCTACAATTTTATAAACACAAGAAAATAAACAATTTAAGTGTGGTGGAGGCGGCGGGAGTCGAACCCGCGTCCGAAATCGTTGTCAGCCAGGAGAATCCATGCTCAGTCCGGTTCCGAAGGTTTCGCCTTATGCACTCAGAACGGACAAGATGTGCATAAAACTAGTCCGATGATCTCACGCAGAACGGCACGGACCGAGCCATCTACGCCAGCCTGCTGTGCGACGCCCGCTCGCAGCCCACAGGCAAAGCCGCGACGAACGGCTGCTTAGTTAATTAAGCAGCAAGTGCCAGATTATTGTTGGCAACTTTTGTTTTGCAGGCGATTACGGGTGCCCACACCCCGGCATGCCTCCAGACCGCACTCGATCCCGTCGAAACCGTGACGCCCCCTCTTTGGCTCTGCTCCGCAGGAGGAACCCCGCAACTACAAAACCACAGGCGCGAACCGGAGCAACTGGCTCGTGCAGTAACTCTATTCTACGCCAAATGTGAATTTGGATTGCGATGCGCCCGTGTAGCCCGCACGGTCATCCCAGAAAAAAAAGACGGCACGAACGTTCTTGCTGTTCGTGCCGGGAGGCCAGTGACGCAAACTACTTCCGACTAAGAAGAGGCAGTTCCGACTGCCTCAACCAGTGGAATAAATACACGATAGCATAGATTTCGAAGAAAGCAAATACAAAAATCAAAATTATTTTTTCGTGAATGCCTTCACCTTTTTTGTGTCCCCGGGCATCTAAAGCACTGGCGCTTCGGGGACTCAAACGCGGGGGCGCCGGGCAAGATACGGAGGGTTAGATTTCTTGTCAACATATCTGGAATCAGAAACTTCCATGAAAGGCGAAGAAGCGTCAGCGCAGCCCTCGGGCTGGCGCAACGTGGGGATAGTCGCCATTGCGTCGGCGGTTTTAGGGGGCATGGCTGCCGCATGGTGGTACAGAAAAACTCTGATCCGATTCCGGCAAGCTGAAGAAATCGGTGGAAATCCACAATTTGGTATTTCTGGCGACAATTTGTCTGACGAATCCTGAATTGCGAAGCCAGGAAAGCCCCCGGAGATCAGGCGACCCCGCTGGCGCGGCCAGCCAAATCGAAATCTTTCGCCGTGAGGCCACCTGAATCGTGGGTCACGAGACTGAGATGGACACGGTTATAGCGGATATCGATGTCGGGGTGGTGGCCGGCCTGCTCGGCCAAATCGCCCACGGCGTTGACAAAGCGCAGGGCGGCCCGGAAATCCGCGAATTGAAAGGTGCGCACCAGCTCGCCGGACTCGACCTGCCAGCCCGTCAGGTTCTTCAAGCGTGATTCAACTTCAGATGCGGAAAGAGCGGACACGGTGTTTGCTCCTCGGGGTGAATTGTCGCGCACGTGCAACCGGGCATCCTATTTCTTTTTTGTGTCGTAGTCCATATAAACCACGCGCGTCTGGAGAAACTCCTCGAGACCGTGGCTTCCGTCGGCGCCGCCGATGCCCGATTTGCGCCATCCGGCATGGAAGCCCTGCATGGCCTCGAAGTGCTCGCGGTTTACATAGGTTTCGCCGAACTTCAATTCGTTGGCCGCACGCATTGCCGAGTCCAGGCTGCGCGTAAAGATTGACGACGTAAGACCGTAGTCGCAATCGTTGGCCAGCGCAATCGCCTCGTCGAGATCGGTGAAGGTGGCGATCGGCAGCACGGGACCGAAGATCTCCTTGCGCATGATGTCCGTGGACTGGCGGCAGTGGGCCAGCACCGTGGGTTGGTAGTAGTAGCCGCGCTCGCGCTGATCGCGGCTTCCGCCGGTTGTAAGCTTCGCGCCCTCGCTCACGGCTTTTTCGACGGCCGACTCCACACTGCGCAGTTGCACTTGGCTGACCAGCGGCCCCATCTCCACGCCGGCGGCGAATGGGTCGCCCGCGACTGTCTTCTGCATGGCCGCTGTGATCCGGTCAGTGAACTCGCCGGAGATGGATTCATGGACATAGACGCGCTCCGCGCAGTTGCATACCTGGCCGGTGTTGATGATGCGCGAGTCGCGAATGGCCTTCACCGCCAGATCGAGATCAGCGTCCGCCATGACGATGGCCGGTGCCTTGCCGCCCAGCTCAAGGGAGACTTTGGTGATGTTGGGCGCAGCCGCGTGCATCACGGCGGTTCCGGCTTCCACGCTGCCTGTCAGGCTCACCATGCCCACACGGGGATGACCGGCCAATGCGGCTCCGGCGGAGCCGTCGCCCGTGACCAGGTTGAAGACGCCCCTGGGCAGCGGCGATTCGGCAATGATTTTGGCAAATTCGCAGGCGTTGTTGGGCGTCTCTTCGCTTGGCTTGATCACGATGGTGTTGCCTGTAATCAGCGCGGGCGCCATCTTGCGCACGATGAGAAAGAACGGGAAGTTCCAGGGCAGAATGCCGGCCACCACGCCGATGGGAGCCTTGTAGAGCAGGATGTTTTCGCCCGGGCGGTCGCTCTGGATGATCTCGCCGGTATAGCGGCGCGCAAACTCGGCCATGTAGTCGATGTAATCGGCGGAAAAATCCACTTCGACTTCGGCCAGGGGCAGAATCTTGCCTTGTTCCCTGGCGATGGTCTGCGCCAGAAGAGGCTTTTTTCTGCGGATCGCGGCTGCAATCTCGCGGAGATAGCGAGCGCGCTGGATGGCCGGCAGCCGTGCCCAGTCAGCTTGCGCGCGCTCGGCGGCAAGAACCGCCGCATTCGCGTGTTCCACGGTTGCGGCGGGCACTTCGGAGATGATCTCCTCGGTGGCCGGATTCAAGACCGGAAGCATGGCCTGACTGGTGACAAACTCTCCGTCAATCAGCATCTTGTAGCGCTCGATCGCCGTCGCCGGGCTGGTTGTGGCGCTCATACCCATTCCTCCCTGGATTTGCTCTGGCTCTCGCCTGTTCAGGTGCGGCTGCGCGCACAGCGCCGCTCGACCATCGCAATGTCCGCCGCACAAACCATCTGATTGCCGGGACTGGGCCGGTTGATGCGAAGCACGTCGGGGAGTCCTGCACCTGCCAGTATATTTTGAACTACGAACTTCTCGCCCGCCACTGCCGCACCAGGTCTTCAGCGGCCGAGGCCCAGGCGGGAAACTGAAAGTTGAAGCCGGCATCGAGCAGACGGCCGGGCACAACCCGGCGGCTCTTGAGCACCAGCTCCGGCTCGGTGCGCATGAAGATTGCGCCGATCTTGATGAACAGCGCCGGCGCGGGCAACCCGTTCGGAACGTCCCACGCATTGCGCAGCGCCTGCATGAACTCGCGATTGGGCAACGGATTCGGCGCGGTGAGATTGACCGGCCCCTCGATGCCCTCGTGATCGATGAGGAACTCCACCGCGCGCGCGTAGTCGGTCTCATGAATCCAGGAGACATACTGGCGGCCGCTGCCCTGATTGCCGCCGAGGCTGGCGCGCACCAGGTTCGACAGCACCTCAAAGACGCTGCCTGGAGCCGGGCCGAAGACCAACGAGGTGCGCAAGGCCACTTTGCGCGTGCGCGGGGTTTGCGCCGAGAAGAAGGCGGCTTCCCAGTCCTTGACCAGCTTGACGGCCCAGTCCCATTTTTCGGGTGCGCGGCGGCGTTTTGAGATCCGCTCGCCGCCGCCGATCTCGCCGGTCGCTTCGTCCATGTCCCTGTCCAGCGCGTGGCGGTAGATGGTGGCCGACGACGCATTCAGCCAGACTCGCGGCGGATTGTCGAGTACGGACATCACCTGGCCCAGCAGGCGCGTGGTACCGATGCGCGAGTCGTAGAGCGCTTTGCGGTTTTGCTCGGTGTGGCGGCAATTGATGCTGCGGCCCGACAAATGAATGCATACGTCGGCGCCTTCAAGCGTTTCAATCCAGGAGCCAGGATTGACGCCGTCCCAGTGAACCGTCTGCCAGGAGGCCGTATACGGGCCGCGGGTGAGTACCGTTACATAATGCCCGCGCTCCTGAAAGTACGCGGCGAGCATGCTTCCCACCTGTCCGCTGCCGCCGGGCAGCACAATGCGCAGCCTGCGGGTGTCCATCGTCATGCCTCTTTGTAAGCGCCTTTGCCGGGGATGAGCGCATCGGTCCACTCCGCCGGCGAATCCACCAACACGTCGGGCGGCGTCTCCATCAGGTTCCGCGGCCCGAAGCCGAAGTCGCATCCCAGGCTCCATACCTGGGCGTTGCGCGCGGTTTCCACGTCCACGCGGCTGTCGCCGATCATCACCGTCTCTTCCGGCCGCGCGCCGGTTTCCTCCATCAGCGAGCGCAGACCGGCCGGATCGGGCTTTTTCAGCGGAAAGCTGTCGCCGCCGTAGATGTGCAGGAAGTAGCCTGCAAGTCTCAGCCCTTCGCAGATGCCGCGCGCGGGACGCACCGGCTTATTGGTCAGCACCGCCATGGTGCGTGGCACGCCGTCCGGCGCATCGTGCAGATGGCGCAGCGCGGCAAGCGCCTCAAGAACGCCCTCGTAGGCATAGGTGAAGTCCAGCTTGTGCTCGCGATAGTAGCCGAGAAAGAAGGCCAAGGCATCGGCCAGCAGCTTTTCGTCCACGCGATCGGCTGGGATACCATCCGCAACAGCCAGCGAACGGCGCACCATAACCGGCGCGCCGTTCCCCACAAAGCTCGCAATCTGCGGGTCCGGCAGCGGCGCGCGGCCAAAATGGCTGAGCGCTGCGTTCACGCTGTTGCACAGGTCCTGCGCGGAGTCGATCAGGGTGCCGTCGAGATCGAAGACCAGCAACTTGAGCCGCTCTACGGGGATGGGGCGAAAGACGCGAATCATATTTCCAGTGTAACGGGATCGGGACGCAAGAACACGATGTGAAGCTGCGGAGCGGGCGGTTGAGCCGGTTTAGACTAGCCCTTTACGTGCATGGGGAAGGAGAAATGCATTGAAAGTATTTTTGAGACCAGCCGCCGCAATTTTTTTGCTTCTGGGGGGCACTTTTCACCTCGCCGCGCAGCAACTGCCACCGATCGTCAGCGAGAATTCAGCCGCGGAACAGATTCCGAACCTCGGCCGGCTGGTAAGTGAGCTCAGGCAGTACCACGAATGCACCTGCAAATGCGGCTGCTATGCCAAAGACATCAATGCGCAAGCTGACCGCGCCATCGCATTTTTGCGCCGGCGCGCGGCATATCGTCTGCCAAACGAAAGGCTCGCACTCGTCCTGGACATCGATGAGACCACGCTCTCGAATTACCAGGAGATAGCGAAGGCGGACTTTGCGTACAACGCCAAAGCCTTCGATGCCTGGATCAACACCGCGCAGGCGCCGGCGATTCCCGGAACGCTGCGGCTCTACCGCGAAGCGCGCCGGCTCGGCGTCGCGGTCTTTTTTCTCACCGGCCGCCCGGAGACAGAGCGCGCCGCAACAGAGCGCAATCTGCGCGCGCAGGGCTTTGCGGGTTGGCGGCAATTGATCATGCGCTCGCCGGCGCAGATGTCTGAAACCGCGCTTGCGTACAAGTCGGCGGACCGCGCCCGCATTGCCGCCGAGGGATACACGCTGGTGCTCAACGTCGGCGACCAGTGGAGCGATCTGAAGGGCGTCCCGGCCGCCGAGGTTTCCATCAAATATCCGGACCCGTTTTACTTCATTCCTTAGCCTGGGACGTCTTCACGGCCGCTTGCGCAGCGCGGCCAGAAAAGCCTTGGCGCTGCGCGTATTGAGCACATCTTCCGGCGCCAGCCAGGCGCGGCGCAACTGGCGCACGCCGTAATCCATCTTGCCCAGGTTGCCGCTGTCATGCGAATCGGAACCGATGATGATGGGGCAGCCCAGCTCTTTCGCCAGCCGCAGATCGCGGTCGCACAGGTCGAGCCGCTCTGGCGCGGCGTTGTGCTCGACGGCTACGCCCAGTTCAGCGGCCCGGCGCAGCACTGCTCCCATATCGAGCGCGAAGGGCTCACGGCGCAACAGCAAGCGGCCGGTGGGATGGCCCAGCACGCGCACATAAGGATTCTCAAGAGCCTTCAGCACGCGCACCGTCATCTCCTCGCGGCTCTGGTCAAAGCGCGAATGTACGCTGGCAATCACCATGTCCATCTGCGCCAGCACCTCGTCATCCAGGTCGAGCCGGCCATCGGGCAAAATATCCAGCTCGACGCCGGCGAAAACGCGCACGCGGCCCTCCATCTGCTTGTCGAGCTCGCGAATCCGCTGGATCTCTTCCAGCGCGCGCTTTTCGTCCAGGCCGTGGACCATGGCCATGTTCTTGGAGTGGTCGGTGATGGCGATGTATTTGTAGCCGCAGGCCGCCGCGGCTTCGGCCATTTCGCGGATGGAGTTGCGGCCATCGCTGGCCGTGGTGTGCATGTGCAGGTCGCCGCGGATGTCGCCGCGCTCGATGAGCCGGGGCAGTTCGTGCCGCGCGGCCGCTTCGATCTCGCCCAGGTTTTCGCGCAGTTCCGGCGGCATCCAATCCATGCCCAGCGCGGCATAGATCTCTTCCTCGGTCGCCGCGGCCACGATGGCCCCGTCGTCCAGCCGTGCCAGCGCCCACTCGCTGAGCGTATAGCCTATTTTGAGAGCGCGCTGGCGGAGCGAGACGTTGTGCGCTTTTGATCCGGTGAAATATTGCAGCGCAGCGCCGTAGGACTCCGCTGGCAGCAGACGCACATCCACCTGCAGGCCGTCGGCCGTGTGGAAGCTTACCTTGTTCTCGCCCTTGGCGATGATGTCATGGATGCCCGGACAGGAGGCAACATACTCGGCGGCGGCCGCGGCACGATCCGGCGCGCAACCGGGCCCCGTTGCCAGCAGGTCAAGATCGCCCACTGTTTCCCGGCCGCGACGCAGCGATCCGGCTGGAGTCACTTTCTGAATCCCAGGGAACTTCAGCAGGTAGGCGCTGACCTGCCGCGCGGCTTCTTCCGCCACGTCGATGCGAAAACGACCGGCACTCCGCTGATAGTCCTCGATGCCCTTGCGCAATTTTTCAATCTGTTTGGCGCCCATACGCGGCAGACCGGTCAGGCGACCGGCTTCGATGGCTGCGGCGAGCTGATCCACACTGGCAACTCGAGCCGCATCCCAAAGAAGAGCCACTGTCTTCGGGCCCATTCCGGGCAGCTTGAGAAGCTCCAGAACACCGGCGCCGTACCTGGCCAGAAGCTCATCGCGCTGCGGCAGCGTGCCAGTAGCAGCCATCGTCTGCAGTTTGGCGGCCATGCCTTTGCCAATGCCGTCAATCTCCAGAAGACGAGACGTATCGCCAACGACGGTCATCAAATCGACCGTAGTCTGCTCCACGGCTTCGGCGGCGCGACGATAACTGCGTATGCGGAAGCTGTCACCGCCATCGATCTCGATGAGATCGGCGGTCTCCGCCAGCAGACGAGACATCGTGCGATTGTCCATCGCGTGAGCCTCCGCCAGCAGTATGAACTGCTGCGGAGGAAAACACCAACCGCGCGCGCTGATCTCCGTGAACCAGTCTGACGCCGGATTCCAGGGGACTCAGCTTCGTGCGACGCGTCGGAGAGGTGAAAGCAGGCTAGAGCAACCCTCTAAGCGGTAGACACAAGGTACATGCCGCCCTAAGGTAATCTTGCATAGACGCCCGGCCGTTTGCGCTACTAGGCTGCGCTGTGGGCGCTATCCCTGAAACGGACCACCGCATCCGCTTGAGGGCCTTTTTGGCCTTCTACGATGTCAAACTCGACTTCATCGCCTTCTTTGAGCGTTTTGTACCCATCCAGTTGGATCGCCGAGTAATGGACGAATACATCCGGCCCGTCATCACGTCCGATGAATCCATAGCCCTTGGCGTTATTGAACCACTTTACCTTACCTTTGTACTGAGCCACAGGCTCCTGCCTTCCTTTTGGTCTTAAGGGATCCGGCGGGCATGAGGAGTTTCTCCCACCGATAAAAGCTAAGACGACAATTTTTGAAGAAAGGTTTTTTCGTTTTGGGAAAGGAAATTTCACTTAGTGATACTTGCCACTCGCTGTCGCTGGGAGCTGTAAATGGCGCTTCTGAGTGCAGTTGGGCCAGCGCAGGAGGTTTCCGACGGGTTATAAACGCGCTCTCGATTCCGCTATGAAGAACGTGAATCCCGACTAGCGGACAGTTGGACGTATACGCCATCAAATCCCGCTTCGGCGCAGGCTCGCCTAACGCCTTTGTCAGACATTTGCAATTCATGAATGCGACCGTTCGCCGGCTGTGCTGAAGCTACTTTTTGCGCCCCTTGAGCTTCAAACGCGCGTACAGCAGCACGCCCGACAGCGTCTTCCCATCCTGAATGGCGCCCTTCTCGATCATCTTCAGCACGTCAGAGAGCTTGACCAGCCGGAGATCAATCCTCTCGTCCTCGTCGGGGCGGCAATCGCCGGCCGTCAGCCCTTCGGCCAGGAAGAGGGTCATCGACTCGTCGAGGAATCCGGGGCTGGCCCAGTACTCAACAAGGCGCGTCCATTTCTTCGCGCGGTAGCCGGTCTCTTCGGCCAATTCGCGTTGCGCGCCGGCCAGCAAATCCTCGCCCGGCTCGATCTTGCCTGCCGGCAACTCCCACAGAAACCGGCCCGCGGCATGGCGGTACTGCCGCTCCATCACCACCCAGGGATTTTTCTTGTTCCTGGCGTTGTCGATGGCCAGAATAACGGCGCTGCCGTTGTGCCGCACCACGTCGCGCTCGTTCTCGTAGCCGCCCGGCTCGATGAGTTTGTCATGCACTACGCGGAAGAGCTTTCCGTCATAGACGACATCCGAGCTGAGCACCTGGGCCGTCTCGGCAACCGCCGCCGCAGTTTTCGGAGTTTTCTTCGCCTTTGCGATTCTGGCCGTCCTGGGTTTGGCGGCCGCAGCTTGCGCGGAGCTGGCGGCTTTGGATTTCCTGGGCATGGCAATCTTCTCCTTTGCCGGCGTTGCCGGTTTCACCAATCTCCCTGTTTACCTTGGGGTTCGACCTAGCGATCACATTTGCGATTCAAAACGAGTATACGCACTCGACCTGAAAATTCGATCAGGAAACCCCATTATTCAGATTCGCGCCTCGAAAAATCAGAGCGGGTTCCTGGCTCTCAGCTCGGCCACAATCTCGGCCGCCGCCGCGCGCGCCTGCTCTTCCTGGTCGGGCGGAAAGCTGATGGCGCCGACGCGGGCGTGCCCGCCGCCGCCGTACCGCTCACAAATTTGCGCCAGGTTCACCATCTTCGCCGGATCGGCCTTGGTCCAGGGATTCGAGCCCACGGCCACCTTGGTGCGGAAGCTGGACTTCGACAGGCCGATGGAATACGTGGCGTTGGGGTGCAGGTAGTAGGGGATGAATTTGTTGAAGCCTTCCAGCGGATGGTCGGTGATGTCGAAGAAGATGGTTCCGTTGCGCTCTTCACTGCGGCTGCGGATCAGTTCCAGCGCCTGCTGGTGGCGTTCGAGCAGCGGCGGCAGCAGCGGCGCCACGAACGGCTGCGCCAGCACCTCGGCCAAGGGCATCTCCGTCAGCAGGGGGATGAGCCGCGGAATGAAGACCGGGTCCTGTGTCGACTCGATGATGAGCGTCAGCTTCATGGCCGGCGCGGCCATCTCCACGGCGGCTTCGGGGCTCTCGTACTGCGCGCCGTCGACGATGTCGGCCCAGTGGATCAGCTCGGCCACCGGGACCGTATCAAAGCCGAAGCGCGTGGCGGCAATGTGCGCCAGAAAGCTGGTGCAGGACGTGTACGTGGGGTCGTAGAACCGGCGCGAGGCGCAGGCTGGGTCCCGCTGGCAGGCAAGAAAATTCTGCTGATCCTCCGGCGTCAGGAAGGCCGAAAGATGGTGATCGAACCACCATGTGATCCGCGGCGAAGCGGAGTACTTGAAATCGACAATGGCGTTCTCGTCGCCGTTGAACTCGCTCTCGTCAAAGAGCGCGCCGGCGCGATGCACAAGCCCCCGGTACTCATATACGGCGCTGCTTGCGATGCGCTCGCGATGAAAGCGCGTAAACAGGGAGGCCGAGCAGGCTCCATCGAAACATTTGTCATGGTAAAAGACGCGAACCCGCAAAACCCCGTGTTCCTCCCCTGTCAAAAATGAATTACCGGAACTGTTTAGCATCAAGGGCCGGGCCGGTTGTGTCAAGGAGGGCCGATTACTTCATCTTCATAACCGCCGCGCGCATAAACGCGCACTTTGAACTTGGATGCATGAAACGCGTGAACAGCCGGACTCATTTCACAGCCCAAAGGGCCGTTTCAACGCGCACTCGCTCCGCTCCTTTACAATTTTTCACACGGGATACCGACCTGCCTGCAAGGAGATTGAATGGAGCTGGAGAACAATCCGCTGCCTCAGCAAGACCCGCCCACCACAACCGCGCCCGAAACGTCTCTTCCACCCGAACCCCCTGTGCATGCCCCCGCGACACGGCAATTTGCCTGGCTGCAACGAATCTTCATCGGCGGCCAGGGCCTGCGCGCCGGCTGGTCGGCAGTGATGTTCATTGCCCTGAGCCTCCTCTTTCTCATGGCGATGGTGATGATCGTGGGCGCGCTGACCGGGCTGGTTCAACACGGCGAGCCCAAGAGCCTTTCGCCCTTCCCTACCCTGATAAGCGAGGCGGCGCAGGTTTTGGCCATTCTGGCGGCCGCAGGGCTGATGGCGCGCATCGAAGGCCGGCGCATTCTGGACTTCTACCTGACCGGGCCGCGCAGCTTTTCGCACTTTCTGGGCGGGCTGACAGCCGGGTTTGTCGCTCTTTCCGTGCTGGTGGGCGCACTGGCCTCGGGCGGCTGGCTCCGTTTCGGACCTGTCGCACTGTCCGGCACGCGCATCATCGGTTTTGCCGTTGTGTGGGCCGTAGTCTTCCTTTTGACTGGGTTCTTTGAGGAGGGCGGATTCCGCTGTTACCTGCAGTTCACGCTCACCCGCGGCATCAACTTCTGGTGGGCGCTGGGCCTCGTTGGCGCCATCTGTCTGGACCTGGCGCTGCGGGTCAAGGGCAACGGCGTGTGGGGGGTTTACATCATCGCGCTTCTGGGACTGGTTCCCTGCCTGCTGCTGCACCTGAAGCGAACCTCCGGCGCCGGCTTCTGGCAGGCGGCATGGGTCACTTCAACTCTCTTCGGCTTCGCTCATACCAGCAATAACGGCGAGAACTGGATCGGCATCTTTTCCGCTGCGGCGATCGGCTTCATTTTCTGCGTCAGCATCTGGGTCACCGGCTCGGCGTGGTGGGCCATCGGCTGCCATATGGCCTGGGACTGGGCGGAAACCTTCTTTTACGGCACCGCCGACAGCGGCCTCGTCCCCAAAGGGCACTTTCTCACCACCACTCCGGCCGGCAATCCATTCTGGAGCGGAGGAACCGACGGCCCCGAGGGCAGCGTGCTGATCATCGGCGTGCTGGTATTGTTGCTGCTGACATTGCTTCTGATCTACGGGCGCAAGCGAGCCCTGCCCGAGCCCGCGCAGGCGGCGGAACAACTGGCGAGTTGAATAAGCCGCCGTTCGCGGCGCGCCGGGCGCGGCGCTTCAACGGCAGTATTCTGTGGAAAACCAATGCCCAGCCCGCATTCGCCGGAATCCGCCTCGGAACGCTCGGCCGCGGCTCGACGCCGCAGGCGGCGCTGGGGGCAGATCACGCTGTGCTCCGCCGGAGGCGCGCTGGCGGCGGCTGTGCTGATTGCCGTCGCCGGCCTGCTGTGGCTGCGCGCCGCCGCCCGCGCCGCTTTGCCTAAGCTCGACGGCATCGCACACGTTCCCGGGCTTTCCGCGCCGGTAACGGTGCGCCGCGACACACACGGCGTTCCCTACATCGATGCGGCCACAGAGAACGATCTCTTCATTGCGCAAGGCTACGTGACGGCGCAGGACCGCCTCTGGCAGATGGACATGCTCCGCCGCAACGCTCAGGGCAGGCTGGCGGCGATTCTCGGCCCCTCGCTGCTGAAGCACGATGAGCAGCAGCGGGTGCTGGAGATCGGCAACATGGCCCGTCGCATCTACAACCACCTGCCGGCCGCGGAACGCGAGCGGCTCGACGACTACGCGCGCGGCGTCAATGACTACATCGCGCACTGCGAAGCGACCAACTCGCTGCCGCCGGAGTTCAAGCTGCTCTTCTATCGCCCCGCGCCGTGGACCGGGGTGGACTCCATCAGCGTGGGCCTGATGCTGGTGGAAACGCTGGACACGCACGTCCTCACCAAGCTCACATATGGCAAGGTGGAAGCCCGCCTGCACAACGCCAAGTTGGAAGCCGATCTCTATCCTGTCGGCTCCTGGCGCGATCATCCGCCCACCGGCCAGCTTCCGAAGGCCGGCCAGGCGCAAACGTCGCATCACGCCACCAGGGCACGGGACAAGGCGGACAACTCGTTGCCCGATCCGCTGCCCAACTTTGCCGTGCCGTCCACGCGCATTCCTAGCAGCCTGGCCGCGCTGCTGGGGATGCCGGCCTGCAACAATTGTCAGGCCGGCTCAAACAACTGGGTGGTTTCCGGCGCTCACACGGCCAGCGGCAAGCCTCTGCTCTCGAACGACATGCACCTGAACCTCACCGTGCCCAACATCTGGTACATGGCGGGCCTACGCGCGCCGGGGATTCACGTCGTCGGCGTCACGCTGCCGGGAATGCCCTACGTGATCGCCGGGCATAACCAGCATGTGGCCTGGGGATTCACCGCGCTGGGTGGCGATGTGCAGGACCTCTACGTGGAAAAGCTCAACGGCAAAGGCGATTACTACCAGCCTCCGGGCGGCAGCTCGCCGGGCGGCTGGAAGCTGCTGAAGATCGACCGCGAAACCATCCGCGTGCGCGGCGGCCGCAACGTGACCCTCGATGTTCGTCTCACCAACAACGGGCCGCTGCTGAACCCGCTGCTGGGCCAGAACGCGCCGCCCATCGCCCTGAAGTGGACGCTCTATGATCCGTCGCTGAACACGATCCCGCTCTACGCGATGGACACGGCGTCAAACTGGGCGCAGTTTTCCGCGGCGCTGGCCGACTGGTGCTGGCCCACGCAGAACGTGGTCTACGCCGACAACAAGGGCAATATCGCCTACCAGGCCGTGGGCCGCATTCCGATCCGCTCCAAAGGACTCACGGAAAATCTCATCGCGAGCGACAGCAACGTGTGGGAGGGATATATTCCCTTCGCCGACATGCCCCATGCGTTCAATCCGCCGTCGGGTTTTCTGGCCACCGCCAATTCGCGCGTGACCACCAGCAAGACTCCCTACCCGATCACGCTTGAGTGGGGCGAGCCCTATCGCGCGCAGCGCATCTACAAGCTGCTGCAAGGCCGCAGCGGCCTTACGCGGCATGACATGCTCGCGGTTCAAACCGACATTTACAGCGCGGTGGACCACGAATTCGCCCAGCGCTTTGCCCGCGCCATCGAGCAGACTCCCAATGCAAGCCCGCGGCTGCGTCAGGCCGCCAACCTGATGCGCACCTGGGATGGCCGGCTCACAACAAACTCCGCCGCCGCTTCGGTAGTCGACTGGGGGCGCCGGGCTCTTTGGCAGATGATTCTCAAACCCAAGCTGGGCCGCAAAACCAGGGACTATCACTGGACCGAGTCCATTTATGCCGAAGAAGAGATCGTCATGAACCAGGACCCGGCCTGGCTGCCGCCCGGTTACAAGAGCTGGAATGCGCTTTTGACCGCCGCGGTGCGCCAGGGCATGCAAGACGGGCATGCTCCGCGCAACGTGGCCAAATGGACTTACGGAAGCTGGCACATCATCCAGATCGAGCATCCGCTGGTGCGCTTTCTGCCCTTCCTGGGCAGAATTGCCGGAGTCGGCCCGCTGCCCCTCAGCGGCGACCGCACCACCATCAAGCAGGTGGGCCGCGCCTTCGGCCCCTCGCAGCGTTTCACCATGGACTGGGGCGACATTGACGCCTCCACGGAAAACATCGTGCTGGGCGAAAGCGGCAACCCGCTCAGCCCCTACTTCCGCGACCAGTGGAATGACTGGTATACGGGCAAGACTTTTCTGCTTCCCTTCACCCGATCAGCAGTAGCCGCGCAGACCCGGCACACGCTGCGCCTGGCGCCATGAGGGGCGGCGGCCCATTGCCGCGTGCGTGCAGGCGCGTAATGTGTCCGGTCTCCCGTACCGGCGATCACGGTTATCCGTTTGCGGAGCGCAGGCTCACTCCGCCTCGGTTATGATTGGTTCTATGCCTGCCGACGTAAAGTCTCTGATTCTGGAAGGCGCGGAGCTGACCGACCATGCGCTTGAAGAACTGATTCCCTCCGCCGAGACGGTTCCCGCCTCGATTCACGGAGCCATGCGCCATTCGGTCTTTGCCGGCGGCAAACGGCTGCGGCCGGTGCTGGCCATGCAGGCCGGCACCGCCATTGCCGGCACGCGACCCAAAGGCATTGAACGTTTGGGCGCGGCGCTGGAAATGCTGCACACCTACTCGCTGATTCATGACGACCTGCCGGCGCTCGACAATGACGACCTGCGCCGCGGCAAGCCCACCTGCCATGTGGCCTTCGGCGAGGCCATCGCCATCCTGGCCGGCGACGCGCTGCAGACCCGCGCCTTCGAGGTGCTCGCCGGCCTCGACTTGCCGCCCGCTGCCACCGTGCAGATTATTGCCCTCGTGGCCAACGCCATCGGCACCGTGGAAGGCATGATCGGCGGTCAGGTGCTGGATCTGGAAAGCGAGCATCTGAAGCCCACGCCGGAACGTGTCGAAGCCATTCATCGCGCCAAAACCGGCGCGCTCATCCGGGTGAGTGTGGTGGCTGGCGGGGTATACGGAGGAGCGGACGCCAGCGATGTGGCCCGCCTCGACCGCTTCGGCCGCAAGGCGGGTCTGGCCTTTCAGATTGTGGACGATGTGCTCGACCTGACCGTGGATTCCGAGCATCTGGGCAAGACGGCGGGTAAGGATGCGGCAACGGAAAAAGCCACCTGGCCGGCGGTCTACGGCATCGAGCAGAGCCTGCGCGACGCCGCTCAGCTAATCGACGAGGCCTTTGCCGCGCTCGAACCCTATGGCCGCCAAGCTGAAGGGCTCAAGTCCGTCGCGCGCTATCTGGTCGAGCGGAAGAACTGAAGATTGTTTTCCGGAATCCGCCAAGCCGAATTCAGAACTCAAGAGGTACGGGCGAAAACCTTCCGCAACTTTTCCTGCTGGACGGTCACGTCGTCGACCGCTCCCTGCATGCGCGTCAGCAGCGCCTGTGCCTGATCCAGATAGCCGGGCAAGGCGTTCCACCAGTGACGCAGCGTTTCCTGTTGGTCCAGCATGGTCAGGGCGGTTCCCGCGGCAGCCGCCAGCATGCCCGTGCGCCGATTGCCGGTCAACAGCAGTGCGCCGCCTGCTACTAGAGTTCCCGCGGCCGCAAACCGGACCATGTTCATCGCATCGCAAGCGTGCGCGCCCGCCTCAGGGGTGTTTTCCGGATCATCTACCGGCTTGGATAGCGGTACAACCACCATGGTTTCTCCTTCCATCCCGGCGCCGCCGGCGGCAACGCAGAACGGTGATTTGAGTATCTCTCGAAACCGCGGGGGCTCAGAACTTTCTTGCGCCCCCGGAATACCTTCTGTTACTCCAGATCGAAGTCACGCAGTGGCTTGCCTTCCGGCGCGTCCTTGGCCTTGCGCAGCGCCTCGGCAAACTTCTTTTCCAGCAGGTCGGCCTTGTTCCGCTCCGCATCCACCGACTGGCGAAAGATCGATTCCTTGCGCTCGTCCTGCTCGCGCATGGCTTTGGCCGCCATCTCCAGATCTTCAAATGTGCGCTTGCGCGGCGCGGGAGTATGACTGACGACCAACTTCGTGGCGGCGTCGATCTTCAGCATTGCGCCACAGTCCGGACAGGCAACTTCAAACAACGTGCTTTCTTTCGCTTTTGCCATGACAAGGAGAATTGTAGGCGTTTCGCCGGCAGTTTTACAGGGCTGTCTCAAGCCGCGTATCGCGCCCGGCTCATCGCGGACGGTTGTCTGCCGCTTCACTCACGGCCGGAATCTCTCGCCGGGGGCGCGGCTTGGGAAGCCGCGGTCAGCGCGGCAAAAGGCTCTGGTTGCCGAGGATACGGTAAAGCGTCGAACGGCTGATGCGTAACTGCCGGGCAGCACGGAGTTTATTGCCGCGATTGAGTTCGAGCACGTACTGCACGTGGTGCCGGATCATGGCGTCCAGAGACAGGTCTTCAGCGCGGGCAGCAGGATGCGCCTCGGGCAACGGCTCGGCGCCGCAGTGCAAGGCCAGATCGCCGGGACGGATGACGCCGTCGACGGCCTCAAGGAGGGCCGTCTCCAGCACGCCGGCCAGTTCGCGCACGTTGCCCGGCCAGTTGTGCTGCAAGAGCCGCGCCAGCGCGCCGGAGGCAAAGACCACCGGCCGCAGTTGGTAGCGATTGCACAGCCGGTCGAGCAGAGCCTGGGCCAGCGGCGCGATGTCTTCGCGGCGCTGGCGCAGCGGTGGAACAACGAAGCGGACGGCGGTCAGGCGGAAGGCCAGATCGGGCAGCAGAAAGCCCTGGGCGGCCATCTGGCGCAGCGGCGTCTGCGACGAGGCCAGCAGCACGGCCCTGCCGGGCTGCTGGCCCTCCAGCGCGCGCAGCACGCGCAAAAGCAGTCCCTGCCCGGGAGGCGTCAGCAGGTCCACGCGGTCAAGATAGAGGAACCCCGACAGCGTGGCCGCATCAGCATCCGTCGCCAGCCACTCCCGCGCATCGCTGCGCTGAAACGCCGCGCCCGCCAGCGGAGAACGGCTGAAGAGATAGCGCGCCAGGGTGTGCTTGCCTGTGCCGTGTTCGCCCTCAATGGAGGCCACATGTAAGTGCGGCGCGGCCATCTCGGCCTGCATCAGCAGCTTGCGCCACGCCGCGCTTACCCCGACGATGCGCGCGGTCTGCGCCGGCTCGGGACCCGTGGGCGTCAATCCGGCAGATGGAACGCCGGCGGAAGTAGTTGGGAACCTGTATAGCGCGGCGCTTCGTAGCGAGCTCAACGTGCCTTGCCTCCGTCGCACATCTCAACCGACAGAGAGCTTATCGGCGCGGCGTGGAAAAACATGAACCGCGCCGCAGGCCGCTGTTCGCCTACGCCTTCCTCGCCGCCAGCAGCGCGTTCACCTTCGTCATCACCTGGAAGGCGTCGGCCACGTAGACCACATCGGCCTTGCCGCGCGTCCAGCCGCAGTTGGGATCGAGCGAGATGGCGCGCCGTTCGCCGATGAAGCGCCAGCCCACCACATGCGGCTCCTCGCCGTGGCAGCAGGTGGAGAGCCCTTTGGGATGCCGCGGCGTCGCGCCCGTCTGCCCCACCTGGTTCAGGTGCGTAAGGAACGGCAGCACCGGCTGTCCTTCGCTGCCCTGATCCACCAGTGACTTGCTGCTGCCCAGCGACGCGCCACTCCCGCGGAGAAACTCCAGAATGATCTGGCCCGCCTCGCTGGTATGCACCTGCCCGTCGGCCTGCTTCTTGGTCCAGCCGGCGCCGGCAACAAACAGCAGCCCGGCATCGGGCCGGATTGTCTGCGCGCCCTGCTGCGGAGCGCGCAGTCCCGTCACCGTGGTGTGCGGCGCTGGCAACTCCACCGCGACCTGCTCCGTCTGCGCGCTTCCCGGCGCGCCGGCAAATGCTGCGTGCGTGCCCGCATCCAGCAGCAGAAACCACGGCCGCGCGGCGCGGCTCAGCACCGCCTCCACGCGCTGGCGATAGAACCAGCGCGTCACTTCCACGTGTTCAGCGCCGCCCAGCGCGGTGATGTGAGTATCGATGAAGCCGCCCAGCCGGTGCGCCACCCCGGCCATTACACGCGCAAACCGCGCGCTCTCGGGAGCGAGCACGATGCTGGCCCGGGCCGCGCGGCAAAGCGCCTGGCACGCGGCGGCGTCCGTGGCGTAACGCGGCTGCGCAAAGGCCGCGCCTGAGACCGCCAGCAACCGCGCGCCGGCCGAAGCCAGGGCACTGGCCGCGGCAGACCCATCGGCGGCCACAATGCCGATGCTCAGCGGCGCGCCCAGGCGCGAGGCAAGCCCCATGCCGGCTGCGACCGCTTCAAGCGAAGCCTTCGTCAACGCGGAAGCTTCATTGCCATGCGTCAGGACAAGAATCGATTCCATCGCCATCACTCCGCCCCCATCCACTCGACCAACTCGCGCGCAATCTCGTCGGGCGACATATCTTTGACCACACGCGTGGCGCGTTGCTGCCTGGGCAGGCTCACCGCAACATAACGCAGGCTGTCGCCACTGAGCGCCACAGGCCGCGCTTTTTGCAGCGCCGGCAGGATGGTCCGCATGTTGCTCATGCCCGTCTGCGGATTGTTGCGCGGCTCGGCCAGAGTGCCGGTAGCCCAGCCCAGCACCGCGGGCAGCCCGGCGCAAACCGACTCCTGATGCATGCCGCCTTCCACGCGCTCCAGCACCTCGAACGAGCAGTCAGCGCGCATATCGATCCGGTCCACGCCCTGAAACTGGTCGGTAATGCCAAGGATCTCGCCAATGAGCTGGAGCGTGATGCCCGCGCCGCGCGAAGCCGACTCCCAGCCTCCGAACAGCAGCAGCCGGGTCTTGTCCAGTCCCGCAATGGCGCTGATCGTCTCGGCCAGCACGGCCGCGGTCGAATGCGCATCGGGAAATCCTCCGATGGGGCCGTCGACCGGCACCAGCTCAAAGCCCGCCTTCTGCGCCACGGTCATCATCACCTGCTGCAGCTTGGCCTTGGGGCCAAGGGCAACAAGCCAGACCTTGCTGCCGGGATGCTTTGCCGCCAGATGCGCCGCCTCGTAAAGCGCGCTCGCTGCCCAGGGATCCAGCACCGCGGGCAGCACCATTTCGTTCTTGAGGCCAGGGCCGTGCGGCCCGCTCACCGGCTCCAGCGTTTGCAGCGGATCGGGCACGATCCCGGCGCAAACGACGATGTGAAGTGGATTTGACATATCTCTTTCCTCAATTCGCGCGGAACATTTCCTCACTATCTAGTTCTCCGCCGAATGCAGCCCTCCCGAGCCCGCGCGAAATTCGATATTCCCATGCACTCCGTCGGCGGACTGCGCGCAGTTCCACAAGCATGCGCCGCAGTGCACGCACTTCTCGCGCTCGAAGGCCGGCATGCCGTCAGTGCCCACGGTGATGGCCTGGCCGGAACACATGGCGGCGCAGGTCTTCACTTCGCACCCAATGCACAGGCCGCGGTTGTGGAAGACGACGTGATCGGCAAAACCGGCCATGGCCTGCACCTTGCCGCCCATCAGCAGTGCGTCCTGGTGCGTGACCAGCAAACGGCCATCAAACGGAATCTCCGGCCAGCCGCGCGCCGACATCAGCGCATCGTGCAGCGGGCGTCCGTCTTCCATCGCCGCCGTAACGGCCTTCTTCAGCTTCAGGCCTTTCATCTGCGGCGGCAGCGGCCGGATCTGTTCGGCGGCGGGCGGAATATGCGCATCCAGCGACAGCTTCCCGCCACTCAGCCCCGCCAGCGCCATCCCCATCAGCCCGCGCACAAAACCGTGATGGAATCCGTCGCGCGCATGCTCGGCCTGCCGTGAGCCGCGCTCAACGCGGCTTGCGCGGCGGCGTGCTTCGTAAGTAGCGGCAAGATTCTCTTCGGTAAACGGCCTGCCCGCGCGCAGCAGTTCCAGCACCGCCTCGCCCAGTTGCGTGCCGGTGGTCCAGGCCTCGTCCACGCCCGAGCCGGTGAGCATGTTGGTCGAGCCCGAGCCCTCGCCAATGCGCGCAAATCCGTCGCCCACCAGGAACGGCTCGCCGCGGCGGCCCGATTCATCCAGCGATTTGGCGCCCCACGAACGCAGCGTGCCGTCCTTGAGGTGCTTCCACAGCGCCGGATGCTGGATGTAATGCTGCAGGTAGCGGTAAGCCGTGCGCGCCGGATTGCCCATCCAGGACGGTACGAAGATGCCCACCGAAACCAGCCGGTTGGGATGCACATAAAGAAAGCCGAAGATCTCCGGCTCCGGATAGCCGAAGGTGTGCCAGACAGTTCCCGGCAGCAGCCGCTCGTCTTTGCCGCCGCCCTTTGGCACGCCGTCGGCAGCCAGGGTGTTCTGGTCCAACTGGTGCGGGTTAGAGGAGTCCGGCGGCAGCTCGATCACCATCTTCATGCCCAGCCCCCATTCGCGCCGTGCGTGGCCCAGCGGCAGCCCCAGCTTCTCGTCAAGCGCCTGCCCCACCGCGCCCACCGGCCCGTCGCCGACCACGGTCAACCGCGCGTGAACGTCCATTCCTGCCATGAAGCCTTCAGCCGGTGCGCCGAACCGGTCCACGCCCTGATCGGCCAGCCTCAACCCGCGAACGCCGCAGCGCCGCTTGCCGCCGTTCACAGTCATCACAGGCGGCTCAGCAAAAATGGGCGCGCTCACCGGCGTGCCCGGCCAGATCTGCACCAGCCCGGCGCCCATCAACTGCGCCCCTACCCACTGGTTGAACTGCCCGATGGACATCACCAGCCCGCCCTGCTTGTGCAGAAACGCGGGCGTCCAGGGCAGCTCCAGCGCATGATCTTTCAGGCCCACGAGCCGGCCCGCGCCGCGCAGCAAAGCATCTCCACAACGCAGCAGCGAGGAGCGCCGGCTGGCACCCACTGGGTCCAGCAGGTAAAGCACGCGCTCCCGGCGCACCTCGGCGGCCATGGGGATCTCATCGGGGTTCAGCTTGGGAAAGCTAGCGCGAATTCCCTCGGCGCGCGTTACCACGCCGCTCACGCCGGCGCCGATATCGTCGGCGCGCTCGTAGCAGAGCACCTGCAGCGGCATGCCCGGCGCAACCCTGCTCTCAAAGGCGGGATCGGCGGGGTTTTCGGTCCAGGCGCGGCTGAGCGTGGTAAGAAAGCCGCCCATGGCCGGGCCAAATCCGGCGCAGGCAATGTCGGCCTCCAGCGACTGGTGCTCGATCAGCGGCTCAATCGAACTGGCCGTCTCTGGCGCGCAGGCCGCGGCATCGGAGCCGGCGGTCCCCAGGCCCGTTTGAACAGCATCCGCGCTCATGCCGGCCCCGCCGCGGGATAATCCAGCGCCTCGGGAATCATGACCTTGCTCACCGTATCCGCCGCGCGGTCCTTGGCCAGACGCGAGCCGGTCAGGCAGGTCGTCAGCTTGCTTTGCAGGCGCAGAAACTCGCTCGACCCCGCGCATCCCGCGCACGGCCCCGCCTTCTGCGGATGGCTGCCGTCGGCGGCCACGACATCCACGGCCATTGCCGCAATGCCCGGCATGAACTCCTCGAACTCATCCAGTTCGGCGGCCAGGAAGCAACACCGATGTTCTTCCTCGTCCCAGCCCGGATGCCGGTTGTAGCCGAAGACCAGCTCGCCGCAGATGCGCGAGACCTCGCCGGCCGACTGCGCAGCCTGGATATGGCACAGGTCGCTGAGAAACTGCACGGTTGCGGCCAGATCCTCGGCAACCACCGGATCGTCCGCTCCGCGCTTTTCCAGTTCCAGCACATCCAGAATCTGCGCACGCGAGGCCAGCAGCCAGCAGAGCGCATCGGCCAGGGCAAAGGTCACGCCCTGACGCTGTCCGTGATAGAGCTTGCCGCCGCTGGGATCGGTGGCCTTGCGCAGATAGTTCAGCGTCCACAGCCAAAGCCCCATCGCCGAAGCCAGCGTGCAGGCGCCCGTACCCGGCCGGTCGCTGGCGATGCGGCGCATCTCCCGCGCCCAGGCGCGGAACTGAGCAAGGAACACCTCGCCGGTCATGGTCACCGTCAACTGGCGGCGCTGCACCGCTTCCGGCCCCTCGTAGGTGGCTTCCAGTTGGGCATCCATCCACTTGTTGCCCAGGAACCCGGGACAGTCCTCGGTGATGCCGTAGCCGCCCATCAGGCTCACCGCCTCGCGCAGCATGTTGGCGCCGTGGCCGGTGTTCCACAGCTTGGTGGCCGGGCAAAGTACATTCGCCTCGGAGTCCATGAGCACGAAATCCACCAGCCGATCGGCCTCCAGTTCGGCGCGGCGCCTGTCGTCCGGCGGCAGCGAGAGCAGCTCGATGGCCCGTTCCTCGCTCTCGCGCAGCGCCTTCATCTCGGCGCGTCCGCCCTGAATGCCGCGCTCCTTGAGGATGGCGGTCTTCTGCTTTTCCAGCGGCTCCAGCGCATCAAAGAGCCGCGCCGCGGCAAAGCCCAGCGATGCCGCCGCTTCACCGGCCGCCCACACATCCACCAGCCGGTGCAGCGCATCCTCGCGCTGCTGAATGCCCTGCTCGTAGCGCAACGAGCCGGGATTCAATCCCTCGGCCCCGCGGAAGCGCTGGCGCTGGTAGCGGATCACCGGCTCGACCGCGGAGAGCAGCTTGGCCGCCGTCATCAGGCCCACCGGCACGCGCGTGCGGCGGAAGACGGCTTCGATCACCTCGCTGTGGCTGAAGTTGGGAATCATGGTGCCGTCTTTCACTGTGTATCCGCCCACGATGCGGCTGGCCGGGACCTTCAGGTTGAAGACCGGATCGCCGGTGGCCGAAAGCTGATGCACGAGTTTTTTGGTCGGCGTTCCGCGGTCGAAGATGCCCTCGTCGCCTTCCTCCAGAATCACGATGCAACTGCCCTTGATGCGCGGATCATCGGAGTTCACCGCCGCGGTAACGAAGTCGGCAAAGGCGATATTGGTGATAAAGCGGCCGCGCTTGTCCACCTGCAGCCACGGCTCTTCGCCTTCGGTCCACTCGGCCACACGCACCTTGCCGCTCAACATGCCGGTGTCCACGCCCACATAGGGAATCGGCTCGGTCAGCGCGAAGGCTCCGCGCCAGGGCTCGCGATCTTCACCCGGCTGCGGCGGAGCAGACAGCTTCTTATAGCGCGCCACCTGTTCCGGCGTGCCCCGCTCGTGGATGGGAGCCAGCGCCAGAAAGCCGGCCAGGCTCGCCGTGGCCGCGCCGCCGTCCACCCATGCCAGTTCAAAGGCGGCCAGCGACAGCGCCAGGTTCTTCGGCCCGGAGATAAATCCGCCTTCTTCCGGCTCCATGAATGCCGCCGTCACGCCGGCGCGATCGAACTCTTGCAGCATTTCTTCCTTGGCCGGAGTCCACTCGTGGGTGTTGCGTTCGCCGGCGGCCACCAGCCGCGCCACAAAGCCCCGCGCCACGCCGCGCGCCGAAGCAACCAGCATCTGCAGGTCAAAACGATCGGCGAATCGCCATTGAATCGCGCGCACCGCGTCACCGGGAAGTGTGACCATCGGCTTAACTTCCGATACCGATACCGTCCCCATAAATTGTTCCTCAAGTAGCGGACCTATTTTCGGCGAAGGCGCGTATCGTGGCATGTGACAGGTATCACTTTCGCGCGTCCACGCCGCGGCAATCTGGATGGTGTACTTACTGGAAACCTATCCCCTGAAATCCTCGCCAGCCGCGCTGATTCCACACCCCAAAAGCAAGAACCGGCCTCTCGATTCTTCCTGCCATGTGACGCATATCCCATGCCGTGTGACTCCTATCACTGCGGGTTTGCCCGCAAAAAGTTCATTTGAAAGATAAGAGCCCGCGAAAAGACTTTCAAAGAATCAGCCAGCTTCATCGCAGGGTTGCCAGGAGCGCCATGCTGTACCTACCGACCCCTGGAGAAAGAAGACGGCAGGATGACCCAAGCCGCAATCAGAAAGCTCCGCTTCTCTTTCCGCGCCGGAGCTTTAGCCACCGCAGTTATCGCGCTGACATTTTTCCTGGCGCCGGGCACGCTGCATGCGCAGAGCCAATGTCTGGCCTGCCACGGCGACAAGAGCATGGGCCACAGCCTTTATGTCAACGGCAAAACCTTCTCCGCCAGCGCGCACGGCGTTCTGCAGTGCACCAGTTGCCATACCGACATCAAGGGCTTTCCGCATCCGGACCACGTCGCCAAGGTCCAGTGCTCAACCTGCCACGCCGACCAGGCCTCGGATCTGAAGGGCAGCGTGCACGCCAGCCATGCCTGCACCAGTTGCCACGGCGATGGCAACCCACACGCCATCTTTCCCAAAAGCGACCCCCGGTCGGCGGTCTATCCCCTCAACATTCCGCGCACCTGCGGCCGGTGCCACGGCAATCCGGCCCTGGCAAAGAAATACGGCCTGCCCAATGTCTATTCCATGTACATGGACTCCATCCACGGCTTCGCTCTCAGCAAGGAGGGCCTGCTGGTGGCGGCCAACTGCCAGAGCTGCCACGGATCGCACCACATCCTGAGCCACAAAAATCCGCAGAGCCCCACCTACAAGACCAACATCCCTGACACCTGCGGGAAATGCCACGCCAAGATCGAGGCCGAGTACGACGCCGGCATCCACGGCAAAGCCCTTGCCGCGGGCGATCTCAAGGCGCCCGTCTGCACGGACTGCCATACGGCTCATGCCATCCTCAATCCGACCGACGCGACGTTCCGCATGCAGTCCACGCCCATCTGCGGCTCCTGCCACAAGGAAAAGCTCACCACCTATCGCGACACCTTCCATTCGCAACTGGGCATGTTTGGCGGCTACGTGGAAACGGCGCGCTGCTGGGACTGCCACGGCGCCCACGATATTCTGCCCGCCTCCGACCCGCACTCGCGCATCAATAAGGCTAACCTTGTCGAGACATGCGGCCGGTGCCATGCCGGCGCCAACGCCAGCTTTGTGCAATATCAGCCCCACGCCAATCCACGCAACCGCAAGCTGAGTCCGGGCCTTTACTACGTGCGGCTGTTCATGAATCTGCTGCTGATCAGCGTGCTCACCTTCTTCGTGCTTCACACCCTCTTATGGGTGATCCGCTCGCGCTACAACCAGATCAAGAACAATGGGTCCAAGGGAGGGAAAGATGCCTGATTTGGAACAAATGACGGCAGAAACCAAAGAACACGGCAAGGAAAGCACCCGCTACTTCCTGCGCTTCACCTCGAAGCAGAGATACTTCCACGCCGTCCTGTTCACCACCTTTCTTGGCCTTGCGGCCACCGGCCTCACGATGCGCTTCAGCGACAGCATATGGGCCCGCGCCGTTGCTCGCGCCGTCGGCGGATTCGGCGCCATCATTTTCTTCCACAAGGCCTGCGCCGTCGTCCTGACCATCGCGTTTCTTGTGCACGTCAAAGGAGTGCTCTCCCGCGGCCTTGTGCATCGCGAAAGGGGCATATTCTGGGGACCCACCTCCATGGTGGCCAATGGCAAGGACCTGAAGGATCTCTTCGAGCATGTCCGCTGGTTTCTGGGCCTCGGCCCGCGGCCGCAGTTCGACCGCTACGCCTATTGGGAAAAGTTCGACTACTGGGCGGTCTTCTGGGGCATGGTCGTCATCGGCTTTTCCGGCTATGCCATGTGGTTCGCCCCATTCTTCGCAAAGTTCCTGCCGGGCTGGGCGCTGAACGCCGTGCTGGTGATTCACAGCGATGAAGGCTTGCTGGCGATTCTGTTCATCTTCTCCATCCACTTCGTCAACACCCATCTTCGGCCCGACAGCTTTCCCATGGATATGGTGATCTTCACCGGCGTGGAAAGCGAAGAGGAGTTCAAGGCCAAGCGCCCGCTGGAGTATGAGCGGCTCGCGCGGGAAGGCAAGCTGGAACAGCGCCTGGCCGAAGCGCCGGGAAGATTTCAGATCAATTTCTCCCGCGTGGTCGGATACGCAGCCATCGCCATCGGCCTGACGCTTCTGGCGCTGACTTTAGCCGCGTACTTCGACTAAGTGAAAGCCGCCGCCGATCCGGAGTTACCGCTGCGCTTGAGCCCTTGCGCTGTCCGGCTGTGACTCCTGTCACGGCGCTTCAGCGTCAAAAGATTCATCTTGTTGGCGTGAAATCAGCAAGTCGATTCTTCACGCAAGCTCTTGCCGTCTCTCTGCTCGTCTGCGCGGCGGCTGCAAATGCCCAGCGGAAACTCAAAGATAAGGATTGCCTCGCCTGTCACTCCAACCCTTCGGCCACTACGGTCATCCACGGCAAAACCACCAGTCTCTACGTCAACGGGAACAAGTTCAGGCACTCCATCCACGGCGCCATGTTCTCCTGCGTCGATTGTCACAAGGATGTGACGAGCCTTCCGCACGAAACCCTGCCCAGGCGGGTGTCCTGCGCCGGCTGCCACGCCAACGCGCAGGCCGCTTACGCGCTTGGCGTCCACGCCAGGGACGGCAAATACGGCAGGCATGCAGCGGCCACCTGCCAGGACTGCCACGGCAACGCGCATCAGATTCTGGCCGCCAGCGATCCCCAATCGGCCGTGTTCCACGACAATATTCCGGCCACCTGCGGCAAATGCCACGGACAAAAGTTCTTGATGGAGTCCTACGGCCTAAGCAGCGAGCCGGTCATCTCCTATCAGCAGAGCGTGCACGGCAGGGCCGCGGCCAATGGCTTTGCAAAGGCGGCTGTCTGCACGGATTGTCATGGCGGACACAAAATTCTGCCCCCCAGTAATCCACGCTCGCCTATCTCCAAAGTCAACGTGGCCGCCACCTGCGGCAAGTGCCACACGGCCATCGAAAAGACCTTCATGCAGAGCAGCCACGGACAGGCCCTCGCGCATGGCAACCAGCTTGCCCCCACCTGCACCGACTGTCACGGCATCCATTCCATCGCATCGCCCACCAGTCCCAACGCGCCCACCGCGGGACAGAACCTTTCCCGCGACATCTGCGCCCGCTGCCACGCCGGCGTCCGGCTCTCGCAGGAGTTCGGCGTCCCCGGAAACCGCGTCGCCTCCTACTTCCAGAGCTACCACGGCCTGGCCGTCGAAGGCGGCTCGCTGGTCGCCGCCAATTGCTCCAGTTGCCACGGCGTGCACAACATCCTGCCCTCCAGCGATCCCCGCTCCACCATCTATCCCGCCAACCTCGCTACTACCTGCGGCAAGTGCCACAAAGGCGCAACGCAAAAGTTCGCTCTCACAGCTGTTCACCTCCAGGACGGCAACAACTCCCGGGATGCGGGATCAATTGCTGTGCGCTGGGTTCGCATCATCTACCTGTTCCTGATCTTCGGCATCATCGGCGGCATGTTCCTGCACAATGCCATCATCTGGCGGAGCAAAACCGTCGCCCTGCACAGGATGCAAAATCCCCGCATGACGCGCATGACCGCCAATCAGCGCTGGCAGCATCTGGTTCTGCTCGTCACCTTCATCGTTCTGGTCATCACTGGCTTTGCGCTCAAGTTTCCCAATTCATGGTTCGCCCACACGTTTGGCATGGGCGAAAAGCTGCGCAGTTTCATCCACCGCACGGCAGGCGTCGTCCTCATCGGCATGGGCATCTATCACCTCTGCTATCTGGCGGCGCTCAAGGAAGGCCGCCGCCTCATCCGCGATCTCACGCCCCGGCCCAACGATGCTTTCGATGCCTGGAAGACCATGCTCTATTACCTGGGGCTGCGCAGTGAAAAGCCTCATTTCGGCCGCTTCAGTTACGCCGAAAAGACCGAGTACTGGGCGCTGGTCTGGGGCACGGCGCTGATGGGTCTGACCGGCATCATGATATGGGCCAAGGTCTGGGTTGGCGACCTCCTCGCCCGCTGGTGGGTCGATATAGCCACCGCCATCCACTTCTACGAGGCGATCCTGGCCACGCTGGCCATCGTGGTCTGGCACCTGTACCAGGTTTTCTTCGATCCCGATATTTATCCCATGAACTGGACGTGGCTGGACGGCACAATGTCTGTCGAGCGCTACAAAAACGAGCACGCACTGGACCGCGAGACGCTGGCTGAGGCTTCCGGCCCACCCGATTCCGCCGCCGCCGAGCAACCTGGAAAATGATCCGGGCTGCTCGCCGGCGAGGCGCAATCACGGCAGAGTCCTGGCGCGCATCTTTCACCCGGACTTGGTAGTCTAAGAGATTGTGAATCCGCAAACAAAATCACGTCTTCGCGTCGCCGCCATCGACTTTCTCAATCCTGCGCCCCTCATGTGGGACTTCGAGCACCCGCCGCTCGACATCGAACTCGCCCGCCGCTACCAGATCGAGCGCATGATGCCCTCCGAGTGCGCCGCGCGCCTGGCCGCCGGCACAGCCGACCTCGGCCCGGTCCCCATCGCCGCGCTTGCCGTGAACCCTGAACTGCGCATCTTGCCCGGCTGCACCATCGCCTCCAAGGACTATGTGCGCTCGCTGCTCCTGGTTCGCCGCGCCGCGCAGCCGGTCACCGCCATCCGCTCCGTTGCCGCCGACACCGCCAGCCGCACCACGGTCACCTACGCGCGTATCCTCTTCCACAAGTGGGGCAATCCATCGGTTCCCTTTGTGCCCATGCCTGCCGATCTGGACCGCATGCTCGAGCACGCCGACGCGGCCATTGTCATCGGCGACCCCGCGCTGCTGGCCCTCGAAGAGCGCTCGAACCGCGTTGAGCGCACCGGCGAAGATCTCGTCTATCACGATCTGGCCCACGAGTGGCGCACGCTCACCGGCCTGCCGTTTGTCTCCGCGGTCTGGGCCGCTGCGCCCGCCTGCCCCGTGAACGAGCGCATCGTCGAAGACCTGATTCAATCCCGCAACCACGGCCTGGAACATCTCGATGATCTGGTCGCCGAGTGGTCCAGCCGTCTGCCCATCCCCGAGGAAACCATCCGTTCCTATCTCTCCGTCAATATCCACTACGTCCTCGACGAAGAGTGCCTGGAGGGCATGCGCGGCTTCTTCCGCATGGCCGCAGAAACCAGCGTCCTGCCCGCGTATTCATTCACAGTGGAAGAATTTGCGGGCCAAGTGCGCGCCTCCTGAGGCTTTCAGCGAATAGGCCCCGGATGCAGCGCGGTTGCCCTGCCTTTTTTGCTGTTCTTTCGTAGCGCTGCGCCAGCCTGACGAATTTAAATCACCACAGGAGAAACTTCCCTCATGCCTGAGAAGATTGCATTTATCACCGGGGGCAACCGCGGCCTCGGCTTTCAAACAGCTCTCGATCTCAAGGATTTCGCCACGGTCATCATCGGCTCGCGCGACCTCGACCAGGGACAGGCAGCGGTAGAGAAGCTGCGCAACGCCGGAGTCGAAGCCGAGGTCATTCAATTCGACGTCACCAAGCCGGCCCACCATCGCGCCGCCTACGACTTATTCGCAGCCAAATACGGCCGTCTCGACATCCTCGTCAACAACGCTGGCATCGCCGGCGGAGCCTTCTCGGTCGCCGGCCCCGAGCACAGCGCCATCAGCGTCCCCCAGGACGTCCTTCGCCGCGTCTTCGAAACCAACTTTTTCTCCACCGTTGCGCTCACCGTCTCCCTGCTGCCGCTGCTCAAAAAGAGTCCTGCCGGCCGCATCGTCAATCTCTCCAGCATTGTTGCTTCGCTCACTCTCCATTCCGATCCCAAGTCGCCAATCTACGACTCCAATTCCTTCGCCTACGACGCCTCCAAGACCGCCCTGAATGCCTTCACCGTTCACCTGGCCTATGAGTTGCGCGACACCAACATCAAGGTCAACTCCGCCCATCCCGGCTGGGTTAAAACCGAACTGGGCGGCCCGCACGCCACCATGGAGTTGAGCGAAGGCGCCCAAACCTCCGTCGCCCTGGCCACACTCCCGGCCGACGGCCCCACCGGCGGCTTCTTCCACCAGGACAAAACCGTGCCCTGGTAGCCCTGGCTGTACGCGCCTGCAACGCGCCAATCCGATCCCTCGGCATCCCGGCGGGCAGTCATGGCTCGCCGGGATTCAGATTCCGCTTTCGGCATGCGGAGTAACCATACCGTGCGCCCTGAACTGGAGCCCCAACGCCGAAAGCTGTACCATCAACTCCATGCCGCAATTTCCCCCAGGCCAGACGCTGCTGATCGACGCCGACGACACGCTCTGGGAAAACAACATCTACTTCGAGCGCGCCATTGCCTCTTTCATCAGCTACCTGAACCACCACCAGTACACGCCTGCGCAGGTGCGCCAAACCCTCAACGCGGTGGAGCGCGAAACCATCCTCACCCACGGTTACGGCCTCTCCAGCTTCTCGCGCTCGCTTGTCACCTGCTTCGAGCGCCTCAGCCCCGATCCGGTGACCGAAGACAAGATCCGCCGCATTCAGGGCTTTGCCGACACCATCGCCGAACAGGAGATCGAGCTCTTGCCCGGCGTCGAGTCCACCCTCGCCGATCTAGCCGCGCGCCACCGGATCATCCTCATGACCAAGGGCAACCAGGCCGAGCAAGCCGACAAGCTGGCCCGCTCAGGATTGGCGCGGCACTTCTCCGCCGTTGAAATCGTGCCGGAAAAGGAACCGGCCGCCTACCTGCAGGTGCTTGCCTCGCACGAGCTTACGCCGCACACCACCTGGATGATCGGCAACAGCCCCAAAAGCGACATCAATCCCGCCCTTGCCGCCGGCCTGCACGCCGTCTTTCTCTTCCACCGCGACACCTGGGTCCTTGAGCACGCCGAAATAGCGCCCGCGCCGCCCGGCCAGCATCTCATCGAACTCGACGCCTTCGCCAAGCTCTGCACCATCTTCTAGCACACAAGCCGCCGGCGTCCGCGCCTTTGCCCCTGCGCCTGGCCGCGCAAACTGAATCTGATTCCCTCTGCATCCGCCAGCTTGGTAAAATTAGAGCGATGCCGATCTCGCGCCAGCAGGCTCTCGATTATTTCCGTTCCTCCGACCTGATCGGCCTGGGTTTTGAGGCCGACGCCGTGCGCCGTCGCCTGCACCCGGAGGGCGTGGTCACCTACATCATCGACCGCAACATCAACTACACCAACTTCTGCACCGAGTACTGCACCTTCTGCGCCTTCTATCGCCCGCTCCCAAAGCCCGGAAAGAAGGACCCGCGCTCCGACGAAGGCTACATCCTCGACGCCGAGACGATCTACGAAAAGATCGCCGAAACCGTGGAGATGGGCGGCACCGGCGTGCTCATGCAGGGCGGCATTCACCCCGACCTGAAGATCGACTGGTTCGAGAGCCTCTTCACCGGCATCAAGCAGCGCTTCCCGCAGATCTGGCTGCACTGCCTTTCGGCCGCCGAGGTGCTGGCCATCGCCGAGTACAGCAACCTGGACCTGCGCACCACTATCGCCCGCCTGCGCGACGCCGGCCTTGACTCCATCCCCGGCGGCGGCGCGGAAATCCTCGACGACGAAGTGCGCTTCCGCATCGCCCGCCTCAAATGCCGCACGGAAGACTGGGTGGCCGTGCACCGCACCGCCCATCAGCTCGGCATGAGGACCACGGCCACCATGATGTTCGGCGTGGGCGAATCCTTCGATCAGCGCATCAACCACTTTGAAGTGGTGCGCCGCCTGCAGGAAGAGACCGGCGGCTTTACGGCCTTTATCCCCTGGAGCTTCCAGCCCAAGCACACCGCCCTCGGCGGTCGCGGCTGGGACGAGGCCACCTCGGTCGAGTACCTCAAGGTGCTTGCCATCTCCCGCCTCTATCTCGACAACATTGAGAACGTGCAGGCCAGTTGGGTCACCCAGGGCCTGAAGGTGCTGGAGCTGGGCCTCCACTTCGGTGGCAATGACGTCGGCTCCGTGATGCTGGAAGAGAACGTGGTGAAGGCCGCGGGCACCAGCAACTGCACCACCGAAGAAGAGCTACGCCGCATCATCCGCGACGCCGGTTTCAAGCCCGTCCAGCGGGATACGCTCTACCGGACGATGTTCCTGAACTAGATGCAAGTTCCCTCTGCTAGACTTTCGCCGTGATTCCAAAGTTGGCATTCGTACGGCTTCTGCGTTTCTCTGGCAGGGTATGGCTTGGAGGCGGGCTGGTTTGTCTGCTGTTTGCGCTGGTGTTTGCTTCTCGCACACTTGCATTTATCCATACAGCAATCGCAACAGATGGCGCAATTGTGGGTCTGGCGCCAGGACGGGGTGCGCATGACGGCGAAGTCAGCTATGCGCCAATCTTCAGATTCGCTGCTGTGAATGGACATATTTACACAATTACTTCGAGAGTCGCTTCGAATCCTCCCTCCGTAAGTCCGGGGCAAGCTGTGCAGGTTCTATATGAAAGAAAGAATCCTGCGAATGCAAAGCTAGCCCTCTTTTGGCCACTATGGTTCCTGACAATTCTGCTCGCAGGCATTGGGATCTCGCTCGCCGCAGCAGGATATACCCTTCTTCTGTATGCGCGCCGGCGTAGGCAGAAAAACGGGCCTGTCGATATCACGATTGGTTTTCTGGACTACACGATAAGCAAGTTCAAGCCAGGATCATCAACCGGCTGTGCAATGTCCAAGCTGGCAATCTCGGAGATCTCGTTCCCATCGGTGAAGGTGCCCTCGAGTTGCGGCTCCATTTCGGTCCTGGTTATCGAATCTATTGCGGACGCTCCGGTGCAGCTTTGGTGATACTGCTGTGCGGCGGCGACAAATCAACGCAGTCCAGGGACATCCAAACCGCGAAGGAATATTGGGAAGACTGGAAACGCAGGCGGCTATGAAGAAAAACAGGCCCGGCATTCCCTACCATGAATGGGAGATCGAGCAGATCCGTTCCGATCGTGAACTTGCCATCGAATGCTTACAAGTTGCCCTTGAATCGCTCGACAATCCCGAAGAGCGCGGCGGCAGCCTGCTCATGCTGCGCGCACTGGCCGAAGCCTACGGCGGCCTCGGCGCCGTAGCCGCCAAGGCTGGCGTCAGCCGCAAATCGCTCTACCGCTCGCTCTCGCCCAAAGGCAATCCAACACTCAAAGCGCTGATCGCCGTACTCAATGCGCTCGGCCTGAGCCTTTCCGTCGTGCCAAAGCAACAGTCCACAAAGAAACGGGCGACGCGAAAACCGGCAAAGGCAACCCGCGCCCGCGCCGCTGCGTGAATGCTCAAGCCGCACGGCGCAAAATAGAGCGCGACAAATTACCGCGTCTCTCCGCCTTGCCCGATCATCTATCTTGGTAACATGGCTCAAACTACTTCACTTCCCTTACGCACCCTTGGAAACTCTGACCTGGCGCTAACGCCCATCGGCTTTGGCGCTTGGGCCATCGGCGGCGGCGACTGGAAGTTCTCCTGGGGCCCCCAGGACGACAACGACTCCATTGCCGCCATCCACCGCGCCCTTGATCTGGGCATCAACTGGATTGACACTGCGGCCGTCTACGGACTGGGCCACTCGGAAGAAGTCGTCGCCAAGGCGCTGAAATCCGTCCACCACAAGCCTTATGTCTTCACCAAGTGTTCTCTGCGCTGGCACGGAGACCGCACCATCTACAACTCGCTCAAGGCTGCCTCTGTAACCGAGGAGTTGGAAGCCTCGCTGCGCCGCCTGGGCGTGGAGACCATCGACCTCTACCAGGTTCACTGGCCCAACCCGGAGGAGGAAATCGAGGAAGGTTGGGAAGCGCTGGCCCGGCTCCGCGAGCAAGGCAAGATCCGCTGGATTGGCGTGTCGAACTTCTCTGTCGAGCAGATGAAGCGCGCACAGAAGATCGCGCCCATCACCAGCCTGCAGCCACCCTATTCCATGCTCCGCCGCGCCATTGAAGCGGAGGTCCTGCCCTTCACCCAGGCCAACGGCATCGGCGTCATCAATTACTCGCCCATGGTCTCCGGCCTGCTGACCGGCAAAATGACCCCGCAGCGCGTCGCGTCGCTGCCCGCCGACGACTGGCGCCGCAATGCGGTGGAGTTCAACGAGCCGCGTATCAGCCGCAATCTCCGCCTCGTCGATCTCCTGCGCGAGATTGGCAGCAGCCACGGAGTAACTCCCGGCGTGGTAGCCGTCGCCTGGACGATGCATCATCCGGCCATTACCGCCGCCATCGTGGGCGGGCGCAGCGCAAAGCAGGTGGAAGAGACAGCGCCTGCGCTCGCCTTCCGCCTCGCTGAAGACGAGTACGCCCGCATCAACGCCTTCCTCGAAGCAAACCCCGCCTGACGAGAATTGGCCTGCATCTCCACACAAAAGCCCCGGCCGAGGCCGGGGCTTTGTTCTTCTTTAACCAGATGATGCGCTACATGGCGGCCACAAAATCCGGCACAATGGCCGCGGCGCTTGCCTGCAGCAACTCTGTCATGCGCGCTGCCATGCCGGTGTACATCGAAGCGGCCCGATAAGCATTCACGCGAACGCCTTCGCCGGCCTGCGAGAAGGCATATTGAGCCAGTGCCATCAGAACGCAAACCCGAATCTGCATCAAGTCGCTGTGCAGGGTTTCCAGCAGCAGTGAATCAACGGTGTCGCTGTTCCGGGCCGCATAATCGGCCATTTCCAGCATCACGCGCGCATTCTGATACATGATCCACAGCCCTTTGGGGCCATGCATACGCTGCCATGCATCGTCGGGAGTGGCATTCACTCCCTCTTTCCACAGGAATTGCTCTGACAACTCTCGCGCACTCCACTCCGGACTAAGGCGCGCAAGCAGCGACTCCCAGGATTGCTCATTGCGCCGGCGCACCGCTGCCCGCCACCGTATGAGGTAGAATGCGATAGCTGCAACCGCGGCAATCTGAAGCAAACACAAAACCATCAGCGTTCCCCAGGCTTCAAGTCGTTCACGGGAAGTTTTGGAGGTAACCCTCCGTTAAGCTTCACTGTCTCTACTAGTTGTAGCAGAAAACCTAAATTTGTCGACAAAAAAAATCGCCAATATCCCTCTTTTGTGGGATATGCGGGCAAATCGGAAGTACCAGGCACGAAAGTAACATCCCGGTGCGAATCGCCCCCTAAAAGCCGCACTTTACCCGCAAAATGCCTACAAATTGAAGCAATTTCGGCAATGGCCTGCACCGGTTGCGCTCTGGCCATTCGTGATGAATGGCCACACGCTGGGAATTCTCTTCATCTCGTTATCTCGACTCGGTGCGCCGGACAGGAACTATGAATTTCATACGCCGCGTCCGTTTCGGGTCGGCCCGCCCACCAGCACGCACAAGTTCTTCGCCGCACAACTCAACCGGCGCCTTACCGCCGTCTTCAAAGGCAAAGTAACTGGTCCAATACAGGACGACGCCGAGATAACAAAGCGGCACAAGGAAGTCGATCCAGTGGTCACTGGGACTCCAACTGAAAGCATAGGAATGGAGAATGGCCACTACCAGACAGACAAACGCGGTTAAGCCAAGGCCGGAGGCAATGCGCAGTTCGCGATCGGGCCAGTGAAGGCGTCTCAGGCTGCTCCACAAGACGAGCGTGAGAAAAGCCGTGAACAAGAACACGGCGGTTATATGCAAAGTATCTACACTTAACTGCCGAACAAAGGGAAAGCGCGATGGAACCGACCACGGCGAAAGAGCATGAAGCAGCAGACCTGTGAGAAGACCCAGCAGAAGAACAAGCGGCCATCCTGCCGATGACTTCCGGTTGCGCCGCAAAAGATTCCGCCCCACCTCGGCCAGCACGAAGCACGCAAATAAGGTATCCGTGATTGCATCCACAATCCAGAAATGCAGGCTCTGCCGCGGACACCAAGTTTGAACGGCGCTTCCGGCGAACCCCTCTAACATGCAAAACGCCTGGTAGCAGAAAAATACAGGATGGGTACGCGCGACACGTTTGCAGGCAAGCGTCACCAAGAGCGCAGTCTCGGCAATGCCCCCAACCACTTGCACCGCGACGTCTGCCGTCACCGTTCATCTCCCAAACAGCAAGCGTGGCGCTCGTCGTGCGCCTACTTCATCGCTCTTCCTTCTGCCGGACCTTCCGCGAGCGTGCGTCCTCCAAGGAGACCTTCGAGACGCGGGTCGCGCCAGCCATCGCCAATAGGAAGCTTTGCATCTGGGGAGTGAACTCTTTCCGTTCGGCCTCTTTTTGGGCGAAACTTACGATCCAATAGACCAGCGAAAAGAGATAACTGGCGACAACATACACATCTACGTGCCTGTATTGCGCCCAGGTGGACGCGTGAGCATCTATCATCGCCGCTGTCAGGCTGACAAGCGAATAAAATCCCAGACCTGTGGCTATCTGAAGCTCACGGTCTCGCCAACCGATCGACAGCAGTTGGCTGCCTGCGGCTAAAACCATGAAAACCAGAACGCTAAGAATCGAAACGGTCTGCATCAGATGTGCGAGAACAGCCTTCTCCAGAGACAGGTGAGCTGCTTCTAACATACCGGCTAAGGGCCAAATAATTGCACCGAGCACCAAGATTAAAGCCACGATCACCAAGATCATTTTCCCAGTGAGAAAAGCGCGAACCGGTCGCAACACCGACCACGCCAATTCGACCAGCACTCCAAATAGCAAAGCTGAATCTACGAAGGCTAGGACCAGATAACTGGTCATATATTCTTGGCGGTAATCGCGGAGGATAAAATACGCACCTGCTCCTCCCAACAGCGACCACAAATTATAACTAAGGAAAATGGGAACCCTGCGCCACATTCCTCGCAACAGAAGCAGTCCGATCACGACCACTTCGCCCAAGATTCCCGCATAGAAGAAGACTCTATCCCAACTCATCGCCAGAACGCATCCCCGTCCCTTAGATCGATTGGTTAGAGTTTAGCAGCACCCACTGAGGGGGCTGCTAGACAGATGCATCCAGAGAGGCTTAGCACTTACGCGGCGACTGGCGGCAATGGCACGATCGGAGCGGCTGCGGCGACGGGCGGCAATGGCACGATCGGAGCAGCTGCGGCAACGGGCGGCAACGGCACGATCGGAGCAGCAGAGGCGACTGGCGGCAACGGCACGATCGGAGCAGCTGCGGCAACGGGCGGCAACGGCACGATCGGAGCGGCTGCGGCAACGGGCGGCAACGGCACGATCGGAGCAGCAGAGGCGGCAACAGGTGGCAACGGCACGATCGGAGCAGCAGAGGCGGCAACAGGTGGCAACGGCACGATCGGAGCAGCGTTGGCAACGCTGGTGAACGCCAAAGCGGCAAAAGCTACCAAAGCAGAAGTAAGCACGAAGTTACGCAAACCCATGACCCGAGAAGACATAATCAAACGCTCCTGATGTGCTGAATGATCTTGCAAGGAAAGAGTACCCCAAATGGGGGATTACGGCTACAACAAAAGTAACATTTTCAAACTTTTGCGTTAAAAGGCATTAATTGGCGCTATTTGGCGCTTTGAAACCCCAAAATACGGAACATCTGGCACCCTCGACAGGGGGCCGGATCACCCCGATGCCTGTGGAAATTGCGGAAAAATTGAGACTTGCGCCTCGCGAACCAAGGTGCCACTCGGTCGTGCCCCCGGACTGCAAGCCCACGCCGGACTTCAGAGGCAGCTTCCCGGGCAGCACCGAGGCGCGGACGGCTAGGAATGGAGCCACAATCGCCGGCGTTTCCCATTGCAGTAGCTGTCTGCGTCCATGGCTGAACGGCTCAAAGCGCGCACCCTGGCTGTCTGCCTCACGGCCATCCGTTCTTTGCGGGATCGGAGCGCGAAAGCGGAAGGAGAATGCCCTGCTCCGGCGCCGGCCGCGCCAGGATCATGCGCAGCCCGGCGGTTTATCCTGATAGAAGAGAAACGATTTATAACGAGGTATCATCCTTCATGCCCAGCTCCAAACATCCCCTCGTACTTACCATCCTCGACGGGTGGGGCTATCGCGCCGAGACCCGGGACAACGCCATCGCCCTGGCCCGCAAGCCCGCCTACGATAAGCTCCTCCGCGAGTTTCCCAACACGCTGATCCGCGCCTCCGAGCACTTTGTCGGTCTGCCTGACGGGCAGATGGGCAACAGCGAAGTCGGCCACCTCAACATCGGCGCGGGCCGCATCGTGCAAATGGACATTACCCGCATCGATGCCCAGATCGCATCGGGCGAGTTTGCGCAGAATCCCGCTATCGTCGCCGCCATGCGGCACGCCCGCGAGGGCGGCCGGCAATTGCACCTCTTCGGCCTGGTATCGGACGGCGGCGTCCACTCCCACCAGGAGCATCTCTACGCCCTGCTGCGCATTGCGCGCGAAAACGGCGCGGAGCGCGTCTTCGTTCACGCATTTATGGATGGCCGCGATACCGGCCCCACCTCCGGCGCGGGTTACATCGCCCAACTGGAGCAGAAGATGCGCGAATATGGCGTGGGCCGGGTGGCCACCGTCAGCGGCCGCTACTACGCCATGGACCGCGACCGGCGCTGGGAGCGCGAGCGCAAGGCATTCGACGCCATGGTCAACGGCAAAGCCGAGGGCGGCGCCTATCCCAACGCCGTGGCCCGCATCAAGGAGAACTACAACAGCGGCACCACCGACGAGTTTCTCATCCCCTTTGTCGTCACCGACGCCGCCGGCAAGCCGGCGGGCGTGATTCGCGACGACGATGTCTGCATCAACTTCAACTTCCGCGCCGACCGCGCACGCCAGATCACCCGCGTGCTGGCCCGCGAGAGCGGCCTCAACAAGCAGGGCGGCCGCGATCTCGACTCCTGGGAAACCCTCGACCAGGTGATTCCCCGGTCAGAGATTCCCAAAAACCTCCACTACGTGTGCATGACGCAGTACGACAAGCTCTACGAGCTGCCGCTCATCATCCTGCCCGAGTCGATGGACAACATTCTGGCCAATCTTCTCGCGCAGCACCACATGCGCAACCTGCGCGTGGCCGAAACGGAAAAGTTCGCGCACGTCACCTACTTCTTCAACGGCGGCATTGAAACGCCCTTCCCGGGCGAAGACCGCGCGCTGATTCCCTCGCTGAAGGTCGCCACCTACGATCTGGCTCCCGAGATGCGCGCCGAAGGCATCGGCGACGCGGTCGTCAAAGCGGTCAACGACACCGCCTTCGATCTGGTGGTGGTGAATTTTGCCAACGCCGACATGGTGGGCCACTCCGGCAAGCTGCAGCCAACCATCAAGGCCATCGAAGCCGTGGATGCCCAGTTGGGCCGCATCTATAAAGCAATCAAAGAAAAGAACGGCAGTTGGATCATCACCGCCGACCACGGCAATGCCGAGATGATGGTCGACCCGGTGACCGGAGGCCCGCACACCGCGCACACGACGAACCCCGTGCCGCTCATCTACGTCGCCGAGGATGCCGGCCACTACCGCCTGCGCACCGACGGTTCCCTGCGCGACATCTCGCCCACCCTGCTGAACATCCTGAATCTTGGCCTGCCCAGGGAGATGACCGGCGGCGACCTGCGCGTGCCGATCGCGAAGTAACCGGCGCGGTTCTCTGGCTACCGCAAGGCAAAGCGGGTGCGAAACGGCAATGCCGCTTCACACCCGCCAGTAATCCGCCCGCCAGCTTCTGATCCGTTCCTTGATCTGCTTGCGATTCAGGTTGTGTTCCAGAGCCTGCTTGGCCAGTTCCACGACTTCGTCGTCTCCAGCAAAGCGCAAGCCGATCAACTGGTCCTCGGTGAGGCGCTCAATCTGGCCGCGCCACTCCGCCGGAGCCAGCGAGTGCAACCGCAGCCGCTCCTCGAGTCGGATCACCCGGTCCTGCACCTTCAGCGGATACTGACGAATTCTGGAGGCCGCCACAAGAGCCGCCATCGACAGCACCACGAGCCAGGCGGTAATAAATCCCGGCACGCGGATCAGGTAAACAACGGCAACAACAAAGTTGGCGAGCAAAATGATCACAAGGAAAAAATGAAACGGCGGATCCAGCCGCCCGTGGTTCTTCAGGTTCTGCGGAGTTGTCTCGCTCATGGCGCGGGTTCAGTCTTTCCAGGGCCAATATTGGCCGCCTCGGCCTCGGAGACTTCCGAGCTGTCAGCGGCAACGCCGGAGGCCGCTTCATCGGCGTTGGGGGAATTCTGCTGCCCATACGCCGGCTCTGTCAATGCGGCCAGGTCTTCCGGGTCCACCACCACCGGCGGCTTGCGCAGCAGATGGTATCGCCCGCGCGCCAGGTAGTCCACAAACAGCCCCCCGGCCACGTAAGGACTGAGCAGAGCAAGAGGAACAGCGTAGGGCGTGGTTACAAACGACTGCGCCACATCCTTGTTCTGATGGCTGAACCGCCGGAATCCCGGCACCTGAGGAATCTCAAACGCCTTCAACTGCAGCGAAGGATGCTTGCGCGCATAGCGGACGAATTCGTCGGTAATCTGCTTGGGCGTGGTGATGCCGAGGTCCGGGAAAAAGCTGCGCCTGAATTGATGCGGAAAATAGATATCCAGGATCTTCCGCGCAAAATCCGCGCAGTTCCGGGTCAGCATGTGAAAATGGGTGCGGTTCGATTCGGCATTCAACTCCGCAATCAGTTTGTCGTCCTGCTGGGGAGTGGTGTTGAAGCGGAACGCGTATATGCGCCTTTGATAGGATGCGCCCACCAGTTGCGTCCACCCACGCGGCACCCAACTGCCTCCCGACTTCTCCAGACCGATGGGATCGAAATGCACCTCGCTATAGTGATCCCGCATCTCGATCACTTCCTTGTGGGTCACATGCGCGGGAACTTCCCCGGCCCGCTCAACCGAATAAAGATACGGAATCAGCGGCATCGCCACCCAGTCATACCCGTCTACGCCCGCATAGCGGGCGATCACCGATCCCAGCTCACCAGGCCGGCAGCGCCGCAGCTTCACCGGCGTTACCGCGCAAACCCGCTCCAGGTAAATCGCGCTATGCCCGGTAGGATTGAGAAGACCGTAGACACCATACGGCTGTTCCAGCAGAAGGGCCGCCTGGCCCTGGCAGCACGGGCAATAGAGAGCCGCCGCCGCAATAAGAGCAAATGCAACGATGCGTGCATAGCGCGCCAAAAGCATTCTCCCTGGTCGAAATTTCTTTCGTCAGTGCGCTCCAATTGCAAAAACGAACATGTGTGTCTTCCAGACGCGGGCTTTGAGCAAAGGGTTGGTCTCCACACCTCCGCGCATCGTGACCGATGATTCACGCTCTCGCTAACACGGTTGGTTAGACAAAACTTGCGATCAGATGTCGCAAGGTGAATCCCGGCCCTGAACCAAAATGCGGCACGCGCCGCGCCTCCCGGCTGCGCGCCACCGCGTGCTTCGCTGGTTTGCCTCAGCTCTTTGCCGGAACAACCACCGTGGTCTCCTGCAGTTCGATCAGGCCCGAGCCGGTCCGTCTTTGCAGTTCAGGTAGAATTGCATCCACCTTCTCGCGCGTCTCGATAAATTCCACCTTGATCGGGAGATGGTCCGAAATGTCGAGAAGGTGAGCCGAGTGCATGCGGTGCTTGGCGCCGAAACCGGCCACGCCCTTCAACACCGTGGCGCCGGCGATCCCGCTATGGAACAGGTAATCGAGAACACTGGTGTAAACCGGGACACCGTGATGCTTGGCTCCGTCGCTCAGGTAGAGTGTCACTTTCACCGCTTTTCCACTCGTCAGCATGCAGGCTCCTTTTTCGCTGTTAATGCCACGGAGTGCGGCTGCCCGCGAACCGTGCGCCGCCTCGTCAACAAAGGATTGAACTATTTTCGCCTTTAACTTGCAACCCTGGTTACAACATTTCGCCCAGCATGATGCCGGCCCAGGTCGCCATGAGGCCCAGAAGCAAACTGCCTATAGCGTAGAGCGCCGCAAGAGAGAATGCTCCCGAGCGCATGGTGGAAAGCGTCTCCCATTCGTAAGTGGAAAATGTGCTGTAGGCCCCGACAAATCCGATGGGGATCAAATATCGCCACGCCGGACTGAGGTCGGCGCGCTTCCCCAGATAGGTAAGCGAGAAGCCGATGATCAGACAGGCCGAAACGTTAATAACCAGGGTGCCGTAGGGAAATTTGACGCCCAGGCGGCTGCCAACGGCCGATCCAACCCAGTACCTCGCAATCGCTCCAAGCGCACCGCCAGCGGCGATCCACAGATACTTCTGCAATGCTTTTCTCCTCTTTAGCAAGCGTTGCGGCAAGCCGTGGCAGACCGCAAACACACGCCCGCCTGGCTTTACTCGCTTTTTGATACAAGGATCGTGCCGGGGATACGACTCCGCAACAGGATGCCCTGCCACGAGTCATCATCTGTCCGGCCCGTTAGAGAGGACAGCGGTTTCGGGTGAACTCCTTCACCACAATCGAACACTTTCACTGCCATTATACAAAGCGCGCCCTCCTGATCTGCCGGTGCATGACCAGCACCGGCGGCAATGCGGCCGCACCCGCGTCCGGAGCCAAGTATTTGATATTGCGACCTTTTACGCTGCGATTTCGGACGCCTGAGACTGGCCCTTCCGCGCCGTCAGGCGGCGGTACTGTAGCAGGATTTCCCACATTCGGGATAAGATTAGGGCGCGATCAGCACGAGGACGCTATGAGCCTACTGCGACAGGACTCTGAAAACTTGGATGACGCTGCGCGCGGCGAATCATTCACCCGAGGGACAAGCCACATCGTCTGGGCCAGTATCATCGCCGTCGTACTGGTGGGGATCGCCGTTGCCGTCTATGTGACCATGGACCAGAAGCCGCCGGCAGCTACCGGACAGGTGATTTCGGTGTGGGCTGTGCCGCATCATTCGGCGACTGCAGGCTTTGATGCCAGCGGCGCCCAGATCCCCCAACAGACCATCGACCAGGTGCTCGTCTTCGCCCAGATCAGGTTGCACGACCAGAGCAAATATCCGCTGTTTCTCAACAGCATCACCGCCAACGTCGTTCTGCCCGACGGCATCCACACCAGCTACGTCGCATCCAAGATCGGGTACGACGATATCTTCCTGGCCTATCCGGGGCTGCCGGTGCCGCACGGCAAAGCGCTCCCGACCGACGCTACCCTGGAGCCCGGGCAAACCATCGAAGGCTCCCTGGTGTCTTCATTCCACATGACCAAACAGCAGTGGGACGCGCGCAAGGGCCTCTATTTCAACTTCGACTTCCAATATCAGCCCACCCTCAAGCTCACGCCCCAACCGGGGGTTATTATTGACCGTTCGGCGCCTTGATCGGCACAGGCGCGTTCTTGGGCGTGGAAAGATAGCCCGAGATCTGCTTCTTTGACTTGATACTGTTGATCACGATCTCGTAAAGCTCCGGCTTCTTGCCGCTATAGAACTGGAGTGGCTCGTTCACATTCCGGTTCTTCTTCTCGTACCGCTTGTCGTCGGAAAAGATGAATAGCGTAAAGCGGCTGTGCTTGGGATCAGCCTTGCGCAGCTCCAGGCTGATGGTGCCAACCGGCTTTTTCCGGCCTTTGTCGAGGGTAAATTCGTAGTAGTCCCGGTCGCCTCGGTGTTCGAGCTCTACCAGCTCCGCGTGATTGCGGGCAATCAGCGTGCTCTGGCCGTTCAAGTCGCCACGCATGGACTGCAGTTCGTTCACGGCAGTGGCCAGGTCTTTCTTGGTCTGCGCCACATCGCTCTTCACGCCGCCCACATCGGTCTTCACGTTCGTGACTTCGCTCGACACGGCGGTTACCTGCTGCGCGGTCTGCTGCTGCGCGGCTTCCAGGCGCTGGCTCTTCGCCGCCTGCTGGTCTTCGCGCCGGAGGATCTGCTGCGCGCGCTGGTCCATTTGCTTCCGGGTCAGGCCCAGCGAGCGGCCCAACGCGTCGGTAGCCACGCGAAGCCGCGCGTCAGTCTCGCGCAGATCGGCGGCAAGCTTGGCATTCTGCTGGTTGGCGTATGCCAATGCGGTCTCCTGGCGTGAGATGCGGCCGCTGAGCGAATAGCTCCAGATGAGACCGCCCACTGCGGCCACGATGGCTATAGCGACTGCGGCAAGAAATGCGCCGGAAAAACTTCGGGGGGCATTGTCGATTTCACTCATGATAGTGCCTTTCTTCTCCTGGGCGGCCCGGCGAACAAAAACAACCTTATCCGCAGCGCCGCCATCCTCTGCGGTTAGACGGCATACGGCACGGCCAGACGGCATACTGGGCTCCCCCGCTTGCCTCTCGGGGGTTGCCGGCGCCGTCTGACGTGCGCCCGGCAGGTAAGGGCGATTCCACGCCACACTCTTCCGGGGAATATACAGAATACCTAAAGCTGGGACGAAATGGAGAAAATACTGCATTTGATGGCTCAAAATTCCCATACCGCAAGATGATCCGGGCCGTCAGATGTGACAGGGTGGGAATGGCTACGTTATAAAGATCTTTTGCCTATTTTCGGCGCCATTCCTCGAAACGAGACTTGGGCTCGGACTGCAAAAAAATCCGTTATAAAAGGGAGAATCAACAACATATGCCGACCGCTACTGCTGGAAAAGGTCTGGAAGGAATTATTGCTGCAAATTCCGGAATTTGTTGGATTGACGGGGAAGCTGGGGTGCTCTCGTACCGAGGCATCGATATACACGACCTGGCCGAGAACTCGACCTTCGAGGAAACGGCTTATTTATTGTGGAACGGCGTGCTGCCCAACCAGCTCGAGCTCAGGGAATTCCAATCCCAGCTCTCGATGGCGCGGGAACTCGATCAACGAATTATTGATATGCTGCGCGCGTTTCCGCCCGCGGCCACACCCATGGAAGTGCTGCGCACCACGGTCTCCGCGCTCAGCTTTTTCGACGCCGACGAAAAGGACAACTCGCACGACGCCAACCTGCGCAAAGCTTACAACCTGACCGCTCAGATCGCCATGATCGTGGCCATCTACGACCGCATCCGCAAAGGCAAGGAGATCATCCCGCCCGACCGTTCGCTCAGCCATGCGGCCAATTTCCTGTGGATGCTGAAAGGCGAAAAACCCTCCGAGACGGCGGCCCGCACGCTGGACATCGCCCTGGTGCTGCACGCCGACCACGAGCTGAACGCCTCCACCTTTACCGCCCGCGTCATCGCCGCCACGCTCTCTGACATTCACTCCGCCATCACCGGCGCCATCGGCGCGCTCAAGGGCCCCCTGCACGGCGGCGCCAACGAAGGCGTGATGCGCCTGCTGCTGACCATCGACAAGGAAGGCGCCGACCCGGTGGAGTACATCAAGGGAATGCTCGCCGCCCGGCAGAAGATCTCCGGCTTCGGCCACCGCGTCTACCGCACCGAGGACCCGCGCGCTACCCACCTGCGCCGCATGAGCGAACAGTTGTGCAAAGACACCGGCCAGACCAAATGGTTCGAGATGTCCCGTGCCATCGAGCTTTATATCAACCGGGAGAAGAAGCTCAACGCCAACGTGGACTTCTATTCCGCCTCCACCTACGCCACGCTGGGCATCGACATCGACCTTTACACGCCGATCTTTGCCGTCAGCCGCATCGCTGGCTGGGCCGCGCACGTCATCGAGCAGATTGACGACAACCGGTTGATCCGTCCGCGCGCCGAATATATCGGACCGGCCTATCCGACCCCCTATATTCCCGTTGACCGCCGGCCGTAAGCCGGCAATCCCGGCCCCCGGCGAGCAATTCTTCCTCGCGGAGGTCCCGGATCCCGAAAGCGGGATCTGGGACCTCCGCCCGGGAACCGCCAGGGGCAAGCCTTACCGCCCGGTAAAGGATTCAAGTTCCGTCCGCCGCTTCAAATCCGCATCATCCCGAAATCCCACCGCAACTTTCCTCGCAAATTACCGTTTCTCCTGTCAGCAGTCCCGTGCCGTGCGACCATTCCCCGGCCATCTCAAGCAGGAAAGCGGCTTATGAAATCCTTGCGAGGCGCCTTAGCCCTCCTTCTATCCGTTGCCTTATGCCTCCCGGCTCCGACGGCAATCGCACAGCCCGCGCCAGCGGGCTTGCCAGCAAGCGGATCGGCGGCCCAGCCTCCGTACCGCGCTCACGAGCTTTACGGCAACGCGCGCATACTGCAGGCCCTCAACCGCTTCACCTTCGGCCCGCGCCCCGGTGAGTTGCAGGCCGTCCGTGCCGAAGGCCTGGATAAGTGGTTCAACCAGCAGCTTCACCCGCAGACGATCAACGAGTCGGCTCTCTACTCCCGTATGGCGCAACTTCCCGCCATGCAGCTCAGTGTGCGCGACCTGCTCTACCGCTACCCCAGCAACGCCCTCATCCGCATGGCCATGAACGGCCGCATTCCCATTCCCAGCGACCCCGTCCTGCACGCCATTTATGAAAATCAGATCTACCGCATCGAAATGCGCCAGCAGGGCAAAAGAAACGCCCGGTCTCAACCGGGCCAGCACTCCGCCAGTGTCGCAGCCGGCACAGGAACGAACCGCGGCGCCGTTCAGGCCCAGTCCGGTCAGATAAACGCGGCGGACCGCGGCCCGAAGGCCCCATCCGCCGATGCAACAATGGTCAGCGACATTCTCTCCCTGACGCCCCAGCAGCGCGTCGACCGCCTCATCTCCATCCGCGAGCCGGAATTTGACAGCTTTATCCGCTCCCTCCGGCCCTGGCAGCGCGCCCGCCTCGTTGCCGGCCTCAACCCGCAACAGCGAGAGACCGTCGACGCCCTCCAGAACCCTGAAGGCATGGTCGTCAACGAACTGATGAGCGAACGGCTGATGTGCGACATTTACTCCCGCGCGCAGCTTCTTGAGGTGATGACCGACTTCTGGCTCAACCACTTCAACGTGTACCTGCGCAAGAACGAGGTGATGCCCTACTATCTCGTCAGCTACGAGCGCGACACCATCCGCCCCTATGCGCTGGGCAAGTTTGAAAACCTGCTGGAAGCCGTGGCGCACAGTCCCGCCATGCTGCTTTATCTTGACAACGCCAGCAGCGTCGGTCCCCGCTCCATCGCCGCCGACCGCTTTCGGCGGGCCGTCCTGCGCCGCGGCGGAAAGCGGCGCGTGGATCTGCCGAACATCAACGAGAACTACGGCCGCGAATTAATGGAGCTGCACACCGTCGGCGTCAACGGCGGCTACACGCAGGCCGACGTGATCAGCGCCGCGCGCATCCTCACCGGCTGGACCGTCTACCGCCCGCAGTTTGGCGGGGGCTTCACGTTCAATCCCAACACCCATGAGCCGGGCGCGGAAAAGGTGATGGGCATCAAGTTCACGCAGAAAGGCGAAGCGCAGGGCGAAGCGTTCCTGCACATGCTGGCCACGCGGCCGGCCACAGCCCACTTCATCTCCCATGAACTGGCCGTCCGCTTCGTCAGTGACAACCCGCCGCAGAGCCTCGTCAATCGCATGGCGAATACCTATCTCGCCACCGGGGGCGACATCTCGGCGGTCCTCACCACGATGTTCCACTCGCCCGAGTTCTGGGCCAAATCCGACTACCACGCCAAAGTCAAAACGCCGCTTGAGTACATCGTCTCCGCGGTGCGCGCCAGCGACGCCAACGTCACCAATTACATGCCCCTCGTCAACACGCTCCGCAAAATGGGCATGCCGCTCTTCGGCTGCGTTCAGCCCAACGGCTACAGTTGGAAGTCTTCGGCATGGCTCAACAGCGGCGACCTGGTTGACCGCATGAACTTCGCCATGGCGCTGGCCTCGAACCGCCTGCCCGGAGTCAGAATCGACTGGGCACGCCTGATGAAATTCAGCGCCTCTGCTCCGGGCGGCATTCCCAGCCCGGCCGCCGAGGAAGCGCGCCTTCAGCCGCTGCTGCTGCCCGGCGGCGTCAGCGCATCCACCCGCACTGCGGTCCTTGATGCATTCCACCAGCAAAACGCACGGCAGGCGGCAATGCGGCCGGTTACAGCCGTGCGGCGCGTCCCTCGCCGCCGCGCCGTTAATGTACGCCTGCGCCAAACCCGGCTACTGGCCGGATTGCTCATCGGCTCCCCGGAATTCCAGCGCCGTTAGCCCACGCAAGACAAACACAAGGAGGTCCGTCATGCAGCTCAATCGCCGATTCTTCCTGCACAAAGGCGCGCTTGCCATTGCCGGCACCGCGGCCATCCCCACCTTCCTGGTCCGCTCCGTGATGGCTGAATCCGCCGCGCCCTCCGGCCGGCGCCTGGTCGTCATCTTCCAGCGCGGCGCCGTCGACGGCCTCAACATGGTGGTTCCCTACCGCGAAGCGAACTACTACGCCATGCGGCCCACCATCGCCATCCCGCAAAACAGGGTGCTCGATCTTGACGGATTCTTCGGTCTCCATCCCTCGCTCACCCCCTTCAAGCCGCTCTACGACCAGGGCCACCTCGCCATTGTGAACGCCACCGGCTCGCCCAGCATGAACCGTTCCCACTTCGAAGCCCAGGAATACATGGAGTCAGGCACGCCCGGCATCAAAAGCACGCAGGACGGCTGGCTCAACCGTGCGCTGCAAGCCCAGGACGCGCGCGAAGGCTCCTGCTGTCAGCAGCACACCACCTTCCGCGCCCTGGCCCTTGCTCCCCAGGTTCCGCTCACTCTCGCCGGACGCATTCCCGCCGTCGCGCTCACCAACCTGAACAGCTTTTCCGTGGCTGGCCGCGGACCACGGCTTTCACCCGCCGCCAGCGCCTTCCAGGCCATGTACGCCGGCTCTGGCGATCAGATCTTTCACGCCGCCGGCGACGAAACCTTCGCGGCCGTCAGGATGCTCCGCGCGGCCGACCCGGCGCAATACAAGCCTGCCGCGGGCGCCCTCTATCCCAACACCCAGTTCGGCAACTCCATGCGCCAGATCGCCCAACTGCTCAAAGCCAATCTCGGCGTCGAGACGGCGTTCACCAACATCTTCGGCTGGGACACGCACCACGCCCAGGGCGGCGTCGAAGGCCAGCTATCCGACCGGCTGCGCGATTTTTCCGCCAGCATCTCCGCCTTCTGGCGCGATATGGGCGACGGCGCGGAGAACATCACCCTCGTCACCATGTCGGAGTTCGGCCGCACGGCCCGCGAAAACGGTACCGCCGGCACCGATCATGGTCACGCCAACGCCATGTTCGTGCTCGGCGGCCAGGTCAAGGGCGGCAAAGTCTACGGCCACTGGCCCGGACTCGCCGAGGAGCAGCTCAACCAGAACCGCGACCTGGCGCTGACCACCGACTACCGCCAGGTGCTTGGCGAAATCCTCACCGGGGAGATGGGCGCACAGAACCTCAACCTGGTCTTCCCTGGCGCGAACGTGTCGCCCAGCCGGTTCCTGGGGATCGTGTGAGGTGCGTGCGCACCCCGGATAGTCCTTCAATTCGCTGTGTGTTGTTGTAAGAGTATTGAAGGCTGGCGCCCATGCGCCCCACCGTCATTGCCCTTCGCCGCCGTCTTCGGCAGTCCCCGGCGCGCCCAGGCTGTTGTCGTAGCGCCCGGTTGCATTCTCCGCGATGCCGCGTACCGGCCTCATGTCACCGTAGGTGTCATAGACCGTGATGTGGAAGCAGGCCTGCTTGAACTCCTCTTCCACGTCGATCACTCCCTCATTCTGCAGCGTAAGCAGGTAACGCCGCATCCACGCGATCTCGCGCCAGCTCATTCCCTTCTTGCCGATGTCGATGCTGGCTCCCAACTCGTGCGGGCTGGCAATGGGGCCGATCGCCGGCGCCGCGTTCACATTGGTCCTCCGCAGCCGTCTCTGGAAAGCCACCGTGCGCACAGCCGAATCCACCCGGAAGGGCCGGTGGAAGGCTGCGTCGTGCATCTGCGCCAGATCGCTGAGAAACTCCGCCGTCCACGGCTGGCAGTAGCGGCGCATCACCGGCAGCCTGGGATTGACCGTGAGCCCCGCCGAGACCGGCAACGGCGCCAGCCGCTTGTGGTCAATGCGATACTCCAGATCGCTGTCGTTTTCAATGGGCCGCAATCCCTCGGCTTCCAGCCGTCTGTCCTGCCGCTCCAGCGAGGCAAGCGATCCGTACAGCGGCCGCGGCATCGGACCGTGCAACATCTGCAGCGATGCCTCCACCGTGATCGGCGGCCGGTGCAGGGCCGGCGTCATGCCGGCAGAACCCGCGTCGCTTGCAACCTCCACGCGGGACGCCGCAGTCAGCGCATCCCGGTGCCCGGGATCGGCAGATGGCGTTGAAAGTGCCCGCGGGCTGGTTCCCGGCACAGATTGATTCGGTGACGCCCGGCACGCCATCGCCGCATCCTTCCGGCTGGCCGCGCGCCCAGCCGCATACCCAGCCTCGTAGCCGGCGTTATACCGGTCTCTGAGCACAGCGTCGTACCTGGCCCGGAGTTCGGCCGCGTGCTGCGCTCTCAGTTCGGCCTCATAACGCGCTCTGACTGCGGCCGCGTGCCGGACCCTGAGCGCAGCCTGATAGCGGGAAGAATGAGAGACAATCCGATGCACCCCAACCCCGTGGAGCTTGCTGGTGCGATGAGTTCTGACGCCGGGATGCGCGCGGCGCACCGGCGCAACTTTTGCCCTATGCTGCTGTACTGGGGGCTTCGTCGCGTATCGCCTCGCGGGCGCAGCCGCGGCACACGCCGCCACCGCCGCGACAGCGATGGCAATGAACGCAATCCGGCGCATAAAGGGGTTTGCGGACAATCGAGAGCTGCTCCAGAATATCCCGTTCCAAACTTCCAATGCGAGTACCTAACTGGATGCGGATTTGTCTGATAATTGTAAAGCTTCCCGCTCACATTTTGTATGCGGCCGGACAAAAAGCTCCCCCGCTCCGATCTGCAAGCAATACCGGCACTTCCCGACTCTGCGTGCGGCGCCTTCACGCCCCGGCGCAAACAGCGGCGGCAATGAATGAAAATTTCTCATCCCCGTCTGATATTCTGGCCTTCGGCGGATTCCCGAAATTCCCGGTTCTGCCCGGTCGGGGCAGGACTGCAGCCAGGAGGAGCCGCGCGCTTGCTGTCATGCAATGGTTAATGATCGGGCTAATTATCTCGCTCGGAGTGCTGCTGATTGCGGTCGCGGGAGCAGCTCGTCACATCTTGCAGGAACGGGCCATACACCGCAGGCAGGCAGCGCCGCTCGAACACTCCGAAGAGACGGACTAAGAGTTGGAACCATGAATTCCGCGCCACCAACCCAAACCGGCTACGCCACAGGAAGGGCTGCTTAAATGAGCAAGGAACTTTCCATCCCGATTACCGCTTCCCCAGCCGCCACGCCGGCCACCTGGCTCCGCAACGGCGGCATCGTATTGTGCGGCAGCGCCCTGGCCGCCGCGTGCGCCCACGTCGTCTTGCCGCTCTACTTCACGCCCGTGCCGCTCAGCCTGCAGCCTCTGGCCGTGCTGTTGCTCGGCTTGCTGCTCAGCCCGCGCCTGGCCGCGGCCACGATGGTCACTTATCTGGCCGAGGGCGCAATGGGATTGCCGGTCTTTGCGCCGGCCGCCGGATCTCTCGGCCTGGCCCAACTGTTCGGACCAACCGGTGGCTATCTGATGGCGTACCCGCTGGCCGCGGCGCTGATCTCCATCCTCTGGCGCCGCACGCGGCGCGACTATGTCTCAGCGCTGCTGGCTGCAGCAGCAGGCGACCTGCTTATCCTGGGCTGCGGCGCCCTCTGGCTGGTGCTATGGATCCGCGTCCCGGCGCCATCGGTCCTCGCAATGTCCGTCCTTCCGTTCCTGCCCGGCGACGCGCTTAAAATCGCAGTGGCGGCTGGAATGGTGGTTGGTTTTCTTCGCCTCCGGCGTCATGCCGCTTAACTATACCCGGGAAGCTTTGCCGTTTTTGCCTTGAAAGGATCTACCCCCAGTGAGTACGCAACAGCCGGAAATCGTCAGCCAAAATATCAACGCCACGCCCCTTGAAGTCACCATCGCCCACAGTCCCGACTCCGATGACGCCTTCATGTTCTACGGGCTGGCCACCAGCAAAGTCCGGGTTCCCGGCTACAAATTTACCCACACGCTTTGCGACATCGAAACCCTGAACCGCCGCGCGCGCGAGGAAGCCTTCTACGACGTGACGGCGATCAGCTTCCACGCCTATCCCTACGTCCAGGGAAACTACACCCTGATGGGTTGCGGCGGCAGCGTGGGCGAGGGCTACGGTCCCATGATCGTTTCCAACCGCAAGCTCACCCTCGACGATCTCAGGCATATCCGTGTGGCCGTGCCCGGCACCCTCACCACCGCCTATCTGGCCCTGAAGATCTTCAACCCGGAGATCAACACCGTCACTGTTCCCTTCGATCGCATCATTCCCGAGATCCTGGCCGGCAGCTATGAGGCCGGGCTGATCATCCACGAAGGCCAGCTAACCTACTCTTCCAGCGGCCTTTACAGGGTCATCGATCTGGGCGTCTGGTGGCGCGAAACCACCGGCCTGGTGCTGCCGCTGGGCGGCAACGCCATCCGCCGCTCGATGGGAGCCCAAAAACACGCCATCCTTTCCAAGGCCCTGCGCGACAGCATCCGCTACGCGATGGACCACCGCGACGAAGCCCTGGAGTACGCCCTGCAGTTTGCCCGCGATCTCGATCCCACCCTCGCCGGCCGCTTCGTGAGCATGTACGTCAACGAGCGCACCCTCGACTACGGCGCCGACGGACGCCAGGCCATCCGGAAATTGCTGGACACGGGCCACGAGCGCGGAATCATTCCCATCGCGCCCGCCGTGGATTTTGTCGACTGACTTGATGGGCGGCGATTACCCTCGTCACCCTCATGTCTGCCAAAGGTCATTCCTAACCCATAAGATTCCCCGGCAGATTCCTAAATAATTTCTAACCTGGGCCGATGCATCCGGCAGGAGAAACTTCGGATGCCTGCCACCAACCCGCTTATCCTTCTGCTCGCATCGCCAGAGCCGGATCTGCTCAGTTCCATCGAACCGGTGCTTACGTCCTCGGGACCGCGCGTGCAGGTCGTGCTGTCCGCCGAAGCCGCGCTGGCCGCCATCACTCCGCCTGCCGCTCCCGCTCTGGCCCTGCTCGACATAAACCTGCCCGGCCTGGAGACGGAGCAATTGCTCGCCCAGATGCGCGAAATAAGCGCCGGCCGCTTTCCCATTGTCCTGATTACGGACACCGTCACGCAGCAATGGATCGACCGCATGTCTGAAGGCGTAATCGACGACGTGATCCCGCGCTTCGTCGAGCCATCCTACTGGCAATTACGCATCGGCATGACCCTCCACACGCACCGCATGGGGCGCGAAATCGACGCGCTGCGCGAAGCCGCCACCATCAACGCGCAACTCGACCGCCTCACCGGCGTCTACAATCGCGAAACGCTGCTCTCCATGCTCTTCCGCGAAACCGACCGCGTACAGCGCCTGAAGACTCCGCTTTCCCTGCTGTTGTTTGACATTGACGACTTCGGCCATTGGAACTCGCGGGTGGGCGCCGACGCCTGCGACGAGCTGCTCTGCCAGGTCACTGCCCGTTCCACAAGCCTGCTGCGCAGCTACGACCTCATCGGCCGCACCGGCAAGGACGAGTTTCTCCTGGCGCTGCCCGGCAGCGGCTCGGCCAACGCCGTCGCACTGGCCGAGCGTTTGCGCGCCGAGGTCTTCCGCGAACCCTTTCGCGTGGCCGGCGAATCCATTCGCCTCTCGGCCTGCTTTGGCATCGCGTACAGCCGCGGACGCTCTCCGATGGTGGTTCTGCGCGAAGCCGAGCAGGCGCTCATCCGGGCCAAGAACTACGGCGCGGAGTCGATCGAATGCTTCGACGAACAGCCCCTGCCGCAGCCTCAACCGGTCATGTTTCTCTCTTCCAACTCCGGGGACAGGCTGCTTGCGTGGTAGTCGGCCGCGGGGTTGCGGGTTATTTCACATGGTCTGGGAATGTGTGAGCCGCCCCGCGGCAGGTGCAGCCTCCGGGCTGGCTCCGCGGTCTTCTTGCGCGCCTGCCGCCTCAAGGAATTCCTGGAAAACCTCGTTCGACAGGAGCCGCCCGCGCGCAGTGAGCCTGGCGGTCCCGCCGTCCCAGTCAAGCAGTCCGTCCTCAGCCAGCCGCTCCGCGGTCTGCACCGCCGGCTCAACCCTCTCACGGCCGAACTCCGCTTCCAGTGCAGCGACATTCACCCCGGCATTCAGCCGCAGCCCCAGGAACCAGGCCTCCTCATGCTGCCGCGCCGGAGAAAGCCACGCCGTCTCCGGCGCCTCCGAGCCATCGAGATAAGCCTTCAGGTCCGCGGTTGCCGCCGAGCGCAGCACATACGGCTCGCTTGTCTCGCCCGCTTCCCTCAGCATCGACGACGCATCCAGCCCCACGCCCAGATAAGGCCGCCGCCGCCAGTAGCGCAGATTATGCCGCGACTCGCATCCCGCCCGGCTGAAGTTCGAGATCTCGTACTGCTCCACTCCCGCCTCGCCCAGCCGCTCGATCGCCCGCAGATACATCTCTGCGATCGCCTCGTCGCTCGGCACCAGCCCGGCGCGGTAGCGCGCTCCCCCGGCCAGCAGCTCGCGTCCCAGCCGCGAATCCTCGTCCACTTCAAGCATGTACACGCTCGCATGGGGAACGCCCGACCCGATCAGCGCCTCGAGCGACTCTTCCCATGAAGCCCGCGTCTGCCCCGCCAGCCCGGCAATCAGGTCCACATTCACATTGGCGAGGCCCGCCCCGTGCAGCCGGCGCAGGTCAGCCTCCACCGTCGCCCGGTCGTGCAGCCGGCCGCTGCCTCGCGCCTCGCTGTCCACAAACGACTGCGCGCCCAGGCTCACCCGGTTCACGCCTGCGCCAACAAGCGCCTCCAGCATCGCCTCCGGCAACTGTCCCGGCGCGCATTCCACCGTGATCTCCGCATCCACATCGAACTCGGCGCGGATCGCGCCAAAGAGCCGCTTCAGCAGCTCCGGCTCCAGCAGACTGGGCGTTCCGCCGCCCAGATACACGCTGTCCACGCGGCGCGGCAGATCCACTCCCAAGCGCCCGGCCCAGGCGCCCGCCGCGGCCATATCTTCCATCAGGCGTTCCACATAGCGCCCATGCTCGCCCGCCGGATACACGCCCGATGCGAAGTTGCAATAGGTACACTTCGAGCGGCAAAAAGGAACCGCAATGTACAGTCCCAGCGCGTTATCGTGATCGCCGGCCATGCAACAATTGTTTCACGCCCTCGCCGGAACCGCCGCCGGCATGCCGTGGCCCGTTTCATGCAATCATGGAAATGAAGGAGATAGGGTTGAAAGTCTGGCCAATTGTGGGTGTCATAGTGGTGGAAGCCTTCCTTTTTGGCGTCCACTGGTTCGTTTATCGCACCTGGGTCGACTTCCACGGCAACCTCGCCCCGGCCAACACTCCTCTGCTGCGGGAGGTGGTCATCGCGCTGGCTTTCAGCTTCGTCGTGGCCGCGCTCCTCAGCTTTCGCTTCGTCAATCCGCTCGTCAGCCTCTTTTACAAGTTCGCCTGCTTGTGGCTCGGCTTCCTGAACTTCTTCGTCTGGGCATCCTGCCTTGTCTGGCTCATCTGGTTCGCCATTCAGCTCGCGGGCATCAGCGCCGATCCCGCCCCGCTCCGCCCCTGGATCGTCGGGCCGCTCTTCGCGCTCGCCATTCTGGCGGCTGTTTACGGCCTCATCAACGCCCTGTGGATTCGCATCCGGCGCGTCACGGTCAAGCTTCCCGGCCTGCCGCAACAGTGGCGCGGGCGGAAAGCCGTCCTGCTCAGCGATCTGCACCTGGGCAATGTCAACGGCCTCGGATTCTGCCGGCGCATTGCCGCGATGGTCGCCCGCGAAAAGCCCGACATCGTCTTTGTGCCCGGCGACCTTTTCGACGGCACCAAGGCCGACTGCGACCGCATCGCCGCGCCCCTCAAAGAGCTGGCGCCGCCCTTCGGCATGTTCTATTCCACCGGCAATCACGAAGAGTTCACCGGCGCCGCGCATTTTCTGGAAGCGGTGAAGCGCATCGGCCTGCGCGACCTCGGCGGCGAATGCGTGGATATGGACGGCTTGCAGATTGCCGGCGTAACCTACGACGAAGCCAACTATCCCCTCCGCATGAAGGCGGCCATCGAGGGCATGAACCGCGACCGCAGCCGCCCCAGCATCCTTCTGAACCATGCGCCCTCGCGCCTGCCCATGGTGGCCCAGGCGGGCTTCAGCCTGCAGCTCTCCGGCCACACGCACGGCGGGCAGGTCTTTCCCTTCACATGGCTCACGCGGCGCGTCTTCGGGAAGTTCACCCAGGGCCTGCACACCTTCGGCTCACTACAGGTCTACACCTCCACCGGCGCCGGAACCTGGGGTCCGCCCATGCGCGTCGGCTCGCATCCGGAGATCGTGGTCCTGACCTTCGACTAACCTTTGCGCCAACTCCATCCAGGCGCTGGGCGCAGCTTCCGGGGCCCCGGTGAGCGATTTGTGCTCGCTGGGGTGGAGATCTGGATTTTCTGGCCTGGGCTCCGCTACAACTCCTGCGGCACCTGCTCCAGCAGCCGGATCCACGTCTTCTGGTTTTTGTGGAAGCTCTTCTTCAGATCGTCGAGAATGCGCTCGAAATCGGCGTTGGTGTGCAGCTTGGTCCACGCCGGATTGATCTGGAACCAGGGATAATTCTCATTGCCCAGATAGATGGCGCGGCGCAGCCAGTGCAGCGCCTCGCTGGAATCGCCTTCGACGGCAAAGTACGTCGCCAGCCGGTAGGCCATCTCGTTGTCCGCCTCGGCTCCGGCCAGCGTATCGTCCTTGAGCAGCGCCGCGGCGCGCTTGCGCTCGCCCGCCTGCACATAGCAAATCGCCAGTGTGGGCACGGCAATGCGCATGGAAGCGTCATCGCGAATCACCCCTTCCAGAATCTCGATCGCCGCCCGCAGATCGCCCATGCGCATCTTCTGGTAGCCGGCCGAAGTGCGCAGCAGCGGATGCCGCGGCTCCAGCGCCAGCCCCTTTTCGAGCTCGTTGCCGGCCAGCTCCATCTGGTTGCGATAGTGATAGACGCGGGCGCGGTGGTTATACAAAATGGCGGCGTTGGCCGGATTCAGTCGCAGCGCGCGGCCGAACTCCGTCAGCGCCTCATCGTACATGCCGTCGCCGCGCAGCGTCAGGCCCGCCACCAGGTGCACATTCCAGTCGTTCGCGGCGCTCGTCAGCAGCTCGGCGATGCCATGCCGCGCCGACTCCTTTTCGCCGCGCGACAGCAGCATGTAAACGCGGTACAGATTGGCCTCGGTTAGTGCCGGATCGAGCCTGAGCGCCTCGTCAAAGGCACGCCGCGCGCGCATCAGGTTCATCTGGCCGCCGAAACCATGGCGCGCATATTGCAGCTCGGCGATGCCCAGCCCTGCCCAGCCGGCGGCAAACCTGGGATTGGCACCCGTAACGTCCACCAGCAGCACATAAGCGCGGTCCAGGTCGGCGCGCGCCCCGGTGCGCGTAATAAACGAGCTGAGCAGCGCGCGGGCTTGCAGATAGCTTTCGCTCACCGGCCCCGGCAACGATCCGTCGCGCAGCCCGCCGCGCGGCATCTCAGCCGCGCCGGCCTCAATGCGGTCCTTGCCCGCCAGCCCGTGCAGCGTGGCGAAAACTTCGTTCGATATCTGCGTCTGCACAGCAATCAGGTCCAGCGAGGCCACGCGGATCGAGCCGCCCGTGCGCACCTTTTCAAGCCCCACGTCCAGCAGTTGCCAGTTCAGGTCGAAGCCCGTATCGGAACGCAGAAAGCTGCCCGCCAGAACATACGACACCATCAGCTTTTTCCCCACCGCCAGCGGGTCCATTTGCGCCACGGGCAGCCGCATCAGCGTGCTCGAAGGCCGCACCACCAGCGCCGGAATACGCGCCAGCCGCGCCCCGATGGCGTCAGCCAGCGCCAGCCCGTAGCGCGGAGCCGCTTCGGTTGCGCCCAGATTGACGAAGGGCAGCACCACCAGCGTGTTTTGCGGCTTCCGCTCGCCCCCGGACTCGCGAAAACGCTCCGCCAGCATCGACAAAATGCCGGTTGCGCGCTTTTCTTCTTCGGCGGGCGTCGCCGCCGGGCTCAGAGCCGCTTCGCCGGATAAAATGCCCGTCTCAAGCTGCATGGCCTTCATGATGGTCTTCAGCGCCTCGCGCACCTCAGCCGCCGAGCCGTAGCGCGCGCTGGGATTCTTCTCCAGGCACGTGGCGATCACCGACTTCAGCTCCGGCGATACCCCCGGCACATACTCGTTCAGATCCGGCGGGTCCAGAAACTGGATGGCGCGGATGGCATGGTATTCCTCGGCATCGGGACTCGCGAACGGATGCTGCCCCGCCGCCAGTTCATAGAGCATCACGCCCAGCGCCCACACGTCCGACTGCACGCTTGACTGCCCGGTAACAAACAGCTCCGGCGCCATGTAGCGGATCGTCCCGCCGCGCACGGCAGTCGCCGACGCCGGCAAAGCATCCTTGCCCGCCGCCGGCTGGGCAGGATCGAATGTGGCATCTTCCGGTCGCAGCCGGCTCGCCAGCCCGAAATCGAGAATCTTCACCAGGCCGCCTTCGCTCAGCATCACGTTCTGCGGCTTCAGATCGCGGTGAAAGATGCCCAGCGCGTGCGCCGCCTGCAAACCGTCGGCCACCTGGATGCCAACGGAAAGCACCAGTTGCAGGCTCGCCGCCCCCCGCTCGATCAGTTGATCCAGCGAGTGCCCCGGCACGTATTGCATGGCGATGTAGCCCTCGTCGCCGCTCTCGCCCACCTCGTAAATGGCGCAGACATTGGGATGCTCGATGGCCGAAGCCAGCCGCGCCTCGCGCAAAACCGTCCGCCGCATCTGCTCCACTGAAAGCGACCCGGCGCGGAGAATCTTCAGCACCACTGGCCGCTGCAGCCGCGTGTCGTCCGCCAGGTAAACCACCCCGCTGCCGCCCGAGCCCAGCCGGCGCTGAATCTCGTAATGTTCAATGGTTTTGCGCTTCATCGCTACCTTCAAGTGTAGCGGCGCGCCCTAAGAAAAGTTCCCCGTCGAAAACGGCCACTAATCCCTGCATTCCCGGACCCTGCGCTCCTACTTCCCCGCTCCCCGGCTCTTCTCGATCCGCATCTGCCCGCGCCGCCCAAAGGTCACCATCACCAGCCCGAAAACCAGCATCCCCAGCCCGCACCAGAGATTGAGATTAATGTACAGGCTCTTGATGTAGACCGCCGGATTGTCTCTTGTCGACATGCCGAAGGCCATCAGCACGGCGCCCATCAGCGTAAACATCATGCCCAGCGGAATGCGCAGATCGACATTCATCGTAGTCTCCTCAAGCCAAAAATATGTTGAGCGCAACCGCGGCGATCAGGATCGCCGCCGCCAGCGTCTCCGGCCGCTTCAACCATGACTTCTGCGCGCGCTTGCGCGCCGGCATCAGCGCATACACCAGCCCCACCAGCTCCTCGTCCGCGCGCGCCTTGGTGAACAGGCTCACCACCGCGGTCACAATCAGGTTCACGGCAAATGCCAGGATCGCTGTCCACGCGCTCTGCGCCAGGTCGCTCGGATAGCGGTGCAGAACCGCGAACCATCCGCCGTGCAGCCCGGGTTGCGCACCCACCGGCAGCGTCAGCCCAAAATGCGCAACCGCCGCGGCCAGCCCCGCCAGCAATCCCGCAAAAGCGCCGTGGCCCGTCGTGCGCTTCCAGAACATGCCCAGCAGGAACGTAGCAAACAGCGGCGCGTTCACAAACGAGAAGGCCAGCGCCAGCGCGCCCAGCGCATCGCCGAAATACATGGCCGCAAAGCCCACGCCGATCGCCGCCAGCACCGCGCCCACCGTGGCCCATCGCGCCACCGCCAGATAATGCCCGTCCTCGGCGTCCTTGCGTATCCACGCCTGATATATGTCGCGCGTAAACACGCTGTTGAACGCCGTCACCCCGGCGGCCACGCCGCTCATCAGTCCCGCCAGCAGCGCCGCCAGCGCCAGCCCCAGCACCCCCGCCGGCAAAAAATGCGCCAGCAGCTTCGGCGTCGCCATATCGTAGTTCAGAATCGCCTGCCCGCTCGCATCGCGCAGCGGCTTGCCGGTGACCGGGTTGGCCTTGGCCGGCACAATGCCCTTCCCCGCCGCGGCTGCCGGACTGGCAAAGTGGATGTTGTGAATGATTTCGCCGTGCTGGATCGTCACCATGTTGGTGGTGTGCGGCGTCGGCAGGCTGACGGCAAGCAGCCCCGGCAGCACCAGAAGCAGCGGAAGAAAAAGCATGGGAATGGCGGCCAGCAGCGGAACGCGCCGCGCCGCCTCGCGGCTCTTCGCGGCAAAAGCCGCCTGCAGCACGCGGAAATCCACGCACCAGGCCGCGCCGCCCAGCGCCACGCCAAGCCCCAGGCACAGGCCCACGGCGCCCAGACCCATCGAGTGCGCCCCGCCGTGAGCCACACCCTGCCACTCGTGCATATACCCAGGCAGCGCCTTTTTGAGCCCGTTCCAGCCGCCCGCGTTGCGCAGCCCAACCACCACCGCCGGCAAAATGCCCGCCACAATCAGGAAGAACTGCAAAACCTGCCCGTACATGGCGCCCGTCAGCCCGCCGAACAGCACAATCATCAGCACCAGCAGCGCGGGCAAAACCAGGGCTATGGGAAGAATCGCGTGCGTTGACCAGCCGCGCACGTAAAAAATCTCGTCAAAGATGTGCAGCTCTTCCACGATCCGGGCCACAACATAGAGCGCGATGCCCGACCCGAACACCGCCATGGCCGCAAAGGCGCACGCGTACACCCCGCGCGTCTTGGCGTCGAAGCGCAGGCGCAGATACTCCGGCGCCGAGCGCGCCTTTGAGCCGTAATAGAGCGGCATCATGAACAGCCCCGCAAACAGCATGGCGGGAATCGCGCCAATCCCGAAAAACTGCGCGCCCTCGAAGCCGTAGTGCGCTCCCAGCGCGCCCATGGCGATGATCTGTTCCCCGCCCAGGCCCACGCCGGCGAGCGCCAGCCCACCAACCCACGCCGGTATGGCGCGGCCAGCCAGCAGAAAGTCGTCGCTCGTCTTGATGAATGCCTTGACCGAATAGCCAACCGCCCCCACAAAAAAGAAGTAGAGCAGCAGCATCAGACCATCGGCGCCGGTAAGATTGGGACTCACGTCACTCCCCTCAAAATCAAAAGAATACCTACTTCAATCTACGCAGTGCAGCCGCCGTGCGTCCATCCGCGAGCAAGTCCTGCCCCAAACACTCCGCGGTGAAAGCCCGGTTTTGATAAGGAACGGCTGGTCAGCCGGCGCTTCAGAGGCCGCAGCCCCCGCTCTCAATATGAAACAGGCGGGGGAATTGCAAAGATCACATGGCCGGTAATACGCTCTCGTCGCCCTTCGTGGTTGTCATCCAGAGGCACAGCCGAAGGATCCGCGGTTGCTTTTAACGCGCTCCGGCAGTGGCCCCGTCCTGCCCCTAAGCATCACCGTGAACACGAAGGGCTGTGCTCCGTTCATCGCGTTCTTTGCGATGAACGGGCGGTATGTGTCTAAGATGGGTTCATGCCGTGCGGCCTGAAACGGTTCCAGCAGGCGGAAACTCCGCATTGCATCACGTTCAGTTGCTTTCACCATCTTCGGCTGCTTGAAGCGCCAGGGGTCAGGGAAACGTTCGAGGGCGTGCTGGAACAGACGCGCGCGGCATCAGGCGCGGGTCTATGCCTAGATTCTCATGCCTGAGCATGTTCACCTGCTTGTCAATGAGCCGCCGCGGATTCTGCTGGCGCAGTTTCTTGAAAGCCGTCAAGCAGATCACCTCGCGCAATCTGAGAGGCTCGCGCGAGAAATCCTGGCAGGACCGCCATTACGACAGCAACATCCACGGGGAGAAGGCCCGCTCCGAGGTGATCCGCTATATTCATCGCAAACCGGGGCCCCACAGACGGGTCTTCGTCTGCGCGCTCTTCTAGAATGTCAAAACTCTATTGAGAAGTCGAAAAGTGACGACAACTTTTGCCTGCGGCGGAGCTCTGCTATTCAAAGATCCTCACAATTTGTGCAGATCTTTGAACAGCAGGTACCCGCAAGTCATCTGGGTTTCGTAATCATCACAAGATGACGTATTTGAAATCACAGGTTTGAGTAATTGAGTAGAGATACATGTGTTCTTCCATACGCGGTTGCACGACGGGCCTCGCGATCAGGATTGCGCGGCATTGGCAACAAGTCCCGCCAACATCAAACCGGCTTGCCGTCATGAATCTGAGAAAGCCCGCAACAAATTCGACCGTCTGGGAGAGAGCACAAATGAGAAATGTTCGTCTTGGAATACTCTATGGCTGCATGTCCGGAACCCTTCTTCTCGCTTCAGCCACCGGATCCGCACAAACAGCGCTCACGCAACCCACAACTCAGACCCAGTGGAAGATCGTCGTCAATAATAGCTTTAAGGTTCCCCACGACACCCGCACCTTCAACAGCTACAACCAGCCTTCCATCAACATGAATAAGCTTGTCGTATTCCGTGCGCGAAGCACGGGTGGAGACAGTGGCGAGCCGGCTCACGGAGTATTTCTCCGCAACATGGCTCAAGATGGCACGGCCGTAACCGCACTCTTTGACCGCACCACAAGCGTGCCTCCGCCGAATAACATTCAGAGTCCAACCGGGAGTGGATTGATGACCTTTACGGAGCCGCCTTCGTTTCCGCGCATCGACATGTGGTCTGATACCGTGGTCTCGCGTGGCAGTCATTCTCCCGTTTGGGAATACCAGACCGGAACCGATCCGGCTACGGGAGAGCCGATCCTCACCCGGGGAGGCACCACCGGCATTTACACCAATCCTTTCGGCCCTCTCATCACCGGAATAGATAATCTCGGCGCCGATCCGGAATTCAGGTTTTTCAGAGTTCCCGAGGTGTTCGAACAAGATGTCAAGTTCGATGTCTTTCCAGGCGCTCCTGCGGTAACCGGCAAAAACATCATCGTCTTCAAGGGCAATTACAGCGTTCCTGACGTGAATAATCCAGGCGCAGTGCTCTCCAAGACAGGCGTCTATTACCGTCTCTTGACCCAAACTCCAATTGGCGACACAGGCATGGAACCAGCCGGTGGCACTGAGCCCGCGACGCTCATTGCTGACAGCAACACCCTGATTCCCGGTACGGACGTGAAATTCGGCTCAACAGCGCCGCCTAGCGCAGCAGATATGAAGGCGGTCTTTGCAGGCTTCGATAATGAAGATGCCCCATCCTATGGAGGAATCTATCTGGCCCCATTGAATAGCACAACTCAGCCGCCACCACTTACACCCCTGGTCAAGATTGGCGATCCAGTGCCGGGCCAAAAGAAGGGCGCGTTCTTCAATAAGCTTGGCGAGGGAGTGTCTTTCGACGGCCGTTTCGTCGCCTTTTGGGGCGCATGGGGATCCGAAGTCAAGAATCTGGTGCTGCAGTGTCCGAATGACGGAAACCAGGAGAGAGTGGCCTATTGCAAGTCGCTGTATGGTGACGGAGTCACGCCCGGCACCAAAGGCAATGGATTTCAGACCACCGTTCCCGTGCACCAGGGCATCTTTGTTTACGACACAGTCACACACTCCATGTGGGCCGCAGCGACATCTCCTGAGAACTTTTCTGATTTTGTTTACTGGAATTTCTCCGGCAAGGTTCCTGCACCTCAGGATGTCTCCGGTGAAGGTGGAGGCAGCGGCGGCGAGCTGGATGGCGAGCCGGCACGCTGGCGCTCCGGAAGCTTCGTCGCCGTATCCGGACTGGTTGACGGCAAACTGTCCAACGCCAATGTACATGTGGCGTTCAAGGCAAGAACCGGCGAGGTTGTCAACGGCGCCTACAACAGCCCCACAGACGGTATTTACTTGCGCACGGGGCCGGATGGCCCTGTGCGGTTCACAACTCTTGTCGCCACAGGCATGGATGGCACTCTCTTCGATCCGGCGGCAACGTACATCCCTGTCGATGAAAACAAGAATCCGATCGGACCCGCAGTACCCCTCCCGGTTACGACCATGGGGATCGAGCGCGACGGATTTCGCGGAGATATGATCGTTATCAACATCGGCATGGGCATTGAGGCAGCCGGCTGGGGCGGTATTTACATGACGCAAATACCTCAGTAGTTCTGCAAGCCAGCGCTCGTTGCAGTGCGCCAGCCTCTGGCTCAAACAAGGCGGGTGGTCCGGGTCCAAGAGATGCTGAGCGGCCACCAATGATAGGTTTCCCGGGTGCCTCGCATTTGAGCACCCGGGAAACCACCGAACTCAACCGGCGTCTTCGTTCATCCTTCCATCGGCGGGCGGCCACGATCTCATGGGGATGATGATTCAACTGAGGGTGGCCGGTCCCTCGCCCTTGGGGACCGGGGATGGAAGCTCCCAATGTCCCGCAACGCTCCACCCAAGGCGTTCACCCCAAAAATCGTCAAGTCCCGCGCGCTGCAACCAAAGCAAATCCATCAACTTACCGTTGCAGGCAATTTCAGTCCCCTGTGCACAATAGAAACATGGCTGCCTCCATACAACACCTGTCCGCGGAGAAGACAATCATGACCATCGCGACCCTGCCAGCCCCGCCAACTCCGCTGGCCCCGCGGACTCCCGTCGTGAGCACCCCCACCCCCCTCTAAATATTTTTCTTTCCCACAGATTTTTTGCAGGCAATTTATTTCCGGCCAAAAACGAAGATGCGCATGGCCACACTTCCCACATTGCGGCACGCCACATCTCCCATGTGCCTCGCCATGGGCCTCTGCCGATTAGCGAATCTTCCCGGGCACGCTACGCTCTGAAGCCTGCCTTATGCCGCAACCCTCCGCCGCGGGACGCATCCCAACAGCCCGTAGTACGACACATACAGGTAGCACAGGATCGGCACGATGAAAGCGAATTGAATCCCCACCTTATCAGCCAGCACGCCCAGCAGGAACGGAACCACCGCCCCGCCCACATTGCCCATGGTGATAATGCCCGAGCCTTCGCTGGTCAGCGGCCCCAGTTCGGCGATGCCTAGCGCAAAGATCGTCGGATACATGATCGAATTGGCCACGCCGCAAAGCACCAGCGTCCAGGCGGCCACATCGCCGTGCGTGAACATGGAGATCAGCAGCAGCGCCACGCCCACAAAGCCCAGCACCGCGAGCAGCATCCGCGCCGCGATCCACTTCATCAGCACCGTGCCCACAAAACGTCCCGCGCCGATCAGCAGATAGTAGAGCAGGGCCATAAGCGCGATCAGGCGCGCGCTGGTGATGCCTTCGGAGCGAAAGTAGTCGATGGCGATGGCGGCCAGCGCAATCTCGATGCCCACATAGAAGAAGATGCCCACCATGCCCAGCACCGTATGCGAGTAGCTCCAGATGCTGCGCCCGTCTTCACTGGCCGGGTGCGACTCGCGCGGCGCCGTTATGGCCGGCAGGTGCATGAACATGATGGCGATGCCCAGCACCAGCAACGCCGCGGCAATCACCACATACGGCCCCTGCACCGTCTGCGCGATGGCCGCTTGATTGGCCGTCTTCGACGGATTGGTCAGAATGAAGTGCACCACCACGACCGGCGCCAGCGCCGCGCCCAGCGAGTTGAAGGCCTGCGACAGCGTCAGCCGCGCCGGTGCGCTGTGCTCCGGCCCCAGAATCGACACGTAAGGATTCGCCGAGGTCTGCAGCGCCGTGACGCCCGTGGCCAGCACAAAGATGGCCGTCATGAACAGCGGAAAGCTGACCATCCGCGCCGCCGGAACAAAGATCAGCGCGCCCACCATCATGACGAACAGCGAGATCACCATGGTCCGCTTGTAACCCACTGCTTCAATCAGCTTGGCCGAGGGAATCGAGAAGACCAGGTAGGCAAGGAACCACGCGATCGTCGGCGACATGGCCATCCCGTAGTTGAGGTTGAAGATCGACTTCATCTGCGGCATCAGGTTGCTGTTCATGTTGGTCAGGAACCCGAAGAAGCCGAACAACGCAGTCACGATGATGAACGGGATGAGATAGCTGGATGCCTGCGCGGCGGCCTGCGTGGATCGTGTAGCCATGGGAGATCTTGCCTCGCTTCCTTTCAAAAGATCCTCTTGCGCCGTGCGGATCGGCGGTTGCCCTCGCGTACCGCGCTGTCGCCTCCGTATGGCGGGAAGACGGCGCAATCGGATGGCCCCCGGAAAACCGCTCGCAATGGGATCGCAATCACTCTACGCACTAAAGCAGTGCGCGTCCAGCGGAAAATGAAAATGTTTTCAGACCCGCCGCCGCCCGCGCCTTTCTGGCAGTTTACACTGATGTTGCATGATACCCACCCTGACATGGACCGGCGAAGGCGTCCGCTTTATTGACCAAACCAGGCTCCCGCTCGAAGAGAGCTACGTGCTCGCCACCACCCACGAACAGGTGGCCGACGTGATTGTCACCATGGTGGTGCGCGGCGCGCCCGCCATCGGTGTCTCCGCCGCATATGGCGTCGCGCTCGGCGCAATCCAATCTCGGGCCGCCACGCCCGCCGAGTTCGCCCCCGAGTTCGAACGCGTATGCGCCCGCCTGGCCTCCACGCGGCCCACGGCCGTCAATCTCTTCTGGGCCATCGACCGCATGAAGCGGCTCTTCGGCAACCTCCGCCTCTCCGGTGCCACCATGGAGCAGATCCGGCAGCGGCTTCTGGCAGAAGCCCACGCCATGTACAACGAAGACATCGCTGCCTGCAAAGCCATGGGCGGCTTCGGCGGCGCGCTGCTGCCCCAGCAGGGCGGCGTGCTCACGCACTGCAACGCCGGCGCTCTGGCCACCTGCGGCTACGGCACCGCCCTCGGCGTCATCCGCTCTGCCGTCGAACAGGGCAAGCACATTCACGTCTACGCCGACGAAACGCGCCCCTTCCTGCAGGGCGCGCGGCTCACCGCCTGGGAACTGATGGCCGACGGCATTCCTACCACCGTCATCTGCGACAACATGGCCGCCAGCCTCATGCGCCAGGGACGCATCCACGCCGTGGTGGTCGGCGCCGACCGCATTGCCAGCAACGGCGATACCGCCAACAAGATCGGCACCTACAACGTCGCCATTCTCGCTAAAGAGCACGGCATCCCGTTCTATGTGGCCGCGCCGTGGTCCACCATCGACATGGCGACGCCCACCGGCGATTCCATCCCCATCGAAGAGCGCCCCGCGGTCGAAGTCACCCACCATGCCGGCAAGCAGTTGACGCCCAACGGCGTGGGCATCTGCAATCCGGCCTTCGATGTCACCCCGGCCAGGTTCATCACCGCCATCGTGACCGAACGCGGTGTGTTGCGCCCGCCTTATTCCACCTCGCTCCGCGAAATGGACATGGTCGCGCGCTAGGCAGGCGATCTGCCGCAGATCGTCTGCCTAGCGCGCATTATGCCCCTTGCAAGCCCTGGCCAAAGTCTGCCTTTGAATGAACACAGCATCAGCCGCTGAGGCCTGGATTCCCACCAATTGCGACTTTTGCCGCAGGCTGTCCAGCAACCATTCCCTCATCCTTTTTACCCCCTCCCGGCAAACTACTAGTACGATGGTTCAACGCATAGACCGCGGAGCGTTTCCGGCGCGCGCGGTCTAGATCATCGCGAAAGGAAAGAACCATGCTCAAAGGCTTCCGGGATTTCATCCTGCGTGGAAACGTTATCGACTTGGCCGTTGCCGTCATCCTGGGCACGGCGTTCAACAACATCGTGGCCAAGCTGGTCGCCGACATCATCAACCCGCTGCTGGCAGCCACCGTGGGCAAGCCCGACTTCAGCTACATCGTGGTTCACGTGGCTCGCGGCGAAGTCCAGCTCGGCGATTTCTTCAACGCCGTCATCTCGTTCCTTCTGGTGGCCGCCGCCGTCTACTTCATCATCGTGCTGCCCATGAACTCACTGATGAGCCGGATGAAGAAGCCCGCGCCGCCGGCTCCGCCCAGCACTCGGCCCTGCCCGGAGTGCCTCAGCGATATCCCGCTGGCAGCCACCCGCTGCGCGCACTGCGCCCAGCCTGTGCCCCCGGCAACTGCCCCGGCCACCTAACGAGCCACACATCCCGGCAGGCGCGCTGGTGTATGCTGTCACATAACTCCAGCGCGCCATTTGCCGTCCGTGTTGCCGGCAAAAAGGGTCTCCGCCGATGCTCGTCAAGGAGCGCTCTCGATGATCGTGCGCCAGGTGCTCGCCTTGTTCCTTGTTCCCACCCTGCTGCCGGCGCTTGTCTCCGCCCGTCAGCCCCAACCACCGCACCCAGCCCCGTCTGTCTTCGGCTACGCCAACTTCGCCACCGAAGCGAAGATTGAAAGCCGGTTCCTTGCCGTGCCCAGCCCCCAGTCAGCCGGTGAAGACCTCCAGATTCTCACCGCCGCGCCCCATCTGGCCGCCACTCCCGAGGACTACAACACCGCCCAGTACGTAGCCGCGAAGTTCCGCGCCGCCGGCCTTCAAACCAAAATCGTTCCCTACCGCGTGCTGATCGACTGGCCCAGGGTGGTCAGCGTCCAGGCTTACGCGCCCAACGGCCATCTGCTCATGGCCGGACCCACGCGCGAACACGTCAAAGGCGATCCCTACGGCGACGACCCGCGCATCGTCATGCCCTACAACTCCTCCTCCGGCTCGGGCGATGTAACCGCCGGCGTGGTCTACGCCAACTACGGCCGCCTGCAGGATTTCAACGCGCTGGCCGCGCGGCACATCGACGTGCGCGGCAAAATCGTCATCTGCCGCTACGGTGCCATCTTCCGCGGCGTCAAAGTCTACCTGGCCGAGCAGCGCGGCGCCATCGGAGTGCTGCTCTACTCCGACCCACAGGAGAGTGGCTACTACCAGGGCAAGACCTGGCCCGATGGCCCCTGGCGCCCGGCCACCGCCGTGCAGCGCGGCTCTGTGCAGTACGCCTTCAAATATCCCGGCGATCCTGAAACACCAAGCTTTGCATCCACACTCAACCTGCCTGACTCCGCGCGCAAGTCTCCCTACGGCGACCAGCCGCGCATCATCTCCATCCCCTTGAGCTATCACGATGCCGCGCCCATCCTCAAAGCGCTCCAAGGCCCGGCCGCGCCGGAAAGCTGGCAGGGCGCGCTGCCGTTCACCTACCATCTGGGGCCGGGCGGCGTGAAAGTGCATCTTGTCTCCCGGCAGGACTACCAGCGCCGCGTCATCTGGGACGTCATCGGCAAGGTCCAGGGTTCCCAATATCCCCGCCATCTGGTCATCGTCGGCAATCACCGCGACGCATGGACCTTTGGCGCATCCGATCCATCCAGCGGCACCGCTGCCATGCTGGAAGCAGTGCGCGGCGTCGGCGTGCTTCTCAAGAGCGGCTGGCGGCCCAGGCGCTCCATCCTCTTTTGCAGTTGGGACGGCGAGGAAGAAGGCCTGATGGGCTCAACCGAGTGGGTCGAGCAGAACGCCGCCGTGCTCAAAAATGCCGTCGCCTATTTCAACGTGGATGTGGGCGTCACCGGCCCCAGCTTCTCAGCCTTCGCCGCGCCTTCGCTCAAGCAGTTCGTCCGCGAGGTAGCCCGTTCCGTCCCCAGCCCCCTGGGCGGCACAGTCTACGACCATTGGGCGCAGGATGGCTTGCTGAACAACACGGGCGCCGGGCCTCAGACCCGGCAGGTTTCCATCGGCGACCTCGGCTCCGGATCCGACTTCACGCCGTTTTTCCAGCATGCGGGCGTGCCCTCCACCGACGTTAGCTCCAACGGCCCCTACGGCGTCTATCACTCGGCCTTCGACGATTTTGCCTGGTATACCCGCGAAGCCGATCCTCATTTCCTCTATCTGCAAGAGATGGCGCGCGTCCTGGGCCTTGAAGCACTCCACATGGCAGACGCTGACGCGCTGCCCTACGACTACGTCGCCTACGCGCGCTCCATCGCCGGCTATCTCGACGCCGCCCGGCGCAAAGCCCCGGCGCACGGCCTGGCGCTCGACTTCGCGCCTGTCGTCGCCGCCGCTGCTCGGTTTGCCGCCGCCGCGCAAAGAGCGCATGAACTGCAAGCCAGGGCCGTCGGCAATCTGGCCGGACTGAACGCCGCCCTGCGCCAGGCCGAAGCCGATTTCCTCGACCCCGCCGGCCTGTCCGGCCGCCCATGGTACAAGCACGTCATCTATGCTCCCGGCTTTTACACCGGCTACGCACCCGCAGTGCTTCCTGGCGTCCACACGGCCATCAGCACCGGCAATGCAAGCCAGGCCGCCGAGCAGTTGCTCCTGTTGGCCCGGGCGCTCGACCGCGCCACCCAAACACTGAATTCCGCCCCCTGAGCGGCGCCCTGTGGAAATCTCGAAATAATACCGCACTCCAGCCCTTCCCAATGCTTTGCGGGCTGCGCTATGATTCCGCAACCACGGGAATTCGCAACCCGGCGTTTCCCCCAGGAGATTTCCCATGTACGATCTTCTGATTGGCGCAGCGTGTGTTTTGATCGTCTTAGGCCCCGCCGTAATGACCGCGGTCCAAAAGGTCAGATCGCGTGATATGGATTCCTGAACCCGCTGCCGCTTTCGTCCTGTCCTCGCCCGGTATCGCGTATGCGATTCGCCATCATGTGGCAAATTGCCCGCATGTTCGCCGTTTCTCCCATTGACCCGGAACGCACAGGCTCGTATCGTTAAAATTGGTGATGAAAAAATCTACAAGTTCCTGGCGTATCGGAATCGCGACAGCTATTGTCTTGGGCACCGTCGGATGGCTGGCATACAGCGGCTACGGCGCGGGCAAGAGTTATTACGTTACCATCCCTCAACTCCACGCAATGGGCGCCAAGGCCTATACCACGCGGCTTCGCGTCGACGGCTTTGTCAAGCCCGGCTCCATTGTCACCGACGGCCCCAACATCACCTTTGTGCTCGAACAATACGAGAGCCACTCTCCGAAAGCCGCGTCAGGACGCTTTCTCAAGGTCGTTTACAAGGGCTCTGAGCCGCCGCCGGACACCTTCAAGGACAACGCGCAGGCGCTGGCCATAGGCACTTACGGACGCGATGGCGTCTTCCATGCCAATCTGCTCCAGGCCAAGTGCGCAAGCAAGTACGGGCCCAGCAAGCCGCTCCATCCCGGTAAAGCCGCAGCGCCCGCAACGGGTACACGCGCCGCTGCTGCTACCGCAAGCCTGGCAAAGCCGGCCGCCTGAGAAAAATGAACGACCCTACTGCCGCCGCTGGCGATTCCGCGCAGGTTTGCGCCCGCTTTGATAAAGTCTCCAAGCTCTTCGGATCCTTCGCCGCGCTGCGCCAGATCTCCGTCGAGTTCCTCACCGGCCGCTGCTACATGCTGATCGGCGAAAACGGCGCCGGTAAGTCCACCCTGCTGCGCATTCTGGCCGGGTTGCTCCGGCCCACCTACGGCTCATTAGCCGTCTTCGGTGAGCCCCTGCCGCAGGACGTGCGCGCCCGCATCGGCTACATGAGCCACGCCCCCATGCTCTACGACGAGCTCACCGCCCAGGAAAACCTGCGCTACTTCCAGAAGCTCTATCCTGGCCGCGACTGTCTTTCGCCTGCCGAAGCCCTGCGCCAGGTGGGACTGGACCCGGATCTGCCGCGCACCCTCGGCCAGTACTCGCAGGGCATGCGCCAGCGTACCTCGCTGGCACGCGTGCTGCTGCCCGTCCCCGAACTGCTGCTGCTCGACGAGCCTTTTTCCAACATGGACATCGAGAGCGCGCACATGATGGTCAAGCTTCTGTCCGGCTTCCGCCACTCCAGCCGCACCATCATCATCACCACCCACCAGCGCGAGCTTGCCGCGCCCATCGCCGACTGGGTGCTGGCGCTCCATGCCGGCCGCGTGCAATCCTTTGAACCTGGAAATCCAACGCTATGAAGACCAATGGCGCGCGCTTCCTTGAATCCCTCGGCATCCCCTTCGAGCTCCGCGAGTACGAAGTCGATCCCGACGACCTCGCCGCTACCACGGTCGCCCAAAAAATCGGCATGCCTGCCGGGCAGGTCTTCAAAACGCTGCTGACCACCGGAGGCCACGGCGCCTGCGTCTTCGCCGTCATCCCCGGCAACGCCGAGCTGGACTTCAAGAAACTGGCCCGCGCCGCCGGCCTGCGCAAAGCCGAAATGGTGCCCCTCAAAGACGTGCAGCCGCTCACCGGCTATATCCGCGGCGGCGTCACCATCTTCGGCGCCAGGAAATCCTTCCCCGTCTTCCTCGATGAAACGGCCATCCTCTACGACCACATCAGTGTCTCCGCCGGATCGCGCGGCACGCAGTTGATCCTCACCCCCGACGACTACCTGCGCGCCGCCGCGGCCCTCGACGCCCCCGTCGAAACCGCCGACCTGACCAAAAGCGCCGCGCCGCACCAGGAGCGCCCATCATGCTGAGCACGCTCTGGACCCATCTCGCCAAGGACCTGCGCATTGAATGGCGTTCCAAAGAGGCCATCAACTCGATGCTCTTCTTCGCGCTGCTGGTCGTGGTGCTGTTCTCCCTCGCCTTCGATCCCGAAGGAACCTTCGCGCGGCAGATCGCCGGCGGCGTACTCACCGTGGCCATCATGTTTGCCGCCGTCAGCTCGCTCGGCCAGGCCTGGGCCCGCGAAATCCGCCATCAGGTCCTCGACGCGCAGCGCATGGCCCCGGCCCCCGGCGCGGAGATGTTCCTGGCCAAGGTCATCGCCAACTTCCTCTTCGTCACCATCGTTCAAATCGTGCTGGCGCCGGTCTTCGTCGTCATGTACAACCTGACCATCGTAGGCCATGCCTGGCTGCTGGCCCTCGTGCTGCCGCTCGGCACATGGGCCCTGGTCGCCAACGGCACCTTCTTTGCCGCGCTCTCTATCCGCAGCCGCAACCGCGAGCTGCTGCTGCCTCTCATTCTCTTTCCCATCTTCATGCCCGCTCTTCTGGCCATGGTGCAATCTGCTAGCGCCATCATCACCGGCTCCAGCGATCCGGCGCTGTGGATCAAGCTGCTGGTCGGCTACGACATCATCTTCACCACCATCAGCCTGCTGCTCTTTGAAGTCATCCTGCACGCCGAGTAGCCGTGCTCCGCGCCGAGCCGCTCCAGACAGCACGCCAGATTCCCTCCCCCAAAAGCGCGAAAATACTGGTCCGCAAACCGCGGTCATGCGCTCAAGCGAGCCGGCGCGCAACCTCGCGATCACGTGCCGGCTCGTCCTCGCATTTGCGGATTGCCGCTTTCACTTCGCCGCGTCCAATCCGCACTTACGGATTCGGCACAGCATCGTTCGGCGGGATGGTCACCGAGCCGCCTGTCGCGCCCGGCATCACAAAGCTGTAATCGTTCCAGCCCCGCACACTCGGACTTGCCGAGGTGTTCGTCAGTTCCAGGCGCAGCGCGTCCTCCTCGTCGCCCTGCGGCTGGCTCACCGAAATCTGCAGCACATTATTGTCGCCCGCCGGATTCAGCGCGCTCGCCGGCCACTGGAAGGCAATCCACTGCGTGTAGCCGGAAAAGCCGCTGCGTACCGCGGCATCGCTCTTGTTCGTCATGGACCAGACCAGTTGATGCCCGTTCAGGGTAACGATGTAGCTTGCCTCCGTGGCCGCCAGTGAAACCGACAGCACCGCATAGCCGTTGACGTAATCGGAAGCATTCGCCGGCGTGGCAAAGTTCACCGTCCACGGCGGCAATGGCGTTGACACGCCATTGGTCCCCGACGCATTGGACAGCGACGCAACATAGGTGGGAATGATGTACTTGTAGCCGTCCTTGGTGTCGTCAGTGGGGTTGTAGAAACCGCCGAAGAGCCCCGGATCGAAGCTCTTCCAGTGGTTGTAGTTCCACTTGCTCCAGTCATTGGTTGCCGGACCGGCGGGGCCGCTCGTCGCGTTGTAAACCACCGCCCCCTGATTCGCCGCAAAATCCGCCCAGTAATTCCAGTTGCCCCAATACTGCCGGTTGTCGTGGCCGTAGGCGTCATGGCCATGCAGAAACTCGTGCGAAGAGCGGTCGGGAATGCCGATGGTCCACACCGTCTCGCCAAAGTTCTCCGGCACAAAATTCACGGTCGGAACCGTCGTGGTCTGATCGGCCTTCACTACAATGTTTTCCTGCCGCATTTCGCCCCACTGGCCCAGGTCATAGACTGACAAACGATACGTGCCCGGAATCACCCTGTGAAACGTGCCCGTCCCGTCGCGGCTGATGTCCACCCAATAGTCCGGTCCGTGCGCGGAGTATTGGAAGTTTGTTCCCGGATCGCTCAGCACCGCCCATGCCGTCTTCGGCGCGCCCGCCACGCCGTTCACATCCACCTCGACTTCACCGCGCTGCGTCGATGGGACATAACCGGAATCCAGCAGCTCCTGCTCGTGGTCGTACAGGCTCTTGAAGTGCGTGCCGGCCTGCACCGCATCCTTGTACATGCCGTTCGGACTGTGAATGCTGCCGCCCATCTGATTGAAGCGAACATAAAAGGGTCCGTAAAGCTGATGCGACGCCACTCCCGCCGGCGTGATGTCCGTTATGCCGTTGTCCAGATGGTTCGAGTACGCCTCAATCATCAACAGGTTTCCGGTGAACAGAAGCATCTGTTTCGTAGGCCCGCCCACCAGCGACTCGTTGCTGGGAAACACAGCCCATGCTCCATATTGCGATCCGAAAACGCCGTGGCAAAGGTTCAGGTAGTTGTAGCCCGAGTAATCGTACTTGTCCCCGAATTCGCGCCCGAATCCCGGCGAGATGGGCGGGAAAGCCGACCATGGCCCTTCGCCATAGCCGTGCATGTCTACTGTGGCGTCCTGCACCGCGCGCCCGGGATCTGCCGCGCCCAGCCCATTCGGGTTGATGGTCCCGAAGTACTCCGCATAGGTGGGCATCGGCCCAAGAATGACCGGCCCCGGATTGCTCAGGTCCTCGTTCCTCATGTAAAGGTAGTTGAATTTGTTCTGGTCAAGCCGAAACACCCACTGCACCTGCCCGATCGATCCCGTGGGGTCCGAAGCCGCGTGGTCAGCCACAAAATAAACGTGAATCCCGGAATCGTAAGGGGTGACAATAAAGTGCTCGCTGTAGGTATAGTCGTTCTTTCCGCCCGAGGCCCCATTCGAGGGATACGTCACCCACCAGTCAATATACCTGCGCGTTTGTACGTACCCGGGAACCCCGGTCGCACTGCCCAGCCCCCCGGCGTTATCCATGTAAAAGCCCTTCGGTACGCCGCCCGATGTCTGCGTCTGGTCCACGAAGTTGATATCCGTGCCTTCCGGGTACATATCGATAATGCTGGCGTGCCCCGGATAAAAACAGATGTCGAGAGCGCCGTTCTGGATCTCCCAATTCTTTCCGGGAGTGCCGCCCCCACAAGTTGTGGTTGTGGTGTTGATACTCAGAGGATTCGGCGTGCTTGCCGCATGAGCTGCGATAGTGAGCGAAGCGGCCGCGAGAATCCCGACGACAAGCCCTATGCGTGACATGTGCATTTGCTCCTCCCTTGATGGTTCCCGGTGGATGGTTTCTTTCTGCAAATGGAGAATATTTTTAGTGTGGAAATTCTGCGAGTACCAAAGTAGGGCTGTCAACGTTACCTAAGGCTCATATTCTTATCGGACTTTCGATTCAATAAGTACTCAGGTGCAGCGGAAAGCCACATCTGCAAGAACCCAAACGGCAAGTCCGGACGTGCGCCACCTCGACCGCCGCCCGGCGTCACCATCTATCATCGAAATTGTCATGACCTCAGAGAAAGTTCGCGTGCGCTTTGCCCCGTCGCCCACCGGTGAGCTGCACGTCGGCAACGCCCGCACCGCACTCTACAACTGGCTCTTTGCCCGGCGCACGGGCGGCGTCTTCGTCCTCCGCATTGAAGACACCGACATCGAGCGCTCCGAGGCGCGCTACGAAGCGCAGCTCATGGAAGACCTCCGCTGGCTCGGCCTCAACTGGGACGAAGGCCCCGGCGCGTCCGGCCAGCCGGACACAGGCGCCGCCGGCCCCTACCGCCAGTCCCAGCGCCTTGCCATCTACGCCGAGCATACCGAACGTCTGCTGGCCGCGGGCAAAGCCTACCGCTGCTTCTGCACGCCCGAGGAGCTGGAAGCCGAGCGCAAGCTGGCCGCCGCCGAGCACCGCCCTCAGACCTACTCCGGCCGCTGCCGGGCGCTCACTCAGGTGGAAATCGACCGCAACCTCGCCGCCGGCAAGCCCTTCGCCGTGCGCCTCAAGATCGAAGACCGCCCGCTGCGTTTCCACGACCTGGTCCGCGGCCCGGTCGAGTTCGCTTCCGAAGCCGTCAGCGATCCCATCCTCGTCCGCTCCGCGGCAGGCGGCGCAGCCGGCGTCTCGGCAGGCGTGCCGGTCTACAACTACGTCGTCACCATCGACGACGCTCTCATGGGCATCACCCACGTCATCCGCGGCGACGACCACATCTCCAACACCCCCAAGCAGGTGGCCATCTACGAAGCCTTCAACTGGCCGCTGCCCGAGTTCGCCCACCTGTCCACCATCCTCGGCCCCGACCGCGAGCGCCTTTCCAAGCGCCATGGCGCCACCTCGATCGCCAGCTTCCGCGCCATGGGCTACCTGCCCGAGGCGCTGGTCAACTACCTGGCTCTGCTCGGCTGGGGCGCCGAAGACGGCAAGACCGAAACCTTCACCCTCGGCGAGTTGACCCGCGCCTTCTCGCTGGAGCGCGTCACACCCTCGCCGGCCATCTTCGACTTCGACAAGCTCAACTGGCTCAACCGCCATTACCTCAAGCTCGCCGCACTTGAACGCCTGTCCGATCTGTCCTGGAATTACTTCGCCGCCAGCCTGCCCCCCCGCGACGCGGCTTCCGAAGCAACAAGGAATTGGTTCGAGCAGCTTCTGGCGCTCTTCGTTCCCGCCGTCGACCGCCTCGACCAGCTTCCCGCCAAATCCGCCTTCATCTTCGCCTTCGACCCGGCCGCCGCCCGCTCCGACCCGGAAAACACCGCTGCACTGGCCGCCGACTCAGCACGCGTCGTCCTCGCCGAGTTCGCTGATCGCGCCCGCGTCCACGGGGGCCCGGTCACACCGGAGATCTTCAAGGCCTGGATCAACGAGATCAAAACCGCCGCGGCCGTCAAAGGCCCGGCGCTCTTCAATCCCATTCGCATCGCGCTCACCGGCGCCTCCTCGGGCCGCGAGTTCGATAAGCTTCTGCCCCTCATCGAAGGCGGCGCCTCTCTCGGCATCGGCATCCCCGGCGTGCGCCAGCGAATCGAGCGCTTTGTGGGAGTGCAGGCGCGATGAATAACGTCCTCTGGATCAGAGGCAATCCGCCGGTGCGGCTGGCCGTGGTGCTCCGCCCGGATGGCGTCCCCTGGCTCCGCGACTCCCTGCTGGGCGCCAAACAGGCCGGCGTGCAGACCATCATCTCTCTGCTCGAGCCGGACGAGGCCGTCTGGCTCGGCCTGGCCGACGAAGGCCCGCTCGCCGAAGAAATTGGCATGAGCTTCCTTTCGTTCCCCATCCGCGACATGCAGGTCCCATCCGATACCGCCCGGTTCCGCACCTTCGTTGCCGGTCTCGCCGCCCGCCTGCGCGCTGGCGAAAGCCTCGGCGTGCACTGCCGTGGCTCCATCGGCCGCACCACCATCGCCGCCGCCTGCACCCTCATCCACCTGGGGTGGAAACCGGAGGATGCCGTGGCCGCAATTGAAGCCGCCCGCGGCTGCCCCGTCCCCAACACCGCCGAGCAGCTGCGCTGGATCATGCGCTACCAGGCCGAGCCATAACCGCATCGCCGCCGCGTAAGCCCGCCATTCACAGCGCGCCCCAAAGATCCATCGTGCTCACGGCCTTGCCCTGCAATTTCAGGTAATAGAAAAGCTGTCCCTTGTGCCGCTCAAGGTGCTGGATCATCTTCAGCAGTTGAAAACCCAGCGGCGCAACCGCCAGCGGTGCCCACGGCGTGCCCACCTGCTTGCCAGCCAGATTGTTCTCGCCCGCCTCGTCAATCGCCTTCAGCGCCAGCGCCTTATCCTCTGCCAGCAACTTCCTGGCCTGCTCCATGCTCTCAATCGCCGGCATCTTCTCCGCCGGCGGCATCACTTCCTCCGGCGCCAGCTCGTCCCATGACTTGCCCGCCGGCAGCCCCCAGTCGCCCGTCACAAACCCCTTGCATCCCATGCCGCACGCCACCGTGATGTGCTTCAGCAACTGCCCCATGGTCATCCAGTTGGTGCCGCTTTCCGGCTTCCATCCAAAGCTGGCCGGATCCACCTTGTCCAGTAGTTTTGCAGTGGTCGAATAGGCGCTTTCAATTTCGCTCTTCAGCAGTTGGGTCCAGTTCATGGCCATCTTCCCCTTTCACCGGCCGACCCTCCCGGCGTCACAAGCGTATGCCCGATTCCATTCCGGCACAATGGCACTCCATCCGGCACCATGGCCTGGCACCCTACCCTATAGACCATCCCAAAACTGCCCAATCTTACCGGCCCTCACGGTTATGCGAAGACTTGCTCCAGCGCACGCCGCATGACCATTGCGTCAGGTGTCTTTCCGGTCCAATATTCGATGCCAATCACACCTTGGCCAACAAGCATGCCGAGTCCGTCAATCACCCGGCAGCCTTTCTCACGAGCCTCACGAACAAGCATGGTTATTGGTGGGTTCGGAATCACATCGGCAACAATCATTCCAGCGGATAGAGTCTCCATAGCCAACGGAATGCGCGCGTTGACATCCGGGAACAGCCCGATTGAAGTCGCGTTCACGAGGATGTCCGCACCTTCAGGCACACGAAAATCGCCTCGCCAGGGCACATAGGTCACGGCAAGGTCCTGGCCCATCGCCTTCACCGTCTCACACAGCTCGCCGCGGAAGAGTGCTTCTAACTCGCGGCCGCGCTTTTCATCGCGGTTCACCAGAGTGATCTGCGAACAGCCTGCCAGAGCCATCTCCACCCCGATTGCCCGCGCTGCACCGCCCGCACCCAGCAATACAAGTGATTTCCCGTGCGGATCAGCGAGTTCACGAAAGCTGGCGACAAATCCCTTGCCGTCCGTGTTCTCGCCAATGAACCGCCCGTCGCGATTGACGACGCAGTTTACCGCTCCCATCAACGAGGCCGATTCGCCCAGTCCGTCGAGATGTTGAATCACCGCGATCTTGTGTGGAATGGTGCAGTTGAATCCGCGGAAGCCGAAGGCCCTGGCTCCAGCAACCGCTGCGGCGAGATTCTCGGGTTGGACTTCTAGAGTCAGATAGCGCCAATCCAAACCCATGGCGCGAAAAGCCGGTTCCACCATCGCCTGAGTTGGATTCTCTGCCACGGGAAAGCCGAAGCAGCCAACCAGTTCCTGTTTGAAATTGAGTTCTTTGGGCATGGGAAGCATCCGTTTCCCGCAGCAGCACAACTTAGTCATTCACCGCTCGCCACAGACTACCACCCTCACACAGGTCTGGACGCGGAATATACCCCAACGTGACTCGCCGGTACATTGGCTGAGATTCAGATTCTTTGCCTGCAACAAGTTCCCGAAAATCAAAGGAGACGCAAACCCAGCTATCCGGAACGTCTTCCTCAATGCCCTCACCTGCCCCAAAATCAAAAGCGGAACCGGCAATCCCGGTCCCGCTTTTGAATTCCCACCCGCGCACATCGCAAGCGGCAGGTAAACGCTCTTCTAGGAGAGCCCCAGCTCCGCATTACCGTCGTGTTCGCCCAGCGCCAGGCGCAGTTGGTGTGACTCGCTCCAGGCAATGCGCAGCCCGCCGGAAACCACGCCCCGGCCCATCATTTGCACCACGCCGACGAGAAAGTTCACAATCCGCGGCGCATGTCCGTCCGGCCACAGTTCGTTCAGCGGCCGGATCACGCCATTCAGATCCGGGTGATAAACCCGCTCGTCCCAGGTCCGCGAACCCTGAGGAAATTCCGGATAATCGCGCACCGCGTCGATGGCCGACCGCAGAATACGGTGCTTCCACGGCTCCGCATACTGCGGCATGAAGAGCACGTTGCTTCGCTTTTCGCGCCGCACCTCGTGGACGAACTCGGTAAAGGTGGTGGCCTGCGTCAGGTTGATGTTGGCGTTCGGCTCCACGCCATGACGGTCGCCGCCAGAGATCAGTAGGATGTCCCACTTTTCCGCCAGCCGGCGAGTGGCTCGGTTTTCCTCCCAATTGCGCAGCCCGTTCAACTCAATGGCGTGCAGGAACTGGCCGTTCTTCTGGACAAAATCGTTGACCAGCCGCTCATGCTTCTCCCGCCCGATCAGGTAAAGGTCCCAAATCGGATGGTTGAAGATGACCAGAACATCTGGTTCGTCGTTAAGAGCCGCCAGCACCTCAAGCAGTCGCTTGTCGTCCGGGTGGTCAGTGTAATCGTTCAGGATCTCCATCCACTGCGACGCCTTCGCGCTGGGCAGGTTGTGCACGCCCAGGTGGAAGGACTGCATACCGCTGAAAGGCACTGTCCACTCGACCGATATGGGGATATGACTGGTGCTGCTCACCGACCGGAGCAGCATGGGAGCCTTGATCGAATCGTGGTCGGTGAGGGAAACCATCGCCTCCAAGCCGAGATCCTCGATCTGCTTGCTCTCCAAATCAAAAGCCAGTTTGGGCGTCATCGGCGGGGTCCAGTAGCTGGCCGCATAATTCACCCGCAGCCCGTGGTTCTGCTCCGACCGCCGTTCCAGCCGCGACATCAGCGGTCGCATCACCGGAAACTGATTGCCGAAATTCGCCAGAAAATCAAGCGTCTCCCGTGATTGATTCGTGTGACCATGTAACGAAACTCCCGTACAGTACCCCCGCGATGCATTCAGGTCGCGCCACAAGTACGAGATGGTCGAGTGGGCCATTGCTCCTCCTTTTTTCCGCGATCGTGCCCCGAATCGATGTCCATTTTTAGTATTTACGGGCCTCATTAACGTGCGGTTAAGATCGCGCGAATGGACATTCAATTCCCTTGGGAATCAACAAGGTAAATCCAATCTTTACTATTTTGCGAGCCCAGCATCTCCCTAGTAGGGATGCCATCCTCCGGTCATCGGTTGCGTCAGAGCAAGTTCCGCTCAAAAGCGGAATCATCCGCATTGCAGTCTGGCCTGCTCAGTTCGTCTCTTGCGCCAGAAAATCTTCCATGGTCCAGCCCGCCATCATCTCCAGGTCGCCTGCCGCCCTTTCCTTGGATGGCGGAGCACCCGCCTCGGCGGCCAGATAGTTTTCGGTCAGGCCTCGCCGCAGCAAATCGAACGCCTGCTCCGGCGTATCGGCGTATTGAAACAGTTCCATGTCTTTCGGGGAAATGGCCCCGGTTCCTACCAGCGCATTCAGATCGAAGACCCGCTTCCAGTACTCCGAGCCGTAGATGAGCACCGTAACCTTTTTTGCCATCTTGCGCGTCTGGGACAGGGTGAGAATTTCAAACATCTCGTCCAGCGTCCCAAACCCGCCCGGAAAGACTACCAAAGCCTTCGACAGGTATGCAAACCACAATTTGCGCATGAAGAAGTAATGAAATTCAAAGTTCAGAGAAGGCGTGATATAGGGGTTCGGCCGCTGCTCGAACGGCAGCCGGATATTCAGCCCAATGGTCTTTCCGCCCGCCTCATACGCTCCCCGGTTAGCCGCCTCCATGATGCCCGGCCCGCCGCCGGAGGTGATCACAAAGCGATGTCTGCGCGAGGGGATGGTCATCGCCCATGTGGTCAGCATGTGCGCCAGGCGCCGCGCGTCCTCGTAGTAGCGCGCCATCTGCACCGCCGCCACGGCGCGCTGGCGCTGCAATTCGCTCGCCTTGCCGGCGGCAATCTCAGGCGCGCTGGCTGGCTGCTCATGCTCCGGAGCAGGCCGGATCGACCCTGTATTTTCAAGCAGTTCCAGAGCGTGGTCTGCCTCCTCACGCCCCCGGAAACGCGCCGAGCCGAAGAACACCACTGTATCCTGAATCTGTTCGCGCCGGAACCGCGCCAGCGGCTCCATGTACTCGGAAACAATGCGGATAAGCCTGCCATCTGCGCTGTTCAGAAATCCAGGGTTCTCATAGGCCAGCGGAGCCTGGGCCAGCTCCGGAGGCGCTCCATTGCCCGGAATGACTGCATTCTCAACAGGTGCCCTTCGCGCCCCCTGTCCGTCGCCTTTCGAATTCTGATCACTCATTTCGACTCGTTCTCTCCAGCCGTTTTTCACCGGTTCCAGGATTCAAGAGCGTCCTGAAACGCAATCCACAGGTTCAACAACCCCAGCCCGGAAACCAACCCGCGCACCGCTCCATTGACGGCAATCACCCCTAGTGTGGGAAACTGCAAAAACAGCGGGTTTTGGTCCCAAAACATCGGCGACCAAGGAGCATAGCAGACGGCCAGACCAATATACATCCGCACCATGACGCGCAGCACCAGCTCCACCCGCACCAGCCAGCGCGGGACGCGCGATCCTGGCTCGGGCTCTTCCGGACCGCCCGCAGACCCAAGGGTCGTTTCATCCGTCGGCTGGGGCACGGGAGCCGGGCTCTCGGCGAGGGAAGTAAATGTAGATTCCGGCTGATGGAACATTTGCATTCCGGCGCCTGCCCTCAATACGATCCAATTTCGGGAACTTGACTTTCGGGCACTTAGCACAGACCTCACATCCCGGTCCCGCTCAGGAACGCCGTAATGCAACGGTACCACAACAGCAGCCAGTACGCTCATTACAGGGGTTGCAACCAGAACACCCTTTCCGGGCCCTGCTTCCAGGCTGATCTGGAAAAATATGTATCTTGCTTCCTTCTGCCGTGCTAGGCTTTGATGCAATGCATCTGACGAATAGCTTACTCGATCAATGAGAATTGCTCTCTTTACCGAGACTTTTATCCCCAAAGTGGACGGAATCGTCACCACGCTTTGCCAGACGGTCAAGCAACTGAAGGGGCTCGGTCACGATGTGCTCATCATCGCTCCCGAAGGTGGTGTCACAGAGTACGAGCAGTGCCGCATCGTCGGTATCCGCGGTCACGCGCTGCCCTTATATCCTGAGCTGCGCCTTTCGTTCCCTCAGGCCTCCATCCGCCGCATTCTTGATGACTTCCAGCCCGACGTGATTCACGCCGTTGAGCCCATCCTGCTGGGCATCGCGGCGTTGTATTATGCGCGCAGCACCGGCGACGGCTTCCGCGTCCCCTTACTGATCTCCTACCACACCGACTTGCCCAAGTACCTCGCCTATTACAAGTTGGGCCTTATCGAGCCTTATATCTGGCCGCTGCTCCGCATGCGCCATAACCGCGCCGCTGTGAACCTGTGCACCTCTGAAACAATGGTCCGCCAGTTGAGGGATCACGGAATTGCTCGCGTTGCGCTCTGGCCCGGCGCAGTAGACACCGGCCGCTTTCAACCCGCATTCCGCTCCGAAGCAATGCGCGCCCGGCTTAGCCAAGGGCATCCTGAAAGTCCTTTGCTGCTCTACGTCGGCCGGCTCTCGCCGGAAAAGGAGATCGAGCGGATTCTGCCCGTCCTTCGCGCCGTCCCCCAGGCTCGCCTGGCTCTGGTCGGCGACGGCCCGCACCGCCGCGCCCTCCAGAAGCATTTCGCGGGCTTCCCGGCCTTCATGGCCGGCTTTCTGCACGGAGACGAACTCGCCGCCGCCTACGCCTCCAGCGACATCTTCATCATGCCTTCGCCCACCGAGACCCTTGGCCTCGTCGTCCTTGAAGCCATGGCCTCGGGCCTGCCCGTCGTCGCCGCTCGTGCCGGCGGCATTCCCGACATCATCAATGACGGCACCAGCGGGTTCCTGTTCGACGACACCGCGCAGGCGACAACCACCGTGCAGCGCCTGGTCTCCAATCCGCAATTGAGAGAATCCGTCAGCCACGCCGCCAGGGAAGCCGCATTGAACCGCAACTGGGAGGCAGCGACAGACCAGCTCGTCGAGCATTACCAAGCCGCCTGCGCCATGTGGCACACTGCTCCCGCTCTTCTGACGGCGCCCACCGAAGAACGGCCGGGCCTGTCCTTCTTCGCCCGCCAGGCGCTCGGCGCGGCTACCTTCTTTGCCCTTCGCAAATTATTGGAGTGAAGCCGCCGGATCGGCGCTCGTCTGGCTCGTGTGGCAGCTCTTTGCGCCGCTGAGACAGGGACTCTGCTCCGCAGCCTCGCGCTCAGGCCGCGTCGCCGCCAGCTTGGGCACAGGCGAGGGCAGCGGCATAATCCGGGCAGTTCGCGCCGCCGGCGCAATCTGGTACGCTCCGTAGTCGATCGTCAGATCCGCCCTGCCGCCGATCCGCACCCGGGTCCGGCTTTCCGTCTCTTCTGGCAACCAGAAACCCTTCGTCAGCTCGTTCGTCAGCCGGATCCTGGTACCGTAAATCCAGAACGAAGGATTCCGCGACGGCGTCGCCCTGATCTTCATCACGGCAAAATCCGAGGCGTCCACCCAGATCTTCCCCTTGTAAAGAAATTTCCCCGACTTCAACGGTTCCACCGCCAGCACGTACGCCGGGCGTCCGTTCAGGTTCTGGCTTCCCAGCAGTTGGAATCTGTAGTTCGCCGGCGTCAGCGCCGTCGCTGCCCTTTCCTTCGAGGCCTCTTCTTCGCCCTGCACCGCCCGCTTCAGCACAGCATTGCAGAGAAAAGCCGACCCACTCTGCGAAACGATGCGGAAGCTCTCGCCCTGCGATGCATCGTAGCTGACCGCAACCTTCATCGTTGCCTCAATCTTCCTGTCGTAGCCGTGATACTCCACCCGGTAGGTCCGCAGCGACCGGTACTGCCTCAACTCTTTCCTTTGGGCACGGATGTAATTCTGCATCTCAGACACGACCTGCGCCGAGCTCAACGCTGCCGTATGTGGCGGCGCAGGGCCCTTCGCCCAGCCTGTCGAAAGTGCGAAAGCGAATAGGGCCACTAGAGAAAGGCCCCTGGCGCGGGGAAGACGCATGAAGCATGATAGCGTGCCATTCCGCTTTGCGGCCATCGATTCTTTTCTCAAAAGAGCTTCTCCTGCCCCAGAATCGTAACGTCCCCCTCGGCAGCGAATCGTCCCAGGCCGTTCATTGCCACATCCTTACCATCACTTCAAAAACTGCCTGTTTGCAGCCATCCAAAACCGGAGTATCGTAATTCCCGTACCGCAATGTGGCTTCTTCCACGCCTGCAGCAAACCCTCGGCAACCGCATGCAAATAGTGCAGGATGGAAAGCCCGCACAGGCCTCCGCCGCGCAGTTATACCTCAAGCCCACCAACCGGCCCAATCTGCGCCCTGCGTCGGCCCGGCCTGCCTCAGCCAGGGTCGCCATACGGGGAAAAACCGGCGCCTGGCACATGGAGCTGGTTTACTCCGGCAAGAACGCCTCCCGTACGCTGGTCAAAACAATCTAGCTGGAACTCACGCCTGCTGGCCGCAGCAGCGTAACAGCCGAATTCTGGCTGGCTGCTTTGGGTCAGTCGGTTTGCTCCAGCTGGACTCCATAAGCTATGCCGACGGCTCAAGCTGGAAGTCAGAACCCATTCAAAGTTGTTGGATTGCACCCGGGCTCGCCGAGTTGGTCGTGTCTTACTAGGCCCGAGGCTTATAGATTGCGCCTGTATTCCGGAAGACCACAGGTTCGCGCCGTTCCGCGCGAACCGCGGCTGAAAACTTAGAGCCTAAAGTATACACCTATCATCGGCTCGCGACTCTGCGTGAATTTTCCGGTCGCGTTGAAATTGGCGTCCAGGTCAGGCGCCTTATATACATTGCCCCGATATTGGACCCGGATTCCCATGCGCCGGGAGAAGCCCCAGTCCAGCCCGCCGCCATAGATCCACATCGGCCTGACTGCGGTGTTGATGTTGCCCAGGTCCAGGCTGGGCATGTTGATGAAGAAGCCCATACCGGCTACCGCAAATGGGCTCAGCGCGCCCATCTTGTCAGAGATCACCCAATCGAGACCCACCTGGCTTCCAGTGGCGTGGAGCTTGATCGGCGGTGTGGCGCAGAGGAAGCCGCACGCACCGGGGTTGGGAGCATAGGCCTGATCGGCGATGTTGTCCGCGTACGTGACCTCATAGCCGATGAGAGGACTTTGAATATGGCGCAATTCCACCATGCCGCCATTGGAATCAAACGGCGTCTGCAACGTATCGTTACCGCTGGTTGAGCTGGTAAAGGCCCTGTAGAAACTGAACGACAAGTCCGTCTCCGCCATCGATCGCGGGGCCTTCCGCGCCGGGGCTTGCGGCGCTGTCTGCGCGCTGGACGCCGCAGACGTCTGCGCGCTGGACGATGCCGCCGCCTGCGCGCGGGCTGTTGTGCCGCTCATCGCGGCAATGAAAAACAACACAAAGACAATCTGCACACACTTCGTTCGCATCGAGGCCCCTCTATCAGCAGTTTTCATCATGGTTCTCAGTCGGTGGGATGGGATATTCTCTCGAACGGCAACGCAGCCACTCACGGCGCACCAGAGATATGGACGCGAAATAGTCACGATTGTTAACGGGCCCTGGAGACAATACTCGTTTCGCCCACTCCTCCAGCATATTGCAGGAGCACCCTTGCCTCCATCTGCCTTCCAGGGAATTTTCCGTCTATCGCCCCGTGACGCGCAGCGTAGGGCAGGCAACTTACTTGCAGACAGCATCATCCTAACATACCGTGCAGCTTCCCTTTCCGCTTCGGCGGGAGCGGCGTGCGATATAACGAGGCGGGCATCGCCGCTCCGCTCAAGTTCATATTCAAATTGCCGCAGGAAAAGACATTCAGCCGTCCAGCCCCTGCAACAAGCAACAAAGTCGCGCATCTTCCTCCCAGACATCAGATTCCTTCTCTTTTCAACCAGACCTGAAGACAAGAAAGCCACCTCGCCTGCCCGCGCCCAACCGGCAGCCGTTCATGGTGCACCTTGAACGGCAAGCCCCCCAATGGCCCAATCTGCACCAAAAATGAGACAATGGAAGCAGTCTCTGGCCACCCATGCATTCCCCATCCGGCCGGGGCAGGAGAGCGCTTGACCATGCTGCGCGTGCTGTCGACGCATCTGTTCTTGAATCAGCGTTTGCACCCTGGACTGCTCGATCTTGCCAGCCGCGCCGGAGCGCAGGCTGTTGAAATCTTTGCCGCAAGACAGCACTTCGATTACACCAGCCGCGAGCATGTGGCGGAGCTGGCCGCCTGGTTCCGCTCCAACAGCCTTAAAGCTTTTTCCATGCACGCCCCCATGTTTCCCGACCGCGAGATGGGCCGCGCCGGAGCGCCTGCCGTCAACGTGCTTCACCCCGACAAAGCCCGCCGCATCGACGCCATGGACGAGATCAAGCGCGCCCTTGAAACGGCCGAGCACATCCCCCTGCGCCACCTCGTCGTCCACCTCGGCGAGCGGACCGACACCTGGTCTCCCCGCAGCGTCGAGTACGCCCAGACGGCGCTCGAGCATCTGGGCGCCTTCGCCCACCCGCTTGGCGTCAGCCTGCTGGTTGAGAACATCCTCAACGAGCCCACCACCCCGGAACACCTGCTCCTCATCCTCCAGATGGGCCATCTCAACGGCGTGGGCGTATGCCTGGACCTCGGCCATGCCCACATCAGCCCCGGCATTGCTGAAGCCATCGGCATCCTCGGCGACCGCATCGTCTCCGTTCATACCCACGACAATCACGGCACAAGAGATGAGCATCTCTGGCCCGGCGACGGCGCCATCGACTGGCCGGCCGCCGTCCAGTCCCTCAAGGCGCTGGCCAAGCCGTCGGCCATCGTGCTGGAGATCGCGCACAACCCCGCCGAAGTGCCGGCCGCCATCCCCGCGCGCATCGAGCAGGCCTATGCCCGTTTCGCCTGAGCGACGTCCCGAATGCGCCCGGCTCAAAACATCAGGAGTTCAGCCGGGCCGCATCCCAAACGCCGCGCCCCTGGATTATTTTTCTTCCCCACAGATTTTTTGCCGATCATTTTGTTTCCCGCAAAGAACGCGGATGCACATAACCGCGATTTCCGCATTGCAAAGCGCGCGCTCCAGCTTCATCGCGCAATGCGCCCTGCAATCCACGGCAATCAAGCGCACAACCCATTCCCGCGCCAGCCGAGCTGATCGCTAAAAATCAATGGCCAGCAAGTATCCGCCGGTAAGACCGGAGGCTTGATGGTTTGTGGTCCTGCCAAGGGACCTGAAATGGCTGTCCTGGCATTCGTGCAACCCGCCCTGATCCCGCGCCGCAGGCGCAGGGTTCATTAGCCCCGCGCTTCAGCGTGGGGACAAAGCACAGCATTGATGCGCGGAGTCCCGGAGGGACGTCACCTGGACCTGCGGCGTTCCCGCAAAGGCCCTGCAAGAATGGCTCTCGGAGCGACTTCCGCAAAAGGCAAACCTCTGCGGCCTCCACGGCAAAGCCGGGGGTTCACCCATGAGCTAACCGCCAAAAGCTGCTGTTGGGTAGATTATTTCTTCCCCGCCGCAAGCCTTGCTTACTGCGTTCGCCCGTTCAGCTCGTTCAGAACCTGCCTCAAATCCTCCAGCTTCTTGCCGGCCTCGCCCATCTTGCCCTGCGAGGTAAGCTGTTGGTATGCTGAGAAGTCTTGGCTTGCCTGCTGAATCAGCGCGTTCACGCTGGCAGCGCGGTGCCTCGCGGGTGTCGTCGCGGCCTGCGTCGACGATGTTGTCGTTGGCGCGGCCTCGGTCGCTTCCGATCCGCTCAGCGTCGAAGGCTGCTGGCCAAACAGCGCCGCCAGAGCCGACTGGAAGTCGGGCCCGTATGCCAGCTTGTTCTGCACCGCCAGCACCACCACGCGCAGCTCGGGCATGGGACTATTGCTGGCCTGCAGATAGATCGGCTCGGCATATAACAGCCCTTTTCCGCATGGAATCACCAGCAGCGTTCCTCGCTGCACATGTGAGCCCTGCTGGTTCCATAGCGTGAGCTGTGCCGATAGCTTCGCATTCTGGTCGATTTGCGCCTCGATCTGCTGCGGCCCATCCACCAGCCGCGACTTGGGAAAGTCGTAAACGACCGCCGTGCCGTAGTACTTTCCGTCACTGCGCGCGGCAATCCAACCAATCATGTTGTTGCGGCTGACCGGCGTAAAGGGCAAAATCTCAACGTACTCCGGCTGGGTCTCTCCGGGCAGCGTCATCAGCACGAAGTTCGGCGTCATCGGCACCACAACCTGCTGGCCGTCGCTGCCGAGCGTGGTCTCCGTCGCGATGCTCCACAGGTCCTCACGGTTATAGAACACTTCCGGATCGGTCATGTGGTAGAGCGCGTAAACGTTGGCCTGCAGGTCCAGCAGCATTCCCGGATAGCGCACGTGCTTGCGCAGCCACGGCGGCATCTGCGAAGCATCCTTGAAAAGCCCCGGAAAGACGCGCCGCCACGCCGCCAGAATCGGGTCGTTGTGGTCGAAGGTATAAAACGTCGTCGTCCCGTTGTAGGCGTCGATCACCACCTTCACGCTGTTGCGGACGTAGTTCACCGGCTCGCCGCCCAGGCTGTAGCGCGTGGAGTAGGGATAGGTGTTCGACGAAGTGAACGCGTCGAGAATCCAGTACAGACGGCCATCGTCGCCCACCACAAGGTAGGGATCGGAATCGAAGGTGAGGAACGGCGCCACGTCCGACGCGCGCTCCAGCACATTGCGCCGCATCAGCAGCCTGCTCTGGGACGTGATATCGCTGCTGAACGGCACCTTGGTGAGGTCGCCGCGATCGAAGGCAATCAACGTGCGCCGCAACATTCCGCCCAGCACAATGCCGCCCGTGCCCTCATACGACGTCAGCTTGTTCTTCTGCCCCTGCGGATAATTAAACTCCTGCTGCCGGGTCTTCACGTACACATCGGAGTCCGTGATCTCGCCGTAATAAATCTCGGGCTGCGTCACTTTCAGGCCGGGAATCGTGCTCTGCACCGGCATGTTGCTCAGGTACAGATCGGGCAGGCCCTCCGTAGTAAAGCCGTTTACGGGGTTCATCGTCACCCCGTAGCCGTGCGTGTAAATCAGCTTGTCGTTGATCCAGTTGCGGCTGCTCGTGGGCAGCTTGTTCAGGTCCAGTTCCCGCGCCGCCACCATCACCTCGCGCAGCTTGCCGCCAATGTCATAGCGCTCGATGTCAATATTGGGAAACGAGTAGTAGGTGCGGATCTCCTGCACCTGCCGCAACGTCGACTTGAGCGCCTGCACATCCCACAACCGCACATTGTCCAGTGTCTGCTTGTTGTTGGCGGCGTCCAGAGCTGCCACACTGGTTTCCGCCGGGAACCTGTGCCGCGTGAAGTGATCGATCCCGAACGCCTTCCGCGTCATGGCGATGTTGTGCACGATGTACGGCATTTCGCAGTTCAGCTGATTGGGCTTGACCACCAGCGTGCTCACATACCAGCCGATGCCGCCAAAAATCGCATAAACGGCCACCGCCGGCAGAATGGCGTAGGCCAGCCCGCGGCCGCGCGGTCGCATGATGCCGGAGACAATCGCCACCACCGCGCCCGCCGCCAGCGCCACCGCGATCAGCAGCATTCCCAGCAGCGTAACGTGCGCCTGCGTATAGTTCACGCCGTCGAAGATGGTGTGATGACTGAAGAGCAGGTTGTAGCGGCCCACATACTCGTTCACGGCCAGCACGGCCAGCAGGCATCCGCCCGAGATCAGAATCCCGCGCCAAGGCACATCAATGCCGCCCGCAAAGTGCGTATCGAGAGCCCGCGCGCCGCCAGAAGCCAGAATAAACAGACCGGCGAGGATGCAGACCAGCACCGCCAGCGTCAGCAGCCAGCCCACAATCAGGTGCAGGGCCGGCAGCGTGAAAAGATAGAAATCCAGCGGCTTGCCCAGTATCGGATCGACCGTCCGGCTGAGCCCGCGCGGCGCATACCAGTAAAGCGCCAGCGTAGACCACTGCGACGCCATCGCGCCGGCCGTCGCCAGCGCAATCACCAGCGAAAGCGCACCCGCGCCATAGCGCAACACACGGTCCACCGGAAAGCTCACCGGCTGGCCGCCCACGAAGATCGTGTGCGTGTCCGGCAGATCCGCCCGGTGAAAGCGGCGCAGCGCGCGGAACGCGCCGTAGAGAATCGCGAACGTGAGAATGCCAAAGGCAGCAAACGTGCCCCACTGCAGGCCCTTCGTCTTCCAGAACACGCCTTCGTAGCCGAGCGAGCTGAACCACAGCAGGTTCACCCAGTAGGAGATGGCGGTCCGGGCCGAGAAGACAATAACGGCAACAATAACAGCAACAAGGATCAGCACCTTGCGCGCCCGCTGCTGCTGCGCAGACGGACGCATGGGCCATTCGATTGATTCGGGCAATTCTCTACCCCACTGATGTGGTCTCTACATGCGGAGGCACGCAAGAATTGTATCGCGCTGGCCGTCCTCTGCTTGTGATCAGCAATGCACACGCCCAGAGCCTGCCGCGCCTCCAACCCCGCTCCGGTCGCGCTAGATCAACTCGGAACGCCCCGTCAGGCTCAGCTCTTTCACGATCTTGCCCACGTCCTGCGAGTGCTCGCGATGCACGATCAGCAGCGCATCCTCGGTGTCCACAATCACCAGGTTCTCCACGCCCACCAGCGCGACAAATTTGTGCGGACTGAAGATGTAATTGTTGGTGGCGTCGATGGCTATGTGCCCGTCGGCCTCGGCGACGTTTCCTTCGCTGTCGCCGCGCAGGCGCGAATCGATCTGGTACTCATAGAGCGAAGCCCAGGAGCCGAGATCGTTCCAGCCAAACTCGGCCGGAAGGCAGTACAAGTGCGAAGTGTGCTCGCCCTTGGCCGAGCGCGGCTCCAGCACCGCATAGTCCACGGAAATGTTCTCGCACCTGCCGTAGTGAGTGCGAAACACCTCCTCGAATTGCGGCGTGCCATAGGCCGCGGCAATCGTCTCCAGCAGCGGAGCCGTCTCCGGCAGGTGTTCGCGCACCGCGTTGGCCAGCGTGCTTGCCGACCACAGAAACATGCCGGAATTCCAATAGTAGTTGCCGGCCGCCACAAACTCTTCGGCGCGCACCTGGTTGGGCTTCTCGATAAAGCGGCGCACGTACAGGGCCGAGTCATCGTGGGTATAGTCCCCGGTTTCGATGTAGCCGTAGCCGGTTTCGGCGCGCGAGGGCTCAATGCCCATCACCACGATGTTGTCCCCCGCCGCGGCCAGCGCAATGCCCCGCTGCAGCGCCTTCAGAAATCGCGGCTCGTCGGCAATCACGTGGTCGGAAGGAAACACTCCCAGCACCGCCTCGGGATTGTCGCGCTCGATGATGAATGCAGCCAGCCCGCAGGCCGGTGCGGTGTTGCGCGCTACCGGCTCCTCTACAATCTGGCCGTCCGGCAGTCCCGGCAACTGCTCGGCAATTTCGCCCGCCAGGAATTCGTTGGTGATGACCCAGGTCTTTTCCAGGCCGGCCAGCGGCTTCAGCCGTTCCACGGTCTGCTGGATCATGGAGCGCTCACCATCCAGCGCCAGGACCTGCTTGGCGCGGGCGCGGCGCGAACGGGGCCAAAAGCGAGTGCCGCTGCCTCCGGCCAGTATCACAGGGCGAAAATCGATTGACTTCGGCATCGAAGAAACATCCTACTCGACCGATGCTGGCTTTGCACAGGGGCGGATCGCCAAAATAATACGCAGAACAGGCCCTCCGGCTAACCCGCCAAAAGCGGAATGCCGGAAGGCCCGTTCTCTTCACTCCTGCTCAAAAAACCAGCTCGCGCTGCAAACTGGTGCATTCCGCCGCAATTTTGCACAATGATCCGGGGACACTCTTGCGAAGTCAAGCCCCTGAGCCCAAAACCCTCACTTCCTCAATAACTTGCCGTTGCCGGTAATTTCCCTTCTTTCGCGCAGAATAAAAACATAATCGCGCGCCAGGCCGCTGCCGCCAACTCGCTGGCACGCCAACGCGCCAATGAGGAACTTATGACCATTGCGAACCCGCCCACTCCGCCCGCATCGCTGCGGTGTCAGAAGCGTCAGATATGCGCCCGGTCCCTACCACCGGCCCGCCGAGGGACCCACCCCCTCGGAAATATTTTTCTTTTCCACAGATTTCTTGCAGGCTATTTTGTTTCCAGCGAAAAGCACCGCTCTGCATGGTCGCCATTCCCACATTACAGTACAAATACCCCGCAAACCGGAGCCTCAGGCGACAACTTTTGCTCTCCGCAGCGAATATCTCGCTTCTGGAGCCGGACTTGACCAGAGTCAGTTTCGAAGCCACGCGCCCCAATATCTACAGCGATCAAGCCCGCAATAATCAGCGTGACAGCCAAGAGCCTGGGTCGAAAGTCGCGCCGGTTTGGAGCGATTTCCATTCCCTTTCGCGGGCCGCAGGCCCTCATCGACTGTGGTAAAAGCCCTGTTTGGATAGGGAACGACTTTAGCCGTGCCGTAAGTGCCGCAAAATCAACCGGACTTCAGCCCCTGAGGGACGGCTTTCTCCAGATTTCGACTTTCACCACGGGCAGCTAAGAGCTAATAGATGGTCTCTCGCAGCCCGTAGTGAAAGCTGGCTGCGGCTCTGGCTCCGCCAGCACTACGCCAGCTTGGTCAGGAACTCCTTCATCCGCCGCGTTCCCTCGTCGATATTCGCCTTGGTAACCGGATAGGAGAGACGCACATGCTCACCCGTTCCGAAGGCCTCGCCCGGCACTGCAACCACATGCGCCTCATGGAGCAGCCGCGTGGCCATTTCGGTGGCCGTGCGGATGCCGCCCTTGCCGATGTACGCCGAAAGGTTGGGATAAACGTAAAACGCGCCTTCGGGCTTGGTGCAGGTGACACCCGGGATCTCGGCCAGCCGGGCTAGTATGTGGTCGCGCAGGTCGATGAACTCGGCGCGAAACTGCGCCACGCACTCCTGCGAGCCGCTCAGAGCCGCAATGGCCGCCTTCTGCACGAAGCTGGTGGCATTGGAGGTCGATTGCGACTGCAGTTTGTTCAGGTTTCCCACGATCGCCTTCGGTCCGAGCGCATAACCGGCCCGCCAGCCCGTCATGGCATAGGTCTTTGAGAGCGACCCAAGGATCACCATGTGGTCCTTGGCCCACGTAAACGAGCCGCCGGAAACCGGCTTGCCGGCATAGTTCAGATAGACGTAGCACTCATCCAGAAGGAGGAAAATGCCCCGGTCATGCGCTAGTTTCACGATCCGTTCCAGATCCTCGGCCGAAACCACCGACCCGGCCGGATTCGACGGCGAATTGAGGATGATCGCCTTGGTGCGCGGCGTAATGGCCCGCTCGATGGCGTGCGCCGTCACGCGAAAATTCTCCGCCTCGTTGGTTTCCAGAAACACCACCTTGCCGCCGGCGTACTGGACAATGTCCTTGAAGCTCACCCAGTAGGGCACGGGCAGAATCACTTCATCGCCGTGATCCACAAGAATCTGGATGGTATTGAATAGCGCCTGCTTGCCGCCGGTGGTGAAGATGGCCTCGTCCAGCGCATAGTCGGAGCCGAAGTCTGCCGCGTGGCGCTCGACGATGGCCTTGCGCACGTCGGGAATGCCCGGCACCACGGTATAGCGGGTAAAGTTCGCGTTGATGGCGGCAACAGCGGCATCCTTGATGTGCTGCGGCGTGGCAAAATGAGGCTCGCCTGCCCCAAAATCTACCAGGTTGGCGCCTTGGGCGCGCAGTTTGGCAGCCTCGGCGGCCACGGCCATGGTCGCGGAAACCTCGATTCGGCCAATGCGGTTGGCAAACACTTGCGAAGCACTTGAGACGGTCATAACAGTTCTATCTTGACAGATTTCCGGACGTCCGGAAACCCCATTTCACCGAAACACGCGCCGTCAAGTTATCTCGATTGCCGCCAGGGGGCAACGAGGGTGTAGGTGGCGCATCTAAATTAGCAGGTGTGTGGTTACGGCGCGCTCGATGCGCTGGCGCTTTACAGCACCGCCGGAAGCGAAAATCGGCCGCAATGCTGAGCGCGCCTTGCCAACGCATCGTGGTCAGTGAGGCGGCAGCAAGCTGGCGATTTCGCGCAGTCTGGTCTCGGGATACGCTCAGAGTTTCTCTCGCCATTCGCAGCAGGCTTACGCACGAGCAGCGTTTCAATCGGGCAAGTATTGAAGCCATTCGCTTCACCGCGGCCAGGCGGCTCGGGAAAGATGCACTGACATGCCTCAATCAGCAGCCACGGCGCCGTCGCGCCGTCAACTCGTTCTTCTTTCACGCCTGCTGCTTCTGCCATCCGGCTTCGCTGTACCGCCAAGTCCTGCCAGGGACGAGTTGAAGCGGCAGTTACTCGGCTTGCGCTACGAGGCTTTCAAGAGCCTTGCCACCCTCGCCCAATCAAACCATGTGATCGTGCGCGGGCTGGAGGCATTCCTCGATCTGATGCGCGAGGAGCGCGATGCCGAGCGAGTGCAATGGGCGCAAAGCGCCCTTGTGACCGAGCGTGCGCGTGTGGCAGTCGCCGCTCATTTCCTGCACGAAATCTGCAGCGCATTTCAAGAACAACGCTACGAAGTCGCGGTGATCAAATCCCTCGATCATTGGCCCGACCTCGGCAGCGATCTGCATGTCTACACCAATGCAGACCCGGCAGACGTCATCAATTTGATGCGCAGGCAGTTCGGCGCGCGCATTGCGCGGCGAAGCTGGGGTGAACGCCTCACGCATCAGTGGAACTTCCAGATTCCGGGATTACCCGAATCCGTTGCGGTTCACATCGGGCGCTGGGGGCAGACGGGCGAGCAACTCACTTTCGCTTCTTCCCTGATTGCGCGCTCCAGCCATGCGTTGCGCGGCGGTTATCGCTATCGCGTGCCGTCAGCCTCTGACCGCATCACGATCTCTGCCCTGCAGTGGATGCGCCGGCATTTCCACTTCCATCTCTGCGACGTTGTCGATACAGCCATGCTTGCCGATGCGGACGTCATCGACTATGGTGATCTGCTTGCGGCGGCGCAGGCAGCGGGCATCTGGGAAGGAGTCGCAACCTATCTGGCCATCATCTCGGATTACCTGGCAAGCTTTCGCGGGGCGGGTTTCGAGATACCTTCCTTCGTTGCGGCTTCAGCGCAATTCGGTGGCGGCGATATACTTTTCGGCAACGGGTTCCTGCGCGTCCCTATCGTGCCGCAATCCGCCCGGCTCTACCAATCGCAGTTGGCGAGTGCACTGGAGCAGGTCGAATTCGACAACGGGGTGCGGCTCGGCCTTCTGCCCTGTCTTGCGACGGCTGCCATGCTTGGACAAAAGCTTACCGCAAGCGGCAAACCAGTCTGGTAACACAGGAGCTGAAGCAGCCGGCCCATGCAAAACGATTTGAGATCGCACCGCTCAGGCGGCAGGTGCTCCCGCGACCACAGCCTTGCCACCGGCCTTTTCGATCTTGTCCGCGGCGGACTTGGAGAACTTGTGCGCATGCACCGTAACGGCTTTGGTCAGCTCGCCTGAGCCGAGCACCTTGATAAGCGCCTTCTTGCTCGACGCCAGGCCCAGCTTGCGGTAATCATCCAGGCCGATCTCGGCAACGCCCAGTTCCGCGATCTTATCCAGGTTCACAACCGTGTAGTCGGTGCGGAAGATGTTGGTAAATCCGCGCTTGGGCAGACGGCGGTGAAGCGGCATCTGGCCGCCCTCAAAACCGCGCATCAGGCTCGATCCTGAGCGCGACCCCTGGCCCTTGTGGCCGCGGGTCGAAGTCTTGCCCATGCCAGAGCCCATGCCCCGGCCCACGCGCTTGCGCCCGGTGTTGGCATTCTTGGGCGCGCGCAGATTCGATAGATTTTTTGCCATGATTTCCTCGCTATAGCGCCGGCGGAATCGGGATTTCTGCCGACTCGCGTTGTTAAATCAGCTTCTAGCTTCTAAGTTTTAGCCTCAGCTAATAGGATTAGGAACTCGCAGTCGCGTGTTCCCCACCCGGATAAGCTGGAAGCCAGGAGCTCGAGGCTGGAAGCTGCTCTTTAGCTTTCCAGAATTCTCACCAGATGTGGCACCGTTTTCACCATGCCCCGTATCGCTTCGGTGTCCACGCGCTCGACAATCTGGTTCAGCCGCGTAAAGCCCAAGCCTTTAACCACCAGCTTGTGCTTGGTGGGCGTGGCAATGGCCGAACGATAATACTGAATGCGAATCTTCTTGGTTTCAGCCATGGCTTAGAGCTCCTCCACCTGTTTGCCGCGCATCGTGGCGACTTCGGCGCGGTCGCGCAACTGAATCAGGGCGTCGAAGGTGGCCTTGATGACATTGTGCGGATTGGGCGAGCCGATGCTCTTGGTAAGCACATTCTGTACCCCGGCCGAGGTCATCACCGCGCGCACCGCGCCACCGGCAATCACACCCGTGCCTTCAGGCGCCGGCTTTAAAAGCACCTGACCGGAGCCGAAACGGCCCAGAACCTGATGTGGAATTGTGGTCTCGGTCAGGTTCACGCGGACCAGGTTTTTCTTGGCAGACTCGATCCCCTTGCGAATCGCCTGCGGAACTTCCTTGGCCTTGCCCGAGCCGTAGCCCACCACGCCGGAAGCAGCGTCGCCGACCACAACAAGCGCGGCAAACGACATGTTCTTGCCGCCTTTAACAACCTTGGTCACACGGTTGATGGCCACCACCTGATCCTTCAGGTTGTATTGGCTGGCATCGAGTTTCTTCTTTAGTGTCGTCATTGCTTTTGTCTGTCCTTCCGGGCGGCTCAATGCCCGCCGTGGAAACCCAATCCTTTGCTGGCAGCTAAAGGCTACTGGCTGAAAGCTGCCTTTTAGAACTCCAGCCCCGCCTCACGCGCGGCGTCGGCCAGAGCCTTGACGCGGCCGTGATAGAGATAACCGCCGCGATCGAAGACCACGCTCTTGATCCCCTTCGCGACGGCGCCCTCGGCCACGGCCTTGCCGATCTCCCTGGCCGCAGCGATATTGCCCCCGGTCTTCAGCTTCATGGCCAGGCTCGAAGCCGAAACCAGCGTTTCGCCCTTCTGGTCGTCGATAACCTGCGCGTAAATGTGGTTGAGCGAACGGTAGACGTTCAGCCGCGGCCGTTCGCCCGTACCTTCAAGCTTCTCGCGGATGCGCGCATGAATGCGCTGGCGAATTGCGTTCCTCTTGGTCTGCGTAATCATTACCTTAGCTCCTAGCTCCTAGCTTCTAGCTGCTAGCTCCTAGCCTGTTCCGATTCAACGCCGCCCTCCCATTTCTCTTAAAGAGCTGAAGGCTAGAAGCTAGCGGCTAGAAGCTGCCTTTCTTACTTCGCTCCTGTCTTGCCGGCCTTCTTCTTCAGCTTCTCGTTGCTGTAGCGCACGCCTTTGTTCTTGTATGGGTCAGGCGAACGCAACGAACGCATGTCAGCCGCGACTTGCCCGACCTTCTGGCGGTCGATGCCGCTGATCGTCAGGTGGGTCTGCTTGGGATCGATGGCCACCTCAATACCGCTGGGCAGCGGAAACTCAATGGGGTGCGAATAGCCCAGCGTGAACACCACCGTGCCCTTGCCCTTCATCTCCGCGCGGTAACCAATGCCTACGATATCGAGCTCACGCGTCCAACCTTTAGTAACGCCATGAACGGCATTGAAGACCAGCGCGCGGGTCAGCCCATGCAATGCGGCGCGCCTGTCGGAGTCGCGCTTCACCAGCAACTCTCCGCCGGCGGTCTCCAGCGAAATTCCTTCGGCGACCAACGCCGAAACCTTGCCCTTGGGTCCTTCCACGAGGACCGTGTTGCCATCAACCTTGTACTTAACACCCGCAGGCAGCGGGATCGGCTTGTTACCAATGCGCGACATTGCAAATCCTTATGGCTTGCGAGTCCCGATTGAGCTTGATCGCCCTTCGTTCCACTGCAGCCCCCAAAAACCACTTCGAAGTTCTTGGTTTATAGTTCTCAGTTCAATCGGCTGGCTTAGGAGAAACTGTGAACTACGAACTGTCACTACCACACTTCACACAACAGCTCGCCGCCCACGCCTTCGCGGCGCGCCTGACGGCCGGTCATCACGCCTTTCGGCGTAGTGAGAATCGAGATGCCAAGACCACCCTGGACACGCTTGATCTCATTGCGGCCTACGTAAACGCGGCAGCCTGGGCGTGAGACGCGCGTCAGGTCGCGAATAGCAGATTCAGCGCCGCCATACTTCAGATACACGCGCAGAATCTGCTTTCCATTCTCTTCCTGGGTCTTGTAGTTCGAGATGTAGCCCTCTTCCTTGAGAATGCGGGCTATCTCGGTTTTCAGCTTCGATGCCGGAACATCCAGCTTCTGATGGCGAGCCCGGATGGCATTCCGGATGCGCGCCAGAAAATCTGCTACTGGGTCGGTCAGACTCATTCCTTCTCCTTCATTCCCCGTTCGCTCACCACGGCGAGAACCTGCGGGAATGCTTGTTCCAGCTTTCAGACGCTAGCTTTCAGCTTGTTTTGTTTCAGACGCAGCCAACAACTGCGCGCGCAAGGACTGAAAGATAAGAGCTGAAGGCTGAAAGCTGCCTTTCTACCAGCTCGACTTATTCACGCCCGGAATCTCGCCCTTAAGGGCCAAGCTCCGGAAACACAACCGGCAAATGCCAAACTTGCGCAGATAACCCCGCGGCCGCCCGCAGAGCTTACAGCGATTGTGCTTGCGGCTGCTGAACTTCGGCTTCCGCGCGTCCTTCACTTCTTTTGCAGTGGTCGACATAAATCCCTCAATAGTCCACAATTCTCAGTTCATAGTTCTCAGTTGCCTCGTTGCCGGCTCCGGCTGTGAACTGCAAACCGTGAACTACGGACTGCTCTTACGCCCCCTGCCGGAACGGCATCCCGAAATGGCGCAGTAATGCGCGCGCCTGATTGTCGTCCTTGGCCGTGGTCACAATCGTGATGTTCATACCCTTCAGTTTTTCCACCTTGGCGTAGTCGATCTCGGGAAAGATCAACTGGTCGCGCAAGCCGAGCGTGTAATTGCCGCGCCCGTCGAAGCTCTTGGTTGAAACTCCGCGAAAGTCGCGCACCCTGGGCAGCGCGGTCGAAATCAGCCGGTCGAGAAACTCATACGCTTTGTCGGAGCGCAACGTAACCATGGCTCCGATGGGCATGCCAGCGCGCACCTTGAAAGCCGCGATCGACTTCTTGGCCCGGGTGGTTACCGGCTTCTGACCGGCGATCGCCGTCAGATCGGCTACCAAGGGATCAAGCAGCTTGTTATTCTGTGTTGCTTCGCCCAATCCCATATTGAGCACAATCTTCTCAAGCTTTGGCACCGCCATCGGGTTCTCAAGCCCCAGTTCCTTCTGGAGCGCCTGCTTGATCTCCTTGTGATATTTCTCTTTCAACCTTGCTGCCATCGTTCACTTCTCTCTTTCTTCCGGCGCCCGGAGTGGTCGCCGTGGCGACCGTTTACCGTTGCGGAAGGAAATCTTAGGTACAGCCTTGCTTCTATCTCTTTCCTAGCTCCTACCGTCACCCTTATCCTCGACCAACAGGCTGAAAGCTAGGAGCTAACGGCTAGAAGCTGCCTCTGCTACTTCTTCGTTGCCAGCGTCTCCCCGCAGTTCTTGCATACCCGCACGCGCATATCGCCTTCGCGCTTACGTCCCACGGCCGCCGGACCGCAAACGGGACAGACGAGCACGACATTCGAGATGTGAATGGGCGACTCCTGTTCTGCAATGCCGCCCTTGGTCCGCTGGCCGGTTTTGCTCGACACCGTCTTCTTGACTACGCGCACGTGCTCCACAAGCAGCGTGCTGTTGTCGGGGAAAACGCGCAGCACGCGGCCCGTCTTGCCGCGGTCCGAGCCCGTGAGGACCTTGACCGTATCATTGCGATGAATCAGTAAACTCCGCATTTGTCTCTCCAAAGCTTTCAGCCTTCAGCTTTCAGTTCTTCTCGTCGCCAAGCAAGCCTTTGCCGTAACACAACCAGCCCCAGGCTGAAAGCTCATAGCTAAAAGCTGCCTTTATACCACTTCCGGCGCCAGCGAAACGATCTTCAAAAACTTCTTCTCACGCAGTTCGCGCGCCACAGGGCCGAACACACGCGTACCCACCGGCTCATGCTGCTCGTCGATCACAACGGCCGCGTTCTCATCGAAGCGGATATAAGTGCCGTCGCGGCGACGGTGCTCCTTGCGCGTGCGCACAATAACCGCCTTGACGACCTTGCCCTTCTTCACCGTGCCGTCCGGCGACGCTTCCTTGACAGCCGCGGTCACCACGTCGCCCAGACCAGCCTTTAGGCCCAGACTGCCACCCAAGGGCAGGATCACTTGCAGCTTGCGCGCGCCGGAGTTGTCGGCCACCGCGAGCATGGTACGCATTTGCACAGCCATGACTTGTTCTCCTCTCCGCTGGCTTTAGTTCTTTTCCATCTCGGTTTCGCCTGGAAGCGAGGCATCTTCAATCTGCGCCAGCGACGATCGCCGCACAATCTCTTCAAGCGACCAGCGCTTGAGCTTGCTCAAAGGGCGCGTCTCACGGATGCGCACCATATCGCCCAGACGCGCCGAGTTCTGCTCGTCGTGCGCATAAAATTTCTTGGTTGTGCGCACAATGCGCTTGTATTTGGGATGCGCCTTGCGCATCTCAACCGCGACCACGATGGTCTTCTGCATCTTGGTCGAGATCACATGACCCACCTTCTCATTGCGCCGCGTGACCTTTGCTGCCGCCTGCGTGGATTCGATCGTCGCCGCCATTTAGCGCGCTCCCTTCTTCTTCGTGACCGCAGTTGCCGGCGTCAGATCCTTCGACGCGCCGCGAATGCGCAGTTCGCGCTCGCGGGCCACTGTCTTGATCTGCGCAATCTCCTTGCGCAACAGCCGGATCTTTTTCACGCCGTCGTTCTGCCCCAGCGCGACCTGAAAGCGAAGCCGGAAGAGCTGCTCTGCCGTCACCCGTTCCTGGTGCGCCAGTTCCGCGTCGCTCAAGTTACGAATCTTTGCCAGTTCCATTTCTATTTTTCTCCAGCGCCCGGCACGCATCTAAAAAAGGGCCGGACTCCACGCACATCAAGGCAGACTGCTACTTGACCGCCGCCTCTATCTTTTCCGATCCGGCGCGCTGCACGAACTTGGTCTTGAGCGGCAGCTTGTGCGAAGCCAACCGCATCGCCTCCTCGGCCACCTGCGCGGACACGCCTTCCATCTCGAAGAGGATCTTACCTGGCCGCACCACCGCAACCCAGTGATCGAGCGGCCCCTTGCCGGAGCCCATACGAACTTCGGCCGGCTTCTTGGTGATCGGCTTGTCCGGGAACAGCCGCAACCAGATCTTTCCGCCGCGCTTGATGAAGCGGGTCATCGCAATACGGCTTGCCTCGATCTGCCGGTCGGTGATATAGCCGCACTCCAGCACCTTCAGCCCGTACTCTCCGAATGACAGCGACGAGCCTCGCCACGCCTTGCCGCGGCGCTTGCCCTTCTGCTGCTTGCGGAACTTCACCTTCTTTGGCATTAACATAACGAAAACCTCAAAGGCAGCTACTAGCTTCTAGCTATTAGCTCCTAGCTTCGATCCTTCGTATTGCAGCCGCACCCGCCAGCAAAACCAGCTAGAAGCTAGAAGCCGGCAGATGGAAGCTGCTTTTAAAACACACCCGTGCCGATTGGCGTCTGCTGCGTCCTGCGGCGCTTCTGCTCGTAGATATCGCCGCGGTAGATCCACGTCTTCACCCCGATCACGCCGTAGGTTGTGTGCGCCTCGGAGAAGCCATAGTCAATGTCCGCGCGTAGCGTATGCAGCGGCAGTTGTCCATCAAGATACCATTCTGAACGCGCGATTTCATTGCCGTTCAACCGGCCAGATACACGCACCTTGATTCCCTTGCAGCCAAAGCGCTTGGCCGAGTCCACACTCTTGCGCATGGCGCGGCGGAAGCTGACGCGCTTTTCAAGCTGCAGCGCAATGTTCTCCGAGACCAGCTGCGCATCCAGTTCTGGCTTGTTCACCTCGATGATGTCGATGAACACGTCGCGGTTGGTGCGCTTGCCCAGCTCGGTCTTGAGCTTCTCGATCTCCGCCCCCTTGCGGCCGATCACGATGCCGGGCCGCGCGGTGCGGATCAGAAAGCGCAGCTTGTTGCCGGGGCGCTCGATCTCCACCGAGCTGACGCCCGCCGCCTTGAGCTTCTCGCGCAGTTCGGACTTGAGCTTCACGTCCTCGACCAGAAGCTTGTCGTAGTCGCGCTCCGAGAACCAGCGCGAGCGCCACGGCTTATTCACTCCCAGCCGGAATCCGTAAGGATGGACCTTCTGTCCCATATCTCTTTCCTCAATTCCTTCTCAGGCCTTCTTGCCGGCCTTCTTCTTGGTTGCCTTGGGCTCCTCAGAGGGATCTTCCACCTTCATCACAAGGCCGTCGCCCGCTTCGCGCTCGGCTACCGACAGCACAATATGGGTAAGCCGGCGCTGATAGCGGTACGCACGGCCCATGGGAGCCGGGCGAATGCGCTTCATGCGCGGTCCGTCGTTGGCCAGCGCCTGTTTGACGTAAAGGTTGTCCACGTCCAGGTCAAAGCCCTCTTCACTGGCCACGTACTTGGCGTTGTCCACCGCCGAAGTCAGCAGCTTATGAATCACCGGAGCGATGCGCTTCTTGGTGAAGGCCGCCGTTTCCAGCGCTTCCTGAACCCCCCGGCCCTTGATCAGATCCAGCACCAGCCGCGCTTTCTGCGGCGATACGCGCTGAAACCTGGCCTCAGCCCGGAATTCTCTTGTCTCGACTGCCATTGCTTTGCCTTCCCTGATCACAAGCTTTTAGCTGTTAGCCTTTAGCTCTTCCCTTCTCAGTTTCGACTTCCTATGACTCGCGATCGAGCCAAGGGTTAAGAGCCAAAAGCGAATAGCTGTCTTTTCACTTCGCCTTTGCCGCCGCTTCGGCGGAGGTCTTGGCGCCGCCGGTATGCCCCTTGAAAATTCGTGTCGGCGCAAACTCGCCCAGCTTGTGCCCTACCATATTTTCGGTCACATATACCGGCACAAACTTTTTGCCGTTGTGCACGGCGATGGTGTGGCCCACAAACTCGGGAAAGATGGTCGAGCGCCGCGACCATGTCTTGACCACCTTCTTGTCGTTGGCCCGGTTGAGCACCTCGATCTTTACGTTCAGGTGCGCATCTACAAACGGGCCTTTCTTTGTCGAACGTCCCATAAGAACAGCTCCTAGCTTCTAGCTCCTAGCCTTGATACTTCAAACCATCTGCCGGCCAGCGCCTTGATTTTTCCTGTGCCGCTTTGAGCTAGTAGCTAGAAGCTAGTAGCTAAAGCTGTCTTTCTACTTCGCCCTGCGACTGACGATGAACGCGTCTGTCCGCTTGTTGTTGCGCGTCTTGTAGCCGCGCGTCGGCTGGCCCCACGGCGTCACCGGATGCCGACCGCCCGAGGTCTTGCCCTCGCCGCCACCGTGCGGGTGATCCACAGGATTCATGGTTACGCCGCGATTGGTAGGCCGAATACCCTTCCAGCGGTTGCGTCCAGCCTTGCCGATGGACACGTTCTCGTGATCGGTGTTGCCCACCTGCCCGATGGTCGCCATGCACTCGACCAGCACCTTGCGCGTTTCGCCGGAGGGCAGCTTGAGCAGCGCATAGCCGCCTTCCTTAGCCACAAGCTGAGCCTGCGTTCCGGCCGAACGAGCCATCTGTGCGCCCTTACCGGGGCGAAGCTCAATGGCGTGGACCGTGGTGCCAGCGGGAATATTTTTAAGCGGCAGGGCGTTGCCTATCAGGATGTCTGCTTCGGGACCGGAGGTCACCGTCGCGCCCACCTTGAGGCCCACTGGCTGCAGAATATAGCGCTTGTCGCCGTCGGCGTAGTGCACCAGCGCGATGCGCGCCGATCGGTTCGGGTCATACTCAATGGTAGCCACGCGGCCCGGAACCCCAAACTTTTCGCGCTTGAAATCTATGAGGCGCAGCTTCTGCTTATGGCCGCCGCCGTGGTGGCGGATGGTCAGGTCTCCCGAGTTGCGCCGACCGCCCGTGCGCTTGCGAACCGTCAATAGCGGCTTGTGCGGCTCATCCGTCGTTAGATCATCGTTCACCAACGAGGTCTGGAACCGCAGCGTCGATGTCGCCGGTCTGTATGTCTTGATCGCCATCGTCTTTTTTCCCTACAGTTCAGAGTTCTTCATTCATAGTTCTTGATCTTTGCTTCCGGAGCAACTGCGAACTGTGAACTACAAACTATGAACTCGTCCTTTACAGATTGCTCACGTACTCAGGCAGCTTTTCGCCGGCCTTCAGCCGGACATAAGCCTTCTTCCAATCAGGCCGGAAGCCCGCATACTTGCCGCGGCGCCGCTCCTTGCCGGCGAAGTTGGCGGTGCGAACCGCAGCCACCTTCACCTTGAAAAGCGCCTCAACAGCTTCCTTGACTTCGTTCTTGGTGGCCGTAGGCTCAACTGCAAATACCAGCGTCGCTTCGGTTTCCTTCACGCCCAAGCCCTTTTCGGTAATCATGGGCTTGCGAATTACGGTGTAAAGTGTCGGCATCAGGCAACCTCCGTCTGGGCACCGGCTTTAGCCGCCGCGGCAGCCCTGCGCTTCGATGCAGATTTCTCGAGCGCCTCGGCGAGCTGCTCGATCGCAGACCGCGAGAAAATGGCCCGCTCATACCGCAGCAGATCGTACGGATGCACCTCGTTGTTCAGCACCAGTTCCACGCCCTCCAAATTGCGCGCACCCAAGACCAGCGCCTGCGTCAGAGTCTTGCCGTTCTCCACCAGCAGGGTGGTACGTGTGGCACCAAGCTTGTCGAGCGCGGCGCGATAGAGCTTGGTCTTGGCATCCTTGATCTCAAGCGAATCGACCACGGTCAGCTTGCCGTCGGCCAGCTTGGCCGCCAACGCTGCGCGCAACGCGCCCAGCAGCTTCTTTCGCGGAAACGGATAGTCGTAGCTGCGCGGCTGCGGACCATGCACCGTGCCACCGTGCCGCCATACGGGCGAACGAACCGAGCCGATACGCGCACGGCCAGTGCCCTTCTGCTTCCACAGCTTCTTGCCCGAGCCTGCCACCAGCTTGCGGTTTTTGGTGGCATGCGTGCCCTGGCGCAGCGAGGCGCGATAGTGTTTCACCGCCTCCCACAGCAGAGCCTCATTCACCTGCTCCGGCGCAAAGATTGCATCGGCCAGATCGAGCGTGCCCACCGTTTCCCCGTTCAGATTCAGAACATCCACTTGTGCCATCGTCTTCTTCCGTCAGCTATCAGCCGTCAGCTTCCAGCTTTCAGCCATTCCACTTTGGTAAATCATTCGTCTCGGCTCTCGCAAAAAACAAGCTGAAGGCTGAGAGCGGAAAGCTAAAATCTACTTTCTCTTCGCCTGCGCCTTCTTCGAAGCCTTCAGCGGATCGACCGTACCCGACCCGGAGAATCCGCGGCGCTCACGCGGCGGAGCCTTGGCCTTCGAAATCAACACATAACCTTCGCGGGGTCCCGGCACCGCACCTTCTACCATCAGCAGGTTTTCATCCAGGTCGATGCCGCGAATGCGAAGGTTGCGCACCGTTACCTGGTCCGTTCCGTAGTGGCCGGGCATGCGCTGCCCCGGGAACACACGCGACGGAAAGCTGGATGCGCCGATCGATCCCTGCACTTGGAACATGTGGCCGTGCGACTTGGGACCGCCTCCGAACTTGTGCCGCCGCACCACACCCGCAAACCCGCGGCCTTTAGATGTACCGATCACGTCGACAAACTTCGCGCCCGCGAAGATGTCCACCAGCACTCGGTCGCCCGCCTTGACTTCGACCCCACCATCAGTAGCCGATTCGAAGTCAACTTCCCGAAGCAGCTTCACTGGTGGCGCCTCGGTCTTGGCCAGATGACCTGCCTGCGCTTTGGTCATGCGCGAGGCCTTCACGAACTCAACCAGCCCGATCTGCGCGGCGTCGTAGCCGTCTTTGGCCGCCGTCTTCAGCTGCGTAATCACGCAGGGGCCGGCTTGCAGCACCGTTATCGGGTGCACCTCACCCTTCTCATCGAAGACCTGCGTCATGCCAATCTTTTTACCCAGTATTCCTGTAACCGCCATGTCTTCCTCGCCTCATCATGCGATACATTGAACATCGCACTGCCGGAATTGTTGCGAGCTTTCAGCCTTCAGCTCTCAATGCTTTGCTGCCGAAAGAGACCGTATGCTCAGCACTTCTCCAAAATCTCTTCACCGTCACTCTTCTCGCTCCTGCCGAAGCTGAAGGCTAAAAGCTAAAGCTACTTCTCAAACGCCTTAATTTCCACGTCTACGCCCGCAGGCAGATCGAGCTTCATCAGCGCATCCACGGTCTGTTGTGTCGGCTCCAAAATGTCGATCAACCGCTTGTGCGTGCGAATCTCGAACTGTTCGCGCGATTTCTTGTCTACGTGCGGCGAACGCAGCACGCAGTACTTGTTCTTGATCGTCGGCAACGGAATAGGCCCGGCCACCGTTGCCCCGGTGCGCTTGGCCGTATCCACAATTTCGCCGGTCGAGGTGTCGAGCACGCGATAATCGTATGCCTTCAACCGGATGCGAATCCTTTGTCCTACCATGAGCGTCCTTCCAGTTCGCAGTTCCTGGTTCTCAGTTCGCAGTCCTCAGTTTCCCAGGCGCCCGATCAAGCCGCAGCGTCATCTGAGAACTGCGAACTTTGAACTCCGAACCGCTCTACTTCACAATCTCC
>JAJZME010000018.1 GCA_021803035.1 Acidobacteriota bacterium | reverse complement strand
ACATAATGATACACCGTGCGCTAAATCCCGTTTCGAGGGTTAGTCCGCGCAAACGGACTCTGCTTCATGTTTCCGGAGTCGATTCGATACAAACGCCAGAATATTTCAGGAGGTTCGCTGGATCCGGAGTTCAATTTGTGACAGTTCCATTGGAGTCGGGAGCAAACGATATGGAAGAGCTATACCGAATGGGGCGTACCAACGAGAAACCTGAATATTTCGCCAGCCTCTCGGGCGCAGCTGACCGGTGGCGGGAGACCGGTGCAACCGCCGTTGCCGAGCAGATTTCGGCAAGCGGCGAAGTGCTGCGTGTCGTGCCTCAGCTAGAACTCCGTTGTGCCGTCAATCGCGTACGGGGACAAAGCACGGCTTAGAACTCACCGGCATGCAACATGATCGTGGGTGAATGGGATACAGCTGCTGCCCAATCGAATTGGTACCGAACGGGCCTGGCACCAACTTGGATCCTCTTTGGCCTGCAAATCAGGAAACCGCGGGTATCCAGGATGATCTGATGCTGGGTCGAGTTCCCGAAAAGGACGCGGCGCCAACCGGCACGCTACTGCGGAGGGTTTTTGCTGAGAAGTCGATAAACTCGGCGCGCATCGGCCTCGTAGGTCCGGACGGTCGCAACTGAAAGGCCGGTGGTCGCTCTGCCGGACTCGGCCCACGTCCATGCTGCAACATACGGAGAGACTGACTCCGGCTTGACGCCATCAGCTAAAAGCACCTCTTTCACGCGATCAGACGTAATTTTCATTGGCTTAGACATGAGCAGATTTTACTGGTACTCGACCAGAGGAAAAAGCGCGCTTTGAGCGTTTCGACAAGAAGTCAATCCGGCAGCCCTCGGCAAATTTTTGGTTGCCTTTGTGTGCGCTAGCGGATAGATACGGGAAGACGGGCGGTTCTTCTGAGAGGGACATGCATGCCTGCCCTGATCGGGATCCGCAATCGCGCCGTGAGCCGCTAATCTACACGTAGGCGGCGAGCGCCGAGGATTCGATTCTCTCTCGCAGTTGATCGAGCCGTAGCGACTTAAGATACTTTTCGGTGGTCGCGATGTTCTTGTGACCGAGCATCACCTGCAGGCTGCGAATGTCGACTGACTGGAGGATATTAGTGGCAAACGTGTGCCGGAATTTGTGCAGATACCAGTTTTGGCAGCGCGGGGATTTGTCGCATTTGTAGGCGCGCTTCACTTTCCCAGTTACGCCCTTGCTGAGCGCGTACACGGTGTATTCCCCTTTGCAATGCCCGCAGTTCAGTCCAGCGCGGAGCGCGATCTCCTTGCACAGTTCGAGCAGATGGCCGTCGGGGTTGTTGCCTTTGCCATAATCCGGCCGCGTGGGATGGGGCGGAGTGGGGAATACGAGCAGAGAGTTGCTTGTCTTCTTGCGTTCGCGTAGCGCCGCGATCAGCGACATAGGGACGGGAACAGTGCGCTCCTCGTAGCTTTTGGGCGTGAAGCTGAGATCTGGTTTTGCCGAGACTCCGAGCTTGCCTTCCTTCCAGTGAATATCCGACCATGCCAGCGTTGCTACCTCACGTTCACGAAACCCGGTGCAGAGGAACACCTGAAAGACGAGCCGCTCCTCTGGATTGCAGGCGGCAAAGAATGCCTTGAGTTCTTCCGGTTGGTAGATCTCGATCTTCTTGTCAATGGTCTTGGGCCAGTCGCCCTTCCTCATCTCAATCGCCGCGCCTTGGCTGCGCATGGCGTTGAGCATGATGATGACGCGCCGGTTGATGGTTTTCTGATTCAGCGGCTTGCCGTCCACATACTCCTTTCGTCCTTCGACAAACAGGCGCATGGCGTCGCTGCGATCGAGCTCGGCGACGTAGCGTTTGCGGCAGTGGCGACGGAACCACTCCAGTTCCCGGCTGTACTGGCGGAAGGTCTTGGTCCCTTTGGTGGCCTCCACCTCGGTCAGAAAAGCGGCGATGGCCTCGTCGATGGTGCGACTCGCGTTGGGCGCATCATCGGTCTCCGGCTCGGCCTCAATCTCGCCTTTGAGCAGAGCCAGCTTTCTGCGCCACTCTTCCCGCGCCTCGCGAGCGTCGGTTCCAACGGCGATCTGGCGGCGCCTGCCGTTCTCCTGGTAATCGAGATAAAACGTGCCGCCCTTGGAATTGACCGGGTGACCGTTCAAGAGAATCAGCCGCGGATCAGGGTTGCCGCTGGCGTCGCGAGCAACCGGCACGAATTGCCATTTCCCATCCAGCTTGCGATACTGTTTAAGGTTTACCGGATGACGCTTCGTCTCCATTCCGTTCACTCCTTGAGTGCAAATGTTCTTGCTAGTGCGAGTGCTAGGAAGTGCATTTTTGGTGTTTCTGACGGAATGAATTCTAGCATTACTGCTAGTATGAGTGCTAGTAAGCGAGAAAATTTCTGTAAACTGTTGATTCAAAAGGCGCTATCGTCTAGGGGTTAGGACGTGAGATTCTCAATCTTAAAACCCGGGTTCGATTCCCGGTAGCGCTACCAGCAAATTGACGCTAAAGCCCGCTAAATCAGCGGGTTTTATTTTTGCCCTGAAAACGTCCTAGCGCGTGTTGGTGGCACAAAACGCGAAAAGTGTGGCACATCCTGTGGCACAGTCCAAAACGGGCCGAATGCCCGAGCCGCTGATCCCGGTTACGATGGGATTGTCGCGAATCGGTCACGGGCTCTTTGACGCGTTCGAGCGGCACGGGAAGCGAACAGCAACCCAAGTGTTAATATTCCGTGCGTAGCAAATTCCATCATGCGGGATGACTAAATGCGACGGTCCTTACTCGTTGCGGTGTTCCTCTTCTTCGCAGTTTCGGCGAGGGCGCAAAAGCCGATGCTCTTCGATGTCTCTAGGGTCCTTGTCGGGGCAAAAAGAATCCCAACCCTTTACTTCCTTGCTGATGGAAGGTGGTCGGACGCCGGAGATCACGTCGGGCTACTTTCAACCGAGATCAAATGCTACAAAGCATTTGGTTTCTGCGACGTCGCCAACGCGCATTGGGTCATCTCTCAAGCCGGTGTTACCCTCCGCACCTTTGAAATTATCCGCTGGGACAATACCGAGATCATTGCCGTAGATAACTCACCGGCTTGTGTCACGGAGACCTTACGGGCGGACCTCAATGCGAAGAGGGTCAGTCTAAGCTCAACTGACACATGCAAAGTGACGCACAAAATCCCCACGGCCAAGCTCTTAGGTGGGGAAGATGCCTTTAGGAACCACGCCGAACATTCAAAGCAAGTGAAGTAGCCCCAAACTTGTTCCTCACCGCTTCAAGGTGTCCACCGTTCCGCACCTCGGTTCCTCGGGGCGTGATTGGAGCGGTGAACAGGCTGGACGGCATCATGGGCGGGATGCTGCCTGCGCCTTGTGCGCCCGAAGCGGATAATCAGACGGAGCAGGCAGCAAGAAGAGCCGGGACTTGCTCCCGCTTTTAGGTCACGGGGTGTCACTTTTTTCCCCGCTGGGTAGGTGTGGGAGCTTTCCCAACATCTAAATCCACATCTGCCCACGGAAACCATGCCCTCGTGGGGGCAAGCTCATCTTGCTCGGTCTGCGCTTTCATCGTCCAGCCGCTTTTGCCCATGATTTTGTCGGCAGTGTCGTTGTACTTTTTGCAATGCTCGGACATAGGCAGGACCGGGGAATTGATCAAGACTACGGAAGGCGGAGAAAACCGAATTCGCAAGGTCTCGTCTGTGCAACCATCGGGCGAGCGTGTGTTACTCGAGTCGGTGCTTCTGAGGTGGCAAGATAGAATCAGTACGGGCTTGTAGCCCAGCGGTTGGCGCGGGAGGCCGCAAAGCGAGCCGCCTGCGATGATGGAGTTTCCGAGGCGATCCCTACCATGTCTAATTCTGCTCCCACATCCCGCAGCTTTTCTGAAAACCTCGACCTGCTTGCCGAAGTGGCCGTGAAGGTCGGTCTTGGCCTTCAGCCCGGCCAGGAACTGGTGATGACTGCCTCGCTTGACTCGCGTGCGCTCGCCCGCCGCATCACCGAGCACGCCTATCGCGCCGGCGCATCGCTGGTCACAACCCTCTACGCGGATGACGAGGCCACGCTGGCCCGCTACCACTTCGCTCCCGACCAGAGCTTCGATTGCGCCGCAAAGTGGCTCTATGACGGTATGGCCGCGGCGTTCAAGAGCGGAGCTGCCCGGCTGGCCATCACCGGCACTGACCCGGCACTGCTGGCCAACGAGGACCCGGACAAGGTCGGCCGCGCCAATCGCGCCGTCTCGCAGGCCTACCGCCCCGCGCTGGAACTCATTACCCGCCACGCCATTAACTGGACAATCGTGGCCAGCGCCACTCCAGCCTGGGCGGCGGCCATGTTCCCCGCGGAGGCCCCCGAGGCCGCGCTCGCAAAACTCTGGGAGGCGATCTTCTCCACCAGCCGCGTTGACACCCCTGACCCGGTGGCGGCATGGAAGGCGCACGATGCCGGCCTGCAGCAGCGCGCTGCCATGATGAACGAAAAGCGGTACGCGTGGCTCCAATACAAAGGCCCCGGCACCGACTTTCGTCTTGGCTTGGCTGAGGACCACCTTTGGCTGGGCGGCGGCACCACCGCCGGCAACGGCGTCTACTGCATTCCCAATATGCCCACGGAAGAGATCTTTACCACCCCGCACAAGGAGCGCGCCGAAGGCGTGGTGACGGCAACCAAACCGCTCTCCCACCAGGGCACCATGATCGAGGGGATCCAGGTGCGTTTCCAGGGAGGCAGAATTGTGGAGGCTCGCGCCAGCCGCGGCCAGGAAGTACTCCAGAAGCTGATCGATACGGACGAAGGAGCACGCCGGCTGGGAGAAGTGGCGCTGGTTCCACACTCATCGCCCATTGCCGCCAGCGGCCTCACCTTTCTCAACACGCTGTTTGACGAAAATGCTGCTTCGCATATCGCGCTTGGCCAGGCGTACTCGACCTGTTTGCGCGAGGGCGACAAGATGACGGCCGAGGAGCTGGCCGCGCATGGCGCCAATGAGAGTCTCATCCATGTGGACTGGATGATTGGCTCAGCCGAGCTGGACATCGATGGCATCACGGCCGGCGGCGTGGCGGAGCCTTTGATGCGCAAAGGTGAGTGGGTCTGACCTTACCTTATTGATGCGTTGCAACCGCGGAGTCAGCGCGGGCCGCGCCTGACTTCCAGCAAGGACTGCTAAAGCCAACTTGCCTCTGATTTTGTCCCACAATATGGCAAGATGCACACTCGCATTTGCTTTTTTTCGCCGAAAAAAAATTAGCTGCAAGAAATCTGTGGAAAAGAAAAATATTTGGGAGGGGGTGGGGTCCGCAGCACTTCCGGGCCGGCGATTGCGGCTCGCAGAGTGCGCTCCGCGCTGCCTGCGGGGGTCGGGTGTTCAGGCGAAGCAGAATGGATTGGCTCAGTCATGGTCATGTTCTTCCTTGAGAGGCGCAGAGGAGCGTTGATGGTTCTATTGTGTACGACGGGGCGGAAATTATCTGCAAACGTAAGCTGATGGATTCGCAGAGGTTGGAGCGCAGGGCTCTTGACTTCCGGGATCATTGGGCGAATTTGCGGCGGCCCGGTCCGCGCCGTGCATCTCCTTCAAGCACTGGAACGGCGTCGGCAGCTCCAAGGATGTGGCCTCCGCATCAGGCCAAAACTGTTTGACATGAACGGTTCAAGCCATATTAAATCGTACTGTCGCCTCGCTCAGGCTCGCTTGTCCGCTCTTCTTGAGGACCATGGCATACTCATCGGAAAAGTCAACGCGGAGGAGATTTGCCGCAGCCGGCGGCAGCCTTGCGCTGGTGACGATTGGCGCCGCTTCGTTTCCCGGCCAGTTATGGGCTGGCGCGCTGCCGATTTTGAGCGTGGCATACGCCGGCTCGATGGGCTCGATGATGGAGGGTCCTTTGAAGGCCGCCATCCGCAGCGGCCTGCATCTGGAGATGCGCGGACGCGCGCAAGGAGCGAACGCGCTGGCGCGGCTGATCGTCGGCGGCATCATCCGGCCGGACGTGTTCATTGCCGTCACGCCGGGTCCCATGATGACGGTACTGCGCGCGGGCAAGGCCACATCCGCTGAGCCGATAGCGCACACCGAAATGGTGATTGCGTATAGCCCGAAGAGCCGGTTTGCACCGCAGTTTGAAATGGCAGCCCAGGGAAGAGTGGAGTGGTGGAAGGTTTTGGAGCAGCCGGGCTTGCGCTTTGGGCGCACCGATCCGACCGCGGACCCGCAGGGGCGAAATATTATTTTCACGATGATGCTGGCGGCAAAGATGTATCATCAGCCGGATTTGGTCGAGAAGACGCTCGGGCCAACAAGGAACGCCGAGCAGATCTTCAGCGAGCCGACGGTTCTGGCGCGGTTGCAGAGCGGCGAGCTTGATGCGTCTTCGGCCTACAAAATCCAGCCGGGCCCCTTCCATCTTCCCTATATTTCCTTGCCGCGGCAGCTCAATCTCAGTTCGGAGCGCGTGCACCAGGAGAATCCCGGCTTGAGCCTCACCGTGGCCGGCAAGACGTATTATCCCGAGCCGCTGATCTACTACGCGGCGGCGCTGAGCGATGCCCTGAATCCCAAAGGAGCCGCTGAATTCGTCCAATGGCTGAAAAGCAGCGAGGCGCAATCAATTTTCAGGCGCTACGATTACGACGCACCGGGCAAGGCTTCCATGCTTCGCGCGTGATTGCCAGCCGCGGCTGGATGGCGCGCACCGGGGCCGCGGTGTTTGTGCTGGCGCTGCTCTATCCCCTGGCGGCGCTTTTCGCGCACATTGGCGCGTGGCAATGGGGCGCGCAGGTACGCGGTCCGGCGCTGTCATCGGTGCGCGTGTCCTTACTGCTCACCACCGTCGCGATGCTGATCGTGGTCGCGGCCGGCACGCCGATGGCCGCCTACATTGCGCAGTGCAAGCACAGGGAACGCCTTCTGTGGCAAGGGGCCCTGCTGATCTCAGTGTTGCTGCCGCCTCTCGCTCTGGGTATTCTTTTCACTTTGGCGTTTGGCCCTTACGGCGGCGTTGGCCGGCTGTTGAATCACTGGGGTGTGGTCATGACCAACAGTTCGACCGCGTTCGTGGCCACGCAGGTGTACGTGGGCATGGGTTATTTTGTTTTGGGCGCGGTCGCGGCTCTGGACGCTGTTCCGCCCATGCTGCAAAAGCAGGCCGCATTGCTGGGGCTTACTCCGATCAAGGTCTTTTTCCGGGTGACGCTGCCGTTGGCGCGTCTGGGTCTGGCCGTGGCGCTGAGCATGGCCTGGGTTCGCGCGGTCGGTGAATTCGGCGCGGTGGTGGTGACGGCGTATTATCCTTCCGGTATGCCGGTGCAGCTCTGGGTGGATCTGCAAAGCTTTGGCCTGCCCGCGGTGATGCCGCTGCTGGTCATCTTCCTTGCGGTGGCGTTGCCGCTCCCGTGGCTGGCGCATGTTTTGGCGCAGCGGCGAAGCCATGCTTGACGCGGAATTCACCAAACGCCGCCGCGATTTCGCGGTTCGCCTTTCGCTGCGGCTCGGCGCCGGGCAATCGGTGGGTTTGTTCGGTGCCTCGGGCTCGGGCAAAAGCACGGTGCTCGCGTGCATCGCCGGCGTGGAGCAGCCGGACGAGGGCCGCATCGATTTCGGAGGCTTGCGTCTTTTTCCCCCGTCTCTTCCTCTATATCAACGCCCGGTGGGCTATCTCACGCAGGAGCCCAGCCTGTTTCCGCATCTGAGCGTCCGCGAAAACGTAGTCTTCGGCGTGCCCAAGCGCGAGGCTTCCGTCCCGGAGTGCGCCGCCTGGATCGCGACGCTGAAGGATCGATTGCAGCTCGCGCCGCTTTGGGAGGCTCCGGCTGCGCGCATTTCAGGCGGGCAGGCGCGCCGCGTTGCCCTGGCCCGGATGCTGGCGCGCAAGCCGCCGCTGGTGCTGCTTGACG
>JAJZME010000048.1 GCA_021803035.1 Acidobacteriota bacterium | reverse complement strand
GGGACTTGAACCCCCACGGCCTTGCGGCCTGCGGATTTTAAGTCCGCTGCGTCTGCCAGTTTCGCCATCCGGGCTCTTGCGCTGCAATGATTGTCCCCGTTCTCCAATCTACATTCAAGCCGCCCATTCTGTTTAGCGCAACGCGCAGCCGACATCCGCTTGTGCTCCCACGCCGGCACATTGCCGCCGCTAGCCCTTGGCCTTCATGGCTTCTCGCATCCGATGTTCCGCTTCGGCGCTCCAGTATCCGCAATCCAGCTCGAAGAAGACTGAAGTATAAGGAATGGTCAGATCGGTCTTGATCACCAAAACCCGGAAAAGCTGCGCCGCCTGGTTCAGCTTGGCAATGATCTGCTCGTGCGGAATGGACTGCATCTGGGCGCCCTTGAGCGCGCCGTCCAGTTGCTTTCTGTACTCCGTCATCCCCGGCGCGTCGCGCTCGGCGATGAATGTCATCTCCTTATCCGCATAGACATTGACGCGGATGTGCTTGCACGCGGCCATGGCATCCAGCAACTTGAGCACAACTTCGATCTGGTCGCCGCCGGCAACGATGGTTTCGATGCCCGGATTCGATTGCACCGGAAAGGCGGAATCGGTAACCACAATCCAGTTACGATGCCCGTACAGTGGCAGCAACTCGCGCAGGCGAAGCTCCCATTCGGACGGAGCGGAAGTTTGTGCAGCTTGCATCGTCTTTTCTCCTTCGTGCAGTCTCATCCCAGCTCTTCATCGGCGCAAACAGCCACTTTACCGCATTTCCCCGAAGCCATCAAAGCATAGGCATCGCTGGCGCGCTCCAGTGGAAAGCGGTGGGTGATGATCTCAGCCGGGTGCAGATTCCAGCGCACCAGCCGCTCCACCAGCTCCTCCATCAGCCAGATGGAGGTGACCCATGAGCCATACACCGTCTTCTGGTCGTGAATCATGTCGGGCGAGGGATTGATCTCTACTGTTCCGCCTTCGCCGATAAAAACGATCCTTCCCCACTTGCGCGTGGCGCGAATGGCCGTGGCGCGCGCGGCATGGTGCGCCGAGCAGTCCACGGCGCGTTCCACGCCCTGGCCGCCGGTCAGCTTCTTCACCTCGGCAACATTGTCCGGGCCCGAAGCCAGCACCACGTCGCAAAGCCCCAGCTCGCGGGCAATCTTCATGCGTTCGGGAATCACATCGATGCCGATGATTTTCTCTGCGCCCAGCTTGCGGCAGAGCGCGGCCGTAGCCAGACCCACTGGCCCTAGACCGGTAACCAGCACCGCGTGATTGCCGTCGATGCCGATCTTTTCCAGCCCTTCGTACACCGTGCCAAATCCGCAGGCCACCTGTGCGCCATCGGCGTAGGAAAGCTCGTTGGGCAGCGCGACAAGATCCTTTTCTTCGGCAATCATGTACTCGGCCATGCCGCCATCCCGCTGCCAGCCGTAGGCCCGGCGATACTTTTCGCTGGTGCACGAGATCATGTAGCCGCGCCGGCAGTCGTTGCACACCCCGCAGCCGGAGATGTGATACACAATCACGCGGTCTCCTGTGCTGAAGCGCCGGCAGCCCGGACCAACCTCAACAATCTGCCCGCACGGCTCGTGGCCGGCGATCACGCCCTGGTAGCCTTCCGGCCCCTTGCCCAGATGCTCGTGATAAATGCAGCGAATGTCGGAACCGCAGATAGTGGACGCCTTGATACGCAGCAGTACCTCGCCGTGCCTCGGCGCGGGCACGGGCACGGTCCGCATCTCCACAGTCGAGTCGCCGGGCAAAAAGGCAGCAATCATAGTGGTCTTCATAGTTCTCACTCCAGTTAGCTTTTGGCTTCCTGTCGCCCAGATAGAACACAGCGACGCTGATTCCGCCACGAAGAGCTAAAGGCCAAGAGCTAATAACTTTTAGCTCGCCTTCACGGCGGGGTAATTTCCCCGTTCATATCCCACAGCGCCTCCCAGCTTTGGCCTTCCTTCCACAGAAAGACCTGCCCCTTGATGAACCGGCAGTTGCGGTCGATGCCAGCGATCTCGCGCATCTCCTCGTCGGTCAGCGGCTCACTGACAACACCCTCCAGGTTGGCGCGATAGTGGTGGACCGAAAACGGAATCGGCACCTGGCCGCGCTGCACCGCCCACTTGATGCAGACCACCGCCGGGTGAATTCCGTGCCGCTGGGCGATGCGCACAATCACCGGATCCTCGGTAGGAACGGTATCTTCGGGCGTGCGGTCGCGCTCCGGTCGGCCGGGCGAGCCGATGGGGCAGTAGCCGACCGGCTGTATGCCGTTCTCCACGACAAACCGGAACAGCTCCGGCTGCTGGAAATGCGGATGCAGCTCCATTTCGTTCACCGCCGGCTTGATGCGGGCATCGCGCAGCAACAGCTTGAGCTTGGGGATGGTCATATTCGAGGTGCCGATATGCCGCACCAGACCCATGTCCACCAGCTCTTCCATCTTCCGCCAGGTCTTCATGTAGTTCTCGTGGATATAGGGCCTGGCGTCTGGGCTGCGCGAAGAGACGTCGCAACCCGGCGGGTGAAAGTTGGGAAACGGCCAGTGCACGAGGTAGAGATCCAGGTATTTGAGGCGCAGATCGGCCAGCGACTGGCGGCAGGAGGCGATAACGTCGTCCTCCTCATGCTTGTCGTTCCACAGCTTCGAGGTGATCCACAGCTCCGCGCGCCTGACACCGCCTTTGAAAATGTCTTCAAACGCGGCACCGATCTCGCGCTCGTTGCCGTAAACCGAGGCGCAGTCGAAGTGCCGGTAGCCTGCTGCCGCCGCGCCTTTGACGGCCGCGGCCACTTCGGCCGCAGAAACATGATCGGAACCGAACGTGCCAAGCCCGATAGCGGGCATCAAAGCGCCCGTATTGAGCCTTCGTTGGGGGATTGTCGCTGGGTCAATTGGGATGGAAAAATCTTCGGCTGCCTTGCTCATTCCAGCTCCACGCTGCGGGGAATTCTGCGAGATGCGAACAGCACAGAATACGCTTTCTGGCCCACTGTACGTCAACTCCGTGGCAGCCAGCCCTAGCTTACCGAAGATTCGCAACGCGCACTATTGCGCGCGCCGGAAACAGATCCTGTCCTCTTCGAGGCGATACTCCGCCGAACACGCTTCTCCGCCGCAGATCATTGCTTCTTGCCCATAAAGTTGGCGGCGCGTAATCAGGCCCAGCGTTCCGCACCGGGGACAAGACATCACCGCCACAAACGGGTTGTGGGCTTGGCCGAGCTTGGCCTGATTCTCCAGCACGAAGACAGTCCCAGGGTCCATTCTTTCAGGGATCCATTCTTCCAGAAACTGCAAGTCAGCTGACATACTGCCCTCCCGTGGGTTGGCTTTAGTTGAGCCTTGACGATCCTCATCGCCAAGCTCCGTTGTCCAGCAACAGCAGGCTGCGAATGGCGCCTCGGAGGCATCGGAGATGCTCCGATTGGACTCAGTGTTGACGCTAATCCCCGGTTTAGTCAACTGGAATCAGCATCGGGGAGTATCAAGCGGGGTTCCCCAACCGGAAATTGAGGCATTCCCTACCGCGATGCGGTCTCCTCGCTCCCTGCCTGGGTACGCGCGTACGCGTCGATGGCCTTGTAGAGCTCTTCATTGCGCAGAATGGATTCGACATAATTGCGGGTCTGCGTAAAGGGAATCGACTCCACGAATTCGTCCATGCCTGAATAGGGCCCCTCGGCCTTCCAATCCGCCACGCGATAATCCCCCGCGTTATACGCTGCCAGCGCGTACTCGTCCACGCCGCCGAACTTGTTCAGCATCTCGTAAAGGTAGCGTACCCCGAGGCGGATATTCATTTGCGGGTTCAGCAACTGGTAGGTCCTGAAGTTTCTCATGCCCAGCTGCAGCGCCATTTTCCTGCCCACCCGGGGCAGCAACTGCATCAGGCCATACGCATTGGCATAGGAAACAGCGGACGGATTGAATGCGGATTCCTGCCGCATGAGCGAGACCACCAGGTACGGATCGAGCTTGTATTTGGCCGACTCCGCCTTGATCGTGTTCCACCACGGCTTGGGAAACAAGATGCGCCAGTATGCCAGCGGAACAGCCTGGATCGGAATCGACGCTGCGTCCGGTATTGCGCGCTGCATCGCAAACAGCGCGCGAAAGTTGTCGCCGCAAGCAGAGTAAATCTGCGCTTCGGCCAGTGAGCCCCACGAGGACCAGTGCGGATCGGCGGCAATCTCCCGCGGAACGTACTCGTTCAACCCGGCGTTGGCCAGCAGGCGCGCCTTTGCCAGGTGCGCGCTGTCGGGCGGATAAGTATTAATCAGTTGCGGTTGCGGCAAGCGCGGATAGCGAGCCGGATTTGCGTTCACCACCGGCAGCGGATCGCCCAGTTCCATCAATCGCACCCGCGCTAGTTGCGCGTAGTAGTAGTTCGGATGATTCAGCACAATGGCGCGATAGTTGCGCGCCGCCAGCGCGGAGGCGTGATCCTGCATTTGAAACAGCCGGCCCTGCCAATAAAGCGCCGTGACCGTCTCGGTCGCATCCGGATAACGCTGGATCTGCGTGGCGAAGAGCCGGGTGGCTTCCTGGTAGTTGCCCAGCCGGTAGCTCAGCCACGCCGCACGCCAGTGCACAAATGGGGCAAGCGAGCTGCTGGGAAAGTGGTCGGCCAGGTAGGTATAGTATTCAATCGCCATCGGGTAATCGCGCCGCAACAAGTACATATTGCCGCTGGAAAACAACGCCTCTTTCAGCCAGGGGCTGTGCGGAAAGCGCGCTTCCATCTCCTTCACCACGCTTTGCTGCCGCGTGGTGTCCTGCTGGTTCCGGGCCAGTTCCATCAGCAGATAAAGGCGGCGGGCGCCGTTCTCGTCATTTGTATCGGGCAGCGACTCCGCCTCGGCCCAGGTAAGCCACCCCAGCTTCAGCCTGGCGGCATCTTCCGCAACGGCATATTTATCCCGCGCGTACGCGCTGAGCGTCATGGTGTTCGCCAGCACATGAAATTGTTCCGCCGCCGCCCGGTACAGGCCGGCGCGATAGAAAGCATTCCCCAGAACCCGCCGATCCAGGATCGTGAGCGCCGCCTCCGGCCCCATCGTGCTGAGCGTGTCCCGCGCCACCTGCGCCTCCGAGCTGAGCGGATAGTCCAGCAGAAGGTGCTTGAACGCCATGATCGCCGTGTGCCTTTGCCCCAATGCCAGAGCCACCTGCGCATCGGCAAGCCGGAATGCAGGCTTGCCTTCGGCCTTCGTCCCCAAATCCTGCGCCAATGCCTTCTGCGCGCCCACGGCATCGTGCATGGCCAGCAGCACGTTGGTCTCCATCACCGGCGCCTCGTCCGCAAAGATGCTGCCCGGATAGCGCTGGTGGAATCCCCGCAGCATGGCCAGGGCCGCCGGGTCATTGCCCGCATCGTAATTCGCCACCGCGCCCAGAAACTCCGCGTAATCACTCAGTTCCCCGCCCCGCGCCAGAGCCAGACGGAAGTTGTAAGCCGCCTGGCGGTAGTGCTTGTCGAGCAGATACGCGTGCCCCAGCGCCAGATACGCCACCGCGGCGACCGTTCCGCTGTGCTGCCGCGCAAAATTGGCCACCCGGTTATACGTTGCGGCCGTTCGCATCGTCGCCAGTTGCTGCGCCAACGGACGCAGCTCCGCGGAAGCGGCGATCTCCTGCTCGATCCTTGTCGCATAGGCACTCCCGCCCGGCTGGGTTCGCTTCCTCGATTGTTTTGTGGAATGTGCGGATTGCGCCGCCATCGCAACGGAGGACTGCACGGCAACCAGGGGGAAAAGCAGGTACAATGACAACAGCCCAGCCACGCATCGCGCGGCGAAGCGGGTACGGGGATGTGGGGGATTCGCGTCCTTCATGTTCTAACTTTATGCTGATTTGGGTTAACCGCAAGCGATTGAACCACCGCCGTTAACTCAGCTCGATATTTGGACGTTGGCAAGCGCGGACCGGCAGCCAATTGTCCGCCTTCGCTCCCCGGCTCGGCCACCGTTACACTTTCCCTTTGCGCCCGGTGCGAGCGGGCCGCAGAAACATCTGGATTTCTCGCAACCAACTCTCATGTCGACCATCCAACCTATTGCGGGAGAGAACGAACAGCATCCGGACGTGGCACTGGTAGACAGGGTCCGCGGCGGTGATGTTTCGGCCTACGATACGCTGGTCCGCAAGTATGACCGGCAGGTCTTCCGGATTGCGCAGCATATTACGCAAAACCGCGAAGACGCCGAAGACGTCACTCAAGATGCGTTTCTCAAGGCGTACGAAAAGCTCGATCAGTTTCAGGGGAACTCGAAATTTTACACATGGCTGGTCCGGATTGCGGTCAACGAAAGCTTGATGCGCCTGCGCAAGCGGCGTACCAGCAAAATGGTCTCGATCGACGAGGACGTCGAAACCGAAGAGGGCAGTGTCCCCCGCGATCTTGCAGACTGGTCTCCCGATCCCGAGCAGAACTACAGCCAGACCGAGCTGGCCGAAATCTTGCGCAGGACCGTCCAGGGCCTGCCCCATGGATTTCGCGTTGTTTTTGTGCTGCGAGACGTAGAGGGTCTTTCCACGGAAGAGACCGCGGAAGCTTTGGGCCTCAGCGTTCCCGCCGTCAAGTCGCGTCTTCTGCGCGCCCGCCTGCAACTGCGCGAGCGCCTCAGCCGCTACTTCCGACGGAAGAAATCACCGGCGGACGGAGTTGAAAAGTGACCTGCACCGAGTTTCTTGCGCTTCTCGACGACGTTATTGACGATACCGTCACTGCGGCCGTGCGCTCTGAAGTCGAGCAGCACATGCACAAATGCGGACACTGCGAGGTCGTCTTCAACACCACCCGCAAAACCATCGAGATCTACCGCTCGCACGAAATCTACGAACTGCCCCCCGACCTGCGCGAACGCCTCCATACCGCAATCATGGCGCGCTGCAAAAAAGGCTGCTGACGCCTCTCTCTCTTCAATAAGGCACTTTGGAGCCTGAAGCAATCCACGCGGCAAAGCTCGCCCAGGCTTCGTTGCCCAGCAGTTGCGTGGCCGGCAGCGCGCGCGCCGCCGGCACTTTGCGGAACTCCTCATATAAATAGGCGTCGTCGAAGCCGGCTCGCGCCGCGTCGGCCGCCGAACTCCCATAGTAAACCGCCTCGATCCGCGCCCAGTAAGCGGCAGCCAGGCACATGGGGCAGGGCTCGCAACTGGTGTAGAGCTGGCACCCGGCAAGCGTAAACGTGCCCAGCGCGCGGGCGGCAGCCCGGATCGCGTTGACCTCGCCGTGCGCCGTGGGATCGTTGCTGGCCGTCACCGTGTTCACGCCCTCGCCCACGATCCTGCCGTCGCGCACAATCAGCGCCGCGAACGGTCCGCCTTTTCCTGAAACCACATTTTCCGTAGCCAGCGCGATGGCGCGCCGCATAAAGTCATAATCTGGCTGGTTTGGCATAAATACAGACCCGAATCTCCCCGGACCGAAAAGTAAACCCAGTATGTCATATGCATGTATCCTCCGCTGAAACCGGAGACTTTATGCCGGGGCGAGCGCATCAGGGCCATTTGTTAACTTCAGTGGTTCCGATTTGCTCGCGCCGTAGGCGCAATGTTCGTTAGCCGAGCGTTTCAACGCTAGGAAAGCGCCGAAAAAACGCCTCGGAGCGACTCCCGCAAAGGCTAAACCTCTGCGGCCTCCACAGCAAAGCCGGAGTTCTCCCATGCGCTGTGCCTGATAGCGGCAGGGCCGGCGCATATAAATTTCTGGCATCCAGGTAGCTATATGCAGATCGGGAGTCGATTGGCTCCGATAAGGACATGGACAGTCCCTGGGAGTATTTTGCACGTTTAACCGATCCCCGGATCGAGCAGAACCGGGAGCATCTGCTAGAAGGAATTCTTTTGATAGCCGTCGCGGTCGACGAAGAGATCGATTGTGGCCACGGCCGCGTGCAACGCCGCCGCTGCGCGGTGGTG
>JAJZME010000027.1 GCA_021803035.1 Acidobacteriota bacterium | reverse complement strand
CGCACCCAACACCGGCTCGCGCAAGAGTTGGGCCGCCGGCGACGCCACCAGCCGCGCCGTCCGCCTGGCCCTGATGGCCCGCGCCGGCGAAATGGGCTACCCCACCGCCCTCACCGCCAAAACCTGGGGCTTCTACGACGTCCTCTTCCGCGGCCAGCCCTTCCGGTTCCAGCGCCCCTACGGCAGCTACGTCATGGAAAACGTGCTCTTCAAGATCAGCTACCCCGCCGAATTCCACGCCCAGACCGCCGTCGAAGCCGCCATGGCGCTGCATGCGCGCCTCGACGCCCAAGGCAAATCAGCCGCCGACATCCGCTCCATCACCCTGCGCACCCACCAGGCCTGCCTGCGCATCATCGACAAGAAAGGCCCGCTGCGCAACCCCGCCGACCGCGACCACTGCGTGCAGTACATGGTCGCCATCCCGCTGCTCTTTGGCCGCCTCACCGCCGCCGACTACGAAGACGCCTTCGCCCTGGCCCCGGAAAATGCCCCGCGCATCGACGCCCTCCGCACCAAAATCCAGTGCGTGGAAGAGCCGTCCTATACCGCCGATTATCACGACCCCGAAAAGCGCTCCATCGCCAACTCTCTCACCCTGGAGCTCAGCGACGGCACGCGCCTCACTGAAACCGTCGAGTACCCCATCGGCCATCGCCGCCGCCGCCAGGAAGGCATGCCTTTGCTGGTGGCGAAATTTAAAACCAACCTCGCCCGCCGCTTCCCTCCGCCGCAGCAGGAGCGCATCCTGGCCGCCTCGCTCGACCCGCAGCGCCTCGACTCCATGCCCGTCAACGAGTACGTCGATCTGTACATCCCCGATGCGCGCCCGCCCGGCCTGTGATCTATGCGGCCCGCGGCGAAATGCTCTATCATCGTGAGCATTCGAGTTGATTGTTCCCGGGCCCGCCAGCGGCTGCGCGTCAACAATTTGGAGGTGCCCCATGGAACCTGACAAGAAAAAGAGCCTGCATCGCCTGCGGGCCACGATGCTCGCCACCATCGTCGTCGTCTTTGCCGTCTCCGTGCTTTCCGTGCTGCTCCTGCGCGATAAGCTCCTCGGCGCCAGCCTCGTTCGCGCGCGCGACGTTCAGCCACACCACGCTCTTCAGGTCACCAGCACAAGCTTTTCCGCCGGCAGCACGATTCCGATCCAGTACACCTGCAACGGCGCCAGCACCTCGCCCAACATCGCATGGAGCGGCGCGCCCTTCGGCACCAGGAGCTATGTCGTCCTGATGCACGACCCGGACGCCTCCATCGATTTCACGCAATGGCTGGTCTACAACATTCCCTCCGATGTGCATGAGCTGGCCGCGGGCGCGGCCGCCGGCGCCATGCCGCGCGGATCGCTCCAGGGAATGAACAGCTACCAGCGCGTGGGCTATGGTCCGCCCTGCCCGCCGCCCGGCAAGCTGCACCACTACATCACCTTGGTCTACGCGCTCGATACCACCCTCGCCCTGCCGGCGGGCGCCACCCGCGCACAAGTCGAAATCGCCATGCGGCGGCACATTCTTGCCCAAGGCAGACTGGTCGGCCTCTTCCAGCACGGCGATCAGTAACAGCCTCGCGCGCCCGCGGCTTCATTGGGGCCGCGCAATTCTTTCAATCGCGCCCGTAATCAGCCCGGTGGGCAGAAACCGCACCAGAAACGCCGTAAACCGGCCGTCGAGCGGAGGAATAACGATCCGCCGCCCACGCATCATCGCCTCCACCGCCCGGGCCGCCACCACGTTCGCGGGCTGCACATTGCGCCGGAAGGCGCTGGCGCGGGCAACCGCAAAGAACTCGCTCTCCGTAGGCCCGGGACAAAGCGTGGTCACCGTCACGCCGAAGCGCGCCACTTCGGCGGCCAGCCCCAGCGCGAAAAAGCGGTCAAAAACCTTGGTCGCCGCATACGTGGAAAGATACGGAATGGGCTGAAAGCTTGCCGTCGAGGCCACCACCATCACCCAGCCCCGCCGCCGCTCCACCATGCGCGGCACAAAGAGTCGCGAGAGCCGCACCACCGCCTCGCAGTTCACGCGCACCTGGCTCAGCTCCTGCTCCGCCGGAGCCGCATGGAACGCGCCAAACTGCCCCAGCCCGGCGTTGTTCACCAGAACATCGACCGTCAGTCCCGCGCCCTCCGTGGCCTCGTAGATCTGCCGCGGAGCCTCGGGATCGTTCAGGTCCGCCGTCACAATGCGCGTCTCCGTTCCCCGCGCCGCCAACTCCGCCGCCAGCGCCTCCAGCCGGTCGCGCCGCCGCGCGGTCAGGAGCAGGCGGGCGCCGCACCCGGCCAGCTCGCGCGCCAGAGCCGTGCCGATCCCCGCGCTGGCTCCCGTCACCAGCGCCCACTTCCCGCTCAAAGCGTTCGTCTTTGCCATGGCCCCATTAGGATAGCGGATACCTCCCTGCTCACCGGATTGGTTGCCCGGCCCTCCGCCGTCTGGCCAATTCCGTGCCAGACAGCCAGGCATTCGACAGCAGCCAAAACATATTCCGCGAGAGTGAAACCGCTCTGTTGCCATCGCGCCTCCGCCGCATCTACTCCTTTGTGGCCAGCCGCTCGAATATTGTGGAAAGCCGCTCGAATATTGTGGAAAGCCGCTCAAATCCGGCTGGTATTCTTTGTCTAATGGCTATTCAGGGACATATAGGCTAAATCCTTCAATGACAGATCAAGCAACGACTGTAGTTCGCCCTCGATATGCGCCCAGCGTGGCGATGGTCTGGCTGATCCTGATGGCCATCTTCACCATCGTGCAGTTCGCCTCGCTGTTCCAGCCGCCGCTGCTCGACGACGTCGACGCGGCGCATGCCGAGTGCGCGCAGCACATGATCGAAAGCGGCAACTGGATCACGCCCAAGCTCGACGACATCCGCTATCTTGAAAAGCCACCCATGCCCTACTGGCTGGCTGCCGTCTTCTACTACGTCTTCGGTGAAAACGCCTTCGCCACCCACCTGCCCAACGCCCTGGCCATGCTCGGCCTCACCTGGCTCGCCTGGCTCTGGACGCGCCGCGCCTGGGGCGACCGCGCCGGATTCTACGCCGGCATGTTTGTGCTCACGGCCTGGGGGCTATTCCTGTTCACGCGCTTCATCATCCCCGAGGCCATCCTCAGTTTTTTCCTGCTCCTGGCCCTCTACTGTCTCGTTGTTGGCCTTGAAGACAACCGCCCCAGCGCCTTTTACCTCATGTACGTTTCGCTGGCGCTGGGCACGCTCACCAAGGGTCTCATTGCGCCTGTTTTCTTCATCGGCGCGCTGGTTCCATTCCTCCTGGTCACCGGCCAATGGCGGCGTTGGCGCACCATCAGGCCGTTCACAGGCACCCTGGTCTATCTGCTCGTCGCCCTTCCCTGGCATATTCTCTGCGGCATCCAGAATCCCGGCGAAGGGCATCCCGTGGGCAACCACCCCACACTGGGCAACGTCCACGGCTTCTGGTACTTCTACATCGTCAACGAGCACATCGACCGTTTCCTGGGCACGCGCTACCCCGACGACTACAACAAGCTCCCCGGATACCTCTACTGGTCGCTGCACCTGGTCTGGCTCTATCCCTGGAGCCTGTTCCTGCCCGCCGCGCTGGTCGTGGCCTGGAAGACGCGCCGCACCTGGCTGCCGCACCTGCGCCGCGAGGCCGGCCAGACCGTCGATTTCTACATCGACAACGCCGCCCGCTCCGACGTCGCCACCTATGTGGCGCAGCTCAAGTTCCGCATGCGCTCGGCCTGGCTGCTCTTCCTCTTCTCCGCCTTCGAGATCATCTTCTTCTCCATCTCCACCAACCAGGAGTACTACACCTTCGAAACCTGGGTGCCCCTGCTGATGCTCATCGCCGGCATGCTGGCCAACGTGGAGGAGAAATACATCTGGCCCAGTCCGGAGGGCGGCAAGCCGCTGGTTTCCAAAGGCTGGCTTACCCTCGGGCAGACGGCATTCGCCGCCTTCGGCGTCATCTGCGCGTCGGCGCTCGGCTGGGCGCTGTGGATCTCGCGCAACGTAAAACCCGGAGACAAAATCGGCCAACTGCTCGCCCACCGCGGCGTGGCCAATTACACCCTCTCCATGTCGCACCTGTTCGACCTTACCGGCCGGTCGTTCGCCGACCTGCGCCTGTCCTCCGCCCTGGCCGCGGTTTCGCTCTTCGTCGGCGGCATCGTTGGCTGGTGGCTGCGCCGCAAGGGCCGTCACTTCGCCGCCACCTTCAGCATCGGGCTTACGATGACGGTCTTTCTCGTCGCCGCGCACATCGCCTTCGTCCGCGTCGCGCCCATGCTCACCTCCGAGCCCATGGCCAAAACCATCATGGCCAACGGCACGCCCGCCGACACCTTCATCATCTACGGCAACCAGGCCACCGCCTCGTCCATCATCTTCTACACTTACAAGTACTTCCACTACAAGCCGGCCATGATCGTGATGAAGCGCTGCGGCAAGCACAGCCAAGGCTCCACGCTGCTCTGGGGCTCCTGCTACACCGACGCGCCCCACATCTTCCTCACCAACGCCAAGCTCGCAAGTATGTGGGGCAAGGGCCATCGTAAGTGGCTCTTTGCGCAAGGCCACTACCGCGCCGAGGCCGAAAAGGCGCTCCACGGCCGCCTCTACAAGGTCCAGACCCTCTACGACAAAGTCCTATGGACCGACCGGCCGCTGACAAAGAATTAGTGCAGGCCCCCGCAGCGCTGCTCTCTTACGCGTTGTAACAAAGCCCGGCTTGACGGAGCTGTGGTGCGGCGTTATTGGGCGGCGGTGAGGTTGCGGCGTAGCTTGGCGGCGCGAACGGTGTTGGACATCAGCATGGCAATGGTGAGCGGGCCAACGCCGCCGGGGACGGGCGTGTAGGCGCCGGAGACGGCAAAGGCTTTGGGATGGATGTCGCCGACGAGGACGGAGCCGCGCTTGGCAAAGGCGGCTTCGCGCTTGGCATCGCCGGCAAAGTAGCGGTCGAACTCCTCGCGGGTGCTAAGGCGGTTGATGCCAACATCGATCAGCGTTGCGCCGGGTGAGACCATCTCCGGCGTGATGAAGCCGGGACGGCCGATGGCGGCGACCAGAATGTCGGCCTGGCGCGTGATCCCGGCGAGGTCGCGAGTTTGGGAGTGGCAGATGGTGACAGTGGCGTTCTGCTGGAGAAGCAGCATGGCCACGGGCTTGCCTACGATGTCACTGCGGCCCACAACCACGGCGCGGCTGCCGGCGATGGCAATACCGCTGCGCTTGAGAATCTCGATGACGCCGGCAGGTGTGCAGGGCGCCAGCGCCGGGCGGCCGGCCTGCAGATGGCCGGCGTTGACGGGATGCAGGCCGTCCACGTCCTTGGCAGGCGAGATGGCGTCAAGGACGGCGCGGGCGTCAACGCGCGCGGGCAAGGGCAATTGCACCAGGATGCCGTCGATCTCGTCGCGGGCGTTGAGGACGGCGACCAGTTCCAGCAACTCCGCCGTGGACGCGCTGTCGGGCAGAGTGATGAGATCGCTGTAGAGACCGAGATCGGCGCAGGTCTGCACCTTGTTGCGGACGTAGATTTGCGAGGCGGGCACGCTGCCCACCAGCACCGCCGCCAGGCCCGGACGAACTCCGCGGGCGGCGAGCGACTGCACTTCTTCGGCGACTTCCTGCTTGATGGCGGCGGCGATGGCCACACCGTCGAGAATCTTCGGCACGTGAGGGCTCCAAAAGACCATCGTATCAAGGCACCGTATCAGCGCGATGCCGCAGGCTGCTTCGGCAGGGCGGCATTTGCGCCACGGGGCGCGCGATGTAGGACAGGAACAGGCTGTCAAACCACAAACTGTCTCAACCAAGGGGTTCATATATCATCTCGTCAAGCCCCGTGCGCCATAACCACCGCAAATTCATCACCTTACGTTTGCAGGTAATTTCCGCCCCGCCGCGTACCATCGAAACATGGGCGCGTCTGCACGCATCCCCACGGAGAACACGAGCATGGCCGAGCCAATCCAGATGGCTTCATCTCAAGACCCAATCCCTCGGGCACAGTGTGCGCTCCGCGAGTCCTCAACCTGAACGGCATACCCCCCCTAAAATATTTTTCTTTTCCACAGATTTTTTGCAGGCAATTTTGTTTCCAGCGAAGCATGCAATTCCGGATGGATGCACTTTCCACATTGCGATACGGATTTCCTCCTCGCCAGCTTGCGTAACCCGCAATCGAAATCCGGTGCGGCCCGCATGGGCACATCGCATGGATGAGATGTGCGCACGACTGCACCAGGATTTGATGGCCAGGATGCGGCTGCGCTGGCGCGCGGTGTCACTGCAGGGCAATCGCATGAAGGCTATTTGTTAACTTCAGCGGTTCCGATTTGCTGCGCCGTAGGCGCAATGTTCGTTAGCCCAGCGTTTCAACGCTGGGAAAGCGCTGCCGGTACGTGTCCTCGCGCTTTCCAAGTGCGGTATGCTGAAGAAGCGCGCCCGTAGCTCAGCTGGATAGAGCGAACGCCTCCGGAGCGTTAGGTCGGGAGTTCGAATCTCTCCGGGCGCACCAGACTCCTTAATTCCCTCTCCATTGCTTCATTCGCGGCGATTTGCCAGGCAACGCTGCGCCCAGGGTATGCCTGATACCACCCAGTTTTGTGATTCAGATCACGGAGCCATCATGACGGCGCCCGGTACGCTGACCTTGTGGGCGCGCTCAGAAGCGAACGCCCGATCACGAGGAGCGATTCCCAAATGGCTTTTGTAGTCACCGATGCCTGCATCAAGGATTTTATTTGCGTAGACGAATGCTCAACCGCAGCGATTGCGCCCACCGCCTCTGATTCCGCCGCGGACAACGTCAGCCAGGTCTACATTAATCCTGACGAGTGCATCGACTGCGGCAACTGTGCGACCGTTTGTCCCCAGAGCGCAATCTTCGCCGTCGACGAGCTGCCGGAAGACAAAGCGCACTTTTCCGAGGCCAATCAGGCCTATTTTCAGTAGGCAAAAACCACATCCATCTTTTGTGAAATCTGCCGGTTGAGCGGCGCGGGGTCTCGCGCCGCCGAGCCGCGTTTGCGCCTTCACTTGGGCTGCGTCTTCGCGGCGGGAATCGCAGTTGACGCACCGCCCTCCGCGCCAGCCGGCGTCTTCGGAGCGGGTTTGGTTGCGGCAGCTCCAGCCGCAGGAGCAGTTGGCGTCACAGCGGGCGAGGCTGCCGCCCTCGGCTTGCTTTGCCCGGGCATGGAAGCCGGCGCCGGGGTCGGCTTCGCCGGTGTAGCGGTGCTGGCCGGCGCTTCAGGCTTGACCGCTTTCGTTAGCGGCTGCCCGGCTGGCTGTTGCCCCACCGCCGGGTGAGTGGCGGCCGCTTGGCCTGTCGATGGCTGCCCTGCGGACGTCGCCGAAGTTCCAGATGCCGGAGTTGCCGCAGCAGCGCCTGCCGCAGTCGTTGCCGCGGCAGGTGTTGCTGCCGATGCCGGCTTACGATGTACTGCCGCGTGCCTCCGGAGCGGAGGGAACAGCGTTACCGGTAAATGAAGCGTCTGCACCGTCGCCAGATCATCGCGCAGCTTCATGTAGAGAACACCGTCCGCGGGACGAGGAACGGCGATCTCCGTCCCGGTAAAGTCCAGGGGCACCGATGTGGGGTTATCGAATTCAGGCGAGGATGAAAAGGACGCGGCCAGGAAAAGATTGGAGCCGGACAGAACGCACGGCTGGTCCAGGAACCTGGAGCAGCGCAGATCCTTGAACTCAGGCAGGCGCACTAGGGTTCCCAGCGGCAGCCAGTCGCCGGCTGCGCCGTCGGGTGCAACCAGGCGGACCCGCACCGGACCAAAGGCCGACGAGCCAAAGCTTTTCAGCGGTTCCAGGCTGCCCACTGCGGTGCTTGCATTTTCAAGCATGAGACTGCCGTTGGAAAGTGTGAGCGTGGTGCGGAAGCTCAGGTCGCCGGCCGCCACCTCCACTTTTTCGTCGCGCGAAAAGGTATCGGGCGTCGTGGCCTTGAGGAAAAAGACCAGCTTGTCATTCACGGGCAGATCGTCGGGACTACCGAAGGCCACCGGTGGCGGCTGGCTGGAGTCGGTGGCCTGGACGCCCTTGCTCAACAAGACTGCTTCAGGCCGGGGTGGATCGACGGTGACGCGAACCCTGAGCTTGCGGCCGTCAAGCAGCCGCACGTTGGCCATATATCGCTTGCCAGGTTTGAGCTTGGCTGTGGAGGCTGCGGTATTCAGCGTCAACTGATCTCGGTTCTTGACGCGCGTAAGAACGCCGGGAGTCCATGCGATTCCGTCGAATTGGGCCTTCGCCACCTCGTCAAGCCGGGTGCCTAGCAAAAACGCAAAGTTATCGCCCTTGCTGAGAATAAAGTGATCGAGCGAGGCCGCGTCGGCATACGCCCGGGCCGCGATCCTTTCCGGTCCTGTCTGCCCATATTGGTAGATGGAGAGTGTAACCGGCCCCGGGGAAGCGTTTTTCATGGGTACGGTTACTTCCAGACTGGTGGGTGTGGGCGACTTCCACGTAAGGTTCATCGGATCGCCGCCCTTGGCCTGCACCTGAATCTTGTCCACGCACAGCGTGTCTTGCCCCACCAGGGTCACCGTGTCGCTGCGGCCCACCACCAGGGCGGATTTGCTGCCGGAGGTCAGCACCCATCCGCCGGGCTGAGAGCCGCGCAGCAGAAAGTGCGGACCATGCCAGTTGTCGAAGCCCCACCTGCCCTCGATCACGCCCGTCAACTGGCCCGGTGGCAGCGGCGGCACGGGATGATCAAGCACCAGCCCGCCCTTGGCCGGATCTGCAATCACTGGCAGATCCACCGGCGGGCTATTTGCGTCATCCTCCGACTCCAGGTGAAGCACAAGATTGTGGGCAAGATGGGTGGCAAAGGCCAGGGGCGCGCCTTCGGCAGGCAGTATCAAACCCGGCTTCTGCGCACAGAACTCGCTGGCCGGATCCACCGGATGCAGCGGCTCAGGGTGGGCAGGTCCCAACGGGGGCAGCGCCACCACCACCACCGATTTGGGATTGCGGAACGAGATCGGCATGTTAAGGCGTAGGTTGAGGGTGTCCGCAGTGGGCAGCGCCAGCGCCGGAATGTACTGGAAATGCGCCGTGCGCAAGTTCGAAAGGATCATGGCGGTATCTACGATCGCGCCGATGTAAGGGCTGTACACGCCGCCGCCGGCCATATTCGAGTAACTCAGCTGGTTCACTATGTTCAGCGCGGAACCATTGGCCAACTGCGTCACCAGCGACTGCGCATTCGAGTCATCCAGAACCAGCCCCTCGGAGTTTTGCGAGAGGCAGGCGACCTGTTGGTCGGCCGGCTTGTCGAAGCAGCTCTCGTTGATCTTGATTCCCAGGCTGCGCGCCGCCATCTCAGCCCGTTCTTGCAGGGTCTTTGAATTGCTCTGCGAAGTGACTTTAACTTCTTTCAAATAAGCGTCAAGGCGCATCCGCTCCCCGCTGGCGGCCTGCAGGTCCTGCGCGGCGCGCACAAAAGATCCCGGCATTTCCCGCACCGTATGGCGCAGCGTTTTGAAGTCGCCACCCGTCGCGGGCGCCAGAAAGATGAGCGCTTGTTGGGCCTGGGCGGGAACGGTGACAAAGAAGCCCTCGCTGCGCACTGTAGGGTTCCAGGTATCCACACTCGTGAACCAGTTGGCGGGCGGCGGGTTGGTGGCTCCGCGCAGAAAAGCAACCACCAGAATAAAGCGCTTCGATTGATTTACAGCCAGATCGGGATGGATCCAGAGCCGGTCTCCAGGCAGCAGATTGGGAGTTTCGGAGATAGGCAGGGTAACATCGCCGCGCTTGACATGCACGTCTACTTTCGGCCCAGCCAGGTCAAAGGCGGCACCTTCGGCATAAATACCGGTCGTAGCCAGAAACCAAACTAGTAGCGATAGCAGTACACTACGGCGCATACCTTATTGTACGGATTCGAGCAACGGAGGCAAAACGCGCCTTGCGGCCGGATTTGCCGGCAGACAGCCACCGGGAGGAGCTACGCAAAAGATTCGCCTGGCGCACCGGGGCTTGGATCACACTAAGTGGTTGCATAATTTGAAATTGAGTTACAATATTTTTCGAATCCATGTGAGGTCGAGGAAGAAGCGAAGCAAGGCTTTCGCGGGGTAAGAAACTTTATGGATACCATGGATCGTCTTACATCCAATCGAATATTGAGGCCGGTCACTGTTGCCGGCCGCTTAAAGATGGACATCAACGAGACCAGTCAACAGATTGCATTCGCCATCATTCGAAGGGGCCGCTGCTGAACGGAAGCCCGGCTGCGCATGGCCGCACCACAAGGACAGGCCTTTGGCGGAAGGCTTTCACTGCAGAAACGGCAAGCACGATTCAGTCGGCATGGCGTGTGGTCCAGGACAAAAGGTGCTGTCTCAGGTGCGGGGCGACCGTGCAGGCAGGCCGAATTTTCGGCCATTCAATGTTGATATTGCCCCGGGGCGGGGAACAGAACGGGAGAAAGCAATGAAATCGACACGAGCCGCCCAAAACGGCGGAGAATTAGCTAATCTGACCATTCCGGCGGTGGAAGAGATTATAGAAGATGCTCTGAACGAACTTGCGTATTCGCAGGATCCGGGACTGGCGCTGGCGCTGCGTTTTCTGGCGCCTCCCGGATACCAGGCCATTGTGGAGCTTTGCAGTGAAAGCGGCCGCAGCAAGCGGCGCAACGCTTCGGCGGATACATGGTCACCGGAAGAGGACGAAGTACGCATTTATTTCGAGCGCACCGGTGATGGCGATGCTCCCCCGCTGCGGACGCGCGCGCAACGGACCGCTTCCGTGCAGAACGATGAAGAAGGTGACGCTGAAGAGGTCGTGCCTCCCGCCGATATGGAAACTCGTCTGAAAGAGCTGTGCTCGGCGCTGGCCGAAGCGGAGCGCGGGGGGCATGCCTTTATCGCGCTCAAGTGGTTTCGCGATTCATTTCTGCCACGCAAGTCCTTCCGCTGGAATCAGCACCCCGAGTCAAGACAGGCGGTGTTGGCCGAGGCCATCCAGCGCGGCATGGTGCTCACCAGCAAGATCGCCAATCCCAAGACTCCGGCTTATCCGACTACGACCATCCGGCTCAACCGCGCCGAGGCTGGTATTCCGGAAGAGGCGCAGCGTTTCCATCCCGTTGCGATACAGGGCGAACCGCTGGCCATGGCCATCGAGGAAGACCGGGGGGAGCCGTGAGCTTCTACTTTTTCGAGGCCACCGCCTTTGCCAAGCTGTTTGTGCGCGAGCCGGGGACCGACGGGTTGATTCGCCTGATGGAGAGCGTCGAAGACAACCGCAAGCTGATCGCGGCCTCGACGCCTCTGGAAGTGTATGCGGCCGTCCGCCGGCGCGAACGGATGGGGCAGATTACCGCCGAAGACGCCAGTTCGGCCCTGGAAATGTTAAGTCTGGAAGGCGCGCGCATGGTGCAGCAGCCACTGAATCCGGCGGTGCTGGAGGCGGCGCGCCAACTGCTGGACCGCACCAGGCTGCGCTGGCCTGACGCTCTGCAACTGGGCGCCGCAATCACCGCCCGCGATATGTTCCGCAGCATGGAGATTACATTTGTGAGCGCTTCTGCCCCGCTGCTGGAAGCGGCGAAGACCGAGGGCTTTGAAGTGCTCGATGCCGAAGAGGAACTTGAGCCCGGTTTGAAGGAAACGGAAGCCGGTTCGTTATGATTTCCGCATGCAGATAGACTTACCGTCCGGCCCTCCGGCCGAATCCGGAGCCGCGTCAGCGCCCGGCTCGCAACCGCAGCTGCGCAAGACGATGGGCTTCTGGGATGTTCTGCTGTTCAACATCGCCACCGTGCTGGGTCCACGCTGGATCGCCGCCGCCGGACACAACGGACCCTCCTCCATCAGCCTGTGGGTGATTGCCGCCGTGTTCTTCTTCGTGCCCGGCGCCCTGGTTATCAACGAGCTGTCGTCGCGATTCCCTCAGGAAGGCGGACTCTATGCATGGTCGCGCGAGGCTTTCGGGCCATTTCATGGCTTCATCGCCGGATGGACCTACTGGATTTACACGGTTTTCTACTTCCCCGGTCTGCTTCTGGCCAGCGCGTCCATGTCTGCCTATGTTCTGGGCAGTCGCGGCGTGGCGCTGGCCGAGAACCGCGGCTTTCTGCTGACGGTTTCGATGGCGCTGCTGCTGGCCGCGGTGCTTTTGAATATCGTTGGGCTCAACGTGGGCAAATGGCTGCAGAATGCGGGCGGCGTGGGAACTTATGTGCCGCTGCTCATGCTGGCCGCCATCGCCGCGCTAGTGTGGTTCCATCACGGATCGGTGACGCATTTCACCTTTGCCGACATGCTGCCCCGCTGGAATTGGAACACGGTGAACTTCTGGTCGCAGATCGCCTTTGCCTTCACCGGCCTGGAACTGGTTTCGGCCATGAGCGAAGAGGTGCGCGACCCGCGCCGCACCCTGCCGCGGGCCGTCTTCGGCGCCGGGGCGATGATTGCCTTCATGTACATAGCCGGCACCTTCGCCGTTCTGGCGCTGCTGCCCTCCGGCAATGTGGACCCGCAGAGCGGCGTGTTTCAGGCCATCACGATCGGCTCGGACGCCCTGCGCCTCGGTTTTCTGGGTATCCTGGCGGCCGTTCTTGTCACCGCAGGCAACGCGGGCGGCGTGGGCTCAACCGTGGCTGGCATCGCGCGCGTTCCCTTTGTCGTCGGCATCGACCGCTACTTGCCCGCGGCTTTCGGCAAGATTCATCCCCGCTGGAAGACGCCTTATGTCTCGATTTTGGTGCAGGCTGTCCTCTCCGGCGCAATTCTGCTGGTGAGCCAGATCAACGAGACGACCCGCGGCGCCTACCAGATGCTGGTCGACGCCGCCATCATTCTTTACTTCATTCCGTTTCTTTATATGTTCGCGGCTGTTATCAAGCTCTTCTGGCGCAAGGACCGCAGGGAAAATCCGCACGCGGTGCTGGTGCCTGGCGGGAGAATCGGTGTCTGGATCTGCGGCGGGCTGGGATTCCTGATCGTGCTGATCGGCATTGTCGTGTCCCTCATCCCGCCCGGTGATGCCGCCAGCAAGTTCGGCTTCGAACTCAAGCTGTTGATCGGCACCGCCGCTTCCATCCTGCTGGGCCTCATCCTCTATTGGCGCGGGGCGCGAACAAAGCAGACGGTATCGTGAAAAGAAACGCTTGAGATGGCGCGTTCCGGGCTCCGGGTTGAAACCTGGCACGCGCCGTCAGGCGGATTTTTTGCCTACTCCTGGCTTACCTTGACAAGAATGAAGCTGCCGGGCTTCATCTGCTGGCCTTTTCCATTGGGCGCGGGTTCAAATGTGGCCGCCGGCAGGAAAATCGTGTGCGTGAGCCGGTCGATGCCCATGGTCCGCGCTCCATAGTGCGTCTTCACATCCTGCTCGACTACCCACTTGCCGCCTTTCTTCCCTGCCACCACCAACACGCCGTTCCAGCAGCTTGCGAAAGCCTGGCCATCGGCGTACCTGGTTGCATCGACGCGCATTCCGATGGGCAGCGCCGCCACCACCTTGCCGGTCAAGGTGCTGATCACAACCAGCTTTTGCGGACCGCGGCAGCCGACGAAGATCAGATGGTCTTTGTGGTCGATCGACATGCCCACCGGGTGCCCCCCCGGCGCAACCGGCCACTTCGCAATCACCTTCCGTGTCTTCAGGTCGACCACGTCCACCAGATTCTTATCGGGGATATTGACGTAGACCCTTCCATCCCGGCCGGCAGCAAGAAACTCGGGATGTCCTTCCAAGTCGATCGGAGGACCGATCTTGCCATTCTTGACGTTGACATCCGGATTCAAGGTCATGAGCTTACCCTCGACGCCGGAGACAGCCAGGATCAGGTTCATCGAGGGGTCATAGATCATGCCGTCGGTATCGGGCATGGTGTGGATGGTGCCCAGCACGGCGTAGGTCTTGAGGTTGAAAATGTGGATCGCGCCGGCGCCTCCACCGTCGGCGATGAAACCGCGGTTTACGGCCGGAACCACCGCCACGCCATGCGAATGGATCTGTCCGGGGATGTCGGCCACGAGCTTGTCTGTAGCGGTGTTTACTACATCGGTGTGCGTGACGCGCGTAACAAACAGGCGGTTTGCCGGCGCATAAATCGTCACATAGTCCCATCCTGTTGGTTCACCGATGTGCAGAAATTTAGTGACTTTCCACTTTGCCTGGGCGTGCGCGGATAGGGAACCGACCACGGCCAGGGCGGCCAGTGCAATCAAAAATCTTCGCATGTGTCCTTACCTCTCTGATAAATCGTATGTTATACCGCACTTTTTGGCGGTCCGGATTGAACAGCGCACAAGGTAGCACAGGCAACCTGAAGCCAAGCTGAAGACACGTCTGCAACGCTGATTGCACCCCGGTAAAATGGGATGGAATAGCGCGTGTGCTTCGACAGCCGTTCAGGACCAGGCACCGGCACCCGTCATGCTCAACGCGCTGAGCCAGTAGGATCATGCTGCTCCGACTTCCCCGCCGCGCCTACGTGCTGTTCTTCGCCGTCGTGTTCCTGCTGCCGGTCTGCGCAAAGGCGCTGAATACGCCGGCTCGCACAGGCGTGTCTCTGGCCAGCTCACCTGTCGGACGCTGGAAGACATTCAGCAGCCGGACCGGGGAGGCAAAGTCCATCATTGCCATCTGGCAAAAGGACGGCACGCTTTACGGAACAATCGAGCATGTTTTCGATCCGCCGGTTCCGCATCCACGGTGCATCCGCTGCACGGGCTCAATGAAGGACCGGCCGGTGCTCGGACTGCGGATTCTCTGGGGAATGCGCAAGGACGGCGATCAATGGTCGGGCGGCCAGATTCTCGACCCGCAAACCGGCAAGATCTATACCTGCACTCTCAGGCTGGAGGATGGCGGGAGAGTTTTGCGGGTGCATGGGTATATCGGCATTTCGCTCTTCGGGCGCACAGTGCATTGGCGCCGCGTCGATTCCGGACATTGAGCCAAGCGGCACGGCGCTTTACGGTGCCGGAGCCGCGGATTCGGCGAGCGGGAGGGTGAAATGAAAGGCGACGCCCGATCCCAGCTCACTTTCAGCCCAGATGCGGCCGCCATGGGCCTGCACGATGCGCTTGACGATGGCCAGCCCCAGGCCCGTTCCGCCAGACTCGCGGGAGCGGGCTTTGTCGACGCGGTAGAAGCGCTCGAAGATGCGCTCCAAGTGCTCGGAGGCGATGCCAGGACCGAAGTCGCAGACGCTGAACTCAACTTCGGTGCTGATGAGTTTGGCGCCTACGCGGATGCGCTTGCCGCTGCTGGCGTATTTCAGCGAGTTCTCGATGAGGTTGCCGAAGACCTGCATCATGGCGTCAGGATCGGCCATGACCTGGTTGTCAGGAGCGCCGGTGGATTGCAATTCGACGCCGGAGTCGACGACGATGCCGCCCACGGAATGGATGGCGTCAGCCAGCAGAGAACTGGCGCGCATGGGCTGCAGAGAAAGCCTGTAATCGGGGCTTTCCACGCTGGCCAGGGCCAGCAGATCTTCCGTGAGGCGGTTCATGCGCGTGGCGTTTTTCAGAATGACGCCAAGAAACTCGCGCGCGGTTGCGGGGCGCGGCGCAGGCTCATCCAGCAGCGTTTCCACGTAGCCCTGGATCGAGGTAAGCGGCGTGCGCAGCTCGTGGCTGACATTGGCGATGAACTCGCGGCGCGATTTTTCCGCGGCTTCAATGCCGGTGACGTCGTGGAGGACGACGAGCGCGCCGCCTTCGGTCAAAGGCGCGGCATTGATTTCAAAGACGCGGCCGGGAGCCAGTGAGTTGGCGCGACCGAAGCAGACCTCGTGACGGTCCAGTGCTCCGCGCAGGCATGCAAGCACTTCAGGATCGCGGACGGAGTGAACCAATGGGCGGCCAGAGCGGATTTGCGTGCCCGCGATGCGCTGCATAACAGCGTTGGACCAGCGGACCAGGCCCTCGGGCGTGACGGCGAAGACCGCCTCCTGCATGGAGTCGAGTATGGCGGCCAGCTCCTGACGGCGGCTTTCGCTCTCGGCAAAGCTGCTGTCCAAGCGCTCGGCGGTCTGGTTGAGGGCGGCTTCCATGGCGGAGAGGTCGTCGTCGCGCTCACGCAAAGGCAGGCGAGCGGACAGGTCACCGGCTGCAATGCTGCGGGCAAAGTCAACCACGCGGCGCAAACGCGCAATGACGCGGTTGGCAACCCATGCGGCAACCGGAATGGCGACCGCCAGCGCGATCAGGCCCGACCACAACACCTCACGGCCAAGAACAGCCGGCGCGGCGCCTCCGACCCGGCCGATGAAGCCGTGAAAGACAAGCTCCATGACCAGCAGCTGGAAGACGAGCAAAAGAACAATGATCCCGAACAGCCGGCTAAGCACTTTGGAGGTCACTGGGCGCTGCTCCCATGCGTGCGGGACTGGTAGACGATCCTGGATGGCTGTGCGGTCATGGGACTCATGATGCCTTGCGAGCCGCTCCGGAGCATGGCGTTTTGCGTCATCTTAATCGGTGCGGGGAATTTCGAAGCGATAGCCAGCGCCGCGAACAGTCTTGAGATAGCGCGGGTTTTCCGGATCGATCTCGATTTTCTCACGGATGCGGCGGACATAGACATCGACGGAACGGGGCGTAACAAAGCGCGCATCGCCCCAGACGGCGTCGAGGAGGCGGTCGCGGCTGAAGACCCGTCCGGGATGGCGCGCCAGGTAGTCGAGGAGGCGGAACTCGGTTGCGGTGGTGGTGGTGACTTCGCCGCGAACCATCAACTGCATGGCGCCAGCGTCGATGACGACTTCTTCAAAGCTGATGATCAACGGGCCGGCAGGGCGCTCGAAACGGCGCAGCACGGCTTTGACGCGGGCCACCAGTTCGCGCGTGCCGAAGGGCTTGGTGATGTAATCGTCGGCACCCATGTCGAGGCCGAGCACGCGGTCGTTCTCACTGGCGCGGGCGGTCAGGAAGATGATGGGAATGGTGGAAAGGCCGGTGTGGTTGCGGAGGCGGCGGCAGACATCCATGCCGTCACCGCCGGGAACCATGATGTCCAGCAGAAAGAGGGCCGGCGCCTGGCGCTCGGCATCGGGGATCAGGTTGGTGGGAGTTTGATAGAGGCGAGCGTCAAAGCCCGCGGTTTCCAGGTGATGCTGCACCAACCTTGAGATATCGGCGTCGTCTTCCAGTACGAATATCGTTTGGCTCAAGCGGTCAGCCCTCGCCCGGCGGTCGTTCTCGTGCTGGTCGTCAGGACCGCGGGGAACTATGAACAGAGTAATGCAGCAAGGCAAAAATAATGCAAATGTTCGATGAATTCGAGAAGACGATGACGGGCACTGGTGCGATCCGCTGCGAAAGGCAGCTTTAGCTATGAGCTGTCCGCTTGCCTGGTGCGGGAACGATCCTGCGCTTGGCGGCTGTAGAGTTCAGAGCGCGTGGCTTTGAGAGTGGCTATGGCAAGTCCGGTTGCAGAAGCTGAGCCTTCGCTGCAGCGAGCAGAGATCGTTCGTTCCGGGGAGATCATACCGCAATACAGTACACACGGCCATGCGGATCTGCGTATTTCGCTGAAAACGAAATTGCCTGCAAAAAATCTGAGGAAAAGAAAAATATTTTAGGGGGGGGTGCATGAGACCGGTCCGGTGGCCTGGGTGCGCGGAGGGCGCTCTGTGCTAGCTGAGCGGGATACGGAATGGATTCGTCCGGTCATGATTGTGGTCTCCGTGCCGAGGCGTATGGAACGGTCAATGGTTCTATTGTCGGCGATGGGGCGGAAATTACCTGCAAACGCAAGTTGAAGGATTCGCAGGGGTTGCTGCGCACGGGGCTTGACGACATTGGCTCCCGGCCCGCAAGACAGCGGCAGACCGTGCCTGACTCGCGAACTCTTTCGGGAGTCGCGGGATTGAAACGGCTCGAAAGCGCACCGGAAGGGGCTGAAGGGGATAGCTGCGCGGCTTTAGGCGGTCTGCGCTGTGGATTTATCCCGGCGCGGCTGGTGATAAAGCACCAGAAAATAGGCGAAGATGAGCGCATAAATCACGGCGTTACCGAACATGTTGCCGGCTGTGCCCGTAAAACCATTGCCATAAGGCCCGCCAAAGCCTTCAGCCGCCGACCAGATCAAGAGGGAAAAGACCAGGCCGACGTTGAGAAATAACCACAAGAGCTTACCGCTTAACAGGCTCCATGCAATCGCGGCTTCGGTCAGGGCAGTGATTATCGCGAAGCACAACGGGCTGGTATGGGTGATCACCGCAACCCACACACGCTGGTAAGCGATGATCCATCCCGGCTGTCCGCTTTCCGCTCTGGAGATGAAATCGACCATATGCGTAAGGAAATAGGGATGGAGCTTGAACAGAGCATCCCAGGCCCACAGGAAACCAAACATGAGGCGGGATACATAGATCCATGATTTGGTGTGGTCATTGCCGGCGCCGTCAGCGGAGATGGAACGCCGCTGACTCATGCGCCATGTGAGATAGGTAATGATCAGCGCAATGAGATAGGGTGGTGCGATGCCGGCATCCGTGGCTCCCGTCGCCGGGTTGAAGTCGCCGCCGTGTTCGACCGCAATCCACATGACCAGCAGGTACGCTGTGCCGATCCAAAGGGCGGATCGCATGCCATTGCCCGAGATCAGAGCCAGCGCCAGATACAGAGCCACAAACATGATTCCGGTACCCGCCAGATGAACAGCAGCGGACGAGAAGGGCAAATGGAGAAACCGGGCAATGGCGTGTTTGTTTGCTCCCGACGAGATATTCCAGACGTTGTAAAGCCAAATCAGCCCGAAGGCAACGCGGAGCATGCGAAACCACTTTGCCTGGGAATCAGTTGCCGGAAACGGCACCGATTCCGCGGGGCGCGTATCAAAGCCGAGAATTTGAAAAACGCCGGATGTCAGCTTGCGCATGCGGTCACTCCTGACCAACTGGCATCCTGTCCGGCTTGCCAGGATAGTATGCCGATTTCAGACTCTTCGGGCTCACGCCGTTCAATACCAGATACGGATTCCGAGCGCTAAACGCGGCTGGTTGGCGGCTTCTCCATCGCGGCGCGCGAAGGCGGCCGCCTCTCCGTACCGGCCGTTGTAGGCGAATCCGATGTAGGGGGCGAATTTGCGGTTGATCTCGTAGCGCAGCCGCAAGCCCGAATCAACCTCGGACAAGCCCGAGCCGTTGCCGCGCGCGGGATTGGCCTTGCTGTAGAAGTTCAGCTCCGCTTGCGGCTCGGCGATCAGCCGTTGCGTGAATCGCAGTTCGTAAAACGCTTCGATGCGCCCGGCGACTTCGCCGTCCTTGCCGATATACAGCGTTGGGGCAATTTCAAAGAAGTAGGGAGCAAGTCCCTCGATTCCAATAGCCGCCCAGGTGCGCGAGGGGCCGGAGTCCAAGTCTGCACGCACGCCCACCTGCGCGTCGAAGTAGCGCATGTGGGGGATGGGACGATCATAGAGAAATTCCTGATCGCCGTCGCTGACGATGCCGTTGTTGACGAAGCCCTCGGACTTGATCCAGAGCTTGTTCATATCGGTGCCGATCCAGCCCTCGCCGTCCCAGCGGAATTCATTGTCGGGGCCGTTGGTGCGAGCTTCGAACTGATCCAGCAACACGTGGGCAAATAGTTGATGGCCCATGTTGGGGGCCTTCAGGCCGGGAAGCGCCGAGGTGACCCTGGCAGGCGGTTGCGCCGATGCTGACTGGGCTACTGCCAGGGCGGGCGAGAAAGCAGCCATCATGCACAGCACGGCTGCCGCGAGAGACGGCAGGCAGGCGCGGATGAATGGGTTCATGGAGGTGACCGGCCTGAGTATCTTCACGCGAGCACCACCACTGCGCGAAACATACCGGCCTGCATGTGATAGAGCAGGTGGCAATGGTATGCCCATCGGCCCGGGGTGTCGGCACTGACCAGATAGGCCACGCGTTCCGCGGGCTTCACAATGATGGTGTCTTTGAAGGGCCGGTGTTGACCGTGGCCGTTTTCCAGTTCACTCCATAAGCCGTGCAGGTGAATCGGGTGGGCCATCATGGTGTCATTGATGAGCACGAAGCGCACCCGCTCGCCGAGCCTGAGCACGATGGGGTTGTTGTTGGAGAACGGCTCGCCGTTGAATCCCCAGACGTAACGGTCCATGTTGCCGGTCAGATGCAGTTCGATCTCCCGTGAAGGCGGCCTGCCATCCACGCCGGAATAAGGGGAACGAAGATCGGCGTAGGTCAACACGCGCCGGCCATTTCGATCGAGGCCAACGCCTGGCGTGTTCAGCCGCGACTCGACGTGCTTTGCGATCCCGGCAACATTCGGTCCCAGATGCAGCTTGACCGGGTTGGAGGGCTTGAGCCGGGATTCGATGGCGTGTATCACCGGCCCGGGGACAACGACTTCCGGTTTGGTGAACGGGCTGGGCTGCGGGAATGGCGTTTTGCCGATCTTGCTCGTCTTGTTCATCCCGCGCATGCGAGCCATCCACATTTCAGCCGCTTTGGTGATTTCCGCCATGCGCGCGCGGGCGGCTTGCGCGGTGTGGCCCATCGGCATGGTCATCGCCGGCATTCCGTTGCCTGATTGCATGTTCGAGCCAGACATGCCGGTTGCGGTCATGCCGTCGATGCCTTGCATGTTGGTCATCTTCATGCCCGCCATGCTTCCCATGCCCATGTCCACCATGGTGAGTTTGGGACGCGGATCCATGGGGGGCACGGGGGCGGTCATGCCCATGCGCGGCGCCAGCGTGCCGCGAGCATAGCCGGTCCTGTCTTCGGATTGCGCAAAGATGGTGTAGGCCTTGCCGGCGGACGGCTCCACGATGACGTCGTATCGTTCGGCGACGCCGATGCGGAATTCATCCACCGGCACCGGTTCGACGTCGTTGCCGTCCGCCTGCACGACGGTCATGGTCAATCCCGGAATGCGGACATCGAAGAAGGTCATGGCCGAGCCGTTGATAAAGCGCAGCCGCACCTTTTGGCCGCCCTCAAAAAGGCCGGTCCAGTTGGCATCGGGCGGGTTGCCGTTCAGGAGGTAGGTGTAGGTGGCGGCGGAGATGTCGGAGATGTCATTGTCGCTCATGTTCATCCGGGCCCATGCCATGCGCTCTTTGACGGTTTTGCTGAACCCGTGGCGCCGAATGTCAGAGAACAATCCCGGAATGGTGTGCTGATGATAGTTGTAGAACTCGCTGTCCTCTTTCAGGTTGCTGAAAACTGTTTCCGGATTGGTGTCGGTCCAGTCGGAAAGAAAGAGCACATGCTCACGGTCGAATTGAATCGGGTCCTTGAAATCCGGGTCGATGATGATGGGGCCGCGCAGTCCGGACTGCTCCTGAAAGCGCGTGTGGCTGTGATACCAGGCGGTGCCGTTTTGCCTGACCGGGAAGTGATAGTGGAATGTCTCACCGGGAGCGATTCCGGGAAAGCTCAGTCCCGGCACCCCGTCCATGCCGGCCGGGAGGCGCAGCGAGTGCCAGTGCAAGGAAGTGGATACGCGCATGCGATTGGTGACAGCAATCGTGATGTGATCGCCTTCACGCCAGCGGAGCAGCGGCCCGGGCACGGAACCATTGACGGCCATGGCGGTGACCCGCCGTCCGGTGAAGTTGACCGGCAGATAATCGATCGTCAGCTCGAAGTGCTTTCCCGTGAGCGTATGCAGATTGCGCTGCCCCACTTCGCCGAAGGCCGGCACGGCATGCAAGTCGACGGCAGCCATGGCCGCGCCGGCGGTCAGCCCAGTCACAAAACGGCGGCGGGTGACGGGGTGAATCAGAGGAGTCTCGGCTTTACCTTGCGAATGCATAAGTTCTCCGGAGCGTTGTTAGCTTGCGCGACAATGAGCCGTGTCTGCATGCGCCGGCTCTGCGTGGCGACACATGCAGGGGTGAATGGGCGGCAAAATACGCACTGCCACCGGGAACAGATTCCAGAATGAGCAACGATCGGCGAATGACCATGCGCAGATCCTGGCCTTGCGGGCAACAGCAACCGGCGGGCGATGAATTCAAGGACGGACGAATATCGGGTAGAAAGCTGGCATGCGGAAACGGCTTTGCCGGGTGCTGAAGCGCAGTGGTGTTTGAGGCGGGGCTTTAGGACCCCAAAAGACCGTGATTCTTGTTGGTGGGATCGTGACAGCCGAAACAGATGCGTTTCGTTGCCTGCCCATGAATGCCCAGATCTCCTTGCAGAGGGGAATTCTGCAAAGCATCACTACACTTTTCACCTCCGTCGTGGTAGATTTTAAACCCAGGGCGGTTGAATACACAAAGCGAAGCGAACGGCTCCAGAAAGCCTCCGCACAGGGTCCTGGTTGCGTGCCACGAAGGCGGGCAGCCCGGCAGAGGTTCCCGAAAGCACAGAGGGCGCCGCAGCAACCAATGGTCGATGATGGCCCGCGAGGATCGGATGCGCGGAGCTGGCTGTGGCTGGAGCGAATGGCGAGGCACATCGTGGTGATGTAAGTCACTGACCGTCCGGATGGGATTGAAGAGGATGGAGATATTGTGAGGCGCCTGGCCAAACTCGTGACCGGCATCCTGCTTATCGCTCTCTCGGGCGTCCCCGCGGTTGCTGCCATCCCATACCAGCAAAGCGTGTGCTCTATGCCGTGCTGCTATGGGGTCATGTCGCCAATGATGGCGAAGATGACAAGCACGGAAGCCATGGGCCACAAGGGGATGAAGAGCCTGCCCGCGCCTTGCTGCATGAAGAATCACCACACTCTGGTTGCCGTGGTTGACCAGCGGTCGCCCGAGAGTCAACTTGCCGCGCTAGTATTGCCTGAAAACCCAGCGGCTGTCCTTATGCCTTCAACTGCGAGCCGGCGAGAAGAGCTTCCCCCGATCTTCCTGCGAAGTGGTCCACGCACGCAGGCATTTCTGTCGATGTTTCTTATCTAAATCTTCTCCCCCTCATTGACGCTCATTGTCTTTTCGCAGAGCTGTCAGTTCTCCGTTCAAGTGAGACAAGGAGTTCCCATCCGCTTCCCGGCGGAAGGCACGCAACCATTTGGAGAGACACGTATGCTTTGGAATAAACGCATCAAACGCGGAGACGCCCTTGTTGCGCTAATCACTGCCGCGATTCTGGCGGGGCTCTCATCCACTGCCGCTTTCGCGCAGCAACCTGCCGGAGCCGGAGAATCTAGCCGCGCGGCACTGCGTTGGACGACCCAGGCCCGAGAGCGCCGGACCCCGCTTTTGGCCAAAGCGCGCGGCAGGCTGGCGATCGGCGCAAAGGGAGTGGAATTCCGCTCCGCCAAAGGGCGCGAGCAGCGGTGGGCATACCAGGACATTCATACGGCATTTATCGGGCCGCACCGTCTGGATCTGGAGACCTATCAAAACCGGAGCTGGCACCGGCCTGGAGCGCAGCGATACCGCTTCAATTTGGCTTCGGCCATGCCTCCGGCAGTCGCGGCGGCATTGGCGGCGAAGATCGCGCGGCCGGTGCAAAATGCCGATCCGGACCCGAACGCGCCAGCGTGCGCAACCATTCCGGTGCGCCATCGAATGCTGACCGGAGGCACGAACGGGGTGCTGCGTTTTCGTGCCGGGGGCATCGATTACGTCACCAAGGCACGGAATGATAGCCGGAGCTGGAGTTGGGCGGACCTGCAGACGTTATCCGATCCGGATCCATATCACCTGTTTATATTCGGCTACCGCGACACCTACACATTCGACCTGAAAGCGCCTCTGTCGCGCGCGCTGTTCAACCACGCAACGGATGCGATCTTTGCTCATTCAGAAAGCGCGCCCATGTCCATGCCGGGAAGCACAAATCGAACCAACCTGGAAAACACGGGGGCAGGAGAAAACCGATGAACAAGTTGCTCAAGCGATGGTCGTGGGCGGCGGCGGCTGTCATCGTTGCCTGCGCTGCGGCCGCAAGCGCGCAGACCGCTCCGGATGCGCCAGCGCCTCATGTACAAGCGCTATCTTCTGCCACGCGGCCGGCGACGCCCCCGGCAGATCCAGAGCAGAATCCGGCAGCCCACGGCAAAGCATTGCAAGGGCCGGAGGTCACGTTGCCGGAGCTTGTAGAGATCGCGCTCGCACGCAATCCGGCAATCAAGAGCGCATACGAGCATTTCGAGGCGCAACGCGCCCGCGTTCCCCAGGCGCGCTCGCTGCCCGATCCAATGATTTCTGGCGGATGGATGGGGAATATCACGCCTTTCAGCGTGCAGCAAGGCGACCCGTCCAGCTACCGGGGGTTGATCGTAAGCCAAGCATTTCCTTTTCCCGGGAAGCGGAGACTCCGAGGCCAAATTGCAGACCGCCAGGCGCAAGCCGCGGAATGGAGGGCTGAAGGAACGCGGCGGCAAATCGTCACCGAGGTGAAGATCGCTTACTACAACTATTTCTATGACACAAAGGCAATCGCGATCACCCAAAAGAACAAGAACCTATTGGAAAAGCTGGAGGACATTGCCGAGACTCGCTACCGGGTGGGCAAGGGCATCGAGCAGGATGTGCTTCAAGCGCAGGTCGAAGTCGCCCGCATCGATCAGAAGCTGATCATTCTCGATCAGCAGAAAGCAACAGCCGAGGCTCGTCTCAATACGCTGCTCTATCGCGATCCCGACTCGCCTCTGCCGCCCCCTGCGCCCTTCACCCCGGCGCATTTCGATTCCAGCCTTCAGAGCCTGTACAGTCTGGCTCATGCCAACGATCCACAACTCGAACAGGACCGGCGCATCGTCGAGGACACTCAGGACACCGTTAAACTCGCGCAAAAATCCTACCAACCGAATTTCGATGTCGCCTACAGTTACGAGCAGCGTCCGGATATGCCGAGCATGAACGGCGTCATGGTGGGCGTGAATATACCGATCTTCTTCAGAAGCAAGCAGCGCGAGAGCGTAATTGAAGCGAGCCATAACTTGATCGGCGCCAACCGCGACCTCGACGAGCGCTGGACAACAGTGAATTACCAAATCAAACAGGAATATCTGGCCGCCAAGGCAGCACAGAAGTTGATGAACCTGTACAGGGAGGCGATTGTGCCCCAGTCTACACTGGCGCTGGAATCTGCCATGTCCTCCTACGAAGTAGGCAAGGTGGACTTTCTGTCCATGCTTGACAACTTTGTCTTTGTTCTCAATTACGAGGTTGATTACTACCAGGAACTGAGTGACTTTCAGACGGCGCTGGCGCGGATGGAACCGCTCGTCGGCACGGATTTGACCGAATAAGAAGGAGTAGCCATGAAATTAATCTTCTCCACACGCGCCCTGATCTTTGGAATAGCGCTCCTGGCCGCCGGAAGCATCTTGGGCGGCGCGGCGGTGTACTGGCTGGTGCAACACAAGATGAAGGCTGTGCATGCAAGCTCTGCCACGGCCCAGCAGACCACCACGGGCTCAAATGCCGCCGGCGCGATGGCCGGAATGAACATGTCAGGCGCATCCGGCATGAGGAATTCTTCGCCTCCGGCAGCGAGCGGCCATGCGCAACAGATGACTGGAATGAACATGAACGGCCCGGAAAGCACGCCCAAGGGAACCGTTATGCTGAGCGCCGCAACCCAGCAGGAGTTTAATGTAACTTACGCGACTGTCCGCCGCGCTCACCTGATAAGAACAATTCGGACCGTTGGCGTGCTGAATGCGGACGAGCAAAAGATTGCTCACGTCCATGTAAAGGTTCCGGGCTGGATTCAGAAGGTCTTTCTCAATTATGCCGGCCAGCAGATCAAGAAAGGCCAACCTCTCTTCACGCTCTATAGTCCCGATCTGGTTTCTACCGAACAGGAATACCTGATTGCCCTGAAAGGGCAGCGATATCTGTCGAAGACACCTTATAGCGATATTTCGTCGGAGGCGAATTCGCTCCTTAGTGCAGCGCGAGACAGGCTGCGGCTGTGGGATATATCCGATGCGCAGATTCGGAAGCTCGCCGCCACAGGTAAAGCATCGCGGACCATGACGCTTTACTCGCCGATCAGCGGATTTGTGATGAGTAGAAATGCTTATGAGCAGACTTATGTGACGCCAGATACTGACCTCTACGACATCGTCAACTTATCTAAGATATGGGTTTACGTCTCCATCTTTCAATACGAAGCGCCCTATGTTCATGTTGGCCAGATGGCGGAGATGCAGCTCAGTTATTTTCCAGGCCGCTCTTATTTCGGCAAAGTCACTTACGTCTATCCGACTCTTGATCCCAAGACCCGCACGATCAAGGTACGTCTGGAGTTCCCCAATCCGGGTTACGCGCTGAAGCCCAACATGTATGCGAATGTTGAGTTGAGAGTTGACTACGGCGTACAAACTCTTGTCCCGAGTCAGGCAGTGCTCAATTCCGGGACGAGGCAGGTTGTGTTTCTCGCCAAACCTGATGGGTACTTTGAACCGCGAGAGATCCAGATTGGCGGCCAGTTCGACGGGCAAACGGAGGTTCTGGCGGGTCTGCAGCCAGGCGAAAAGATCGTAAAGTCGGGGAACTTCCTGATCGACTCCGAGAGCAGGCTGGGGGCTGCGATGCAGCAGATGGCAGCGACCATGCCTGGAATGAAGACGGGCAATACGAAGTGAGGTCGAGCGTGCGAACACGAATTGTTCTCTCAGTTCTTATTGGCCTGGGCATGGCGGTTGCCCTGGCAGCCGGCTCATGGTACCTGATCCACCAGCGAGCCGAAAAGGTATGCCCTCTTTCCGGCCGGCCTATTGAACCGCAGACGCGGGCGTTGGTCATGATTGGCGGGAAGAAGTATGAGACCTGCTGCCTGCGGTGCGCCATCATCGAAGCGCGGCAGACAGGCAAGCCGCTGCGCGTATTGAAGGTGGCTAATTTTGAAACCAGCAAGCTTATGGATCCGGCAAGGGCGTGGTTTGTGGAAGGCAGTTCGGTGAATTTTTGCACACGCATGTCGCCGGCGGCAACAAGCCGGGGAGAAGGCACCGTCTACCTTCGCATGTTTGACCGCTGTTCTCCGAGCATTCTGGCATTCCCAAGCGAGATGAGCGCGCGTGCATTCATCGCTCAACATGGCGGCGCACTGAAGCGCCTTGATGGCCTGTTAAAAGAAGCTAAATCCGCATCCGGGAAGGTGCAAAGACCATGATTAATAAGATCATCGATTGGAGCAGCAGGAACAAGTTCTTCATTTTCCTCGGCGTCTTCTTTCTTATTGCCTGGGGAATCTGGGCGATGATGCATACGCCGCTTGACGCCATTCCGGATCTTTCCGATGTTCAGGTGATCGTCTTCTCCAAATGGCCGGGCCGGAGTCCGGACCTTATAGAGGACCAGGTGACCTATCCGATTGTAACTGCGCTCATTTCCGCTCCGGATGTAAAAGTGGTGCGCGGTTATTCATTCTTTGGGCTTTCATTTGTCTATGTCATCTTCAAGGACGGCACCAACCTCTATTGGGCACGTTCCCGGGTTGTTGAATACATGCAGGGGGTTCAAGGAAGCCTGCCGAGGGGAGTAACTCCCACTCTGGGCCCGGATGCAACTGGCGTCGGATGGGTATACATGTACGCGCTGGTTGACAAGACCGGGCGACATAATCTTGCCCAGTTACGAACCTTTCAGGACTGGTATCTCCGCTATTGGCTTGAGGGTGTGCGCGGCGTCTCGCAGGTGGCCAGCATCGGCGGCTTTGTCAAGCAGTATCAAGTGAACATTAATCCCAACACGCTGCTCGCGTACCATCTCTCCCTCGGCCATGTGATCAAAGCAATCCGGAACAGCAATAACGAGGTGGGTGGACGCGTGGTGGAATACACGGGACACGAATATATGGTTCGCGGTCTGGGGTATATCCACTCAGTGGCTGATCTTCAGAAGGTTGTCGTCGGCACCAACGGCGATGGCACCCCGGTTTATCTGCGCGACGTTGCCGACGTCCAACTGGGTCCGGACATGCGGCGCGGCGAAGCCGACCTGAATGGTGAGGGACAGGTCGTTGGAGGCATCGTCATTGCCCGCTACGGCGAAAACGCGCTGGCTGTCATCAACCGTGTAAAGCAAAAACTGGCACAGCTTAAGAATGCAATTCCAAAGGGCATCAGCATTGTTCCTGTCTACGATCGCTCCGTGCTGATTCTTCGCTCCATTGCCACGCTTCGCGAAAAGCTGATCGAGGAAATGATCATCGTCAGTATTGTCTGCCTGATCTTCCTCTTTCACTTCCGAAGCGCGCTGGTTGCGATCTTCACACTCCCCGTTGCCATTCTCATGATGTTCATTGCGATGCACTACACTCATCTGAACTCGAACATCATGTCGCTAAGCGGTATCGCCATCGCCATTGGAGCCATGGTCGATGGCGCAATTGTGATGATCGAGAATGCGCACAAGCATCTGGAAAAATGGGAGGCCGGAGGCAGACGGGAGGAGCGCGGCGAAGTCATTGTTGGAGCTGCAAAGGAAGTAGGCAAACCGCTGTTCTTCTGCTTGCTGATTATTGCCGTGTCCTTCATTCCGGTCTTCAGCCTTAAGGCGCAGGAGGGCCGGCTGTTCAAGCCGCTCGCTTTCACCAAGACATTTTCGATGGCTTTTGCCGCGCTGCTGTCAATCACGCTTGTACCGGTATTGATGCAGTTGTTTATTCGCGGCAAGATTGCGCCGGAACACAAGAATCCGGTGAATCGCTTCCTGATCTGGCTTTATAAGCCCTTTGTCCACCTTGCCCTGAAGTTTCCAAAAATTGTTCTGTTTGTGGCGCTGGCTGCGTTACTGGTTACGATTCCGGCCTTCACGCACCTCGGATCGGAGTTTATGCCTCCACTGTACGAGGGCAGCTTGCTTTACATGCCGCAAGGCCTGCCCGGTCAGTCAATTACGGAGACAGTGCGGCTTACGCAGATCGAAGACAAGATTATCAAGCGATTTCCGGAGGTGGTTTCTGTCTTTGGCAAAGGCGGGCGCGCGGACACGCCAACAGACCCCGCCCCGCTTGAGATGGGAGAGGCGACGATCACACTGAAGCCGCGGAGCGAGTGGCCCAAGGGTATGACGCCAGCCAAGCTGGTTGACCAGATGAACGCGGCGCTTCAGATTCCGGGTGTCTCGAACTCATGGACGATGCCGATCAAGGGGCGCACCGATATGCTCTCCACCGGCATACGCACTCCACTCGGCATCAAGATCTTCGGCCCGAATCTGAAGGTGATTCAGGGAATTGGCGAAGAGATCCAGGACGATTTGCAGAGCCTGCCTGGCACGCGCAATATCTATGCCGAGCGAGTGGTTGGCGGTTATTACCTCGACTTCAAGATTAACCGCGATGCGATTGCGCGTTATGGATTGACGGTGAGTGATGTCGAAGATGTGATTGAAACCGCGATCGGCGGCAAGAACATCACGACCGTAATTGATGGTTTGGAGAGATTTCCCGTGGATGTTCGCTACCTGCGCGATTATCGCACGGATCCGCAGGCCCTCGACCGGGTTTTGGTGCCCACTCCCAGCGGCGCGGAAATACCCATATCGCAACTGGCGACGATCCGCATGACCATGGGCCCGCCGGTGATCAAGACCGAAGGAGGCATACCGGTAGGTTATGTCTATGTCGACGTGGCAGGAGTCGATATTGGGACCTATGTAAAGCACGCGATGAAGATCGTCAACCAAAAGGTCACGCTTCCGCCGGGCTACTATCTGGAGTGGGCCGGACAGTATCAATACATGGAGCGCGCGGCGAAGACACTGGACTATGTTGTGCCTCTAACGTTGCTGATTATCTTTGTGCTGCTCTATTCAAACTTCAGGTCAGTGCCCAAGACACTGATTATCATGCTTTCACTCCCCTTCGCGCTGGTGGGCGGCATCTGGTTGCTGTTTCTGCTGCACTACAACACAAGCGTTGCCGTGTGGGTGGGGTTTATCGCGCTGGCCGGCGTGGCAACGGAAACCGGTGTGGTTATGATCGTCTACCTCGATGAAGTTTATGACCGCCGCTTAGCGGAGGGAACGATGACCACGCGACGAGATCTGTACGACGCAATTATAGAGGGCGCGGTGATGCGTGTTCGGCCCAAGATAATGACTGTCACCGCAATTATTGCTGGTTTGCTCCCCATCATGTGGAGTCAGGCTACAGGTGCCGATGTCATGAAGCGCATTGCTGCACCCATGGTCGGCGGCATGGTCACTTCAACCGCACTGACGCTGATCGTGATTCCGGTGATTTACGAGATGTGGCGTGGGTGGCAGATGCGGCATGGCTCAGGTGGCAAACATAGGCCGGAACCCGCACCTACACCGCAACCACAGCCTCTGCAGACGACCACGGAGGCGAGCGAATGAGCAACCATCGCTCAGCAGTCCGCTGGAGGCGAACCACGGTGATAGCGCGCGCCTCGCTGACAATTCTCCTTGGGTTACTGATGCCGTTGCCCGTGGTTGCCGCGGAACGCACGGCTACCATCCACGGGGTATCACCAGGTGGCAGCGATCTGTTTGCGGTGTACGATGTGAGCTTGAGCCACGCAGCCACAATGGCGTTGCGACGTGCTTCTCGACCGGACTCGCAGGTCTCAGGGATGGGCGCTGCGCGCGAATTGGAGGCGGGTGGATTGCCGACGGTGGCACCGCCCAACAGTGCCAGTAGCGATTTGCAGCGCGTTGAGCGTCTTCGTCCCGTCCTGGAGCCGATTCTGCGCCAGGTTGGCATTCCCGTACAGTTGATGGCTGTTGTCCTGGTTGAGAGCGGTGGCAACCCCACCGCGCTATCGCCAAAGGGCGCCCGGGGCTTGTGGCAGCTTATGCCGGATACCGCGCGGCGCTATGGGCTCGTTGTAGATGCGGGAACAGATCAGCGGCTAAATATTGAGAAATCGACGCGTGCGGCCGCGGAGTATCTGCGAGCTCTCGATGCTAAGTTTCACAACTGGCCTTTGGCGCTTGCCGCTTATAACGCCGGGACGCAGGCGGTTCAGCGGGCGCTGGTTCAAACCGGCGGTACATCGTTTTCCGTGGCGGCGCATGCGCTGCCGCTGGAAACGCAAAATTATGTACCCGCAGTATTCAATGCCATCGCGTGGTTCGGCAGCCGCACATTACCTCGGCTGAGAGCGACAGCGCACTTTGAGCAGGCGGTGTATGCCACTGGAGAAAGATGACCGGAGAGTCAGGAGAAAGCGCACCTAGCACCTAAGGAAACACAGCTATTGCGGACCATATGTCTTCCCCGTGCATGACATTCCCCGGAGCATTGCAGCAATTCACATCTTGCTATGCCTCTAAACGAAGTTCTAGCAGTTTCGATCCGGCAGCAGCCAGTGTGATCATCAGGCTCCCGCGTGCGGGTGGAAGCATTTTATCCAAAGCCACATCCCGAGCACACCAACTGCTTGTTGGCCCGCTTACGCCGCACCCAAAGCTTCGGCTTCTTGCCGCGTTCATCAATCTTGTGCCGGTAAACCTTGTACCCCGGCCATCCCAATACCCGCGCCCAATCGTTGTCTCGCATCGCCCTGAGAATAGCCGAAACACCCACATCGGGGAAAAAACGACAAAATCAGGCCGCTTTACACTTTCCTGTGCGAGGCAATAAATCAAGGTTCCAACTACGTTTGGTCTTTTCTGTCGATTTGTGCCGTCCCTACGTGACTCGCGATATTGATTGGCTACCCTTTCCCCACGCTGAAGCACGGGGCCAACAACCACTGCGCCTACGCCGCGTATTTTTCATAGCCGTGCCGATACACGACATGGAGACAGAACTTGCAACCTCAATTTCTTTCCGTCTCCTTACCGGCTCTTCACGCCCAGGACATCCGGACGAATCCGAATGATTAGCAGCGCATCTCCGCAATTTGTGCTGAGCCTGTCATCCTGCCGTTAAACCACTATCGGTTGGAAGCCGGCAGTCGTTTAGCCGTGGGCCCAATTCCCGGTCTCTCGGGCGCCGCTCCGCCTACTCGGCGCACTCCATTCGACCAATCAGGCTAGGCCTTCGATTGAGCAAATATCTCGCGCAGGGTATCGCCTGCCGCAGAGAGATTGGCAAGCCACATCTCCGCGTATTCGCGCGCCAGCACAACACCGTTAGCGCCCGCGCCAAACGCAGCCTGGATCTCCTGCCGCACTTCCTGCGGGGTGGTGGGCCCCAAGGGCGATTTGCCCTTGGTTAATGTAGGAACATTGATATCAATGCCGGGATAAATCTGAACTTCTCCGGCCACTTCCGCAAGAGCACGCTTTGTCTCCTCGACAATGTAGCCGGCCGAAAGCCCTGTCGAAGCTAACTCGTCGTAAGGAGCTTCATGATAATTCATAATCTTGTAATAGAAATCCAAAAAATCCGGGGGAGTCGCATCATGAAAGGCCGTATGGCTCAAATGGTCCAGATATGCCGCCAATCTTGGTCCGCCCGCATGGCTGTAAGTCGCAATCTTGAAGAAATCGGAGGAATTTCTGATCTTTGTATAATCCAAGGCGGCCCGGAAGAACGGACTGAAGGTCATGGTTTGCATAAGATGAAAGCCGAACGGCTTGGCAGGAGCAATCGACTTTGCCAGGCCGTATAACTGCGCCATGACCTCCTGATAGCTGTTGTTCCAGAGAGATTCCCAGCTTAGAATCTCGGGATACTTAAGGAGCAATCTCCAGAAAGAAACAAAGTAGCCGTCTGTTGGGCGTTGATTCCTGGCAGCCTTCTGATACAACTGCTCCAGCTCGCGATAGCCGGTCTGCGCACGCGGCACCGAAATGCCCTGGGCGCGCGCTTTTGCCTTACAGTAGCGGCAGAAACAGGTGATCGGGCCGGCGTTGCCGATCATGTTCTCAAATGGCCCCATGCGCTCGGAGCCCCACGCAATACCGTCCACCTCGCTGGGATAACCTAAGAGCAGGCTCTCGACTTTGCCGCTGAGAAATGCCTGGTAGTCGGGATTATTGAAGCACGGCCGTCCCGTTCGGCGCCCATAGACATCAATTTCCGCAACTTCGGCATAATTCGGAATCACCACGTTCAAGATATGGCTGGCGTTATTGAGGTCCCAGGCAAAGAAATCCATGCCCCGCGCCTTGGCTTTCGCCGCGACTGCTTCAATGACGTTGAAGTTACCGTAGGTGTGGTTGCGAAAGTCCTTCAGGGTGGTGTTTTGGAAGTAGATTGGATTGTAGTCATAAAACGCGCCCGCGGCGATCGTGTTTCCCGGTTTTCCGTGATCCGGCAAAGGATCAGAGCCGCCTCTGTGCAGCCTTTGTTCTCCGTACGCGAAGGTGTAAGCCCAAACAGTATTGACGTCGCCCTTGCCCTGGATATTGTCGAGCACCTGCTCAACTCCTTCGTCCACCCAGCAAAACCCGCGCACCTGAATGCCGACAAAGTTTTTACGGTTTTTCACGGGAACGTTGGTGACCCGCGGAGCCGGTATTGACTGCGCGTGAAGCCGTTGAGTCAAAAGCGCCCCGCATGCTGCGCAAAGCCGCACAAAAGCCCGACGATCCAGAATTGAATTCACAACACCCCCTTGACATGTTGCGGTTACGCGCTCTCTCCGCGAAAGCCCTTACGTTCATTACTCTCTGAATTGCGCGCAGGAAATTTGGAAACAAGCTCCGTGCCGTCTTTTCTATACCTCGTGGCTGCCCGGCGTCAAGGGATCTGTATGAAGGTCTGACAAATGGCGATTCAATACACACTTTCGATTTCCTCGCTTCGAGAGATTTTGGAGCTAACTCTATGTTTTTCTGGAAATATGAGAGAGGCAGGGAATCTCAATCGGTATCCGCTCAGAAGTAAGTAATGGAAATCTTTCGGAGTTAACGGGTTTGTACCATGCGTATCGCGGAACGAAACATGAGCCACACCCATGCTTGAGAGGCGCGAATAGTTCCTATTCTGGGCAGCATGCAGCTTCCCGGCGCACGTCACAGGGATGATAGGAAGTCATACAAGTCCCGATTGAGTCACGCGCCCGACATGCCGGATCCGATCTCCTCGAGGGTGCGGCCTTTGGTTTCGGGGACATAGAAGACGATCAGGACACAGCCCAGGAGACAGATGGCGCTATAGGTATAAAACACGCCGCTCATCCCTACCAGCCGATTCAACTCGGGGAAGGTATAGGTCAGCAGAAAGGATGCGATCCATAAGGCGCTCACGGACATGGACACGCCGTGCGAGCGCAAGCAGTTGGGAAAGATCTCCGTGACCAGAACCCACGTAACCGGCGCCAGAGTTAGCGAATAACAGGCAATTGCAAGCAGCGTCAGGGAAAGCACGACCGCGGGGCTCCAGTGAAAGTAATAGCCGAGAGCGCAGAGCGAATGCGAGATGGCGATGCCGAGGCAGCCGTAGATCATCAGCGGACGCCGTCCGACGCGGTCCACCAGGGCCATTGCCAGAACCGTAAAGACGAGATTGATGGCGCCCGTGATTACGATGTCGAGAAAGATGGAGTTAGCTCCGTAGCCGGCGCTGCGGTAAATGGTGCCGGCATAGTTGAACAGGATGTTGATGCCGGTCCACTGCTGCAGCGCGGCCAGGGCCATTCCCAGAAGAAGGATGTTGCGCGCGCCGGGACGCAGCAGCTCGCGCCAGGAAGAGCGGCTGGCGCTCTTGGAAGCCAGGGAGCGTTCGATGGCCGCGATTTCACTGGCGGCGTAGGACGGGCCGCCCACGCGTTGCAGGACGTCGTTCGCCGCCTCGGCCCGTTTGCGCACCAGCAGCCAGCGCGGGCTTTCCGGAAGGAAGAGCGCGGCCACGGTGAAGACAAGAGACGGAACAACGACCGCGCTAAACATCCAGCGCCAGGCATACTGGACATCCCACGAGTGCAGCATTGCCGACGCCGTGAGGCCGGCCGCAACGGGCCGGGCGATGCGCCAGTTTACGACCTGCGCCAGCAGAATGCCGACCACGATGGCGAACTGGTTGAGGCTTACAAGGCGGCCGCGTATCGCGGCAGGACTAATTTCGGCAATGTAAAGCGGGGAGACGATGGAACTCATGCCAATGGCGGTTCCACCGATGATGCGCCAGACGATAAAGGCCGTGAAAGAGTGCGCCCAGCCGGTGAGCGCGGACGAGACGGCAAAGAGCACAGCGGCAAACAAGAGCACGCGGCGCCGCCCGAAGCGATCGGCCATGGAACCGGCGGCCAGCGCGCCGAACAGACAGCCGATCAACGCACAACTGTTGGCCCAGCCGACGAGCGCGGGCGAGGTGAGGTGGAAATAGATTTCGAAGAATTGCCGCGCGCCGCCGATCACGACCCAGTCGTAGCCGAACAGGAGACCGCCGAGAGCGGCGACAGCCGAAATTATCCAGATGCAGGCAGCGCGTTCCGGCACAGCGGCGGATTCGCCCGGAGCATTGGGCATCGTAGGAGCTTGCATTATTGGCAGCCTTCCATGCGCAGCAGATCGATGGCGCCGGAATGGCTACGATCCACTTTCAGGACATCATCGAGCAGAGCGGCCGCGCGCTGCCGTTCGCCCAGGCCCAGCAGCGCCTGCGCGCGAAGAAAACATGCGGTAACTGTCTGGCGTTGCTTCAGATCTTCGTCAAAGAGCAGCATGGCGGGCAGCGAGGTGGCGAAGTAGTCGATCGAAGGAGTTTGCTCGTTCAGTTTCACTGCATGATCATAAATTTCCCGCAGGAGGGCCCGCGCATCTTCTTCGCGGCCGAGGCGGCGGAGCGACATTGCGCTCCAGTAGGACATCGCGGAGATGGACTGGACTTTCATGGCAAGAAAATCGCCGTGTGTGCGGGCGGCGCGTTGCCAGTGATCGGCGGCTCTCTCTGCGCTGCCGCTTGCCGCATAAGCGGCGCCCAGCCAATAATCGATCGCGCTGAGATTCAGGAGCGGATGCGCGGCTTCGCCAAGGCCCTCCGGCGGGCTCTGCGCGGCCTGAAAATGGTGAAGTGCCGCAGCCGGGTCTGCGCCGCCAAGTGCGCGCTGACCAAGCAGAAGATGAGCGCGGATATATTCCGCCAGCACCAAGCCCTCGCCGCCTTCCCAGGGCTGAAAGGCCCGCGACAACAGGAGCGCGAGCGCGGATTCCGGCTTGCCGGCGTTGTTGTAGAGCGTAGCCAGCTCTACCGAGAGATCGTCGCGTCTTTCCACCAGCTCGCGGCTGGCTTCGAGCGCAGCCAGGCGATGTTCGATTGGTTTGCCGGTCCGCTTCGCTAATTGGTCCTGCTCATAAAGAATGCGGGCATCGTCTGGAGCCAGCGCACGCGCATGGGCAAAAGCCTCCGAGGCGCGCCGCGCATCGCGCAGCACATTGAAGCAGCCAATGCCCAGGTTGCGCCATGCGGTGGCGATGCCCGGTTCCAACTGCACGGCGAGTTCCCAATGGGCAATGGCCTCGCCATGGCGCCGGCGGCCGTAGAGCAGGTTGCCGAGATAGTAGTGCGCGCGGGCATCACGCGGGTTGTTGGCGATGGCCTCTTCCAGAAGCAGCATCTCTTCGAGCCTGCCGGGGAAGACATAAGCGAAATCCGCAAGGGCCGCCTGCCTGTAAGCAGCCGCACTTTCTTCCGCGCGCCCCAGGCACTTGAGGACATGCGCCCGCACATAGAGCAGCAGGGTGGCGGCGCCGTCACTTGCTTGGGATTGCGGCGCGGCGGAGGCGACGGTCAGTGCGCGATCGAACAGACCGGCACGCAACAGATCGAAGCTCAAGTCGATGCTCTGCTGGCCGTCTGGCGGCAGCGCGCCGGCGGCGAGAAAACGGCTGAAGACGTCGAGCCGATCCAGCGCGCAGGTTGCGCCGAGAAGCTCTTCGGCCTCCTGTTCACGGCCAAGATTCCACAGCACGACGGCCTTCAGATTGCGCGCGCTCAGGTTGTCGGCATCGGCGCGCAGGGAGCGGTCAAGGTGGTCCAGCGCCGCAGTCCATTGGCGGCGCGCGCAGTCGATTTCCGCCAGGCGATGATAGGCCGGACCGCGCCAGGCGGCATTCCACGTGGACTTGTAGAACGCATCGCAGGCTTCTTCGCGGCGGCCGAGATAGTTGAGGGCCAGGCCCAGGGTGTAGTAAGGTTCGCCGTCGCTGGGATTGGGATTGCGCCCGGTCAGGCGGGTGATGGCGGCGCGCAGATGCTGCTCGGCCGCGGCAAACTCGCCGCGCTGCATGTGCCAGCGACCCAGGGCGTGATTGGCGCGGCTGTCGCGCGCATCGCGACGCAGCGCCTCCTGCCAGTAGATTTCGGGGCTGCGCGTGGGATGACGGTACTGCTCCAGGTGCAGGCCGATGAGAAACAACTCGTCGTTGCTGCCGACCTCCGGCGGCGAAGGCGGCTCGGTGGCAACGGTGGGACGATCCTGGGGGATGCACTCGCCGGGGGCGTAACGCAGAAGAGTGCGGCCCGCCTGCTCAAGCCGCACTTCCAGGTGGCCATCGACGGCATCGAAGGTGTGATGCAGCGGTAGTTCAGGGCAAAGATCGCCCTGCCATACGCCGCGGTCCGCGCCATCGACGCGCAGGCGCACCGTGCAGCCGGACCGCGGGGCAGTGACTTGGAGATGGATGCGAATGCCGCCGGTCAGCCGTTCGACGCGCAGCGCGGCGTCGAGATTGGCTTCGTCGGGCGCGCCGATCTCGCGGATGGGATACCAGAACTGCTGGAAGGCTTTTGTTTCGCCGGGTGCGAGGAAGGAAAAGTCGGGCTGGTTATCTGTGTAGACGCCGGCCATCAGCTCGACATAGGGGCCGTCGGATTCGGTCAGGCTGCGCTCCCAGGCATAGCCGAATTCGTGATTGCCCCAGGTCCACTGCTTCTTGCCGGGCGCGATGCGGTGATCGGCGAAATGCACGAAGCCCGCCTGCTGCGCGTGATCGTAGCCGCCGAAGAAGTCGCCGCGCGAGGCGGCAATCATGTAGCTGGTGGGCACGGGAATATTCGCGTACCAGCGCAGGTCGTTGGGGGCGTACGATCCGTCCGGCGCAAAGCGGCGCGGCATCTCTTCCGGCCGAATGCCGCCGACGGCGCGGCGGCCGTAGTCGATGCCGTAGTATTCTCCGCGGCTGAGCGGAAATTCGGTTACGGCGCGTTTGGCGTGGTCGGCGACAAAGCGCACATCGGGCGGGAAGAATGCCTGATATTTTTCATGCACACGGGCCGCGACGTTCGCCCACCAGAGGAATGTGCGCGTTTCGGCGGTTCTGTTGTAGAGGCGCACCCGCAGTTCGAGGTAGGCCTTGTCGGGATGCAGGCAAAGGCCGTGCATGCCCTTCATGCGCGTCATGGGATCGTGGTCGCCGCACCACACCGTGATTGCGCCATCGGAGTGGCGCTCGATGGCGACCTGGACCGGCATGAAGGTGGCGGGACGATGATGCTGCGGCCAGTTGAACTCCACGCCGCCGGAGATCCACGGGCCGGCCAGCCCGACGAGGGCAGGCTTGATCACATTCTGGCGGTAGAAAAAATCGTAGCCGTTCAGCTTGTCCAGGCCGACGTGGATGCGCCCGCCGATCTCCGGCAGCACCATGACGCGGAGATAGCGATTTTCGAGGTGAACCGCCTGCCATGCGCGGTCTTGCGGCTCGGTCTCGATGCGGTCGATGACCGGCAGCGGGTAAACGCAGCCGCTGCTGCCCTGGTAGACGCGCTTCTCCAGGAACAGCGGATTGCGATCCGGAGCCGCGGGCATCCAGGTGCGCATCACGACCGGCTGCTCCCATGCGCGAACCGGGCCGGTTTCGCATGAGGGCGGGTCAGGCAATTGCAGCTTGGCGAACACCCTGGTGGATGCGTGCTGCTCTATGTCTATGCTTGGGAATCGACTTTGCATTGCCACTGCCATTGTCGGGCATTTCCGCCGTGCGACTCAATGAGCAAACCGGGATGGTGGTCCTAAGTCTTACAGTTCCAGTAAAAAATATGGGGGGGTATCTTCGGCTGGCTCGATCGCGGGCGCTGGCGACCGGGCGCATGCCTGGCGACGCGATGAGGGCCGGCGAGGCGTTGCCAGAGAGATGACATAGAGACATTATGGGCCCAGGACGGATAATGATCGGCAAACCGGCCGCAGAATTCCGGCTTCCCCAGGCAAGTGCACCGGAAACCATGCGGTTGGCGTGAAATTCCAGACCAGGCAGCTTTGGGTAGCGGCGATTCTGGCGTTCCCGGCCCGCGGCCTGCGATTTGCGGCGGGATAAAGCGGGTGGGTGGGAATGAGCCGGCGCTTCGGCGCGGAATCCATGGTGCCCGTACAATGGGAAAGAAAGGCCGACCTACCGACCGATGGCGGAACAAGATAAAAAGCCGCGGAGGGCCGACGAGCGCGAGTCA
>JAJZME010000007.1 GCA_021803035.1 Acidobacteriota bacterium | reverse complement strand
CCAGGCCGGGTTTGTGATCGAAGCGAAGCGGCATATCTCTAAGAGTCTCTACAGTTTCAGTTCGCGCGCCAGAATGCCCATGTCTTTATCGCCGCGTCCTGAGAGGTTCACCACCAGTATGTCATGTGGGCCGTATGTGGGCGCCACCTTGAGGGCTTCGGCGACCGCATGCGCGCTTTCCAGGGCGGGCAGGATGCCTTCGGTTCGCGACAGCCGGATGACCGCGTCGAGCGCCGCTGCGTCATCCTGAGCCGTGTACTCGGCGCGGCCCGTGTCGTGCAGGGCTGCGTGTTCTGGACCGATGGAGGCGTAATCGAGGCCGGCCGAGACCGAGTGCGTGAGCGCGATCTGCCCGTCCTCGTCCTGCAGCACATAGGAAAAGGTGCCCTGCAGCACGCCGGGCACTCCACCGCGGAAGCGCGCCGCGTGTTCGCCCAGTGCCGGTCCGTAGCCGCCGGCCTCCACGCCGATGAGCCGCACCTGGCGCTCGGGAATGAACTCGTAGAACGCTCCGATGGCGTTGGAGCCGCCGCCCACACAGGCAATGACCGCATTCGGCAGGCGGCCTTCCTTTTCGAGCAGTTGCTGCTTGATCTCTTTGCTGATGACGTGCTGGAAATCGCGCACCATGGTGGGGTAAGGATGTGCGCCGAGCGCGCTGCCCAGCAGGTAGTAAGTGGTGCGGACGTTGGTGACCCAGTCACGCATGGCTTCGCTGATGGCGTCTTTGAGCGTCCTGGAGCCGGACGAGACGCCGCGCACCTCGGCGCCCAGCAGGCGCATGCGGAGCACGTTCAGCTCCTGGCGGGCCATGTCCACTTCGCCCATGTAGACGACGCACTCCAGGCCCAGCAGGGCGCAGACGGTGGCCGTGGCCACACCGTGCTGGCCGGCGCCGGTTTCGGCGATGACGCGCTGTTTGCCCATGCGTTTGGCCAGCAATCCCTGGCCCAGGGCGTTGTTGATTTTGTGCGCGCCGGTGTGCAGCAGGTCTTCGCGCTTGAGATAGATCTTGGCGCCACCCAGTTGCCCGGTGAGGCGGCTGGCAAAGTAGAGCGGCGTGGGCCGGCCAGCGTAGTCGTGCAGCAGGGACGAGAGCTCCGCCTGAAAGGCCGCATCGGCTCTGGCGGCTTCGTACTCGCGCTCCAGCTCGACGAGCGCGGCCATCAGCGTCTCCGGCACATAGCGGCCGCCGTAGACGCCAAACCGCCCCGGACGCGATTCTGAAGGACTTGCCGGGAGAATGATTGATGCCATGAGAAGCTCCTGCGCCGTTGCCCGCGAAAGTGGGGGAACTCTTTAGTGTACTAGGAGGCAGGCATCGGCGCGGCCAAGCGGATGGTTCCGCAGATTGCTCGCGCGATTGTCTTTTGCGGCGGGCAGGATCACCCGAATTGGACGGAGTCTGGTTTCAGGACTGACGACACGCAAGCCCATACTGGATGCTTCAGTGAAGCGTTCTTCCGCAGGCTCGTCACGCATCGTCAATGCTTCTTCCTGCTGATTTCGCACAGCATGTCGGAGTGAATGTTGAGGCCGATGTTGGACATGTTGTAGAAGTGCTCACTGGCGACCAGCCACACAATCTCGCAGATCTCCCGCTCGGAATAAAGCCTGGCGAGGCGGTCGAAGGTCTCCGGAGTTACCTGCTTTCTGAGTGTCAGCTCGCTTGCATAATCCAGCGCGGCGCGCTCGGCTTCACTGAAGAGCGGGCTGGTGCCGTACTCCTCCAACGCGTTGAACTTGGCCTCGTTCATTCGCGCCTTGATGACCAGGGCGCGCCCGATGTCGATGCAGAACTCGCAGACGTTGAGCCGCGCCACGCGCTCGCGGATGAGCATTACCGTTTCCGCCGGCAGCTTCAGCTTCTTGTCGAGCTCGCTGATTTTTCCGTAGAACATGCCGAAGCCCAGCGGCATCCGCGCGGCAAAGACCTTCAGCGGCGTCATGACCTTGCCGAAGCGCTGGCGCGACATGCCGTAGGCCAGCTTCAGCAAGGGGGATGCAGGTTGCTCAATTGGAGCAAGAAAGGTATCCATGCACAGACCTCCAGGTTTATCGTGCGGTTGAATAGATGCGCAGGGGCGGCGATCGAAGCGGGATTATCCGCGGCTGGCCGCCCGCGCGTTGGCCACGAAGGCCCTTACCTTAACCGGATCCTTACGGCCCGGCGCGGCTTCCACGCCGGAAACGGCGTCTACGCCCCAGGGTTGCAGGACGGCGATGGCCTCGGCCACGTTAGCGGGCGTGAGTCCTCCGGCGGCGATGCATTTGCGCGCTTTCGCGTTCTGGAAGACGGTCTTGGCGGCCAGTTGCCAATCGAAGGCGAGTCCCGTGCCGCCGGTTGCCGTTGCCGTGCGCGAATCGACGAGCAGGCCGTCGATATTGGGGTCCGCGTCGTAGCGGGCGCGCTTTGGCTCCCAGTCGAGGGAGCAGGCTGCAAAGTGCATGACGCGCAGGATGCGCAATGCGGCGCCGAAGCGCTTCCGGAGGCGGGCGGACAATTCCGGCGCGGCGTCAAAGTGCAGTTGCACGCCGGTCAGCCCGCAGGCGCGAACCGCGGACTCGATCTCGGCAAAGGCCGCATTGACGAAGACGCCGACCTTTTCAAGCTTTTCCGGCAGCGCGGGCACGATGGCCGCGACCTGTGCAACGGTTACCTGCCGCGGACTGGGCGCAAAGACGAATCCCACGGCGTCGGCTCCGGCTTCGGCGGCCAGCGCGGCATCGGGCAGGGAGGTGTTGCCGCAGATCTTGATCCACAGGCTCATCGTGTTACCGCGGCGCAGGCCAGCAGTTCGGCCAGTGCCGCGCCCGGGTCGGTCTGCCGCATCAGGCTTTCGCCGATGAGGAAGGCGTCGAAGCCCGCCTGGCGCAGGCGGACGATGTCTTCGGCGGTGGAGATGCCGCTTTCAGTCACGCGCACCGGACCTGCGGGGATGCGCTCGACCAGCGTGAACGAGGTTTGCTGCGAGACCTCAAAGGTTTTCAGGTCGCGGTTGTTGACGCCGATGGCGTCGGCGCCGGATGGGCCCAGTACATCGAGCACACGGTCCAACTCCTCGCCGGTGTGCACCTCGACCAGCACGTCGAGCGAGAAGCCGTTGGCGACCTGGGCGAAATGGCGCATCTCGGCATCCTTGAGCGCCGCGGCAATCAGGAGGATGGCGTCGGCGCGATGGGCGCGGGCTTCGACGATCTGGTACTCGTCGACGATGAAGTCCTTGCGCAGGCAAGGCAGGGGCGCTGCGTCGGAGGCCAGCTGGAGGTTGCGCAGGCTGCCCTGGAAGTAGGGCTCGTCGGTGAGTACTGAAAGGGCAGCCGCGCCGCCGGCACGGTAGCGCCGGGCCAGCCACTCCACGTCGAAGTCGGCGCGAATCAGGCCTTTCGAGGGCGAGGCTTTCTTGATCTCGGCGATGATTGCGGGGCCGGTTGCAGCGCGGCGGCGCAGGGCCGCAGCCCAGCCACGCGGATGGTGCAGGGCGGCGCGGCGCTCCAGTTCGGCGAGCGATGTATGGGCCTTGCTGGCGGCCACGGTGGCGCGCGTCGCGTTGAGGATGGTGTCAAGCCGGCTCGTCATGCTTATGGGATGAGTATACGAGGAACGGCGGCAGAGCGCGGCGGCACGGCCAGAGGCAGCTTCCAGCTATTAGCTTTTAGCTGTCCGCTTGATCGGTCAGGGAACGGGCTTCGGGCTTGATGAGCGCGGATTCCGGAGCGCGTGGATTTGAGACTGGATGTGGCCAAGGCTGAATGCAGAAGCCTGATCCGGCTGTCTGGCGGATGTAATTGGGGGGTGGCAAGAAAATTAACGGCAAACAATTCTGTGGAAAAGAAAATATTCTAGGGGGGTGGGTGCGCTCACAAGCCTCGGTTGCGGCGGCTTCAACGCGCAGAGAGCGCTCTGCGCTCGCTGAGGGGTTGGCGATGAAACGGGAGAGATTCGCTTGGTCATGCTCGTGTTCTCCGCAGGCTGGCCTTTCGGCGCGATGATGGTTCCATTCTATGCCGCGGCGCGGAAATTACCTGCAAATGTAAGGTGATGAATTTGCGGCGGTTGGAAAGCACGGGGCTTGACGACTCAAGCGGCTGCTGGTGGTGCAGGCGGTGGGTGATCCCATCCTTTCCGCAAACGGCGCGGAAAGGATGGGGCAGCTCTTGTGGCGATGGAACGGACGGAGGAAAAACTTGGGTCGGCCAGTCTTCGTAGGCTCCCACCCATCCACGATAAAACTGTGGATGGATGGGGCACAAAACGTTCTTGCTCATTTTATGAGCGGGCCACCTGCCCACCTGCCCAAGATTCTGTTGGATTCGACGGCCGGTGTTGTTCTAGAGGGCGTGTTCACACTAATTCTGAGCTAGAAGCGGAAGTACAAGCCAAGCATAGGCTCCGCCGTGTGCGTAAAGGCACTGTCCGAGCTGTATCCTTTCAGTAGGCTTGACAGCTTGTATACGTTGCCGCGGTACTGCAGACGCAGACCCATATGGGGCAGAAGGCCCCAATCCACTCCCACGCCGTAGACAAACACTCCCTTCGTCTGCGTATTGGTCGAGACATTTGTCGTCCCTCGTTCGCAGACCGTGCCGACACACGCGATGTAGGGGGTAGGCACAGTGCTAACCGTAGGCACGTGGAAGAGCACGCCTCCACCGGCAAGAGCAAAGGGTCGCAGGTGTAGGACCTTCGCGGACACAATCCAGTCGCCGGTGAGCGCGTGCGCGTTGGCCGGGATCGCTACCGTCAAGTTGTCGGAAGGGATGCAGTTTGTGGTAGGACAAGGGGGCGGCGTGGCGGTTGTCACGATTTCCGACTGATTGGCACGGTTGTATGCGTAAGTGGCCTCGTAGCCGACCAGCGGATTGCTGATGTGGCGCAGCTCAATCAGAGCGCCTGCCGCACTCGACGGGCTCAGAAGGGCCCCGCCCGGTGCATTCGACGTGCTCGGCGCGGTTGTTGAACCGCTGAATGCACCGTAGAGGCTGGCCGCAACGGAGGTCTGTGCACGCGCTGACCAGCTGGCCAGCCCAACCAGGGCGAGAAGAAAAGTTGTTCTGCTCGCACAATGGATTCTGATCATTGTCTCTCCAAAAGTGGTTGGATTTCGTTTGAGCCAATTTTGCAGTCTGCACGAGAAAGCATGGCAGAGACAGGCAACTCGCATCTGGCGCGAGGACACAAGGTGGTCTTTTCTTGATGAAAAGACCACCTGCTCCGGTTCACCCAGAATCGCCGTGAATAGCGTGGATACGGGCGGCAATGGAGGTTTGGACGAAGGATAGAAGTTTGGCGATGCCAATGATTTGTAGCGACAGAGATGATAATGCGTTGGCCCAACAATGAAATCTCCGTGAGCGAGGTACGAGAGCGGATAACTGGCTGCAAAGCACACGAAAGGAATCTTTTTTCTTAGACGCTATACAAGGCTGTTGGGACTCCCTCGCGAGGGGGGGACACCACTTTTATAGCCTGATTACTGTCCCATTATGCTCAAAGGAGCGGCGAGACGCCCCGCCTACTGCCAACTGCGGATGCCCTCGCCGCCTAAAATACTACATCTTTCATTTTCTCTAAAACACAGGGACAGTACCGCTCGTAGCATAGAGGTCGCCGTTGGAGTCGCCGCTGTACGCAACGACAATCTTGGCCGACCCACTCGGTTGTGGCGGGTATACGGTCATAGCGAAATCTCCAGGATAAGAGCCATCATACGGGACCAACACATTATTCGGGTAAGTCTGACTGCCCCAGTTCACTCCATCGGCGAAATCGTAGTAAGCCGACGATGACAAGAGTTGCAGTTCGTTGCTGCTCTGGGGCCTCGAGGCAACGAAAACGGTCCACTCATCGTTATTGTAGACCACAGACGAAAACCCCAAAGTGGCGTAGTCATCTTGAAGTGCGTAGGTGGTACCCGGAATGGCTACACCGTTGTCGTCTAGCTGCGTGATATTGACCTGCGTCGAGCTACCCGAACTCTTGTCAATCGCATAGTTTGCTCCATTGATTGCGAATAGGGTACTCTGCGTCGGTGAAACGCCGTTGCTTGCCTGGGTTGACCATGTGTTCGTACTGCCGTTGAAAACAGAACTGTAGGCGTTGTTACCGCTTACTGTTGTGCCATAACGAATGATAAGGTTTGGGTGTGTCGGGTTGTCTGTTGTCACCAACATTGTGGGCGTTGTCGTCAATTGGTGCGCTGTATCGTTGTAAACATCGGTCCATGTAAATGTCGCATAACCAGGGTCTGACGTGCCCTGAAGAACATGCAGACAGTTGCATGAATAATCGTTATAGGCAACATATAATTCGCCGTTGTATGCGACAGCAGCAACACCGCAGTGGTCGGCGTAGGCTGGAGTGCAGTCTAGCTCTGCAACGCCACCAGGAGGTGGGTTTATATAACCTACATTGGTGTAATGAAGGCCGTCGGTTGAATATGCCAGTGACACATCCTGAAGCGTGTCCACATAAATCAACTCAAGCGCGTTTGTATACAGCCCATTTGCCAAAGGCACCAAGGCTGGACCACCGCCGTTGATGACATGGACGCCGGTATTGATGGTTGGGTTGGGAAAGCTGGGAAAAACGTACTGGGCGAACGCCTGCGTAGTGCAGACGAAGGCGATAACTGAAAGCACTTTCAATACTGCGCATGCTGAACGAATCATGAGTAGTTCACCTCGCCGCATAGATGTGAGCAGATGCAGGGAAAACCAAGGAGAAAAAGTGCCTTTTGCAAAACTCTGCCGAACGCACGGGCCCGGATATCGCATAGCTATGAGAAATACCCCCAGCTACGATGCCGCTCCGCGGCGAAATACAACGGGCAACTCGTCGACCGGCGAGACCACATTTTCGAAGATTTGGGGAGAACGAGAGAACCGATTCGTGAGGCAGGGAGCGAGCCCAAGGTGCAACAATCAGGAAACCGCGGCTCCATCCAGACGATTCAGACAGAACCTACAGTAACCATCTGACGGCAAGCCTATTACGCGAGGCAAATGTAGGTGATCTCGCCTCGAATGTCAAGCATGACTGTCTGCGCTTTATTGGGCGTCGCTTTGGATTTACCCTGGCCAACGCTGGAAATTGATCACAAAGTGGACGCGGTATGGGCGGGTGGCGCATCCTTATTTTTCACTCTATTCTCCCACCATCGAGGTTGCCCCATCCTTCGCTTCTTTCTAGCGAAGGGTGGGAGGGTTAACCGCTGGTTTCACAATAACGGAGAGGCTCGGGTATTTGATTTCCTCTTTGAAAAGCGGTCCAGTTCGATTCGATCTCGACCGTTCTCAACTGTCCGGTAGCATCGTGCCGGAAGCTGGACCACTGCCAGTGTTCTGGTTTTTCGACTAGTCTGCGCTTGACCGGGTTTCGATGCATGTATCGTAGCTTTTCGACGCGCTTGCTTTCGCTCCACACGTTGAAATCGTAGTAGCGGCGCTGCCAGAACTGAACCGCTCCGCGTACTTTCAGCTTGCGCGATGTCCGCTGCTTCAAAACCTGGAGTGCAACCGACAGCGCCGACCGGCTCGGCTCACTGACAAGCAGATGAACATGCTCCGGCATCAGAACGTAACCGGCAACCACGAGGCTATACCGCCGTCGCACAGCTTCCAGCTGCTGCTCGAAGACGCTGTACGCCGTCGGCGCCGCCAATAGCGGCTCACGGCGATAACAACTGAATGTTACAAAGTGAAAACAACCGCACTGCTGGTAACGAACGAGCTTCGCCATGACAGAGAATTCTACATCTGCCCGGACGAGAAGTTCTTGCCAGCCCACCCTTCGCCAGAAAAGAGGCGAAGGATGGGGCATCCTCGGTTGTGGGGCCATCAGGATTGCATAAGTCCAGGGTGTGCCACCCGCCAGCGTCGTAGATGTATCCGATGCTCGGATTGCGGTCAGCGGCTGCATCGTATTGATACCGCCCGCACATCGCAAAGAGCGCGATGTACGGGGCACAGCTTCGTTTGGCTCAACGCAGTTCTTTACGGCTCTTGACCGGGCCACCTGCCCACCTGCCCACCTGCCACAGCTTCGTTTGGCTCAACGCAGTTCTTTACGGCTCTTGACCGGGCCACCTGCGAACGGACGGGA
>JAJZME010000015.1 GCA_021803035.1 Acidobacteriota bacterium | reverse complement strand
ATTCGGGTTGTGCTTCGACAATACCTTCGTGATCGCCGCCGTCAAAGTCGTCTTCCCGTGATCAATATGCCCAATCGTTCCCACGTTTACGTGCGGCTTGCTGCGATCAAACTTTTCCTTCGCCATACCCCCTCAATTCCTTCCGTTGGACTTTTTCTATCGCCCGGCTATGCCGGAAAAACCAAAAACATCGGCGCCGCTTTAGTAGTATGCGTACGCCCTGAAATACCGTTGCCGTAGTTCGGCGGGTACTTTTTCCACCAACTGCAGATAGCGCTCGCGCGTTAACGCCTGGTCGGAAACGGGCAGCGCGTCGTAGAGGGCGATCACTTCTTTGCCCAGCAGTCCACGCCTCAAAACCTGCTCGTAGTCGCGAATCCGCAACCGGGCTCTGGTCACGCGCTCCAGAAAGACCTCAACGTCGCGCGCATCGAAGGCGGCGTCGATGCGCGCATGAAGCTGCGCATAACCCCGTTCGTCTTGTACCGCGATTGCCGCCTGCTCAAACATCGCTTTTCGTTCTTGCCTCCGGCCTGCTCGACCCTTTCAGTTTGCCGCGAACTCTGGAGCGGGAGACGGGACTCGAACCCGCGACCAACAGCTTGGAAGGCTGTGACTCTACCACTGAGTTACTCCCGCAGAAACAGCTTCTAGCCTTCAGCCTCTAGCTCTGTCTTACCAGCGCGTGCCTCATCGGCTGAATTTGTCTTTGCACCGACTAAAAGCTAGTGGCTGATTTTCTGGAGCTGATGACCGGGATTGAACCGGTGACCTCTCCCTTACCAAGGGAGTGCTCTACCAACTGAGCTACATCAGCCCTCGAACTTACTGGCGGAGAATCTAGCCGCCATTTCCGTCTCCGCGTCGAATCTTATCCGCCCTGCCAGCTATGATCGTCCGCAGCGCCAGACTGCCGATGATGATGAGCGGAACCAGCCTCAGCTCCACCGGCCTGCCAAAGACAATCACTTTGCCCGCATCCATCGTGAACCACACCAGCAACGCCAGAACCGCGTACAGTGCCATCGCCACCCGGTACTTGCACTTCCGTTCCGAGCCGGTGCTGTGAAGCTCATCCATCGTGCGCCCAGGAGCAGGATCGAATCCGGAACTATCCCGCCCGCGCATTGCATTCCCTCAAAAAATATGGTGCACAGGGGAGGATTCGAACCTCCGTAGCTCGCAAGGAGCGGCAGATTTACAGTCTGCTGCCATTAACCGCTCGGCCACCTGTGCCCAACTTTGCCTGTCTTCCATTTTCGCCCATTTCAGTGCACCAGGCATTATCCGGAAAGCCTCCGGCATTCAACTTCCTGTGCACCTCTGTGGGATTACCGCGGAGGACAAACCCGGCGGCGGAATCACTGCCGTCACCGGCGTAAACTCTTGCCGTTTCGAATCCCCGTTTTGCGCTTCTTCACGTGGAGCTGGCGAAGGGATTTGAACCCCCGACCCTCTGATTACAAATCAGATGCTCTACCAGCTGAGCTACGCCAGCCCATTTCACCCCGAAGCCAGCCCGGAGGGTCGAAGTATCACGCGGGCACACTAAGATTCCGCGCAAACTCGGCACAGAAATCAAGGTTAGCACACGCCTGCCAGCGGAGCAAACGAGGTGCAAATCAGCGGCGATTTTCCCTGCGGATGGCCTCAATCAGGCGCACGTCTTCGGCGCTTAGGTCAGCCTTGGCGAGCAGGTCGGGGCGGTTCCGGAGGGTTTTGCGAAGCTGCTGTTCGCGGCGCCAGCGGCGGATCCCCAGGTGGTCGCCGCTGAGCAGAACCTCGGGCGTGCGCAGGCCGTCGAACTCGACCGGCCGGGTGTAATGAGGGTAGTCGAGCAGGCCGCCAGAGCCGTGCTGCGAGCGGGGAACGCCTTCGATGTCAGTCGAAATCTCGGCGTCAGCGGCGCCGAAGCTCTCGAACTCGCCCGAGGCCTGGTTGCCCAGCACGCCGGGAACCAGCCGCATGACAGCATCGACCACCACGGCCGCCGCCAGTTCGCCTCCGCTCAGGACGTAATCACCGATGGAAAGCTCCATGTCGCAGTAAAGCTCATTGATGCGCTCGTCCACCCCCTCGTAGCGCCCGCAGAGCAGGACGACCCGGTCCAGGCAAGCTAGTTCCCGAGCCAATGGCTGGATGAACGGCTGGCCCTGGGCGGAGAGCAGGATGACCTGTGTCCGCGCTCCCGTGGCGTCTTCGGGCGGCGGGGTGTTCTTGGGCTGAATGCCCAGTGAGGCCAGGGCCTCGGCTAGCGGCTCCGGCTTCAGAACCATGCCCTCGCCACCGCCAAAGGGCCGGTCGTCGACGGTGCGATGGCGGTCGTGGGTGAAGTTGCGCAGATCATGAATGCCCACCGACACCAAGCCATCGGCCTGCGCTCGGCGCACAATGCCGTGCTCGAAGATCCCCGCAAAGAACCCGGGGAAGATGGTGACGATCTCAAAGCGCATACCTGAAAAACAGCTTTCAGCTTCTAGCTCTTAGCTATTAGCGGTGTCTTGCAAAGGTCAACGGCGTTACTGCTGTATGAATGATGAGAGCCAACATCTCAGAGTTGAGGGCCTGCTTGGGCTCCCTGGTTCTTCTGATGATAAAGGCGAGGGTGATCTCAATGGCTTTCGGTCGAATTTAGATCGATCAGGCCCTCGGGCAGCGCCATTTCCACGCGCTGGGCTGCGAGGTCGATTTTGCGCAGGTAGCTTTTTGCGAACGGAACCAGGATCTCGCCAGTTGCTCCGCCTACGACGAGCAGCGGCACCGGACCGGCGCTGCGGTCCACATCTTCAATGACCCCGACGTCGACGGCCGGCCGGCCTGTTGCAGAAATTCTGCCCACATCGATGAGCATGCAGCCGATCAAGTCGCCGACATAGGCTTCATCTTCGCCCAGTTGCGCGCGTTCGGCGCGGGGAATGGCGACGAGCAGGCCAGTAAGCGTCTCGGCAGCGGAGATGGTGTCAACACCGGCAAAGTGCAGTACCAGCCCGCCCTTGTGGTGCCAGTAGTTTGTGAGCTCAACTTCGTGCGGAGAAACCGCAGCGTTCTCGGCGATCAGCCACAGACGTTTACGATCGGCAAATTTTTCAGGGAAATCGGTCAGGACTTGAGCGAAGACCTCGCCTTTGCGTCCCTGCGGGTGGCGAATCCGCGCCAGCCATGCCCATGATTCCGGCGCGGTTGCCTTGCGGGTCTCCAGCGCGCCGGATGAGGGAGCGGTCACGTTAGCCTTCGTCGTCCTCTTCCAGAATATCGAGCGTGAAGCGATGATGCAGCTTCATGCTTACAGCTCCCAGGATGGTGCGGACAGAGCGCGCCGTGCGCCCCTGCTTCCCAATCACCTTGCCCACATCCTGGGGAGCGACGCGGAGTTTGAGAACCGTGTTTTCATCCCGTTCAACCGACTGGACATCGACGGCGGACGGTTCGTCAACCAGAGCCCGCGCGATTTCGCGGACCAGTTCATCGACTGCGACCATATCATCGTGTTGGGTCATGCTCTTGCCTCTGACCGGTAGCATCCCGAAACTGGCGACCAGGGTCTGTGCGCGAATAGTAACAGCAGTTGGCCCTCGCCGTCAGCATATTCGTGCGCCGGAAGCGCCGCTGCGGGAAATTGAGAAGATCAGGCCGCTGCCGTGTCGGCGGCCGCGTCGGAAGCCGGGCTGTCCGCAGGAACGGGCGTCTTGGCCACCAGCTTCTCTACCGTCGGGGTAAACTGGGCGCCCACGCTGCGCCAGTAAGAGATCCGCTCATGCTTCAGCTCCACGGTGGCCGGGTTGGTGCGCGGATTGTAGGTGCCGACGACTTCAATCGAGCGGCCATTGCGGGCGCGGTCCTTTTCGATGACCACGATGCGGTAGTAGGGTTGTTTACGGGCGCCAACGCGCGCCAAACGAATCATCACCACTGCGGTACGGTTCCTTTCAGCGTCCAAAAATTGATCTGTTGCGGTCTTTTGGGATTGCCGCGGCTAGAGCACTTCGCTCCGCCAGCGTGCAGCCAAACGAAAGGCCAGACTTGACGTCCGGCCTGGGCAAGACTCAACGACTAAGTATCGCCGAAAGTGGGCCTTTGAGGCAACCTGGAAAAGAAGGCGGAATTCAAATAACTCGTGGTTGACCGCGCGGCGGTTTCTTGTTATTGTTAGAAGGTTCCGCAAGAACGCGGCTGCAGGTGTGTTCAAGGGCAATCGCGTAGGGTCAACTGGCTCCAGCAACAACGGATAAGTTGAGTCCCCAAGCCGGGCCGGAGGGCTTGGCCAAACAGGTCAAGGAAATCGCTCTTTCTTGCGAGGGCGAGTGAATCATCGCATCGGCGCTCGCGCGTTCTCCGCCTTGGAGGGCTATGCGGGCCGGGACCGGCGATACGGAGCAGGCTCCGCCACAGCGGACGACCTGTCACCGTCCCGGTTCTCGTCTGAGAAGGGAACGAAGCCAGACGCGAAGCAGCAACGGAAGGGCTTTCGTGCGTTTGGCGTGTGATTTGCGCGCCAAACGCTACGGACGGCCGGTTGGTGTGTGTGGCTGGTGAAGGCTGGTTGTTTCAGGGTTTGTGACGTAAGGAGTTTCGGTTTGCCTACTTTTAATCAGCTCGTCCGTAAGGGGCGTACAGCCCCCCGTTACAAGACGGCATCTCCTGCGCTGCAGGCTTCGCCGCAGCGGCGCGGCGTATGTACTCGTGTGTACACGCAGACGCCCAAGAAGCCGAATTCGGCCCTACGTAAGGTTGCTCGCGTGCGGTTGACCAACGGTATTGAGGTTACCACTTATATCCCGGGTATCGGCCATAATCTGCAGGAGCACTCGATCGTGCTCATCCGCGGGGGGCGTGTTAAGGATCTGCCTGGTGTGCGCTACCACGTGGTGCGCGGAACACTGGATTCGGTGGGCGTGGCCAATCGCAATCAGAGCCGGTCGAAGTACGGAGCCAAGCGCGCCAAAGGCGGATCGGCTAAGAAGTAAAAGATGCGAGCTTTTAGCTGTTAGCTTCCAGCTTTTAGCTCGGTTAGCGGTAGATTTGACGAGCGCGGCTACCGCCGGTGGGATGGGGCTAAAAGTGAACGGCTAATAGCTGTTTTTGAGGAACTATGCCGAGAAAAGGGCACATTGCCAAGAGGGAAGTGGCGCCGGATCCGGTTTACGGGTCGACGTTGGTGACCAAGTTTGTGAACTCGATGATGTGGGGCGGCAAGAAGTCCACCGCCCAGGGCATCTTTTACCAGGCGATGAAGAATCTTGAGGTCAGGGGTGGCGGCGAGGAGGCCATTAAGCTCTTCAAGAAGGCGGTCGAGAACTGTAAGCCGCTGCTCGAGGTCAAGACGCGCCGCGTGGGTGGCGCCAACTACCAGGTGCCGATCGAGGTTAATCCCGACCGGCGTACCTCGCTGGCTATTCGCTGGCTGATTACCTATGGCCGAAGCCGCGGCGAAAAAGGCATGGTCGAGAAGCTCTCCAATGAGCTGCTTGACGCTGCCAATGGGCGCGGCGCGGCCATGAAGAAGAAGGAAGACGTGCACCGCATGGCCGAGGCCAACAAGGCCTTTGCTCACTATCGCTGGTAAGGGGCTTGGCTGCTGGCTTCTGGCTGGATTCCGGCGGCAACGCAAATTGAATCGGGACTGCAGTCAGCGGTCCCACAAAAGACAAGCTAGAGGCTAGTGAAAAAACTGGCAGCTAGGTTCTAACCGCGGGCGGACAGGCTCGCAAGGATGAAATAACCGTGGCTCGCACCATACCTCTCAATCGCTGCCGCAACATTGGCATTATGGCGCATATCGACGCCGGCAAGACGACAGCGACGGAGCGCATCCTGTTTTACACCGGCATCACGCACCGCATCGGCGAAGTGCATGAAGGCACGGCGACCATGGACTACATGGAGCAGGAGCAGGAGCGCGGCATTACCATCACTTCGGCCGCGACCACCTGTATGTGGCGCGACGTCCGCATCAATATTATTGATACTCCTGGGCATGTGGATTTTACCGCTGAGGTCGAGCGTAGCCTGCGCGTGCTTGATGGCGCGGTGGCACTGTTCGATTCTGTTGCGGGCGTGCAGCCGCAGACCGAAACCGTGTGGCGCCAGGGAGACAAGTACAAGGTTCCGCGCATTTGCTTCGTCAACAAGATGGACAAGAACGGCGCCGACTTTGAGCACGTTCTGGAAACTATCCGCAAGCGGCTGGGCGCACGCCCGGTGGCGCTGCAGATTCCCGTGGGCGCCGAGGCTAGCTTCAAGGGCGTCATCGATCTTATCGAGATGAAGGCTATCATCTGGCACGACGAGACCATGGGGGCCAAGTATTCTGTCGAGCCGATTCCTGCCGATCTTGAAAAGAAGGCCGAAGCCTTCCGCATGCAATTGATCGAGGTGATCGCTGAAACCGACGATGTGCTGCTGGAGAAGTTTCTGGAAGGTGAAACGCCGACGGTCGAGGAGTTGAAGGCTGGCATCCGCCAGGCCACCATCGATCTGAAGGTTTTTCCCGTGCTTTGTGGAAGCGCCTTCAAGAACAAAGGTGTGCAGACGCTGCTCGACGCGGTAGTCGACTACCTGCCCAGTCCGCTCGATAAGCCCCCTGTTGAAGGCATCGATCCCTCTCGCGCCGGCGCCATGCTTACTCGTAAGCCTGAAGATGGTGAGCCGCTTTCGTCGCTGGCTTTCAAGATCATCAACGATCCTTTCGGCAAGCTCTGCTTCATTCGCGTTTATTCTGGCTCTGTGAAGACTGGTGACACGGTGCTCAATCCGCGTACGGGCAAGACGGAGCGCATAGGCCGCCTAGTCAAGATGCATGCCAACAAGCGCGAGGATGTAACGGAGATTTACGCCGGCGACATCTGCGCCTGCGTGGGTCTGAAGGATTTGAAGACCGGTGACACGCTCTGTGCGCCGGACCACCCTATCGCCCTGGGTGCCATCACCTTCCCGGATACGGTCATTTCGGTGGCGATCGAGCCCAAGACTAAGGCGGATCAGGAGAAGATGGCCGTGGCGCTGGCGCGGCTGGCCGATGAGGATCCGACGTTCAAGGTGCGCACCGACGAGGATTCGGGCCAGACGATTATCAGCGGCATGGGTGAGTTGCATCTTGAGATTCTTGTGGATCGCATGAAGCGCGAGCACAAGGTTGAGGCCAATGTAGGCGAACCTAAGGTGGCCTTTCGCGAGACAATTCGCAGGGCTGCCGAGGCTGAGGGTAAATACATTCGTCAGACGGGCGGCTCGGGCAACTACGGGCATTGCTGGCTGCGCGTCGAGCCCAATGAGCCGGGCAAGGGTTACGAGTTTATCAATGGAATCAAGGGCGGCGTGGTGCCCAAGGAGTATATCAAGCCCATCGATCAGGGCATTCAGGGCGCGATGGAGCTTGGCATCCTGGCTGGATTCCCCGTGGTGGACGTGAAGGTGACGCTGTTTGACGGTAGCTATCACGAAGTAGACTCGAACGAAATGGCGTTCAAGTTTGCGGGGTCTATCGCCTTCAAGGAGGCGGCCAGAAAGGCCTCGCCGGTGCTGCTGGAGCCGGTGATGGCTGTGGAGGTTACCGTTCCCGAGGAGTTTATGGGGACCATTATTGGCGACATTAACTCGCGCCGCGGGCGCATTGAGGGCATGGAACACGCCGCTGGATCGCAGGTGATCAAGGCGATTGTGCCGCTCAAGGAGATGTTCGGTTACGTGAACGACATCCGCTCGTCGACGCAAGGGCGTGCGTCGTATTCGATGCAGTTCGCGCGTTACGAAGAGGCGCCGCGCATGATCGCCGATGAGATCATCGGCAGGGCGCAGGGAAAGTAACGCAAGCTGTCAGCTTTTAGCTCTTAGCTATTAGCTGCATCTTGCCTAGGCCGAAGGCGTTGCTCCGGCATGAAGCATGCAAGCCGAGAGTCAAGAGCTAAAGGCTGGAAGCTGATTTTTGGGGCTGGAGCTGGATTGCCGGCGCCCCGAGGTGCAACAGGCATTACGAGCTACGAAAGGGATTCAGGACTTTTATGGCGAAGGAAAAGTTTGATCGCAGCAAGCCGCACGTAAACGTGGGAACGATTGGGCATATTGATCACGGGAAGACGACTTTGACGGCGGCGATCACGAAGGTATTGTCGAAGCACAACCCGAAT
>JAJZME010000011.1 GCA_021803035.1 Acidobacteriota bacterium | reverse complement strand
GGATCGCGGGGCCATTTCATGGCCTGAAGGGCAGGGGGGCAGAGCCGCGTGGAAGACCGGAGGAAGAGAGACGAAATTAGATCGAAGCGCCTTGAGCCGCAGTCCAGCTCTAGTTTTCTTTGCTTGCGCTGGGCGCCGTGTCTTCCTCGCGGATGGCCGATTCGATGTGCTCCCAGAGATCATCGGGCGGTTCCACGGCGGGAAACAACTGGCGGGCGGCATCGGCAATGGTTTCCAGGTCGGACAGGAGAGCGCGGCACAGCTCACAGCGCAGGATGTGGGGGTGCGCGGAGACGTCCTGGCCGCTGCCGATCAAATCGGGCAACTGGGACTGGAACTCTGCGCAGCTGAGGTTGTTTGGATCGCCAGTCATGGCTGCGTCTCCTCGGATGAGTGTAAGCGCAGAGCGTCGCGCAACTTCAATCTTGCCTTGTGCAATTGGGATTTGCTGTTGCCAATGGAGCAGTCGAGCATGGCAGCAATTTCATTATGTTCGTATCCTTCCACGTCATGAAGGATGAAGATGAGGCGGTAGCCGGCGGGCAGGTCGGCGACGGCGCGTTCGAGGGCGAGGCGGTCGATGGCGCCGGTGAGGGTCAGGTCGGGTGCGCCGAAGCTGCGGCCGGGGCCTTCTTCGGGTGCGGGCTCCATGGCCTCGTCGAGGGAGATGAGGCTCAGGCCTTTTTTGCGCAATTGCATGAGGACGACGTTGATCGCCAGCCGGTGCAGCCAGGTGGAAAAGGCAGAATCACCCCGGAAGGTGGCGATTTTACGGTGTAACTGGAGGAAGGCCTCCTGCGTCAAATCCTCAGCTTCCGCTATATTGCCCACCATGCGCAGGCAGAGGGAGTAGATGCGCCGTTTGTGCAGCGAATAGAGCTGGGCGAAGGCGTAATGATCGCCCGCCTGGGCACGCGTCAGGATGTCGACCTCAACGGGATCGGGCGGGTTGAGCGGTTCAGAGCGCTGCGCTTTCGGTGGTGCGGTCTGAATCCCGTCGTTTTCCGTCGGCGCGGGGCTTGGCGGAGGCGTGGGGAGAGAAGGATGAGACATCCGATTCCTTAATACTCGCAGTTCTTTTAGCTCGCCCTGCTGCGTTATGAGCCGGTCCTCGTTAGTATAAGGGGAAACAGCCTTTGTGCGGAACAGAGGGAGACGGGCCTGCCGAGCCTCGGCGCGAGTATAGACCGTGGCCGGGGTATTGTGGATTTTTGCCTGAATTGCCTTGTGCTTGTTGGGAAGAGATGGTTTTAGAGACAAAGCCGGCAATGAGCTGCGGCAATCCCCAGGGGCCGCAGCGGCGGAGAGCAGCCGCCGGGGTGGAACGCGTGCGGGCCAGAGGCGGGCTGCACGCCGCCCGGAGGAGAGTTCTATTCACTGGCGTCGTGGTGTTGCTGGCCATGTGTGGCATCCCGGGCAGGAGCCAGACGCCGCAGGGCGCGGCCGGTGCCGCGTCCCAGGGCACTGCGAACCAGAGCGTGAATGCCGCGCCGCCGGCGCCGGCGGCTTCGCTCGATACGCTTTTGCGCTGGCAAGGGCTGCCGGTTGTCCGGATCCGGTTCGCGGGCGTAGGCAGGAGCAAGCTTGCTCCGCTGCCTGACCGGCTGGCGGAGATGGTGGGCAAGCCGCTCAGCCGGCGACTGCTGCGGGAGAGCCTGCATGAACTTTTTGCCACGGGTCTCTACGACACGCTGGCGGCGGAAGCCCGGCGCGACGGGAACGGCGTGGATCTGATCTTTCGCGGCGAGCCGCGGCAGTTTATCGGCAGAGCGGGCGTGTACGGGGCCAAGGGCGCTACGGTGAACACGCAGTTGAACAGCGCCGCGCAGCTTTCGCCGGGCACGCGCTTTACCCAGGCCAAGCTGGAGCGAGCTCGCAGGCAGATGCGCGAGACGCTGGCGCAGAACGGCTACTACGAACCAAAGATTAAGGAAACGCTGACGCCGCATCCCTCCGAGCAGCTTGTGGATATTACCTATGAAGTCGATTCCGGGCGGCAGGCGCGGGTAGGGACGGTAGAGGTTGTGGGCGATTCGGGGATGAGCGTGTCCAAGTTCCGCCGCGTGGCGCACATGCGGAGCGGCACCCGGGTGAACCGCGACACCGTTAATCGCGCCCTGGCGCACGTGCTCAAGCATTACCAGCGGCAGGACAGGATGGAAGCCGAGATCAAGCTCGAAGCCGAGACGTACGTGCCGGCCACCCGGAGAGTCGATTACCGGTTTTCGATTGAGCGCGGGCCGGTGGTGAAGGTGGTGGTGGAGGGCGCCACTATGGACCCTGACGACGTGATGCGCCTGATTCCGATCTACACGGAAGGCACAGTGGACGAAGACCTGTTGAACGAAGGCAGCCGCCGGTTGCGCAACTTTTTTGAGCGCAAGGGCTACTTCGACGTAAAGGTGGAGCACCAGCAGAAGACTCCGCATCCGGGGACGGTGGAGATTCTTTACACCATCCGGCTGGGGCAGCGGCGGAAGGTCGAGCAGGTGTTGGTCCAGGGAAACCACTACTTCAGCTCCGCGACGCTCGAAGGGCTGCTGAATGTGCGCCGCGCCAGCACGCTGAACCGGCACGGGACATACAGCCAGGCGCTGGTCTCGTCCGATGTGAGCGCACTGGAGGCGGTGTATCAGAACAACGGCTTCGCCAACGTGAAGGTCACGCCGCAGGTGGGCGCCGTGCCGGCCGACAGCGGAAGGCGGGCCAGGACGGACAAGCCAGCCGCGCTCAGCGTGATTTACCACATCGACGAGGGCAGGCAGGTGCGGGTGGGCTCCGTGCAGATTGTGGGCAACAAGCATGTGCCGTCCGGCGAGCTTACGCCCTTGCTGAATACCACGGCCGGGCAACTGCTTTCACCGCGGAATCTGGGCGGAGACCGCAACGCGCTGTTGAGCGCCTACCTGAGCCGGGGATTCGATCGTGTGCAGGTTACGGTGGCGCAAAAGCCCGCCGGGCCTGATCCGCCCAACACGGTCCCGACGAAGATGGATGTGACATTCAACGTTGATGAGGGGCCGCAGACATTTGTGCGCAATGTGCTGGTGAGCGGCCTGCATTACACGCGTCCGGCGACGGTGGCGCGTGTGGTGACGGTTCATCCCGGCGATCCGCTGGACGCGTCGGCGCTGACGGAGACGCAGCGCAATCTGTATGATTTCGGGCTGTTCAACGAAGTGAATGCGGCGGTGCAGAATCCGGCCGGCGCTCAGACGAGAAAGTCGGTTCTGCTGCAGGTGACGGAGGCGCGGCGCTGGGCGCTGACCTATGGCTTCGGCTTTGAGGCGCAGACGGGGCAGCCGGTCAAGAACTGCAAGGGCGCGGAGGCGAGCGGGATCCAGTGCAGTCCGAGCGGCAAGACGGGCGTGAGCCCGCGGGTGCTGGCTTCCATTACGCGCAGCAACCTGTTTGGGCGCGAGGAGTCGGCCTCAGTGCAGGCGACCTACGGCCTGCTGGAGCAGAGCGCCAATCTGCTGTACCAGATTCCGCATTTCGAGGGCAACCGGAACTTCGGCCTCACGTTTTCCGGCGGGTACGCCAACAGCCAGGATGTGACCACGTATGTGGCGTCGCGGCTGGAGAGCGGCATACGGTGGACGGAGAACTTTCAGACGGAGGGGTCAAGGCTGTCGCGGGCCAACACCTTCGTTTATGAGTACGATTTCCGCCGCGTGAAGGTGGCGGCGAGCAGCCTGCAGGTCTGCCAGTGCGATCTGACGGCGCTGTCGACGGCGACGCGGGTTGCGGGCCCATCATTTACGTGGATTCGGGATACGCGGGATTCTCCGCTGGACGCGCACCACGGCACCTACACCAGTTTTCAGGATTCCTTGTCGATTGTTCCGCTGGGAGCGGAGGCGGAGTTCAACCGCATCGACGTGTCGAATTCCAGCTATTACAGCTTCGATCGAGGACGCTTCGTGCTGGCGCGCAATACGCGCTACGGGCAGGTGCGCGCTTTCGGGGGGGGCTCGCACGAGCTGATTCCGCTGCCGGAGCGGCTTTATGCCGGCGGCGCGGTTTCGCTGCGCTCGTTTTCGCAGAATGCGGCCGGGCCGCGCGATCCGGAGACCGGCTATCCGGTGGGCGGAGCCGGGGTGTTATTCAACCAGACGGAGCTGCGGTTGCCGGCTTTTTCGCTGCCATGGGTGGGCGACGCGCTGAGCTTCGTGATCTTTCACGACATGGGCAATGTCTTTGCCAATGCAGGCGATGCGTGGGCCAGCATCTTCCGGATCCAGCAGCCGCACCGGTCGACCTGCGGATCGCAGGAGGCATTGACCATGCCGCCCCGCAATGCGGACGGAACGCCGGGGACGCCGCCGGGGCCGATCACCTCAACCGGCCCACAGGGGCTGTGCAGTTTTAACTATTTCACCCATGCGCCGGGTCTAGGGATGCGTTACAACACGCCGATCGGGCCGCTCCGGCTGGATATCGGCTATGATCTCAACCCGCCCATCTATCCGGTGACTTTGGACTATTCTCAGACGAATCCGACGGGCAATCCGCATGTGGGGCAGGCTCCGCACATCAACTTTTTTTTCAGCTTCGGGCAGGCATTCTGATGAGCGATCGGCTGCTAATGCGGCGCAGGCTTGCGGAGAAGGCCGCAAAGGGATTGGCGTGTGCGGCGCTGGCCGCTGGCTGCCTGGCGACGGGCGCGGCGCGGGGCCAGGCGGCGCAGCCCGTGGTGCTTGACCGGGTGGTGGCCGTGGTGAACCGGCAGGTGATTCTCGCAAGCGATGTCGATGACGACATCCAGTTGTCGGTGCTGGATCCTGTGCGCGGAGCGCGGGGCGTGGTGACGCGGCAGCGCGCTCTTCAACAGTTGATCAGCCGCACGCTGATCCAGCAGCAGATGCACCAGGAGGATTTGCAGGCGATCAGGCCGTCGGCGGCCGAGGTGAAGGCGCGGATGGATGAGATTCGCAAGGAGCTGCCGGCATGTGTTGGCGCGCATTGTTCCACAGAGGAGGGATGGAAGGCGTTTCTGGCCGCGCATGACCTGACCCAGCGTCGCGTGGAGGCTTATCTGCGCAACCGGATCGAGATTCTGCGCTTCATCGAGGAGCGCTTCCGGCAGGGTATTCAGATTTCGCCGCAGGAGATTGAGCAGTATTATCGGGAGACACTTCTGCCGCAGTATCCCGCGGGCGAAGCGGCGCCTTCCCTGGACCAGGTGTCGTCGCGCATCCGGGAGATTCTGCTTGAGCAGCAGGTGAACGTGCTGTTCGGCAATTGGCTTGATAACCTGCGCAAGCAGGGCAACGTGGAGATCGTCGATCCCACGCTGGAAACGGCTCAGGCGCAATCCGGGCGGAAAGGCGGAGGCAAATGAACGAAGACGGGTCCATGCCCGCCGCCGCGCCGGAACCGTCCCGGCCCAGCCGCCTGCGGCGTTTCCTGCTGCGCCATCTTCCGCTTACCGTAGCGGGGTGCGCAGTTGTGGCGTGCCTGGCGCTGGCCGGCCTTTATTTCTGGTCTCGCTCGTCGCAGTGCGAGCGGATGGTGCGGCAATGGCTGGTGGCGCAGGCGGAGGCGGCAACCGGCGGCCAGGTGGAAATTGCCTCGTTTACATGGCGTCCGCTGCATCTGGAGGCCGACGCAGGAGGCATTACGATTCACGGGCTGGAGGGGCCCGGCGAGCAGCCCTATGCGCAGATCGCGAATCTACGCGTGAAGCTGAGCGTGCTGGGGCTGTTCAGCCCGCGCGTCGTGCTGCGCAGCCTCGATATCTCACACCCCAGCATGCACCTGATTGTGTATGCCGACGGGCGGACCAACCAGCCGCGACCGCGACGGCGCCGAAGGCCGGGCAAGCCGCCCATGGACACGCTCTTTGATCTCCAGGCCGGCCGCGTGACAGTGGAGCAGGCGGTGTTCAATTACGACAACCGCGCCGCGTCCTTCGACGTGCAAAACCGCAATGCGCCGCTGAACCTGAATGCAAAGGATGTGGCGCTGCGGATGAGCTATGTTCCGGCGGCGCCGGGCTCGCCGGAGCACTACCGCATTGAGGCAGGCGGCGCCGATCTCAATCTGCTTCGCGGCGCGCGGCCCGGTAAAGGGAACAAGGCGCATGGCTATGTGCAGGCAACGCTGGATCTGACGCGCAAGGCGGCCTATCTTCGCTCGCTGCGTCTGACCTCCGAGGAAGGCAAAGGCCAGCGGCACAGCCTGGACATCACCGGCGTGTTGAAGGATTTCGCGCATCCACGGTGGCAAGCGAAGGCGAGGGGCGCGGTGGATCTGGGGCTGCTGGGTCCGGTTACCGGCTTTCCCGACACCACCGCGGGCATTGCGCAGGTTGACCTGACCGGCGCGGGCGCAGCCGGCGAGTTTCGCGCCGACGGCAATGTCTCCGTGGACAACGGCGTGTATATCGATCCAAACGTGCATGCGACCGGCGTGCAGCTCAATGCGCACGTTCATGCCGATCCCAAGGAGTTGCTGATTACCTCGATCGTGGCGCGTCTGCGGGAGGGCGGGCAGGTGGAAGGCAGGGTGGCGCTGACGCACTGGCTGCCGCCAATTCCAGGCGCAGCCGAGATTATGGCGGCTCATGAGCGCTCAAGCCGGCCGAGCGGCGGGCGCAAGCGGCAGGCAGTCGTTCTGGCCGCGCCGGAGACCATTCCCGTAAACGGCAAAGTGACGGCGGAGCTGGAGAACGTGTCGCTGGACACGGTTCTGGACATCGTGAGCCAGCCGCCCTTCCAGCGCCTGGGCCTGGGCACTTTGCTGAACGGCCGGGCCAGTGCGACCTGGAGCAGCGGCGAGGAGCAAACTCTGGAGATCTCCACAAAGCTCAACATGAGCCCGCCGACGCATCCTTTGGCCGGAGAGAGCGCATTGACCGGCGCGATCGATGCGACCTACAGGCAGAGCGACGGCGCGGTGAATTTGCGCGCCCTGACGCTGCAAACACCCGGCAGCCGGTTGGAGGCGCACGGCCGCATCGGCGCGTTTCCGCTGAACAGCCAGACGTCGATCTTCATCGATGTCGCGTCGCATGACCTGAGGGAGTTCGATCCGGTGCTGCGCAGCCTGGGACTGCACCGCGGCGGCAAAGTGGGCATTGCGGCGATCCCCGTTTCTCTGGGCGGCCAGGCTGAATTTAACGGCACCTGGACGGGCTCGCTGGATGATCCGCAGCTTGCGGGCCAACTGAAGGCCACGCAATTGACCCTGGAGATGCCGCCACCGGCGGGCGTGGCCGGGGGGCAGAGCCGGCTGGTGCGGCTGGATTCGGCCGATGTGAGCGGCAGCTATGCGGCGAAGGAGATTGCGATCCACCACGCGCTGCTTGTGCAGGGCGCATCGCGGGTTGCGGTCAGCGGAACCCTGGATGCGGAGCCCGGCACGAACCCCACATTTGGCGGGGATTCGACGCTCCATGCGAACCTGGAGGCGAGCCGCATCGCGGTGAGCGATCTGCAGCCTTTCATTGCGGCGAAGCTGCCAGTCGCAGGCTCGCTCGATGCGCGGCTGAGGGTCGACGGGCCGTTGCACGCGCCTGCCGGTTCAGGGTGGGTGCAGTTGGACGGCGGAAGCATCTATGGCGAACCGCTTGAACGCGTGCGCGTGGAGGGCTCGCTGGCGCACCAAATGTTGACGCTGGGCTCTGTGGTTGCCACTGCGCCGGCGGGCGGCATCTCCGGCAGGGGCAGCTACGATCTTGCGTCGCGGCACTTTGAGATGAGCGCCACGGGCGCGGGCATCGACATTTCGCGCATTGCCTGGCTGCGGCGCAAGGGGCTGGCGGCGGCCGGAAAGCTGACATTTTCGCTTTCGGGATCGGGCACGCCCGCCGAACCGCATTTCGACGGGCAGGCGAAGCTGGCTTCGCTGGCCTTGAGCGGGGAGCCGGTGGGCGGGATGGAGCTGACGGCGCACACGGTCGGCGGCTCTCTGATTTACGATGCCGCGGCGCGCATGGAAGGCGCGCAGCTCACCCTCCACGGCCAGACTGCGCTCAGCGGCAACTATCAGACCCGGGCGAGTGCTGCATTTTCCCGATTCAACATTGCCGCGCTGCTGAAGCTGGCGCGCGTGGAGGGGTTGACGGGCGAATCCTCGCTGGCGGGGACCGTGAGCGTTGAAGGGCCGCTGGCGCATCCGGCCGAAATGCGCGGCGACGTCAATCTGCGCGAGCTGGCGGTTACGCTGGCCGGAGTCCACCTGATGAGCGAGGGCGGTCTGCAGGCAACGCTTGCCGGCAGCCGCATTAACTTCAACCCGCTGCACGTTACCGGCGAAGACACGGACATCCATGCGCAGGGCAGTGTGGATCTGGGCGGGGCGCGGCCGC
>JAJZME010000077.1:7985-8441 GCA_021803035.1 Acidobacteriota bacterium | reverse complement strand
TGACCCAGCGGGATATTGCGCGATCCGGGAATCGGCCCGGCGTGGAACTCGTGCGGCTCGCGAACATCGAGCAGAAATGCCGCCTGCAATGGCACCTTGCTCCAGGGCGCCAGATGCACATCGCCGCGCAGCACATTCGCGGCCACCATGCCGGCCAGGTTCACCGGATCCTTCGCCGCCCCATATTGAGGCGCGTAGCACAGCTCCGCATCCTCCAGATCGAACACGGTCGCCTTCATCTGGATCGCGGTGGCAATCACATCGATGCGGCGCGCAATGCCCGCGCCGCCAACCGCCTGCGCGCCCAGCACCAGCCCATCCGATTTGCGAAACAGCAGCTTCAGGTGCACGGGGTGCGCTCCCGGGTAATAGGTAACGTGGTGCGTGGGGTGCAGATACACACACTCGTAGTCCGCCATTCCGGCCTGGCGCAGGGCCTTTTCCGTAGCTCCGGTC
>JAJZME010000077.1:0-7975 GCA_021803035.1 Acidobacteriota bacterium | reverse complement strand
GTCAAGCCAAAGAACCCGCAGACAGCCGTTCCCAGGACGCCGTCGAATCGCGCATCGCGGCCGCAGATTGCATCCGCCGCAATCCGCGCCTGGCGATTCGCCGGTCTGGCGAGAGGGATCAATTCCCAGCGGTTCGTAATGCGGTTCTTTACTTCGACGGCGTCGCCCACAGCCCAGATGTGCGGGTCGCTTGTGCGCATCGATGCGTCGACCCGGATGCCGCCGTGACCGCCGATCTCCAGGCCGGCATCGCGCGCAAGCTTGGTCTCCGGCCGCACCCCAATGGCCAGCACAACCAGATCGGCGTCGAACTCCGCCCCCGCCTGCGTACGAACCACCAGTGCGCCGCTCTCAGACTGTTCAAAGCCCGCGACCCCGTCACCCAGCACAAGCCGCACTCCACGGGAGATCAGGTGCTGGCGCGCATAATCGGCCATCTCCGCATCAAGCGGCGGCATAATCTGATGCGCAAGTTCGACGATGGTCACATTCATCCCGCGGTGCGCCAGGTTTTCGGCCATCTCCAGACCGATGAACCCGCCGCCGACAATCACGGCCTGCTGCGGATGCCGCGTATCGATCCATTCGCGGATCCCGCGGCTGTCGGGGATGGTGCGCAAAGTAAAGATGCCCGGCAGGTGAGAGCCCGGCCAGCGCGGACGGACCGGCGCAGCCCCCGGCGACAACACCAGCTCATCGTAGGCTTCGTTGTACTCGCGCCCGGTAACGTGATCGCGAATCGCAAGGGTGCGCGCTTCGCGGTCAATGGCGATGGCCTCATGCCGCGTGCGCACCTCGATGTTGAACCGCTCCTTGAACAGCGCGGGCGAGGCCAGCAGCAGCTTGGCCTCGTCGTGGATCACATTGCCCACATAGTAGGGCAAGCCGCAGTTTGCAAAAGAGACGTGGGGCCCGCGATCGAGAAGCAGAATCTCCGCTTTCTCATCAAGGCGCCGCAAGCGCGCCGCGCATGTCGCTCCGCCGGCTACGCCGCCCACAATCACTACACGTTTATTCGCCATATTTCCCCGTTATTTGAGATTTGTATTTCTTCTACGCCGGTCGCGCGGCTCAAAAGCAGCACTGTGCTGTCTCTGGAAGCCCGGCATCGCAAATGCGCGCCTGGCGAGCCTGTCATTGAGATAAGCATCCAGTACCTCGTCAACCGGTCCGCAGAGAAAAGGAATTACCTGGATGCCGGCAGCGACGATCCTGAACTGCAACTGCGCCGAGATCGCCCCGCAAATCAGCAGATCCACCCCGTAGCGCCGCAACTCGGCGGCGCGGGCTGACAATTCCGTCTTCACCAGGCGCCTTTCCTCGCGATGCGTCTCGCGGCCCTCCTCCACATCAACCAGCAACACGTGCCCGGTCACGTCGAAGACCGGTGCAATGCGCCCTTGCCAATGTGGTATTGCGATCCTCATCGCAACCCATCCCTGCAACCGGCGGACCAAACCATAACGCACTTCCAAAACAAGCAGTTATCCGCGCAAACAACCCCGCCCGGCATCGCAAATTGCAATCGTTGTGCGAACGGTCACTGCAAATTGCAACGTGTTCCGCCACCCTATTCCAAATGACCCACCCCGGCAGCGACCCAATTCTCGACTCCATCAATGAAGGCGTCTTCACGGTCGATCACCAGTGGCGCATCACGGCATTCAATCGCGCCGCCGAACGGATCACCGGCGTCCGCCGCCAGGATGCCCTCGGCCGGCAGTGCGCGGATGTATTCCGGGCCAGCATCTGCGAGGGGGCCTGCGCCTTGCGCCGCACCTTTGCCAGCGGCAGGCCGGTTGTGGGCGCAACGGCCATCATCATCGGCGTCAACGGCGACCGCATCCCCATCCGGATCTCTACCGCCCTGCTGCGCGACCAGCACGGCGAAGTCGCCGGCGGAGTCGAAACCTTCCAGGACCTCAGCTATGTCGAGCAGTTGCGCAAGGAGCTGGAATCCCGCTATACCTTCGAAGACATCGTGGGGCGCAGCGCGGCGATGCAAGCCCTCTTCGACCTGATTCCGCAGATCGCCGCCAGCCCCAGCACGGTGCTCATCGAGGGCGCCAGCGGCACCGGCAAGGAGTTATTTGCCCGCGCCATCCATCACCTCTCGCACCGCGGCAAAAAGCGATTCGTGGCCGTTAACTGCGCCGCCCTGCCCGACGCCCTGTTGGAATCCGAGCTGTTCGGTTATAAGGCCGGCGCGTTTACCGACGCAAAGAAAGATAAGCCGGGGCGCTTTGCACTGGCCGATGGCGGCACGATCTTTCTGGACGAAATCGGCGACATCTCGCCGGCCATGCAGGTGCGGTTGCTGCGCGTGCTGCAGGAGCGATGCATCGAACCGCTGGGCGCAACCGAGCCGCTCAGGGTCAGTGTCCGCGTCGTGGCCGCCACCAACCAGGACCTCGCGCAACTGGTGCGCGAAGGCAGGTTCCGCGAGGATCTCTTCTATCGCATCCGCGTCATCCACCTCAGGATTCCGCCCTTGCGTGAGCGCCGCGAAGACCTGCCCCTCCTCGTCGATCACCTCGTATGCAAATTCAATCGCCTCCAGGAAAGGGAGATTCATGGTGTCGCTCCCGAGGTCCTCGCGCGCCTGATGGAGCACGACTTCCCCGGCAACGTCCGCGAGCTGGAAAACATCCTCGAGCAGGCCTTCGTGTTGTGCCGCGGCGAACAGATCCAGTTACAGCATCTGCCCGTCGAACTCCGCCGCGGCACTTCAACTCCCAATCCCCCCCAGTCCACAACGGACATGCGCGCCGCCCAGCGTCAGATGATCGAGCAGGCGCTCGCCCGGAACCGGGGCAACCGCCGCCAGGCCGCCCGCGAGCTGGGCATCAATCCCAGCACCCTCTATCGCCGGCTCAAGGCGGCAGCTCCGGAGCCAGCCCCGGTTGCCTCCCGCGCGCCCCGTTCCCACAATCGCTAGTGTTGCCTTTTGCAATAACCCAGCGTGTCTTCTTCCAGGCGATCGCATCCCGGCCAGTGCTGTACCCGCCCCCCGCTTGCAATCCTCAGCAGGACTTACTCTTAGTTATTCCCACTTCTTGTCGCTGCGAACTATATCTCCTGTTGCTCACTAAGTACTCCAGTTACTTCATAGCCACCATATAGCAGAGAGCCTTAGTTGAGGCCGGCCGCATTGGTCAACAGGATAAGTGTCAAATGTATAAATATTGATACAAACTACAAGAAAACTATTCTCCTATTGACAGCACCCTTCTTTTATGGCTAAATGCTTTCCCAGATTTAATCCTTTCGTTTCACGCGTTGGCTAATTGTCCCCGCGGCGCTTATTCGCTACCGGAGGCTTACTAACTGAACTCGTTTAAGCGAGTTATTCAAACGGCCTTTTACGGAAGGAGGCTATCAGTGACCAACATCACCACTCACGCGAACTATATCGCCACACATCACAAGGGATCAGCCATTCGGGCAGGCATCGTTACACTTACGCTCTGCCTGGCATTCTGTTTAGGATGGACAACCACACCGGCCGCGGCGCAAACCGCAGGCCAGGGCGCTATCCAGGGCACCGTTACGGATCAGACCGGCGCCGTGATTCCCGATGCCACCATCACCGCCATCAATATGGCCACCAGCGTGAAGACGGTGCGCCTGTCCTCTTCGGCGGGCTTCTACAACATTGCGCCTCTGCCGGTCGGTACCTACAGGGTCGAAGTCTCAGCCAAGGGATTCAAGACCTTGGTGCAGGACAACCTGGCGGTGAACGCCCTTGCAACGCTCGGGTATAACCCCGTGCTCAGCGTAGGTGAAGCGCAGCAAACCGTCACCGTCACCGCCGCGCCGCCGGTCCTCAATACGACCAACGGAACCATCTCCCTCACCATGGAAAGCCAGAGCTATGCGAATCTGCCCATCCAGATGAATAATGCGCAGCGCGATCCCACGGCCTTCGGAACCCTGTCTCCCGGAACCCAGGGCGGTACCCGCCTGCCGATCATCGGCGGAACCGGAAACTTCCTCGGTCAGCTCTATCTGGACGGCATGCCAGCTGAAACCGTGAGCCAGCAGGGCGACAACCGCCTGGTCTCGCAGGCGGTCAGCGTGGACGCGGTCGACCAGTTCCAGGTGCTCACCAGCACCCCCCCGGCAGAGTACATGGGCGCCGGCGCCGAAAACTTCACCATGAAATCGGGTGGCCTGCACTATCACGGCCAGGTCTCCGACTTTGTGCGTAACACTGCCTTTGACTCCTGGGCCTTCACGCAAAAAGGCGCCACCACCAGGAATGCGCAGGGCCAGACTATTCCCGCCCCCAAGCCGGCCGAGCATCAGAATGAGTTGTCGATGACCCTTGGCGGCCCGGTTCCTTATACAGGCAAGAAGGTTTTCTTCTTTGTCGCCTACGACAAGTTCTATTCCCGCAGGGCCGCCAACCCGCAACTTTACACCGTCCCTACCGACCTGATGCGGAAGGGCGATTTTACTCAGCTCAACGAGAATCCCGCCAATATCAGCTCCGCGGGCGAAACCGGAACCGGACCCAACAATCCCGCGATCCTCTTTAATCCAACGACCAATAGCTGCGTCGGCTCCGTGTGCGCTCGCACTCCCTTTATGGGCACAAAGAACGGGACGGCAACCTATAACGTCATCCCGTCCGCCTATATTTCGCCCATCGCGCAGAAGATGGAGTCATTCCTTCCCGAGCCGACCAACACCAGTGCCCTTTATAACAACTATTTCGGCGGCTACCCGAGCGGCTTCAATAACCACCTCGAAGATTGGCGCGTTGACTGGGACGTAAGCTCGAAACAGCGCATCTCCACGGTCGGCGCCATGGGAGCCGTAAACTACTTGAATAACTATGGCTCCGGCGGCTCAGGGCCGACATCCTACGGATTTCTCCCTCCGCCCTATGTCGGAGGCGATTTAGCCAATATCTTTCCCAAGAACTACATCGTTTCCGATACCTACACCTTCAGCCCGCGTGTCGTAAATCAGTTCAGCTATAGCTTTACGCGATTCTTCCAGGACATCCACAACGCCACGCAGGGTGTTCAGGAGTGGATGGCGCCGACCATGGGAATCACCAACCTGCCCCAGGGCCAGGCTGGCGAGGAGTTCCCTGGAGCGCAATTCGGAACGACAAAAACTTATGGCACCGCGCTTACCGGATGGACACAGAATGGCAACGCCGCGTCCACGCAGCTTACCACGCCAAATAACTATGCGCTCACTGACAACCTCCAATGGCTAAAGGGCAAGCATGCCCTGACCGTAGGCATCACCTATCAGTGGCAGCAGTTCAATAACGCCAACCCCGCCACCTACACCGGCATTCTCTCCCTCGCTTACAACGCATTCTCCACCGCCAACTTCGCGGCCGGTTCGAATGTCCTGAACGACACAAGCACCGGATTTTCCTACGCCAGCTATCTCCTGGGCGCAGTCGGAGGATCCAATTCGGATGCCACGTCGGCTCCGGCGCTTGGCCTCCAGCCCGTAAGCGAACTGGGCGGCCGCTACCACCCCTTTGCCATCTATGTGCAGGATAGCTACAAGGTCACGCCCAAGCTGACCCTCGACCTCGGGCTTCGCTGGGATTACCTGCCTCCCTATCAAGAAGTCAAAAACCGCTGGACCTTCCTCAACCCCAACCTGATCAACCCCCTCACGGGAACCCACGGCCTGATGCAGTTCGCCGGCAATTACGGCGGACCGGGGGTCAGTTGCAATTGCAGAACGCCCGTAAAAACCTACTGGAAGAACTGGGGACCGCGCATCGGCCTGGCCTACGGGATCAACAACAAGACCGTGGTCCGTGCGGGATTTGCCGTGGTCTACTCGCAGGCCGGCGGCGTAGGCGGCCGCGGCGGCGCCTTCAACGGTACCGGGCAGCTTGGCTTCAACATGACGGCGATCGGTCCCACTGAGGTCGGCACCGGCGCCAATGCGGGGCCGTCCTACTGGCTGAATAACAGCTCTTACTTCAGCAGCATCGGCCTGGCAAACACCGGCCTCTTCGGGCCCGGCTTCACCTACCCGCAGGCGCCCACTCCAGGCGTTGCGGCACAGGAACTGAACACCGGTTTCTACGTGAACAGTGCGGGAAAATTTGTGAGCGCCGGCTCGGTCAACTATGCCGATCCTTACTTCTCCAGCCGCGCGCCCGAACTGGTGCTCTTCAACTTCGGCTTTGAGCGTGCCCTGACCCAGAACATGACTCTGGCTGTCAACTATGTGGGCAACGAAAGCCACTTCATCATCAACTCCGGCACCACCGGCGGCAACGCGCGCGGGTACTGGTCAGGCCAGCTCAATCCCAGGTATCTGGCGGCTCTTGGTTCTGTCACCGACATCACGGACTCGGAACCTATTCTGCTTGCCCCGGCCACGGCCGCGAACGTGGCCAAGGCTGCTCAATACGCACCTGGAATCCCGTTTCTGCCGTGGTACGAGCAGGCAGCGACAGCGAACAAGTCCGCCACCATTGCGCATATGCTGGTTCCTTTCCCGCAATACAGCGGCATGGGCGATACATGGGGCAACGTCGGCAACTACAACTACAACTCCCTGCAGATTACGTTGCAGCAGCGCATGGCCAATGGGCTGACCTTCAACGCCAATTACACCTTCTCCAAGAACATCGGCGATGACGGCACCTTCCGCAGCGGCTACCCCATTCCGGCAGCCGCGATTTCGCACGGGACCAGAAGCTATGGCATGGACGCCATTGAACGTGGGCTCACCGCCATCGATAGGCCCAGCGTCTTCAATTTCTATGGCGTCTATCAGTTGCCCTTTGGGAAGGATCATATCGGCGGCAACTCGAAGGTAGTCGATTGGCTGGCCGGCAATTGGCAGCTCTCCGGCATCTACACCGTCAGTTCCGGAACCCCATTCGCCGTTACCTGGAGCGGCTGCGGGTCCAACGTGCCGGGGCAGGGCCAGTGCATGCCCGACCAGAATGGGGCGTTCACGGGTAAAGCCCGCATCAACGGCAACTTTGGCAAAGGGCCCAATGGTTACCAGAAGGCCAGCCTTGGCAAGGTCCAGTACATTGACGTCAGCGCATTTTCCACGCCGCAGAACGTCTCAACCACCAGCACGCCGCTGTACCTGCTCGGCAACGCTCCACGGACCGGAGCCTACACGCTCCGGAATAACAAGACCTGGAATGGCGTCCAGGCCGGTCTGCGCCGTACCTTCCCGTTGCACTGGGAAGACGCGAATTTCATCTTCGAGGCGGATTGCATCAACGTCTGGAATCGCGTGAACTTCGGCAACCCCAATGCGAGCTGGTCTGCCGGCTCAACCACCTTTGGCACGGTCACCAGCGCCAGCGGCGATCCGCGCGACTGGCAGTTTGCCGGTCACATCACCTTCTAACCTCCACAAGGGAGCCGAAACCGGAGCCTGATGGCGCAATCCTCGCGCCACCAGGCTCCGCCTGTCTTTATCGGGCAAGGCAATCTTATGAAGAGTCCCCGCTGACCACCCCGCGCTCTAAAAAGTCAAGTCCCGGAATTCAAAACTCTCACTCTTGCAACAACTTGCATTTGCAGGTAATTTCCCTCTCGTCGCGCACAATAGAAACAAAATCGCGTGCCGGGCACACACCCGCCAACTTGTTAACTCGTTAACCTGCTAATCCGCCGGAGAGGAACTCATGACCATCACAAGCCCACCAGCTCCGCCAGCCGCGCCAGCTCACCAGGCTTCCGGCACGCACCCACCCCCCCTGAAATATTTTCTTTTCCACAGAATCTCTTGCAGGTAATTTCTTTGTAACCAAGAATGCAGCTACGGATGGCCGTCTTCCCGGATGGGGACAAGCAACCGTTACTCTACACGGCCGGTCTTTCGCCCCTGCCTGCGTTAGAGTGTCAAGTGCAAGGACATTCTTTACAGTTTGTCTCCGGAGATGCTTTACACATTGGGAGTGCGATGACTGGTTTGCGGACCCTGGCGATCGGGGCAACAATTGGGGCAGCCGGTG
>JAJZME010000050.1 GCA_021803035.1 Acidobacteriota bacterium | reverse complement strand
CTGAGTCATGCTCGTGTTCTCCGCAGGCTGGTCTTTCGACGCGATGATGTTTCCATTCTATGCCGCGGCGCGGAAATTACCTGCAAACGCAAGGTGATGAATTTGCGGCGGTTCGGCCGCACGGGGCTTGACGAGCCATAGAGCTCAACCGGCTGCTGGTGGCGCAGGCGGCGGGTGATCCCACCCTTTCCGAAAAGGCGCGGAAAGGATGGGGTAGCCCTTGTGGTGGTGGAATGGACGGGGGAAGGACCCGGGTGGGCCAGCCGCCCAGCCGCTCGTCGTAGGAGTGGTGCCGCCATCGTAGTGGTATCCCAGGTCTCAGACGCGAGACCTGAGGCGCCCATGTTTTGTGGTTGTATCCGGATCTTCAGGCCCTGGGTCACCCGCCCACTGCGGATCCTTCGGCTTCGCCTCTGGATGACAGGTACGAATGACGACTAGAGCGTATTACCGCCAAAGGGGCGACTACCCTGAAAAAGCATCCCTCAGGGGCTGAAACCCTACTGATTTGTCGGGGGATTTTGGTCCGGCTGTAGCCGTGCGCTGTTAAAACAGGGGCTTTTCCGCAGCCTGTAAAGCCGCATTTCAGTCCAGTTACGGCAGGACCAAGGTTGTGCCGCTTCCCAACCAGACTTTGACGGCAAGCTGTCAGCTTCCGGTCTCTTCCAGCGGGCTTTCCCCGGCCAGGGCAGGAGTGCTGACCAGCGAACGGTAGAGCCGGTACAGGTAGACGCGCCAGCGCACGATCATGCCGAAGGCCAGGACAAAGAACAGGCCGCCGGTCTGTTCGAGCGTCAGGTACGAGTCAAAAAAGCCGCGGGCGAAATAGCGAATGGCCGCCAGCACGATGACCACCGCGAAAAAGGCGCCGGAGCGCTTCATCATGATGGCGTCGCCGTCGCGGCGCAGGCTGGAAGTAATGAGCAGCGGGTAGGCGAGGACAAGCGCGCCTATGAGAAATGCGGCGACACCCCACAGCAAAGGCACGCGAAACGCGGGAACAATAAACATGGAGAAGCCGGTGGCCATGCCGATCGGCGGGAACAGGAGCTTCTTCGCCGTCACACGTGTGCGGCCTTCGCGGATGCGCCAGATGAGCACGCCGCACAGGCCCACAACCGAGACGACAGCAGTGATGAGGGTAGCCGAATGCATCATGATGAAGAACAGACCTCTCTATAGGGTGACACACACGACAGGGCGGGGAAGTCCCGCGTCATCTATTTGGTTTGACGCCGCTGCGGCGCTGGGCGTTTCAGGAATCGTGCTGCGCGAGCGGCAGGCAGACCCCGGGCCGGCGCGCAGACGCCCGCATGGGCAGACGTCCGCGCCATAAGCCATTTGAATGGAACAGAAACTACTTGAACCAGGCCAGGTTGATGCCGTCGGCCATGGCCTTGTATCCGGCGTCGTTCGGGTGCAGATCGTCTCCCGAGTTGTAAGCCGGGTTGTAACGGTGCGGATGCTGGGGATCGCGGGTGATCTTGTCGAAGTCGATTACGCCGTCGAAGACGCCGCTGGTGCGAATCCACTGGTTGACGGCTTCACGCATCTGTTCGCCTTTGGCGGTGTAGTACTTGGCGCCTTCAAAGGGGGTCAGCGTGGCGCCGTAGACCTTGATGCCGTGTTCGTGCGCGGCGTCGACCATCTGCGTCAGAGCCTCTTCCAGTTCTTTGGCCGTGATTTCGTCGGCTGGGCCCGCGGGGCGGTAAATATGGCCGATGTCGTTGATGCTTTCCAGGATGATCAGATAGCGCACGCCGTTCTGGGAGAGGACATCGCGGTCGAATCGCGAGAGGGCGTTGGGTCCCGCGCCGTTGTTGAGGACGCGGTTACCGCTGATGCCTTCGTTCAGGACGCTGACGTGATCGAGGGCGGGATTCTGTTGCAGGCGCTTAGCCAGCACAGCGGGCCAACTGTCGTTGGCATCGGGCGTGGAGTGAAAGCCGTCGGTGATGGAGTCGCCGAATGCGACGATGGCGGCCGAACCCTGCACGGCGTTGACGTCGACGCCGTCGAGGAAGTACCACTGCCACATTTTTGATGGATCTTTGAGCGAGAGGGCCGCGGCCTGATCGCCGTTGGCGAAGAAGTTTTCCTGATTGGCGAGAGCGTGATAGGTCTTTTGCTGCATGACCTGCGCGGGCAGGTAGAAGCTGACGGCGAGATTGGAGAGCGGAGGGACGTCGAGCTTGACGGGATCGGAGTACATGGCCGCGCCGGGTGGGATGTTGACGGTGGATGAGCCGCCGAAGGTCAATGCGCGGTCCGTGCCGGGCTTGATGCTGTCGCCGCCCGCGCTGAGCGCCACGTGCGCGTCGCTGATGATGAGCTGATCGAGACCGAATTCATTGGTGAAACGAACGCGAACCTCTGTGCCGCCATCGGAGACGTGAACAATCTCGCGCAGCGTACCGGCGCAGAAGGGATGTTCGCTGCAGCCGCCGTGGGTCATCATGGGGGAGGTGGCCCATGTTCCCACCCACTGCGGACGCGGGGAAGATTGGGCATTGCACATTCCGGCTGTGGCGAGCAGGAGTGCAGAGATGGAAGCCAGGCCGAACCACGGTTTGGACATTGTTTTTTGAAAAACCTCCAGATTAATTGCTATTTATGCAACCCGCAGTCTATCACGGCGGCTGCGCGGAACCTGCTCTGCGACCACACTGCGGGCGGGGCGGAAGATTTTGCTTTACCCGCCGTTTCGTGGCCTGTAGAGTTAGGCCACACCAGCACAATTGGGAGGTACAGGCATGAGCATTCTTCAGAATCTACCCAGCATCATCACGGCTATTGGCGGATTGGGGGTTGCGGCTTTCGGCCTGGTGGATTCGACGAAGCTGTTCTGGGGCGGCGCGAACCGGATCGGCTTTGCGAGGATTGAGGAGGCGGTCACGGCGCTGACGCCGGGCGCGGCGGCCAGGGGGCTGACGCAGGCCCGGATTGTGGATACGCTGCGGGCCAACTGGTACAACGGCAGAGATCTGGCCAGCCAGCAGGCGATTGCCAAATCGCTCATCAAGCTGGGCATGAACCCGGGCAATGCGGCAGCCTTGGCGGAGGCCACCGGCGTGGACGCGGCAACGCTTCAGGCTGTGGCGGCGAAGATTGCCGCAGGGACGGCACTGAGCGCGGGCGAGACCGATGTCTACTCGCGCTTCGACCTGATTCTTACCGCGCTGCTCGACGAGGTCTACCAGGACTGCGACCAGGCGTACACCAACGGAACCCGGATGCTTGCGGCGGTGTTTGCCGTGGTGCTGGCGTTCGTTGGCGGGTGGGTGCTGAAGGGCGGCGCGCTGATCCGCTACTGGTGGACGAAGGACATGGGAGAAGCGGTGCTGGCCGGTTTGCTGGCGGTGCCGCTGGCGCCGATTGCGAAGGACCTGTCGAGCGCGCTGGTCAGCGCCGTGAACACCATGCAGTTGATCAGGAAGTAGGCCGAGATGACGCAATTTCTGGATCTCCGGGTGCAACCTGTGGGCGGCGAGCTGTCCGCCACGGTCTCGATCTGCCAGGGCACGAATATCAGCAACTATACCGGCCTGCTTGCGGCCGAGATGCTGCATTCGATCCGCGGGCGGCACGTTCTGATTGCGACGCACGGCTTCAACGTGAACCGCGCCGAGGGGATTGCATGCCTTGCGAACTGGGATCATCTGCTGCAGCTTCCGGCGGCTTCGGCTTATCTTGGCGTGCTGTGGCCGGGCGACTCAATCTGGGCGCATGGGCTCGACTATCCCGAGGAGCCGCGCGTGGCCGGTAACGCCGGGAAGCTGCTGGCGGCTTTCATTGACGAGAATTTTCAGGACGCGGCCAGTATCTCGTTTGCTTCGCACAGCCTGGGCGCGCGGGTGGTGCTGGAGACGATTGAGCGGATGAAGTTGCCCGTGCGTGGGCTCACGCTGATGGCCGGGGCCATCGACGACAACTGTTTGAGCGCGGAGTTCAGGGCAGCGGCGGCCAGAGCCGGAAACATCTCGGTGCTGGCGTCAAAGAAAGATACCGTGCTTTCGGAGCTTTTCCCGATCGGCAACTTCTTTGCGGGAATTATTACGGTGGGCCATCCCTGGTGGCGGGCGGCGATCGGGCGCTGCGGACCGACGAAGACATGGCCGGCCAACTTCGAGCCGCCCTTCGAGATTCCCGACGGGTGGAACTTCAACCACGGCGATTACCTGCAGGTCAATCAGCCGCCGGCTCCGGGCCTGGCCCTGCCAGTTAACGTGCCGCCACAGGGCGCGGCGGTACCCGATGGCGGCGCGGCAGGGTGGCAGGAGGCGTTTAGCGCGGCGTTTGTATCGACAAGGTTCCGGTAAGTGGATCCAGGGCATCGGGTTTAGCGTCAGACCCACTTCCAGCTTTGGGCTGCAGCGCCGAGTTGTTATCGCTTTTTGTTCGCCTGCAGGCCAGGATTCCGTTATGCTGTATGGGAACTATGACTACATCCACGGAGGTTGCACAAATGGATTACCAGCAGGATCTGATGGCGGAATTTGACCGGGAAGCGGCCAGGACTCGGAAGATGCTCGCCGCCATCCCAGACGGCGCCGACCTGGCTTACAAACCGCACGAGAAATCCATGCCATTGGGCCGGTTGGCGGGACACCTCTCCGACATGACGGGCGAATTTGGGATGACGATTCTTACCACCGACAAGATAGATCTGCCGGCGGACCACAAGTGGAACCCGTACATTCCCGAGAGCAAAGCCGCGCTGCTGGAGAGGTTTGACGGCGCATTGCCGGCGACGCGCAAACAGTTGGCTGCAACCACTCCTGAAAAGTGGGATCAGAACTGGCAATTCATCTTTGGTGGCCAGACCTTTGTGGATGGGCCACGGCATCAGGTCTTCCGGGATATGGTGATGAACCACATGGTGCATCACCGCGCGCAAGTGGGCGTGTATATCCGACTGCTGGGCGGAGCGCTGCCGGGGACGTATGGGCCCTCGGCGGATGGAATGTGAGTGCTGTGAGCCAAGACCAGCGTTTCGCGCCCGCTGGCGTAATGCCGATGGGCACGGAACGGCCGGGGAGTGCCGACTATTTTCTCTTCGCCAGCCCCGAGAAGTAGTCTTGATTCATGCCGTTTTCATTCGCAAAGATTTATCCCATTCTCGACTCTGCCATGATTCCGGCCAGTGGCCGGACGGAATTCCTGCGCCGGCTGGGCGGGTCGCTGGCGGAGGCAGGCGTGACGGTGCTCGAATACCGCAACAAGACCGGCTCCGATGCGGAGATTCTTGCCGACGCGGCGGCGCTGCGAGCGGCGATGCCTGCGCCAAACATTAAGCTCATTCTCGATGACCGCGCCGATCTGGTTGAGGGGTCAGGATTTGACGGGGTTCACGTTGATGCCGGCGATGTGTCTCCGGCGGAGGCGCGGCGGATCGTTGGCCCGGACCGGATTGTGGGCACATTTGGCGGCAGCACGGAGTTTCTGCCGGGTGTTCTGGAGGCGCCGGTGGATTATCTGGCGGTCGGCCCGGTTTACCGCACGACTACAAAGGTGACGGACAAGGCGCCGATTGGCCCGGAAGGTGTGCGCCGGATGCGCGAGCTTGCGGGGCCGGAGCGCGTGCTGACCTGCGCGGCCGGAATTACGCTGGAAACGGCGCCTCTGGTTCTGGCCGCCGGAGCGAGCACCGTCGCCGTGTCTGCCGCCATCTTCCATGCTCCCGATCCGGCCGCTGAGTTTCGCCGGTGGCTGGCGGCGTTGGAGTAATGAGGCGGGCACATTTGGCAAGCGGGAAAAAGAAAAGTAGAGACAAGTCCGGAAAAATCAGATAGAAACTTGTACGTGCAGACCTCAGATCCTGCTCCCGCGCCCAAAACATCAATGCCAGCCGAAGCGCCCCGAATGGCGCAGACGCTTGGGCTGTTCAGCGCGACGGCCATCGTCATGGGCTCGATGATCGGCTCGGGTATCTATATTGTGGATGCCGACATCGCCCGGGGCACCAACTCCCCGGCGCTTTACTTGGGCGCATGGGTAGTTACGGCTGTCATGACCATGATCGGCGCGCTCAGCTATGGCGAGCTGGCAGCCATGATGCCCAAGGCGGGCGGCCAGTACGTTTACCTACGCGAGGCGCTGGGGCCGCTGTGGGGTTTTCTTTTTGGCTGGACGCTGTTTCTCGTCATCCAGACGGGAACCATCGCCGCCGTGTGCGTGGCCTTTGGCACGTTCCTTGGGGTTTTTTTCCCGGCTGTATCAACTACGCATTGGCTCTGGCACATCGCGCACGTACCGGCGTGGCGCGTGGGGCCGATGGAGCTGGGCAATATCGAGATCGGCGTTAATACGGCCAATCTGGTTGCCATTGCCGTGGTGGTTTTTCTGGCCATCGTGAATTTCTTCGGCGTAAAGCTGGGGGCGCTGATTCAGAACATCTTCACCTCGGTCAAAGCGCTGGCGCTAGCCGCGCTGGTGCTGTTGGCGCTCACCATTGGCCGCACGGCAGAGGCGTGGAAGGCGAACTTCGGCGCGGGCTGGAGCGAGTTCTGGCGGAATGCGGGCTGGCATTCGCTGCATCCGGTGCAGGTGGGGGTGGGTGGCCCGGTCGCGCTGGTGAATGTCTTCGTGATTCTGGCCGTGGTGCAGGTGGGGTCTCTGTTTTCGGCCGATGCGTGGAACAACATCACCTTCACCGCCGGCGAGGTGAAGAATCCCCGGCGCAATATTCCGCTTTCGCTGGTTTTCGGGACGGGGTTCGTGCTGGTGATCTACTTTCTGGTGTCATTGGGCTACCTGCTGGTGCTGCCGATGCACGGAGATCCGCACGGCGCGACCGTAATGGCGCGCGGCATTCAGCACGCGTCCGAGGACCGCGTGGCGACGGCGGCGCTGGCGGCGATCTTTCACTCGGCGGGGGCCTGGCTGATGGCGGGAGCCATACTGATCTCCACCTTCGGGTGCGCCAACGGCATGACGCTGGCCGGAGCGCGCGTTTATTACGCCATGAGCCGTGACGGGCTGTTCTTCAAGCGGGTAGGCAGGCTGCACCCGCGCTACAAGACGCCGGTGGCGGGGTTGATTGTGCAGTGCATCTGGACGGTGCTGCTCTGCGTTTCAGGATCGTATGGTCAATTGCTGGATTACATCATCTTTGCCGAGCTGGTGTTCTACATCCTGACGATTTCGGCGCTCTTTGTTCTGCGCTTCAAGCGGCCGGACGCGGAGCGGCCGTACCGGGCATGGGGCTATCCGGTTCTGCCGGCGATCTACATCGCCATGGCGGCGTGGATCTGTTTAGTATTATTGCGGTACAAGCCCCAGTACACGTGGCCGGGCCTGGCCCTGGTTTTGCTTGGTATCCCGGTATATCTGTTCTGGTCGCGCCGTTCGGCGAAAGCGATCAAAGCGGAGCCGGAACTTTCTTCCTGAGAGACGGGCCGCCCGCGCGGCCTGAGGCCGTTGTTTGGCATCAGCGAGAGCAGAAGGGCAACGCAGGAAGCAGGGCAGATACGAATTAAAGCGGAGATGAAGCGCATGGCGACCAGGCTTTTTGCAACCAAGCCCATCAGCACGATTCTGGCGGAGGCCTCTGAGGCCGGCGAGCACACGCTGAAGCGCGCGCTGGGGCCGATCAACCTGATTACGCTGGGCATCGGCGCGATTATCGGCGCGGGCATCTTCGTGCTGACGGGCACGGCGGCGGCGCAGTTTGCCGGACCGGCGATTGTGCTTTCCTTCGTGATTGCCGGCGTGGGATGCGTGTTTGCGGGGCTGTGTTACTCCGAGTTCGCTTCCATGATTCCCATTGCGGGCAGCGCCTATACCTACGGCTACGCGACCATGGGCGAGCTGGTGGCCTGGATCATTGGATGGGCGCTGGTGCTGGAGTATGCGTTTGGCGCGGCGACGGTGGCGGTGGGCTGGAGCGGCTATGTGACCAGCCTGTTGGGGTCATTCGGGATGAAGCTGCCGTTCAATCCAACGCCGTCGCTTTCGCTGTCGTTCTTCGGGCATCCGTATGCGGCGCATGTCGACATCTTCGCTTTGTCGGCCATCATTGTGATCACCATCATTCTGGTGGTGGGCGTGCGCGAATCGGCCAACTTCAACAGTGGCGCAGTGATCGTAAAGGTCTCGGTCCTGCTGATCTTTATCGGGCTGGCTATCGTGTTTGCTTTCGGCCATTGGCACCACATGGTCGCCAACTGGCATCCGTTCATTCCCAAGAATCTGGGCCATTTTGGCGAGTTCGGCTGGTCGGGGATCATGCGCGCGGCCGGGGTGGTGTTCTTTGCCTATATCGGCTTCGACGCGGTCTCCACCGCGGCGCAGGAGGCAAAGAATCCGCAACGCGATCTGCCTTTTGGGATTCTGGGATCGCTGATTATCTGCACGATTCTTTACATCATTGTCTCCGGCCTGCTGACCGGACTGAAATCGTACACGACTCTGAATGTTGCCGCTCCGGTGGCCGATGGCGCGGCGGCGATTGGCGTGCAGTGGGGAGTGTGGCTGATTGATCTGGGGGCGATTGCCGGCCTGGCCTCGGTGATGCTGGTGATGTTGCTGGGGCAGTCGCGCGTGCTTTACACCATGTCGCACGACGGGCTGTTCTGGAATTGGGCGTGCAAGATTCATCCTCGCTTCCGGACGCCGTATATCACATCCATAGCCGTCGGCACCTTTGTGGCATTCCTGGCGGCATTCTTTCCTATTGCTTTTTTGGGCGAACTGGTGAGCCTGGGGACACTGCTGGCGTTCACCATTGTTTGCCTGGGCGTGTGGGTGATGCGCATGAAGCAGCCGGACCTGCCGCGGCCGTTCCGAACGCCCTGGGTGCCGCTGGTGCCGATCTGCGGCATGGTCGTGTCGCTGGCGCTGATGTTGTCGCTGGATGCGCCGGCGTGGATCGGCTTCGGGATCTGGCTGGTGGTGGGGCAGATCATCTACTTCACTTACAGCCGCAAGCACAGCAGGGTGCAAAAGGCGCTGGCTGAGGGATCGGCGCAAGCGCCGGATGCTGTTGTCAGGGGTTAAGCAGGAGGGATAACGCGCAACTGCCCGGGCGCGCCGCAAAACGACGCGCCCATCAGCACGAAGCTACGGGTTGAGATCTGCCTTTATGCTGCCGTCTTCGCGCAGAACTCGTCGAAGGCGCGGATCAGTTCGCCGGCGATCTCCTGTGCGGTGGCCTGCTCGATGACATAGCGCTGCATCAGGTAGGCCAGCTTGCCGTCGCGCAGGATGGCGATGGCGGGAGAACTGGGCGGATTGCCCTCGAAGTAGCTGCGGGCACGCTCGGTGGCCTCGCGATCCTGACCGGCAAAGACGGTGATCTTGCGGTCGGGCTGGTTGAGGGCGTTGGCCAGCGCCAGCCGCACGCCGGGGCGCATCTTGCCGGCGGCGCAGCCGCAGATGGAGTTGACGATGACGAGCGTGGTGCCGGGCTGATTGACCGCGGCGTCCACCTCTTCGGCGGTGCGGGTTTCTTCGATTCCGGCACGCGTCAGCTCTTCGCGCATCGGGATCACCATGAGTTCGGGATACATGTTCGCCTCCGGCAAGGGGAATTGCCTGGGATCATTTTAACGGCAAAGAGGCTGGTGTAGGCTGAGGGCAGGCGAATAAGCGATGAACCTGAAGAAAAACCAGCCACTTGCGCCGTTCACGACGCTGGGAATCGGCGGGCCGGCGCTGTGGTTTGCCGAGGCTGCCAGCGAAGAGGAGATTGGCGAGGCCGTGGCGTGGGCGCGGGAACGCGCAATGCCGCTTTTTGTGCTTGGTGGAGGAAGCAACCTGCTTGTTTCCGACGCGGGATTCGACGGGCTGGTGCTGCATGTGCGCCTGCGCGGAATGGATGTAGAAATCGGTGGCGCGGCTGGAGAGCGCGTCTATCGCGCCGCTGCCGGTGAAGACTGGGACGGCCTGGTGAGCCGAGCGGTGGTGGACGGCTGCGCGGGGATCGAATGCCTGGCGGGGATTCCGGGGACGGTGGGCGGAACGCCGGTGCAGAATGTGGGCGCATACGGGCAGGAGGTGGCTTCGGTCATTGAGCGGGTGCGGGTGTTTGATCTCGAAGAGCATTTGTTTGCCGAGTTCACGGCGGCGGAGTGCGGATTCTCATACCGGCGCAGCCGCTTCAACTCGGTCGACCGCGGGCGCTACGCGGTGACGCGGGTGGATTATCGGCTGCGGCCGGGCGGCGCGCCGACGATTGCGTATCCCGACCTGCAACGGGCTATTCATGCCAGCGTGGAGGCCGGACGCGAGCCGGCACTGGCGGAGGTTGTGGCCGCGGTGCGGCGGATTCGGCAATCGAAGGGAATGCTGCTGGTGGATGGCGATCCGGATTGCAGAAGCGCGGGCAGTTTCTTCAAGAATCCGGTGGTGACTGAGGGACAGGCGCAACGAATGGCCGGCGCGGGCGCGACAAAATTGCCGCAATTTGGCGCCGGGCCGGGACTGGTGAAGGTGCCGGCGGCATGGCTGATCGAGCAGGCCGGTTTCAAGAGAGGCTATGCGGTGGGCGCGGCGGGCATCTCGTCGCGGCACACGCTGGCGCTGGTCAATCGCGGCGGCGCGACGGCCGGGGAGATTCTTGCGCTGGCAGGGCAGATCGCGGATGCGGTGGAGGCGCGGTTTGGCATCCGGCTGGAGATGGAGCCGGTGCTGGTGGGGTTTTCGTGAGGCTGTTGCGTTACGGCGCTTCGGCAGGCAGCGATGGATTCCGGTGTAGAATGCTGGATATTCCCCAGCGAGGTCGAGAGCGGGCGGCGGTGTGCGTGTTGCGCTCCCATCTCGTCGCGCCTTTCTGCAGAATCAACTATTGTGCCTAGTTGTGGCTGTCATCGTTGGGTCGTTCTTCTGGGCAATCGGGCAAGACATAAATCCCGCGACCATCCTGCTTTACTCGTTTTTCCTTGGGAATCTGATTCTGCCCCTTACGCAGAGCTTGCGCGGGCTTTATGACCAGCGGCCTTTTCCCTACAACTGGCTGGTATTTCTGGCGCTTGTGATTGGGCTGCTGCCGCCGGTCTATGCGATTGCCTCGGTGTTTGTGTGGTGGCTTGCGCCCCCGGCGCCGCAGTCGCTCGGTCACCTGATTCGTACGGGGTGGAAATTTCCGTTTCTCGCGCTTTTCCTCATCTCCGTGTTTGCATACGCCTACCGGCGTGCCCGGGAGCAACTGGAACGGCGCAACCGGGAGCTTCAAGACACGGTGCAGGAGGGTGCGGCGCGACTGGAGATGCAGGAGCAGGAGTTACTGCGCGCACGCGAGATTCAGCAGTCGCTGCTGCCGCGGGCGATTCCGCAGATCGCGGGATTTGAGGTGGCAGGAGCGTGGCGGCCGGCACGAATTGTAAGCGGCGACTATTACGACGTATTCCGGCTGGATGAGCACCGGCTGGGCATCTGCATCGCGGACGTGGCCGGGAAGGGCGTTTCGGCGGCGTTGCTCATGGCGAATGTGCAGGCGGCGGTGCGCGCGCTTGCGGGCAGTTTGGAAGGTCCGGGGCAACTGTGCGCCCGGGTGAACCAACTGCTGTGCGAGAACGTGGCGACGGGAAAGTTCGTTACCTTTCTCTACGGCGTGCTGGATGGCGATGCGCGCACGATGGAGTACTGCAATGCCGGGCATCTTTGCCCGATTCTGGTCTCAGGCGGGGCGGCGCAGACGCTCGATTGTACGGGCGCGGTGCTGGGGGTATTTCCGGCGTGGAAATATGAAGGCGCAAAGGTGGAATTGCGGCCGGGCGATCGCCTGCTGCTGTTCACGGATGGCATTACCGAAGCAGAGAACGCCGAGGAGCAGGAGTTCGGCGAGGCCAACGTGGCCGCCATTGCGCGCGCATGCAGCGCACGGACCGCGGCTGAAATGAATGAACGGCTGCTGGCAAGCGTGTCTTCATTTTGCCAGAACCGCTTTTATGACGATGCGACATTGCTGGTGATTGCGGCGCGATAGCTGGAGACGCGATCAGCCGGTTCAACTTTGCAGGCGGTCAGGCAGGGTATTGCCGAGGGAGCCGGGAGCGGCGCGCGGCATCAAGAGGTTTACGCTCCAGAGTGGAAGCAAAAGTCGCCGAGGACTGGTAGGCTAACACCAGGGATGAGCGATAACTTACATCAATTGCGTTGTATCGGATGCGGCGCGCAGATCAAGGGGGCGGAAGCCCAGCCGGATTTCCGCTGCGCGGTCTGTGGCGAGCTTTTTGAGGTGGAATTTCCCGGCTGGCGCGCGCGGAAAGGTCCGGACCGGCCCAACGCGGGCGCGCTCAAGTGGCTGTGGCGGGAGCGCCGCGCTTCGCCGGAGGCGCTCGACCAGTCGGGCGTATGGCGGTTCCGCGAACTGCTGCCGATTCTGGACAGCTTTGGCGACGCGGTTACGCTGCGCGAGGGCAATACACCGCTCTATCATCTGCCGCGCGCGGCCAAGGCGCTGGGCATCGACCAGCTCTTTGCCAAGCATCAGGGGATGAATCCGACCGGATCGTTCAAGGACACGGGGATGACCGCGGCCCTGAGCGTGGCCCGCGAGCGGGGCTTCGAGTGGGTGGCCTGCGCATCCACCGGGAACACGTCGGCGTCGATGGCGGCTTATGCCGCGCGTGCAGGCCTGCGCAGTCTGGTGCTGATTCCCGACGGGAAGATTGCGTGGGGCAAGCTGTCGCAGGCCATGGATTACGGCGCGGTCACCTGCCAGTTGAAGACCGACTTCGACGGCTGCCTGCGCCTGCTGACGCAGATTGTGAAGGAAGCGCCGATTTACCTGCTCAACTCGGTCAATCCATACCGGCTTGAAGGGCAGAAGACGCCCGCATTCGAGATCGCCGAAGCTTTCGACTGGAATGTGCCGGACCACGTGATTGTGCCGGGCGGAAATCTGGGGAACAGCTCGGCGCTGGGCAAGGGATTCCGCGAGCTGTGCGAGCTGGGATTGACGGCACGGATGCCGCGCATCTCGGTGATTCAGGCCGCGGGGGCAAATCCGCTGGTGCGCAGCCTGGAAGACAAGGGCGGCACGGCGCTGGAGCCGGTGGAGGCGCACACGCGCGCAACGGCCATCCGGATCGGTAATCCCGCGTCATGGCGCAAGGCCGCGCGGGCGATTCAGGAGACCGGCGGCTGGTGCCTGGATGTGAGCGAGGCGGAGATCGCCATCGCCAAGGCTGAGATCGGCACGGAAGGGCTGGGCTGCGAGCCGGCTTCGGCGGTGACGCTGGCGGGGCTCAAAAAGCTGCGCGCGCGCCGCGTCATCGCCTCCGGCGAGACCGTAGTGCTGGTGCTTACCGGGCACACCCTCAAAGATGCCGATTACACCATCGACTTCCATCGCGGGACGCTGCTGAACGATGAGGAAAGAGCCGGCGTTGAGAATGAAATCGCCGCACTGCGGCGTAATGCCGTGGTGATGGAAGCCACCGCGCCAGCGGTATTGGCTGCGCTGAAAGGCAATGCGGGATGACCGGCGCTCCATGGAAGTCGGGCGGGCGGATGAGCCGGGGGCGCGTGCGGCTGCGGCTGCCGGCGACGTCGGCCAATCTCGGTTCGGGCTTTGACGCCGCGGCCGTGGCGCTGGATTTTTTTCTGGAGATGGAAGCCGAGCCGGCGGCGGAGTTTTCGATTGCGGCCAGCGGACGCGACTGGCAGCGCTGCGAGCGGCTGGAAAACAACCTGATTCTCGAGACCTACCGTCAGCTTCTGGAAGGCCAGGGAAAGCGGGTTGCGCCTCTGGCGATTCGGATGGCCAATCACATTCCGCTGGGCATGGGCTGCGGCTCGTCGGCGGCCGGCCGGCTCGCTGCGGTGGCGCTGGCCAACCACTTCGGGCAGTTCGGCTGGGGGTCGGAGCGCATCATTGACGAGGCCTCGCTGCTGGAGGGCCACCCGGATAATGTGGCGGCCTGCTGGCTGGGCGGGCTGGCGATCGCCGCCTGCGAAGGCAAGCGCGTTCGCGTGGCGCAGGTCGATCCTCCGGCCCGCTGGCGCGTGATCGTGGCGCTGCCGGCGCAGCCGCTGGCAACCAGCAAAGCGCGGGCGGTGCTTCCGGCGCAGTACTGGCGCGAGGACGTGGTGGCCAACATTCAGGCGGCGTCGCTGCTGGGGCTGGCTTTTGCGCAGGGCCGCGGCGATCTGCTGCGCGCCGCCATGAGCGACCGTATTCATCAGCCCTATCGGGCTCCGTTTTGCCCATTGTTGCTGCCGCTGCTGCCCCTGGTGGGCCGAAATGGCATTCTGGGCGCGGCGTTGAGCGGCGCCGGCCCGGCGGTCCTGGTGGTGATCGAAGACGAGAAGTATGTGGACGAGGCCTCTGCGGCCATCCGCAAGGCCGCACTCGATACCCAGGAGATGGAACTGGTGGTCTGCCGCTTTCTTCCCGGTGGAGCAAACGTGCCCCTGGAGGATTGTTCCAGTGAGGATTGGGCCGGCAGCAGCGCGGGAGTCCGGGATGAAATTTTATAGCCGCGTTCCCCTTCGTTTCCATAGACTTTTCAATTGATCAGCAGCACTTTTGGGGCATGTGGCGTATTACCTAAGTTCACTTGCTATTCCGGAGATGAACACATACATTCGCAGCGTGGGCAGTTCTGGGGGAGGGCTGCTCTGAGCGCCCGCGATCCTCTCAGGGATCCGGGCGCTTTCTATAGCGGGAAGCTCCTCGTCGCACATAGGCAAATATTTGAAAATGAATATGTTGTTCGGTTGCCGTTGCGCATTCTGCCTGTGGAGCGGCGATCCGCCTGGCGGTTGCTGCTTGCGACTTTCTCTGTCTTTGGCGCATCCTAACATCGCACGGTTCTCGTACAATCGGAATGGCACGTGAGCCGCAAGGAGGAGCATGTCGGGATCGAGTGTGTTGGAAGTAAATGATGCGACTTTCGACCAGGAGGTGTTGCGCAGTGAGCAGCCTGTTCTGGTGGATTTCTGGGCCGCCTGGTGCGGTCCGTGCAAGGCGATTGGGCCGATAGTCGATGGTGTCGCGCAAAGCTACGCCGGCCGGCTCAAGGTCACCAAGGTGAACGTGGATGCCAACGGAGCCACGCCGATGCGGTACGGAATTCGGGGAATTCCGACGCTTCTGTTTTTCAAAGGCGGCAAGATCGCCGACCAGATTGTGGGCTATGTCTCTCAGGATGTCATCGAAGAGAAGGTGAAGCACCTTCTCGCGTAAGAGGATTCCAAGAACGAAACTCATAACGCACTAAAACTGGAACGGGAAACCCGGCCGCGCGCCGGGTTTTTCATTCCCGCAATCGCAGAAGATATCGCCAGATGCGTGATCGGACGTTGAAGGAGCGCCCTGCTCCTGCCGATAAGTGTGCAAGATGGGTATGCGCGGCCACAGAGGATTTTTGAGGGTCAGCCCTCGCCGCCTGTGCGCAGGCGGCCCTGCGAAGAACTTCGGCTGCCGGCGTCAGGCGCAGCGCTGATCCGTTTTGGGACACTCTCCCTTCCGTGCCGTTTAAGGAATCCGCTGTTGATTCTTTTTCCTTTCCAATCTTGAGTTCCCACCCCCCTCAGGTGAAGGTGGAGGAGGGCTGAATTGTTAGCGCACGCTAAAGCGGCTCCGGGGAATCGGGAGGCAGGTGCCGCAGCGGCGGCGCCGCCCCATGAGAAAGGCTGCCATGAGACTGTTGATCGCCGAAGATGACAAGGCGCTGGGGTTGTTTCTGAGACGCGGGCTGGAGGCCGACGGGCATCGCGTCCGGGTGGCGCTCGATGGAGGCGCCGCCGTGGAGGCGTTCCGCGAGGATTTGCCCGACCTGACCATTCTGGATCTGAATCTGCCGGTGAAGGACGGAGAAAGCGTCCTCGACGAGGTTCGCCTGGTGAGCGCCGATCTTCCGGTGATGGTGCTGACCGCGCGGCAGGAGGTGGACACGCGGGTGCGGTGCCTCGACCGCGGGGCCGACGATCTGATGACGAAACCGTTCAGCCTGCACGAACTGCGGGCGCGGTGCCGCGCTTTGCTGCGCCGCAAGCGGGAGGCGCGGCTGGCCCTGCGCGCCGGCGACCTGGAACTGGACCGGCTGGAGCATTCGGCCCGGCGCGCCGGACAGCCCATTGTGCTCACCAACAAGGAATTTGCCCTGCTGGAGCACCTGATGCTCAACCGCGGCCAGTGCGTCTCGCGGGTGGAGCTGCTCGACTCGGTCTGGAATATGGAACCGGTCCAAACCACCAACGTGGTGGATGTCTATGTGAACTACCTGCGCAGGAAGCTGAACGATCCGGCGCCGGGCAAGCTGATCCGCACGGTGCGCGGGCAGGGGTATCTGGTGCCTTCGGAAGCCGAGCTGTCGCTTGCCGCGGCGCTTCAGACGCCGGCGGCTGGTGCTCACGCTACTAGCCAGATTTATCAGGTGAATTAGCCGTTATCGACCATCGACGCGCCCGAGCGCGAGGAGAGTGCCCATGCAGCCCGAACCGGTTTCCGTTCTGTCCAGTTCAACCCGCATTCGACCACGCACCGCTCTGGTGGCCAGCGCCGATCGCAACTTCCGCCAGCGGCTGGCGCGGGTTCTCACCGGTCTGCGCTGGCAGGTAAGCGAAGCCGAAGGCGGCGCCGCAGCCTGGTCTGCGGCTGAAGCCAGGCAGCCCGAAGCAGTGATCGTGGATTCGTGGCTGCCGGATCTCAATCTCGACGAGTTCCTGAGGGATTTTCACGGCAGTTTCCCGCAGATCGACCTAGTTATGGCCGATGGCTCCTCCGGTCTCGGGAATCCACGCGGCCCTTATCGTCAGGAATTGCTCTACGCCCTGCGCAGCAGCCAGGATACGGATACCGCGGCCTGGAACACGGCGCCGGTCGAGAGGCAGGCGCCCGCGAATTCCTGGCCGGTCATCGCGGGTTCAGCCCCGAGAGATGCACGGCACGACGGAGCGGCGGCAGCCGCCGATCTTTCCGCCCAGCGCCCCGTTCCCGCTCCGGTGCGCGCTGGCGCGGAATCATCCGCCGCAGCCGCGCAGTGCGAGCGGTTGCCGGAGCTGGTCGGCAACGCGCCGGGCATGATCGAGATCAGCCGCCGCGTGCGCCTGGTCGCGCCGCGCATGACGCCGGTGCTGATCGAGGGCCCGACCGGATCGGGCAAGGAGATTGTGGCCGAGGCCGTGCACCGGCTTTCGACCAGAAGCCGCAAGCCCCTTGTGGCCATCAACTGCGCGGCCATTCCCGAGGCTCTGCTGGAGGCGGAACTCTTCGGTCACACCCGCGGCGCGTTTACCGGCGCGGTGCACGGGCGCACCGGCCGCATCGAGGCCGCCGACGGGGGCACGCTGTTTCTGGATGAGATCGGCGAGATGCCGCTGGCGCTGCAGGCCAAGCTGCTGCGCTTTGTGGAGTGCGGCGAGTTGCAGCGCGTGGGGGACAACGAGACGGTGAAGGTGGACGTGCGCATCGTGGCCGCCACCCACCGGCCGCTGGCGCGCCACGCCGAAGAGGGCAAATTCCGCTCCGATCTTTATTACCGGCTGGCGGTTTTTCTGATCCGCACGCCGGCGCTCAGCGAGCACGCACGGGATCTGCCGCTGCTGGTGGAGCACTTTCTGGCGCGGATGGGGCGCCATGCGCCGGTAAAGCGCCTGGACCAGGGCGCACTGGCCAAGCTGGAGGCGCATGAATGGCCGGGCAACGTGCGCGAACTGGAGCATGTGCTGGAGCGGGCGGCGATCCTGGCCGGCGAGGAGCCGGTGATTACGGCCGGCGAGATCGACTTCGGGTTGATGGTGAATTGAGGGTGAATGGATCGGCAAGGAGGAGGGCGGTGAGCATGCAGATCGAAACGCGGCTGAGCGATCAGCTTGCCTGCTATCTGGATCTGGCTTCGGACGAGGCCAAGCTGAGCGCGGCCAACATGGCGAACATCGATACGCCCGGGTACAAGGCCATGGGGATGAATTTCGCGGCGGAGATGCGGCAGGCGATCAGCGATGTGAACCGGGGCCTGCCCAGCCAGCCGGTGCGGGTGACCGAGGTGGGCGGACTGATCGCGCGGCCGGACGGCAACGATGTGTCGATGGATCGCGAAGGATTGGACATGGCTGAGGCGCAACTGAAGTTCAAGACCGGCGTGGCCCTGCTGAAGCTGCAGTACCAGCAGGTGATGGACGCCATTCATGCCGACGGCAAGTGAGCCGGGGCAAAGGAGCGGGTGCAATGAATCTCTTCGGCTTGATGCAGACTTCGGGCAGCGCCATGGAGGCCGAACGCATGCGCGCCGAGGTGGTGGCGGCCAATATGGCCAACGCGGACACTACGCGCACGGCCGCGGGCGGTCCCTATCGCCGCCAGGAGGTGGTTTTTGCCGCCGATCGCGGCGATCCCGACTTTCTCAACTCGATGAATGCGGCTTCGGCGGGTGCGGCTGGAGGCGGGTTGCCCATGCCCGATCCGCTGGGCTCCGACGCGGTAGCTCCGGGCGTGCATATCGCGGCGGTGGTCCAGGATCCTTCGCCGCCGCTCAAGCGTTACGATCCCAGCGACCCGGACGCGGGACCGGACGGCTATGTCTCATATCCGAATATCAACCCGCTGACGGAGATGGTGGACCTGATGGGCGCAACGCGCGCCTACGGACTGAACGGCTCGGCCGTGGAGGCGGAGAAGACGATGATCGATGCGGCGCTCGACATTGCGAAGAGCTAGGGACATGGGGACCAGGGAACAGCGATTAGGAGGCGATTGGTGATGGTGGCTGCCATGAGTGCTGTGCATGCTTCGGCTGTGGGGAGTATGACGACCGCGACGGGAAGTTTGTTTTCAACATTGGAGCAGCGGCAGGCGGCGCCGGAGCCGTTCAGTGATCTGCTGACGGATGCTGTAGGCCAGGTGAGCAAGCTTGAGGACCAGGCCCGCACGGCCATTGACGGGCTGATGACCGGCACCGGCGTGGGGGTGCATGAGGCGATGATTGCCGAGCAGAAGGCGGATATGGCCTTCGAGCTGGCCCTTTCGGTACGCAACAAGGCGGTGGATGCCTATCAGCAGGTAATGGGCATGCAGTTTTAAGGGCAGCTTCCATCCTCTAGCTGCTGGTGAGCGGGCTTGCGTTGTCCGGGAAGTGAAACCAGACCGGGGTGCATGAGCGGCCGGCTCCGCTCTGCACTCATGGGGATCGAGCATAAGGGGCCAAGAGCTAAACGCTGAAAGCTGGCATTACCAGACATCATGGCGACGGGAACACAATTGGAGAAGAGCGCGCCGGCGATGGCCGGTCAGCCGCCAATCGGGGCGCGACTGGCGGCGCTGTGGGATTTGGGCCGCGTGCGCTGGGCGCAGATGCAGCCGGCGCAGCGCCGGGGCGCGCTGACCGCCGGGCTGCTGCTGGCCGGCCTGCTGGGCGGCATTCTCTGGTACACGGTGCGCACTGACTGGCGCACTCTCTACGCGGGGTTGGATGCGGGGGATGCGCAGCAGATCGGGCAGGTTCTGACCGAGGCAAAGATTCCCTTTAATGTAACGGCGGACGGGACGGGCATTCTGGTGCCGGCGCCGGAGCTGGACAAGGCGCGGCTGGCGGTCGCCGCCAAGGGCGGCGTGAAGAGCGGGCGGATGGGGTTCGCGCTCTTCGACAAGCCCAACTGGGTGGGCTCGGAGTTCGACGAGCAGGTGAATTATCAGCGTGCGCTCGAGGGCGACCTGGAACATACCATCGAGACATTGTCCGACGTGCAATCGGCGCGTGTGGATCTGGTGCTGCCTCATGATTCGCTCTTCCGCGACATGGAGCGGCCCGCCAAGGCCGCGGTGGTGATCAAGCTGCGCCATCGTTCGCTGGCCGACGGCGAGGCCGACGCCATTCGCAACCTGGTGGCCTCGGCGGTGGACGGGCTGACCCCGGACCATGTGGTGCTGGTGGATGCCGACGGGCATCTGCCGCTGGGGCCGAAGACGCCGGAGGCGATGAAGCTCAGCGCCGAGGAGGCGCTCGAAGAGAAGCTGGTTTCCACGCTGGAGCCGGTGACGGGGCCAGGAAACGTGCGCGCCTCGGTGACGCTTCAGTACGACGATCAGTCGACGGACACAACCCGGGAGACCTACGATCCCAGTCAGACGGTGACACTTTCGATGCGGCGCAGCCAAGAAAGTACAGGCGGGCAGCAGGTGGCGGCCGGCGTTCCGGGAACGGCCTCGAACGCTCCCAATACCCAGGCGCTGCCGGTGTATCCCAAGCAGGTTACGCCGCCGGAGTCATCGCAGACGGAATCGGCAGCGTACGGAGCCTCAAAGACCGTACAGCACATAATCCAGAACCCGGGACAGGTGCGGCGCATGACGGCGGCCATCGTGGTCAACGACCAGCTGGTGCAGCCGGCGCGCAACGGCAAGCCCGCGGTGTGGCGGCGCTGGCCGGCCAGCGATCTGCGCAATCTGACGGCCCTGGCGCAGGCGGCGGTTGGTTACGATGCGGCGCGCGGGGACACGGTGACGGTCGAGGACATGGCCTTTGAGCGCAACAGCGGCGCGCGGCAGCAGCCGCTGGCGCAACGGATCGTGGGGACGGCGGAAAATTCGCCGGAGCTGATCAAATATCTGGCGCTGGTGATCGGCGTGCTTCTGATCCTTCTTTTCGGAGTGCGTCCGGCGCTGCGCCAGGTTGCGGCGGCGCCTGCCGGCTTACCGGGCAAGGAAGCCGCGAAGGCGCTGGCGGCAGGGGCGCAAACCGCTCCGCAAAATGCGCTCAAGCCCCCCGAGCCCGCGGAGCTTGATGCGGATCGTGCCCGGACGCAGGAGATCTACGAGCAGGTTACCTCGCATCTGAAGCATGAGCCGACGCAGAGCTCGCGGCTGTTGCAAAGCTGGATTCACTCCGAGTAGCAGGGAAAGGATCGGAACCTTGGCCGAGCAGGGAAGCGAGAACGTTGCGGCGCGGCACCGCCGGTCGGTGAGCATGCAGGGAGCGCGCAAGGCCGCGGTGCTGCTGGTGGCCGTGGGCGAGGATCTGGCGAAGGAGATCCTGCGCGCGCTGCCCGAGGCCGATGTGCAGCGGCTCACCGAGGAGCTGGCGGATCTGCGGGGCGTGACACCGGAGCTCTCAGCCGAAGTCCTGGAAGAGTTCTGGCAGCTTCTCGAGACGCAGAACTTCATGGTCCATGGCGGCCTGGACTATGCCAGCCGCCTGTTGATCGAGGCCTTTGGCAAGGAGCGCGCGCAGGACCTGATGCTGCTGGTGCGCCGGTCTCAGGAAGCCTCGCAGGGCAACCTGGCCAAGCTGCAGCAGACTGATCCGCAGCAACTGGGCAAGCTGCTTGACAGCGAGCATCCGCAGACCATTGCGCTGGTGCTGGCGCACCTGGACCCGCGCCGGGCATCGCTGGTGCTGGATAATCTGGGCGACGACAACAAGGTGGTGGCCATTCAACGGCTGGCGGAGATGCGGCAGTTTTCGCCGGAGATGGCGCAGAAGGTGGCGCATGTGCTGCACCGGCGCCTGGAAAATGTGGGCGATACGGCGCGCAAGAGCTACTCGGGCTTCAAGGCCGTGGCGGATCTGCTTAACCGCCTCAACGCCGAGGAGGCGAAGCGCATTCTGGACACGCTCGAAGAGGGGCAGCCGGATCTGGCTCTGAGCATCCGCAACCTGATGTTTACCTTCGAGGATCTGGTCACGGTGCCTCCGGCGACGATACGCGAGATTGTCTCCAATGTGGACAAGCGGCAACTGGCCATGGCTCTGCGCGGCGCCAATGAAGAGCTGCGAGCGCAGGTCTTCAAGGCCATGAGCTCACGGGCCGTGGAGATGCTGAAGGAAGACATGGAAGTGCTGGGGCCGGTGCGGTCGCGCGAGGTGGCCCACGCCCAGCAGGAGATTCTGAATCTGGCGCGGCGGCTCGAAGCCGAGGGCAAGGTGGTCCTGAAGCTGGAAGCTGGGGACGAGATGCTGGTGTGAGCAGTGATGGTGGAGGAGGAGAGATTGCAGCGGACAGGCGCGGGGACGGGAACGGACAGCGGGATCGAAGTCTTCGAGTATCCGGTGAGCCCGGCTGCGCCGGCCGTGCTTGCATGGGATGGTTTTGCGGAAGAGGCGGCTGCTTCGGCGCCTGCCGGAGAGTCTGAGCGGGGCGCTGCTGCCCTGGGCGGGGAGTTCGAGCGGCAGTTGGCGGAAGAGGTGCGCGGGTCATTTGAAGCGGGGCGGGAACAAGGGCGGAAGGAGGGCCGTCAGGCGGAACGGGAGGCACAAGCCGCCGCGCTGGCGGCGAGCGAGCAGCGGCGGGCACAGCAAGCCGCCACGCTGATCGAGAGCTTTGCCGCGGAGCGCGACCGGTATTTACGCGCGGTCGAGCACGAGGTGGTGGAACTGGCGCTGGCCGTGGCGGCGCGCATTCTGCGGCGCGAGGCGCAGATGGACCCGCTGCTGTTGACCGGCGCGGTGCGTGTGGCGCTGGGACAGCTTTCGGCTTCCACCGAGATGCGGCTGCGCGTGCCACCGGCGGACCTTGCCATGTGGACCGACGCCATGGCCCTGCTTCCCAATCTGCATGCGAAGCCGCGGGTAGAGGCAGGCGAGGGATTGCGGCTGGGCGAGTGTGTGGTCGAGACGGCACTGGGCTCGGTCGATCTTGGAATCCGATCCCAGTTGGGTGAGATCGAGCGCGGCTTTTTTGACCGCACTGGAAGCCGGAAGCATGAACCGGCCGAGCCGGCACAGGCCATGGCTGGGGAGGCTTGTTGATGCCGGCGCTGCTGGGCCGCTATTTTACCCGCCTGGAGCGCGGCCAGCCCTGGCGCTGGCGCGGGCGGGTGGTGGAATCGGTGGGGCAGACGATCGAATCGGCCGGACCGCTGGCTTCGGTGGGCGAGTGCTGCGAGATTCGCGACCGCTCGGGCCGTCTGCACCTGGCCGAGGTGATTGGATTTCGCGGGTCGAATGTGCTGTCGATGCCGGTGGAGACAACCGAGGGGATCCGTTACGGCGACGAGGTGGCGGGGCTCGGTATCGGATCGGAGATCGAGGTCGGCCCAGCGCTGATGGGCCGGGTTCTCAACGCGCTGGGGCGGCCGATTGACGATGGCCCGGCGCTGGCGGCCTCCGCGGTGATGCCGCTTGAAGGCATGGTGCGCTCTCCGCTGGACCGCGTGCCGATTCGCGCGCCGCTGGGTACGGGGATTCGCGCTATCGACGGTTTGCTGACGGTGGGACGGGGCCAGCGCGTGGGCATATTTGGCGGATCGGGCGTGGGCAAGAGCACGCTGATCGGCATGATGACGCGCAACACCGAGGCCGATGTGACGGTGGTGGGGCTGGTGGGCGAGCGCGGGCGCGAGGTGGGGGAGTTTCTGGAGGACTCGCTGGGCGCCGCAGGGCGGAAAAGGTCGGTGGTGGTGGTGTCGACCTCGGACCAGTCGCCGCTGATGCGGCTGCGCGCGGCGCTGGCGGCGACCACGGTGGCCGAGCACTTTGCCGCCCAGGGCAAGCACGTGCTGCTGGTGCTGGATTCGCTGACCCGCTACGCCATGGCGGCGCGGGAGATCGGCCTGGCCGCCGGTGAGCCGCCCACGGCCAAGGGCTATACGCCCTCGGTCTTTACGCGGCTGGCGCGGCTTGTGGAGCGGACTGGACAGTTCCGCTGCGGCTCGATCACCGCCTTTTATACCGTGCTGATGGAAGGAGACGATCAGCAGGACCCGGTGGTGGATGCGGTGCGGTCGCTGCTGGACGGGCACATTGTGCTTTCGCGCGCGCTTGCTGGCGAGGGCTGGTATCCGCCGATTGAGGTGCTGGACTCGATCAGCCGGCTGATGCCGGCAGTTACGAAAGGTGCCCATCGCGAACAGGCCGCGCTGCTGCGGCGGCTGATGGCGGTCTATGCGCGCTCCGAGGACCTGGTGCGGATCGGAGCCTACAAGCCGGGCGCGGATCCGGATCTGGATCGCGCCCTTGGCGCCAGAGAGGCGCTGCGCGCCTTCCTGACCCAGGGAGCGCAGGAGCATGTGCGCTTTGACGATTGTGTCGAGCGGGTTGCCGTCCTGGCGGCGGAGGTTTGAGCCGTGGCTGTTTCGCGTGCGCTGCGGCGCCTGCTGCGGGTGCTGGCAATCGAGGAGGAGCAGCGGCGGCTGGAGCTCGAGTCGGGGCTGGGCGAGCTTGCGCGGCTGCAGCGCGCTCTGACCGCAACGGCCGAGCGGGACCGGGGCGGCCGGCGGATGGTGGCCGAGAGTGCATCTACAGGTAAGTTGCAGGATCGCGTGGCGGGCCTTGAAGAGACGCGCGCTGCCGAACGGCTGGCTCTCGTGCTTAAGCCCAGGATTGCGGGGATGGAGTCCGAAGTGACGGCGCTGCGCCGGGAGTTTCTTGCCAAGCGGATTGAGCGCCGCCAGGCGGAGACGCTGGTTGAAAGAGCCGAAGCGAGGGAGGCGATGGAGGAGCAGCGTCGCAGCCAGCGAATGCTGGACGACCGCTATCTGAGCCGGCTTCAAGGTGCGGAGGGTGATGCGGCGGCTGTTCCGAGCGAAGCCTCTGCGGACGAAGGCGGAACGGCGAGCCACGCTCCGGGAACAGGCAAGCCGGGCGAGGCGCGGCCTATGTGAACGAGGGCAGCGGTCTCAATCCTGATAATGTTCTAACCCGCGCAGCTTTCTTTTGGCATGTGATCTGCACCTCTCCTGCGCATGAACCTGGCCCTGGGAATCGAGATCGAGGCGGGAGGACATGCGGTGGCAGGCGGAGCCGGCGCGAATGCCGGGCAACGTGGTGCTTTGGATCCGGGCGCGCCTGCAGATGGGCCTTTGGGCCCGGTGTCTGATTCCGATACCAGGAGCTTTGGCGCCAACTGGCGGTCGCAGTTGGACTCACTGGGCGTCCGGCAGGACAGGGCAGATAAGGGCGGCGCGGCAGCGAGCACGCCGGCGAGTTTGCTTGGCGGCATTGCTGCCCGTGCTATAGCCGTGCAAGGGGCGGAACCTGAGGAAGCAGCTGGCGGCAAGGCAAGAGTGCCGGCCCGCGGAGCGCTGGACAAGGTTCATGAGACGGCGCAAAAGAAGGAGCGTAAAGCGCAGTCCGCTGGCAGCGCCTTGGGCGGCAGCTCAGCCCTGGCGATGGCTGGCATTCCCTTGCCAGTTGCCGTGCTGGTGCGTGCTCCTGTGCCGAATTCTTTGCGAATTGCGCAACTGGGCCCCGGGCCTCAGGATGCTGCGAACGGGGTTGTTGCGAGGCTACCGGAACCTTCGGCCTTTGCCGGAGCGAATCAGCGGGCAGATGTGGCAAGAATGAACGCGAAAGCCGAGCCGACGACTGCAGCCGGCGCAAATTTAGCAGCCGAAGCTTCGGCAGCTTCCGGTTTGGCAACTTCCGGCAAAAAAGACGTGCGGGATGTGACGGCGCAAGATCAGATGGCTTTCGCTGCCGGAGTTCCGCAAACGCCTGCAATGGCGGCGAAGGCGGCGCCAGTCTTTTCCACCCGGCAGCAGGCTGATGCGTCTCCTGCGCAAGATGGACTTTCGAAGCCTGCCGGGTCCGCGGATCCGCGAGCGCAAGGTTGGGCAACTGAGGTTCCCGGTCAGGGGGCGAATCAATATTCGGAAGCAGCGGCCGCGGCCTCACCGGATGCGCTGCGGGCGGCGAAGGCAGCGGGATTGGGAGCGAAGAGCGCAGATGCCGCGGTGCAGGCCGCGTCGCGCACGGGGCGCGTGCAGGCGGGCAATGCGGCGGAGCGTGAGAAGCATCTCGCCGATGCGCAGCCAGCCGGAACGGGCGTGGAGGCTGTGAGGTTCGCAGGCGAGGCCTCAGGCGCGCGGGGAGCAGGGAACGCCGTTGGCGTGCATGGCGGTCTGGCGGCAAATGCCAGCGCATCGCTGTCGGCGCACGAGACCTTCACGGCGCTCGACGCCGGCGCCAATGCGAGCTCTCCCAGTTGGATTCATGCCGGGGCGCAACGGGCCGAGGCCGGGTTCCAGGATCCATCGCTTGGCTGGGTAGGCGTGCGCGCCGATCTGAACGCGGGTGGCATCCATGCCGCGCTGGTGCCGGGATCGCCGGAGGCTGCGCAGGCGCTGGCCGGACACCTGGCGGGATTAAGCGCGCATCTGGCAACGCGGCATCCGGGGGTACAGGCGGTGACGGTGGCTGCACCGGAGGCGCGCGTAGGCAGTTGGGGCGGTGGTCAGGGTTCCGGGCAGGGCGCTTACGACGGCTCCAATCGGGGTTCGGGACAGAATCCGCAGCAGGGCGGGACGGCGCAGCAGCAATCCGGAGCGGCGCGTGGCGACGGATCGGCGCCGGTGGTGGGAGCGGTGGCGACTTCAGCGCATTCGCGGGGAACGGTTTCAACCGCGGGTGTCGCGGCGCGGGGCGGCGCGTACATTTCCGTCGTGGCCTGAAGGCGCGACGGCGGGAGTTTATAGGCAGTCCATGTGGAACGGGCAGGAAAGCGGAAGAACGAGGAGGAAAGATGGCGGCAGCAGCGGGAATCTTCAGTCAACAGGCGGCGGCCGGAACGGTGATACGACCGATGGACAGCTCGTCTTCGGGCACGGGCAGCTCAAGCAGCGCCACGAGCGATTCGGCCACCATCTCGGCCAACGATTTTCTTACGTTACTGGTGACCGAGATGCAGAATCAGGATCCGACCGCGGATACGGACCCGAACGAATACATCAACCAGCTTGTCCAGGTGAACAGCCTGGAGCAGTTGATCGGCATCAATCAGACGCTGAGCGGGGCGCTGGGCAGCCCAACCACGGGCGCGGCCAGTGACGTAACGGGGCAGGCGGCCGGCGCGAATACGCTGTTGAGCGATCCGAGCCAGTCGAACGCAAGCGGACAAGCCTCCGCAAGTGCGCAAAAGGGAAGCGCGTCCGGAGCCGCATCCGGCGTTGCCGCAAAAGCGGCGGTCTTGCGGCCCGCTCTATCCGATCTTGTTTCCGGCAACCTGGGCATTCCCGCCGCCAATCCCGCGGCCGATCGTGTGGCGCGCGCGCTGGACGGCGGCAGCCGGCCGCAGCCGGCCGCCGCCGTGTTTGCAGCGCGATAAGGCCATTTCACTCGCCGGCCGTTGCGGCCTGCGCCAACCCCAAAGAGCACCACGAGGAGATTGACCATGGCAAGTTTCTATATTCCGCTGACCGGGCTGCAGGCAGATTCCACGGCCCTGAACACGATCGCGAACGATCTGTCGAACATGAACACGACGGCCTTCAAGGCCGCAACGACCAACTTCTCCGATCTTTTTTATCAGCAGATTGGATCGACCGGCGCGGGCGATCCGATTCAGGTGGGCGCCGGTTCGCAGGTGGCTTCGAACGAAATTGCATTCTCTCAAGGGTCAATTAACTCGACGGGCAACGCCACGGATGTTGCGCTGAACGGCAACGGGTTTTTTGTGGTCGGCAACGGCGCGGGAAGCGAGGAATACAGCCGGGCGGGCAACTTCTCGCTGGATTCGAACGGCAATCTGGTTTCCGCCAGCGGCCTGAGCGTGCTGGGCTATCCGGCGGTGAATGGCGCGGTGAACACCAATGCACCGCTGACGCCGATCAACATTCCGGTTGGCCAGGTGCAGATGCCGCAGGCGACGAACACGATGAGCATGACCACCAACCTGAACGCAGCTTCTGCGGCGGGGACGCAATTTCCGGCGCCGGTGACGATCTACGACTCGCTGGGCGAGCCGCACGTGGCTACGGTGACCTTCCAGCAGACGGCGGCGAACACCTGGAGTTACACGGTGGCGTTGCCGGCGTCGGAGTTTGCAAGCAAGACTTCAACGCCGGTGACCGGCACCATGAGCTTTGATTCGAGCGGCAACCTGGCCTCGGTGACGCCGGCGGGCGGGACCGCGCAGACGGTGGGAACGGCCGCGGGCGATATCGCTTCGATTCCGCTTGGCTTTAGCGGTCTGGCCGATGGAGCTTCGAACCTGAGCATCAACTGGAACCTGCTGGGCACAGCGGGAACGCCCACCATCAGCCAGGTGAATGCGGCTTCGGCGGTATCGGCTACCTCGCAGAACGGCTACGCCAGCGGCCAGTATCAGAGCTTCAGCATCGGCTCGGACGGCACGGTGACGGCGACCTACTCGAACGGGCAGAAGCAGAACGTGGGCCAACTGGCGCTGGCCAATGTGGCCAATCTGCAGGGGCTGCAACTGCTCGGCGACGGTGATTACGCCACGACGCTGGCCAGCGGCGCGGCGTCGGTGGGAACGTCGGGCGCGGCCGGTTTGGGCACCATGCAGGATGGTGCGCTGGAAGCATCGAACGTGAACATCTCCGCGGAGTTTTCCGACCTGATCGTGGCGCAGCGCGCCTTTGAGGCCAACGCCAAGTCAGTGACGACCTTTGACACGGTTACGCAGGACACGATCAACATGGTTCACTAAGCCGGACTCTCCGATGTTGCGGGACGGCGAATCCCGATGGCGAAGGTTCGCGCGATGAGGAAGGCGGTGTTTCTCATCGTGGGACAGCCGGGCAGCAGATTTGCGGAATCTGGGCAGAAAAAAATTGCCTGCAAAAATTCTGTGGGGAAGAAAAATATTTTGAGGGGGGTGCGTTGCCCACTCTTTCTTTTCAGGTTGCCAGTCCTGACCGGCACCGAATTGTTCTTTCTGGAGCTATCTTCGACTCTACGCTTTTGCGCGAATTAATCGGCAAAAATGCGTTGATTTTTTTACATCAGGAACACGCTTTCAGTTGGTGTTGGCTGGAACCCTAGCCTGCACTATTCGCTCATGGGAGAACTCCCGGCTTCGCCGTGGAGGCCGCAGGGGCAGGGCAATCGCATGAACGGGCAGTTCTGCCCGCGCTGGCCATGCCGCGCGATCACGCTTTCGGCCAGCGCCGCATGCTGCAACAGCTACTTGCCCACCGGAGCGGTCATCGGCGGCTCCTGCCCCGGCGGAGCCTGCGTAATGCCGGGGATCAGCGGCGCAGTTGGCACCTTATCCTCCGCGGCATCGGTCAGATTGATCCGGTAATGCTTCAGCGTTGTAGCCAGAATCTGGTAAAGGCTGGCGCGGTCCTTGGCATACTGCGTCTCAGCGGCGATCACGTTGTATTCCGCCGTGGCCAGGTTGCGATGCTGCATAAGCACGTCCTGGGTAGTTGCCGCCCCCAGTTGCAGCTCCTTCATTACGTCGTTCAGGCTCTCCTGGTTGTATTTCTCGGCTGCAAGCGCGGCCTGGACCGCCGCGCGGTCGTTCGTGAGCGCGTACTTGGCGTTCACCACCTGCATGCGGATCTGCGTATAAAGCTGTTCCAGCCGCAGCTCCGCCTGGCGGTACTCCATCACGGCGCGCTCCTGCGTAGCCTCGGCGGGGCGGTTGCTGATGGGAATGGACAGGTTGAATCCCACGCCCTTGTCCGGCGCCGAGCTGTTGAACAGGTCCCCGAAGACCGTGCCGTAGCCGCGCGTATGAAACGTGCCCGGCGGGTAGGTCTCGCCCGTAGCAAAGTTGAGAGCCACCGGGTTCTGTTCGCCGCCCAGCGCGCTCGATCCGTAGAATGCATAGGCGTCGAGCGTTGGCAGCAGCGCATTCCGCGCGCCGCGCAGCGTGATCTCGTCGTTGCGCAGCGTCAGCACCGCCTCTTCCAGCTCCGGCCGCCGCTTGAATGCCTCCTTCACCAGCTCCTGCGTGGGCTCGTTCTCTTGCGGAATCGGCGCCAGGTTCACCCGATCCGTGGGAATAACGGGAGCCGCTGACAGAATCGGGCTGTTGAGATTGCGCGCTATGGCCTGCTTGATGATCTGCTGCTGGTAGTTGAGTGCATTCTCCGCGCTGATGAGCGCCTGCCGGTCACTGGCTACGCCCGCTTCGGCGTTCACCACATCCAGCGGCGCCATGCTCCCGATCTGCACCTGCTTCTTGTCGTCGGCCAGCAATTGCGTGCTCTGTGCCAGGGCGCGCTGCTCGGCCTGCACATTCTCATAGGCCTGGACAAGACCCCAGTAGATGTTTTCGACCTGATCGACGGTATAAAGAACCTGCTGGCGGAACGAGGCATTGGTGATGCGCCGGTCGTTGATGGCCTGGTACATGAAGCGCTTGTTGATCCAGATGCCCCTGCCTTGCAGCAGATGCTGAGTCAGTTGCGCTCTGAAAACCGACTGCAGATAAGGACTGTAATCATCGAACGGGTTGTCGGTTGTGATGCGGGAGTTTTGCAGCGAGACGGTCAAATCGGCACCGGTGATAAATCCTTTGCCGAAGGTGAAATTGTACTGGTCCGTGTTGGTGCTCAGCGTGGGCTTGCCGCCGGAAAACAGCGTGTTGACCTGTGGGGTCAGCTCGCGCTCGAACTGAATCGTCCCGGTAACCGTGGGATCGAGGTTCTCGGGCGCCGGTCCGGCGCCGGCCGTGGTCTGTGTGAGCCCGCTTACGCCCGAACCCGCGCCGCCCGAGCCCACCGTCGTGCCGCCCGGGCCGCCTCCGGTAGCTAATGTGGTCACGGTGCCGCCCAGCGTGCCCGTCACCAGGCCAGAGGGCGCGCCCAGCGGCGCTTGACCGGAACTTGTGCGCAGGATATCCGAATCCGCAATGTCGAGATTGTAGCGGGCAATGGCGATGTCGTAGTTGTTCTCAATGGCCAGCGCCAGCGCATCGGATAGGCTCAGATAAATCTTGCCGTTCCGGATCAGATCGTCGAGCTGAAGCGAGTTCTCGAAGTTGGCCTTGGGCACCGTCGTGGGCAGATAGCGCAAGATGGGATTGCCGTACCAGGGAACAAACGACTTGGCATAGTTACGCGCCGTGGGCCGCAGCGAAAACGGCTGCGTAAGCATGGGCGCCGGCGCCGGCGGCAGGTGCGACGCCTCCTTCGACGGTCTCTTCTGGCCCGCTCCCAGCAGTTGTTGTCCGTAGCCTTGCGGCATGGTCGCCGTCAATGTCAGCATCACCAGCGCCGCCGCGCGCAACCGGCCGCTCCCCTTCCGCCGTGCCGCCGGACCGCGCCCTGCTGCCTCGCATGCGCCTGGCGCGATCTGCCGCGCCCCGTCAAACACACCTCTGCTCTCGAAATCCATGATTCGTCTCCACAAACTGTTACGGCACACGGAACGCAAAGCCATAAAACGGTCGGTCAACCGCTCCGAATGCAAGTTTCCGGCTTTTCCATTCGATTTCCGCTTCCAGTTTGGCACGTAAGGCTTGCCGATTACTACGGGATCGATAGCCGGCCTGTTCCAGCCTGGTGTTTTCCCGCTAACTTCTCCCGCCAAACCTTGTGCCAATCCGCGAGAATGCTCTGTCCGCAGCCGAGGCAGCTCGAAGGAAATCGGGGGAGAGATGCGCAATGCCGCACGATCTCAGAATTAACTAACTGGTTAGTAAAATACTCCATCTCTATCGCCCCTGACAACCTCTGTGCCTCTGCCGGCTGTGCAAACCGCCAACACGCCACCCAGGCGATAGAATGAGCAGCGTGCTCCGGTCCCATTTGCCTGTGGATGCCCGGGCGAACGGAACCCCGTGACCGATCAAGCTCAACCCGCGCCCGGCCCACAAAACTGGCGGCTCACCGTGGCCTATGACGGCGCCGATTTTCGCGGCTGGCAGATCCAGCCGGGCGAGCCGACCATCCAGGGCGAGTTGCAGTCCGCCCTGGGCCGCATCACGGGCGAAACGCCGCTGCCTCAAGGCGCAGGACGAACCGACGCCGGCGTGCACGCCCTGGCGCAGGTGGCCAGCTTCTTCCTGCGCGCGCCCATTCCGCCGGCGAATCTCCAGCGCGCGCTCAACCGCACCTTGCCCCCGTCCATCCGCATCCTGGAAGCCGCCATCGCTCCGGCCACATTTCATGCCCGGCACTCGGCCGTGGCCAAAACCTATGAGTACCGCATCTTCCGCGGCGCGCTTTGCCCGCCCTTTCTGGCGCGCTATGTCTACGCCTATACAATGCCAGCCGGCATGCAGGCGCTCGAAGACTCTGCCCGCCTGTTCGAGGGCGAACACGACTTCCGGAGCTTCGCCGCCAGCGATCCAGACCAGGCCACTCGCGATGCCGCGCGCAGCCTGCATGAGGACCAGGAAGCAAGGACACCCGCAGCCCCGGTGAGGACCATTTACTCCTCGGCCTGGGAGCGGCGGTTAACGGACGCCGGCGAAATTCTGGTTTACCGCGTCCGCGGCAACGGCTTCCTGCACCACATGGTCCGGAATCTGGTGGGCACCATGCTGGACGTGGGCCGCGGCTATCTGCAGCTCGACGACATCCCGCGCATCCTCGCCGCCCGCGACCGTTCAGCCGCCGGCCCCACGGCACCGGCGCGGGGACTGTTTCTGCATTCGGTGGAATACGGGGAAGACTGGGCCATACCGGCATTGGGGCGGAGGTCACCGACCGACGCGGGGTAGTCGCATGAACGGGCGGCGCTTTCCCAGCGTTGAAACGCTGGGCTAATGCACAATGCGCCTGCGGCGCAGGATCAGGGCAGGTTGCACAAATGCCAGTCCAGCCCCTTCGGGTCTCTTTGAGGGGCCGCAAGCCACAAAGCCTCTGGTTTTGCCGGAGGCGACTTGCGCCGATTTCGAACGAGTCGTGAGCGGCGTTCTTCTCTACCGCTCGGCCACAAGATCGAGCAGGTCAAAGAACTCGGGGAAGCTGATTGCCGCGGAGTCCGCACCCTGAATGAGGGTTTCGCCTTCGGCGCGGAGAGCCGCTACGCTGAAGGCCATGGCGATGCGGTGATCGCCGCCGGAGTGGATGGTTGCGCCGTGCAGGGTTTGGCCGCCGGGCACGTCGAGGCCGTCTTCGAACTCCTCCACCTCGGCGCCCATGGCGCGCAGGTTTTTGGCGACGAGCGCAATGCGGTCGGACTCTTTGACGCGCAGTTCGCGGGCATCGCGGATGCGGATGCCGCCGCGGGTATAAGGGCCGATGGCGGCGAGCACGGGGAGCTCGTCGATGAGTTGAGCGGCAACCGGGCCGCTGATCGTGGTTGATCCAATGCCGTCGACGGGCGCGGTGATCTGGACGGTGCCTACCAGCTCGGCATGCTTCTCTTCGAGGTTGAGTACGGCGATGCGCGCGCCGAGCGCGGTGAGAACGTCGAGAAGAGCGGCGCGGGTGGGGTTGAGGCCAAGCTCGTCGAAGACGAGGTTGGAGCCGGGGAAGAGCGCGGCGGCGCACAGGAAGAACGCGGCCGAAGAGATGTCGCCGGGCACGGTGGCGTCAATGGCGTGCAGGGGTTGGGGGCCGGCGATCGAGACCGAGTCCATGGTGCGCTCGACGGTGGCGCCAAAGGCGCGCAGGGCCAGCTCACTGTGGTCGCGGGTGCGAACGGCTTCGCGCACGGTGGTGGTGCCGGCGGTTTGCAGGCCGGCGAGCAGGATGCAGGTCTTGACCTGGGCGCTGGAGACGGAGGGCGTGTAGTCGATGGCCTTCAGCGGCGCGCCTTCAATCTGGATGGGCGCGTGGCCGTCAGTGAGGGTGAGCCGGGCGCCCATGGCTTCGAGCGGCTTGCGGATGCGCTCCATGGGGCGGCGCGAGAGGGAGGCGTCGCCGATGAGAGTGAAGCGGCCCTGCTGCGGGGCCAGCAGGCCGGAGATCATGCGCATAGTGGAGCCGGAGTTGCCGCAGTCGAGCGGGTGGCTGGCGGGCGTGACGCGGCCGGCGACGCCGGTGATCTCGATGGCTTGATTGCCGGTTCGATTGATCTTCGCGCCCAGAGCTTCCATGCAGGCCAGTGTGGAAGCGCAGTCGGCGCCGGTGGAGAAGTTGGTGAAGCGCGAGACGCCCTGGGCGAAGGCCGCGAGCATGCCGTAGCGGTGGCTGATGGATTTGTCGCCGGGCAGGCGCAGGCTGCCGTAGATGTTGCGGGCGGGGCGGACGAGGCGTTCCTGAGTGGCCGTGTGCAAGATGGCTCCAGAGGGGACCCTGAAATGGTCCTCTTTTCAAGTTTATCGAATGGCGATGAGGCTACCGCACGCGCAGCACGATGATGGTTTCGTCGTCGAAGCGCTCGTGCATGCCCTGGAATCTGGTTACATCGTCGAGGATGGCGTCGGCGATCTCCTGGGCGGATTTGCTGCGGCTGGCGCAGAGCAGGCTGGACAGGCGGTCCTGACCGTACATCTCTTCTACCTCATTTTCGGCGTCGAGAATGCCGTCGGAGATGAAGATGATGGTGTCGCCGGGCTGCGCGGCGACGCTGAGCTCTTCGTAAGAGACATCGGAAAAAAGCCCGAGCGGAAAGCCTTCGGCGCGCACCGTGACCGCCTGGCCGGCGCGGCAAAAAATGGGTTGGACGGCGCCCGAGTTGGCTACGTGGAGGGTCCGGTTCTGGTCGTTCCAGACGGCGAAGAGCATGGTGACGTACTGCGATTCAAGCCTGCGCTCGATAAGGGTGTTGTTCAACTGGGCCAGCATCTGCGCGGGTTCGGGGCGCTGCACGGCGGCGGAGCGCATGATGCCGCTGGCGAGCGCAGCAAAGAGCGCGGCGGGAGCGGCTTTACCGCTGACGTCGCCCAGCATGACGGCGGTGCGGCCGGGGCCGTAGTCGACAAAATCGTAGAGGTCGCCGCCGATGGTGCGCGCGGGAAGAAACCGCGCCGCCAGCTCGGCATGGTCGTGTTGGGGCAGCGTTTGCGGGAGCAGGCGCAGCTGCACCTCGCGCGCCATGGCCATATCCAGCTCAAGCTGGTGCTCCTGGCGGCGCACGGCCTGGTAGAGGCGCGCATTCTCAATGGCGATGGCCACCTGCGCGGCCATGGTGGTGAGCATGCGCTCGTGTTCTTCATTGAAGAAGCCGGGCCGGGTGTGTTCGAGGTCGAGCACGCCGATGGTGCGGCCCTTGTAAAAGAGCGGAACGACGAGCTCGCAGCGCGTCTCCGGGTTCATGGGCAGGTAACGCGAATCCTTGTTGACGTCGGGCACGTTGATGGGCCGCCACTCGCGCACCGCCGCGCCTACGATGCCGCTGTTGACAGGGATGCGGCGCATGGGCGCGTGCGAGTAACCGAAGCGCCAGGCGTAGCGCGTGATCAGCGTGTCGCCCTTTTCGTCGAGCAGCATGATGGAGAACATCTGGTAGTCGATGAGGCGGCGCAGGAGCTGTCCGACGCGCTCCAGCAGCGGATCAAGCTCCAGGATCGACGCCAGCTCCACCGAGATTTCGTTCAGCACCTCGAGGGTTTGAGCCTGGCGGGAGACGCGGGCATAGAGGCGGGCGTTTTCGATGGCCTGTGCGATGCGCGAGGCGGTGAGTGTGAGTGTGCGCAGATGGTCGGGGCTGAAAAATCCTACCTGCTCGCTTTCAAGATCGAGCACGCCGATGAGCCGGTTTTTGGCGATCAGCGGAACGGCCAGCTCGGAGCGCACATCGGGGTTGGTGGAGATGTAGTTCTCGTCGGTGGTGACGTCATTCACGAGCATGGGTTGGCGCGTCAGGGCCACCTGTCCCACGATGCCTTTGCCCATGGGAAGGCGCAGCCGGGCGGCGGCGGGCGTGTGGCCGATCTGGAATCGCATGCGCAACTCGTGCGTGCGGTCGTTGGCCAGGAAGATGGCAAAGATGCGGTATTGAATGACAGCGCGCACCAGTTCGGAGACGCGGTTGAGGAGAGTCTGCAAGTCGAGCGTGGTGTTGAGCGCATCGGTAAGCTTCATCAGATACGCCGCGTCTACCTGCTCAACACGTGGATTGGCGGGGTCAAGAGGCGCGGGGTCGGCGGGACGGTAATCGCCCTCGAACTCGTTGGCTTCCGGTGGGGATGGCGGCGTAGCAGACATGTCCGTCGAAGGGTAATGATAACGTAAAGGCGGCACAACGTTCATAGAGCGAGGTTCACAGTCAGGGCAATCGCATGAACGGGCAGTTCTGCCCGCGCTTGCCTGGTTGCGCCGCTACGGGGCTTCGAGGTGTTCTTCCGGCGCTTTCCCGGCGTTGAAACGCTGGGCTAACGAGCATTGCGCCTGCGGCGCGAGCAAATCGGAACCACGGAAGTTAACATATAGCCTTCATGCGATTGCCCTGGGTTTACAGTTTGCGCATGGCGTTCGCGGGCCGGCAAACGTTGGGGCTGTGAACCATGAAGTGTGAGCCGCGAACTCTTGCGCCGCAGTTGCTACTCGGCGCCCAACTCCCGCAAAATCGTCACCGATGCCGATGCTCCGATGCGATTTGCGCCGGCTTCGAGCATGGCTCTTGCATCGGCGAGCGTGCGGATGTCGCCAGCAGCCTTCACGCCGCAGCGGCCGCCGGCCACGCCGCGCATCAGGGCTACGTCAGCCGCGGTAGCACCGCGCGCGGCGAATCCTGTAGAGGTTTTAATGAAATCCGTACCGGCCTGGATGGCGATTTCGGCGCCGCGCAATTTTTCTTCCACGCTTAACAGGGCGGTTTCCAGAGTCACCTTGAGAATCGCGCCGTGGTGATGAGCCACGCTGGCTACGGCGTGGATGGTGTGCTCGACGGCCTGGTAGTTGCCGCTCTTGAGATAGCCGATGGGGATCACCATATCCAGCTCACGCGCGCCCAGCCGGGCCAGCGCAACGGCTTCCTGGCGCAGAGTGGAGACCAGCGACGCGCCGAGCGGGAAACCGATGAACGCGCCCACGGGAATGCCCGAGCCCGCCATCAGGCCCACGGCTGCCGTGACCCACAGCGGATGGACCATGGCGCAGGCGAAGCGGTAACGGACAGCTTCGTCGCAGAGGTTTTCCAACTGCGTGCGCGTAGCGTCTGGCTTGAGCAAGGTGTGGTCGGTTACCGCAGCCAGCGATTGCCAGTCCGCCAGCGCCTGGGCGGCAAACGCCGCCGCATCGAACGTCCCATGATCAAAATCGACGTCCGAATCCTGAAAAGAAGAAATAGCTTGCATAAAGCCTTGCTCCTTGCCCGGTGCGCGCTGCAATGGCGCGCTCTGCTGTGCTCCGGGAGATGAGTATAAAGCCTGCACAATACGGCGGCCAAATGGATAGATGCGATTGCGCGGTCCGGCGCTCGGGCTCGGGGGCATGATTCCGGACAGCGGACCTGGGCAGACTGCGCATACTACTCCGGATGGTCGGGCGACATCAGGCAGATGTCGGGCAGGTTGCGGTAGCGCTCGGCATAATCCATGCCGTACCCGATGACGAAGAGATTGGGAATGGAAAAGCCCACGTAATCGGCGTTGATCTTTTCAATGCGCCGCGAGGGCTTGTCGAGCAGGGTGGCGATGCGCAGCGTTTTGGGACGCTGCTGCAGGAAGTGCTTGCGCAAATAGGCGAGCGTCAGGCCGGTGTCCAGAATGTCCTCGACCACGAGCACGTTCTTGGCCTCGATGGGCTCGTCCAGATCCTTGATGAGCCTCACGGCGCCCGAGGTGTGTTGTCTCTTGCCGTAGCTTGAGGTGGCAACGAAGTCGAAGGTCGCGTCGACCTGGATGGCCCGCGACAGGTCCGACAGGAAGAACGCCGCACCCTTCAACACGCCGACCATGACGAGCTTTTCGCCGTTCAGGTCGCGGGTAATCTGCTCGCCCATTTCGGCCACCCGGCCGGCAATCTGCTGCCGCGTGTAAAGGACCTGGAGTCCTTCTTGTGTCGTGGTTGTCATGCACACAGTATCGCCCGGTTTCGGGGTCCATGGGCAAGCGCCACTGTGAATATTCGGGGACAGATTCCAGGAGAAGACGCGGCGTTACCCGGGTTACGATTTTACGGCGAGTGGTTGCGGGAGGCCGGAGCGGCCATGAGCGGCCCGGCCTGCGCATGGTGATTGACTCGGGGCGATGGACGGCGAGCCACAGGATGTGCCCATGGCCTTATGCGCCCTCAGGAAAATCGGTGTTCGTGGTGACATTCTCCCACGCGGCAATCTCTTCCTGCCACAGGGCCAGCTTGCCGCGGAAGCGTGTGAGCGCGATCTTGCCGAGAATCAGGTGCAGTGGAGGCGCCGGCGAGTCCACAACCGAAATGACTGCCTCAATTGCCTTTTGCGGGTCGCCGGGCTGCTTGCCGTTCTGGGTCTTCAGGTACTCGCGCGCCTTGCCCGCGCTCACTTCGTAGCCTGGAATGTCACGCGTGGCCAGCTTGCCGGACTGGCCAAGAAAATCCGTGCGGAAGGGACCGGGTTCGATGACCGTTACGCGCACCCCGAAAGGCTTCATTTCGCCCGCGAGCGCCTCGGTGAATCCCTCGACGGCGAACTTTGTCGTGTTGTAGAAACCCCAGCCGGGCGAGCCGATGAGGCCGCCGATGGAAGAGAAGTTGATGATGTGACCGTGGCGCCGCTGGCGCAGATGCGGCAGGAAAGCGCGGGTGGTGCGAATCAGGCCATAGATATTGGTCTGGAACATGTGCTCGAACTCATCTTCGGCGACTTCCTCGATGGCTCCGCTGACGCCGTAGCCCGCATTGTTCACCACAACATCCACGTGGCCGAAGGCGGCAATCGCTTTTTGCGCAACCGACGCGATTTGCTCCGGACTGGTTACGTCGAGCGCAAAGGCGCGCGCCTGGTGGGGATGATTGCGCTCGAGATCCGCCACCGTGGCGACGTTGCGCGCGGTGGGAATGACCCGCTGGCCGCGCCGCAGCACTTCTTCCGCCAGCAGCCGCCCAAAGCCCTTTGATGCGCCCGTGATGAACCACACCCTTGAAGGATCACTTTGTGCCATTCATGCAACTCCTTGTTTAAATGCCGTTTCAGGATTGGATGCGGCAGGAACGAAATCGCCTCAGGCCGTCCACGGAGGCGGTGCAATCAGGATGCGGTTATGGATGGCGCTCTTCGGGACATTCCTTGAGCCGCTCATACGGCAGATAGAGCGGCTCCCAGATGTATGCCTTGAGTTGCTCTTCCAGCGCCATTTCACTTTCCATCTCGGCCACGCCATCCTGCATGGCCTGATTGGCCACGGCTTCAGCCACAAAGAGACTCACCTCGCGGGATTGGGCGATGGGTGGCAGCAGGGGAGCGTTGTGATCGCTGCGGGCGGGCGAAAGGACAGCCAGCGCCTTTGCGGCCGCCATGATCATGGCATCGGTCACGCGCCGCGCCCGGCTTACCAGAATTCCAAGAGCCAGCCCGGGAAAGATATAGGAGTTGTTGGTTTGCGAGATGGGAATGCACCTGTCGCCAAATTCGACCGGCGGAAACGGGCTGCCCGTCCCGATCAGGGCGCGGCCTTCGGACCAGCGGAGAAGATCTTTCGGGACGGCCTCAGAGCGCGAGGTGGGATTGGAAAGTGGAAAGATGACCGGACGCGGGGTGTGTTTGGCCATTTCGTGGACCACATCCTGCGTGAAAGCCCCCGGTTGGCCGGAGACGCCCACCAGCACGGTTGCCCCGGCGTTGTGCACTACATCGAAGAGCGAGATGGTGTTCGGGGAGCCCAGCTTCCAGGCCGCTACATCCGCCGGTTTGTGCGCAAAGGGGAGCTGGCTTTCGCGGACGCCCTGGCCGCCCTCGACCAGCAGGCCGTAGCGGCCCAGAGCGTAGATTCTGCGGTGCGCCTGCTCATCGTTCAGCCCTTCCGCCTTCATGGCGGCGACCAGCAGTTCGGCGATTCCAAGCCCGGCGGAACCGGCGCCGAAGATGACGATGGTCTGGTCCTTGAGAGCAATGCCGGTGGCGTTGACGGCGGCCAGCAGCGTGGCGGTGGTAACGGCGGCGGTTCCCTGGATGTCGTCGTTGAAGGTACAAAGCCGGTCGCGGTAGCGGGCCAGCAGGCGGGCAGCATTGGAGCCGGCGAAGTCCTCCCATTGCAGCAGAATATGCGGCCAGCGGCGCTCGACCGCGGAGACAAAGGCTTCGACAAAGTCGTCGTATTCCTGGCCGCGAATGCGGTGGTGCTGCCAGCCGACATAGATCGGATTGAGGAGCAAAGTTTCGTTGTCGGTGCCTACGTCGAGGAGCACAGGCAGGCAATGTTCGGGAGGAATGCCGCCCAAAGCGGTGTAGAGCGCCATCTTCCCGATGGGAATGCCCATGCCGCCGGCGCCCTGGTCGCCGAGGCCGAGGACGCGTTCGCCATCGCTGACGACGATACAGCGAATGTCGTCGTAACGCGCATCGGCAAAGATCTGCTCCATGCGGTGCATGTTTGGATAGCTGAGGAAGAGGCCGCGCGGCTTGCGCCAGACCTCGCTGAAGCGCTGGCAGCCCTCGCCGACTTCGGGGGTGTAAACGACGGGCAGGAATTCTTCGATGTAGTGCGCGATGAGCGAATAGAAGAGCGTCTCATCGGAATCCTGCAGGTCGCGCATGAAGCTATACCGGGCGAAGCCGGAGGTCAGGTTGTCGAAGGCCTTTTTGCGGCGCTCGACCTGGATTTCGAGGGTTCCGATGCGCGGCGGCAGCAGGCCGTGAAGAGCAAATGCGTCGCGCTCAGTTTCCGTAAAGGCGGTGCCCTTGTTGAGCCGGGGGTTCAACAGGAGTTCATATCCTGAAAGTTTGGTCTTTACGGTAGTCTGCCTGGTTGCTCCGGTCGTGGAGTCGGCTTCCACTTTGATTCCCTCCCGGCTTCGATTCTTGCACACAAATCATGGGCAAAAAGAGGCTTCCGCGTCAAATGGTTCTCAAAATTGCCGTGGTTTTCGCTCCGGGCGGGGCGCGCGCCGGAAGCGCGTTTTCAGCCAGGCCACGTCTATACTGAAAGAGACATGATTCCGTTTTTACATCTTGGACCAATCACACTGCCAACTTACGGGCTGATGCTGTGGGCTGCCGCTGTTTCCGGCGCATTTATTATGGACCGCGCCTTCAAGCGCGCCCACATCGGCGCGGACGCGGTGGGGATGGTGGCGATCACTGTAGTCGCCGGCATTGTGGGCGCCAAGATCTGGCACGTGCTGGATACGCCTTCGGCATTTCGCGAGCAGGGCTGGAGCTGTCTGTGGAGCCGGGCGGGATTTGCCTGGTTTGGCGGGCTTACGCTGGGCATTGTGACGCTAGTCATTCTGGCTCGGAGAGCCAAAATCGGCGTGGTGCGCATTCTCGATCTGGCTGCGCCGGCGGCGGCCGTCGGCTATGGCGTGGGTCGGGTGGGCTGTTTTCTGTCCGGCGATGGCGACTACGGCATCGGTATCAAGCCGCTGCATTTTCTTGGTATTACGTTTCATCCCTGGGGCATCGCCTTTCCGCATGGGCTGGTGCCGGTGTTTCATCCTGTCTATCCCACGCCGCTCTATGAATTGGCCGGGTCCCTGGTGATTGGCTGGTGGCTGTGGCGCCGTCTGGGGAAGCCGCATGCGACCGGCCTGATTCTGGGCCAGTACCTGGTGCTGACGGGTCTGGCGCGTTTTCTGGTGGAATTTATCCGCCGGAACCCCAAGGTGCTTTGGGGATTGACCAATGCACAATTGGCGGCGGCCGGCTCGGTGATTCTGGGCGTGGGCTTGTGGTTGTGGTGCGCACGCCGGCCGGTGTCCGAGGCTCTTCCCACCGCGGATAAAGTCAGCGAAGCAGATGTCATCGAAAAGGCGTCTGCGCCAGCCAGGAAGCCGGCATAGGGTTTTGTTCTGCCGCCGGCTTTATCCAGATCCAGTAGCAACCGTCTGAGGATACGCGCCGTCGCGCGCAGATTCGGCAACCTTGCTTGCCGAAGGCGGGCTGGTATCCCGGACTGATCGCCTTGATCTTTGTCGTGATTGCTTTCTGACCGGCTCTACATACGCTTGATGAAGGCCATCGCTTCAGTGAGTTGGGGGAAGCGAGCTTCTTCTGCCTTGAACTCGCGGGAGTGGACGCAACGGCGCACACCGCGCATCCGGACCGGATGCTTGAGGTGCAGCATTTCGTGGTAGAGCAGGTATTCGATGGCGTAGCGGGGGCTGGAGGGCCGGTCGAAGACGCGGCTGACGACGATGGTGTTGTGCGCGGCGTCGTAGTGCCCCAGGGAGCGCTTGGCGTGGTGTTCGCTCCAGGTAAGCTCGGGCCGGCCCAGGAGGCCGCCGAAAAAACGGCTGTTGAGCGAGTCGAAGACCTCTTCCAGGTTGTAATAGTGGCCTTGAGGGCCGGACCAGCGCTTGCTTCCGCGGGCGTGGCGGATCAGTTCGGTTTGCCGGACGACCGCGGCGCTGGTGGCGAAGCGCTTGTAGCGCAGATTGTGTGCGGCGTCGATGGGCTTTTTGTAGAGCTTGGCCAGTAGAATATGGGCGATGGCGCGCACCACGCTCTCCGGCGCACCTTCCAGCAGGTCGGAGAGGCTGACCTGGATGCGGCCCTCGCGCAGGCGAATGGTGGTGTTCAGCGAGGTGAAGCGGCGAAAACGCACCGTCATGGGCGGCATCGGCGCCCGCGGGCGCAGCTGCCGGTACTCTTCCTGGAAGATGAGGGTGCAGTTGGCGTTCACCAACATCGAGGATAGCAGGCCGCGAGTGCCGGCGGCATCGGGGGCTGGCGGGTGTGTTTCCGGTCCCGAGGGGATCCCGGCGCAGCCGCCGTCGCTAGCAGCCTGGGTGAAGGTCGAAATCTGGAGAAACGCTCCCTCAGGGGCAAAAGCCCGATTGATTTTGCGGCACTTACGGCACGACTAAGGTCGTGCCCTTCAAAGCAGGACTTTTACCACAGTCGATGAGGGCTTGCGCCCCGCGAAAGCGAATGAAAATCGCTCCAAGCAGGCGCGACTTTCGACCCAGGCGGCTAGGGTATTTGACGCTGCTGCCCCCTCTGGTTCTTATGCTCCTTGAAATAGGCGTCCTGCTTCACGATAAGGTGCTTGGTCTGATCGGCCAGGTCGTTGCTGCTGTCGATGGCGTCGGCGCGCGAAATCCTGAATCCGCGCTGTTGGGGCAGGTTTTTGAGCATCGACTGCCATTGCTGGACGGCCTTGTCGAGCGGCTTGAGGGCCTTGCGGATGTCGGCCATGCGGCGATCGTACATGTCCAGGTTTGAACCGAGCTCGTCCATCAGGTCGGCGAAGTCCTCCAGCTTGCTCGACATAAGCTGGTTGCGAGCCGGTGTGTCGGCGCGGTGACTCAAGCCTTCAATGGCTTTGGCATCTTCATCAAGAAACTTGGTATAGAGATGCACGCGGAGCGGCGGGTCGATACTGGCCTCGGCGACCTGGTGAGCCTGGTCTTGGGTGAGCGGGTTGCGGGGCAGTCTTTCTTGCGCTTGCAGAGGCAGGACAAGTGCCGGCAGGGCGAGGATTGTGGCGAACCAGGGCAGATGACGCATGGTTGTTTACTCCAGCAGAACCAGGGTGCGGCGGCGTTCGAGACGCCGGGATAAGCGCCGTTCATGGCGGCGCCGGGCCAGGATGTAAGGTAGTTCTTCTGTCACTATGGGCCATTTGTTGGCGTAGTTCAAGGTGGATTTTCCCGACAAGAAATCCTCTTCCCGGGTGCGTTTGGGATTGCACCTGCTGGAGAACGTCATGGCGGCGGGCGTGCGGGCTTTCGCATCCATCTCCGCGCGCATCTCCGCGGTTGAGAGCCGGTAGAGGGACTTGCCCGATGGTCCGGCAAAAGGTCATTTGCTGAAAACCTGCGTCAGGGTGGCGTTTTGAGCCTCGTTCACCTCGGCAATGGTTTGCTTGATCAGTGGCCGGTACTGGATGTCGCTTGAGTGTAGCAATTCCGTCAGGCGAAACGAGGTGCGGTTGAGCATGATTTCAGCGTTCCGGAGCCGTTTGTCTTTTCTGGTTACCGAGAGACGTATCTTGCGCGAAAGCCTCTGAATCTGCTTGAGCAGGTGCGAAGCTTTCACCACCTCTCCGGCCGAATACTGGCGAAGACTCAGCTCTGACATTTTGTGCACGATTTCAGCGTAAAGAAAGCATTGGTAGCGCGGTTCGGCCTGGTTGGCCCTGCTCACAAGCGCTTCCAGCGTTTCTTCGGAAAGATTCGGATCGGACGACGAAGCGGCATGCAAGGGAGCTGCCGCCAAACTGAGGCCCAATAGCAGCATTATCGCAAGTGCAGACCGCATCTGGAACCTCCTATGCGGTTTCACGCCGACACCGTGACTGTACATTTGTTTGCCGCAGGGTGCAAGAGGGGAAGGCCTGCGTTCACAACGGCCTGTTTGCCACGGATTGCAGCGGGAATACCGCTTTCAGCCTTGCATCGCCACCGATATAAAATTCATTTTTCCAACAGCTTAAGGCGTTGACGAGCTTGCCATTCTTCGGTTGGGAACTTGCCGGCGGCTGAATCCAAAAAGCGATGGTAGTAGAGAGCAGCTTGCTTTGTTTCGTGCAGCCTATCGTAAGATGTCGCTTGCAGAAAGTAGGTTGATGCATTATTTGGAAGAAATTTTGATCGCATCGTAAGGGCATACAGTACAGTGGAAGGTTGATCTGTCTGAGAAGCTGTGAATGCGAGGCCGCTCCATGCGTTGGGGTCGGCTGGATCCAGTTCGGTGGCCTTTTTGAAGACGAGGAAAGCGTCGGCAAACTTGCGCATCTGGACAAGGTTCTGGCCGTGGGAGACGAGCAGGCTCTCATTGTTGGGCTGCGAGGCAAGCAGGGTGGTGTAGAGCTGGTCGGAGGCAGCGTAGTTGCCGGCATTGTAGAGCAACTGGGCCAGCATGCTGGTGATGCCTGTGTCGTTGGGGTGGGCCTGGTGGAGCCTTTCGGTCAAGGGCAGGGCTTCGGGGCTGTTTAGATCGGCCAGCACCAGCGCCAGTTGGGCGGTCAGCACGGTATTGTTGGGGATCTCTTTGAGCGCGTTTTGCAGCAGGGTCTGGGCTTGGGGATACTGCTGGTTCTTGATGAGGATATGGGCTAAACCGGAGTTGGCCCGCACCGATTTCGGGTGCTTGGCCAGTACGCGGCGGTAGGCGGCCTCGGCGGAGGCGCTGTTGCCAGCGCTTTCAGCCAGGCTGGCTGCCAGCAGCGTATCGTCCTCAGTTTCGGGCGAGAGCTTGAGCGCGTGGAGCAGGTCGTTGGAGGCCTGGGCGGCATTGCCGGGGTGGCCGGGGCGCGGCCGGTCGATCTGCGCCAGGGCGCGCCAGGCGCGAGCCTTCAAGGCGGGTCCGCCGACGCCGGGATTGAGCGAAGTGGCCGTGGCCAGTTGGGAGCGAGCCTCGGTGAACTTGCCTTCGCGGGCCAGCAGGAGGCCGAGAGAGAGACGAGCGTCAAAGGAGTTGGGATTTGCCGCGATAGCGCGGCGGTAGAGCGCGGCCGCCTGGGTGAGATGATTTTGCGCGTCGGCTACATAGCCGGCGTCGAAGAGAGCGCGGGCGTCCTGGGGGTGGGCGGCGATCCAGGGTGTGAGCTTGGCTTCGGCAGCCTTCCAGTCGGATTTGGCAATAGCGGCCTCGGCGTCGAGGACCTGCTGGGCCACGGGCTGGGGTGTGGCGGAGGAGGCGGCAGGCGCTGAAGGGACGGAAACGGGAGCCTGCGCCAGGGCCGCAGCACACGGCAGCGCCGCAAGAAGGGAAGCGAAAACAGCGGTTCGAAACACGGAAATCCTCAATCAACAGTTTAATGGCGGGGGGCCTGACCGGTTGAACATGGGGCGGCTTCTGGTTCGACGGGGGCAGGCGGGAAAGGGAATCCGGCGGGCATTGGAATGGCTGGCACATGGCGGCGGCAAGGGGGGCGCCAGAAAAGAGCATCGCCAGGCCAATGTCTTGCATCCAGAGCATAAAGCTTGAGCGATCGGATCCTTGCTGTGCAGCGCGTTACGCCGGTCGCTGTTGCTTTCGGGGGGACACCATGACATACGAAGGGATGCAGCTTATTCCGTTGGCGTCTGCCTATTTGTGCCAGGACTGCAACTGTATAGGGAACAATGCGAATCAGTGTCCTGGCTGCACCTCGCGCGCTTTGCTGGGACTTGCCTGCGTGCTTGACCGCGAGCGGGAAAAAGAACCCGCATCGAGTTGCCTGGAGTTTCCAGCATTGGCTGCCTGATGGGCGGCATGCGCAGGCCGTTGAGGGTTCCGAGGGGCAGTAGCGTTCTGTCCATGTTCGTGAAAAGCACAAGAAAAGAGCGGAGCGTGTTTGCCTGGCGCGGCGTTCGTGCAGGCGCGCGCCGGGGGGCGGATTGCGGCGGATGGATTGATCGGGAAGAGCCTCGCATGTGATGAAGGCCGTTTTTGGCGGCGGGGATGGGGACGAGGTGATCGCATGAACGGCGATCCAGTCAACAGAATCTCGTCATGCGATTGCCCTGGATTGCCTGCATGGGGTCCATTTTCAATTGCGGTGGACTCCTATAATAAAAAATGGCTGTTTGCGCTCTGAACCCCGCGAAGGAGACAGGGACGCCGCCAGCCGAATTCTGCGCGGTGCCTTCCTATTGAACGACGCCATCATTATCCGCGGAGCGCGGACACACAACCTGAAGAACATCTCCTGCGAGATACCGCACGGCAAGCTGACGGTGATCAGCGGCGTATCGGGATCGGGGAAGAGCTCGCTGGCCTTCGACACCATCTATGCCGAGGGGCAGCGGCGGTATGTGGAGTCGCTTTCGGCCTATGCGCGGCAGTTTCTGGAGCGGATTGAGAAGCCGGATGCGGACCTGATCGACGGGCTTGCGCCGGCCATTGCGATCAAGCAGAAGAATACGACGCGCAACCCGCGCTCGACGGTAGCCACGGCGACCGAGATATACGACTACATGCGGCTGCTCTATGCGCGCTGCGGCACGGTGCACTGCGTTCACTGCGACGGGCTGGTGAAGCGCGACTCCGTGGACGAGGTGGCCGTGGCGGTGATGGCGCTGGGCGAGGGAACGCGGCTGAATGTGCTGTTTCCGGTGATGGGCGCGCCGCCGGCGCCGGAGGCCGCGGCAAAGCCGGAGAAAGCGGCGTCTCGCGCCGGGCAATCTTCAGCCCGGGCCGCGGGCAGGGCCAAGCCGGCGGTAGCGAGCGCCGAGTCGCTGCACACCGAGACGCTGAAGGCGCGGCTTGCCGAGCTGCGGTCAAGCGGATTCAACCGGCTTTGGCAGCAGGGAAACATCTTCGAGTTCTCGACGCCTGAGTCGCTGATCGATCTGGACTTTACGCTGCCGATTTTCGTTCTTCTGGACCGCATCGCGGTCAACGCGGAGAACCGCTCGCGTATTGTGGACGCGGCGGAGATTGCTTATCGCGAGGCGGGCGAGGCGATCTTCGAAGAGGCGCCGCGCGATGCGGCGGCGGACCGGCGGCGGCTGCGCTTTTCCGGCAACTACGAATGCACAAGCTGTCACCGGCCGGGGCGCGAGCCGGAGCCGCGGCTGTTCAGCTTCAACAATCCATTCGGCGCCTGCCCGCGTTGCCAGGGCTTCGGCAACACGGTGGACTACGACCTGAACCTGGTGATTCCCGACAAGAGCCTGAGCCTGAACGCGGGGGCCATCGATCCGTGGAACCGGCCCAAATATAGAGGCTGGTTTACGGAGCTGCGCAGGCAGGCAGCGGAGCTGGGCGTGCCGCTGGACGCGCCATGGCGCGAGATGCCGGCAGCGGCACGCGAGACGGTGCTGCGCGGCAAGGGCGGCTTTGCCGGAGTGTACGGGTTCTTTGCGCAGCTGGAGCGGAAGAAATACAAGCTGCACGTGCGCGTGATGCTGAGCAAGTATCGCGGCTACGCGGAGTGTCCCGATTGCCGCGGCCAGCGGCTGCGGGCGGAAGCGCGCTCGGTGCGCATCGAGGGCAGGAACATTTGCCAGGTGTCGGCCCTGACCATTGCCCAGGCGAAGGCCTTCTTCGACGCGCTGAAGCTGGCGCCCGTGCAGGAAGAGATTGCCGGACCGATTCTGGAAGAGGTGCGGCAGCGGCTGACATTTCTTGACGCGGTGGGCCTGGAATACCTGACGCTCGACCGGCTGGCTTCCACGCTGTCGGGTGGCGAGGCGCAGCGGATTCAACTGGCCACGTCGCTGGGGTCGCGGCTGGTGGGCGCACTCTATGTGCTTGACGAGCCATCGATTGGGCTGCACACGCGCGACACGGCGCGGCTGATCCATATTCTGGAAGAACTGCGCGACCTGGGCAACACCATCCTTGTGGTGGAGCACGATGCCGACATTCTGCGCGCGGCCGACCATCTGCTTGACCTGGGTCCGGGCGCGGGCGAGTTTGGCGGCAAGCTGCTGGCCGAGGGGGTGGTGGCGGAGATCGAGGCCAATCCCAACTCGCTGACCGGCCGCTATCTTTCCGGCAAGGTTTCGATTCCGGTGCCCACGCGCCGGCGCGCGCCGGGCCGGGAGAAACTGGTGCTGCGCGGAGCGCGGGCCAATAATTTGCACGGGCTCGATGTGGAGATTCCGCTGGGGCTGCTGGTGGCGATCACCGGAGTTTCGGGGTCGGGTAAGTCAACGCTGGTGCACCAGGTGCTTTACCGCGCGGTGGCGCATGCGCTGGGGCAGAGCGACAGCGGCGATCCTTCGGATGTTTACTCGTCGCTGAGCGGGGTGGAACGGCTCAACGACGTGGTGCTGGTGGATCAGACGCCGATCGGGCGCACGCCGCGCTCGAATCCCATTACCTACATCAAGGGCTTTGACCTGATCCGCGAGCTGTTTGCAGCGCAGCCTGAGGCCAAGCGGCTCTCGCTGACGCCCGGGCATTTTTCGTTCAACGTGCCCGGCGGACGCTGCAATACCTGCGAGGGCGACGGCACGGTAACGGTGGAGATGCAGTTTCTGGCCGACGTGGAGCTGCCCTGCGAAGACTGTAACGGCACGCGCTATCAGGCGCGGATTCTTGACGTGCAGTACAAGGGCAAGAACATTCACGACGTGCTGCAGATGACGGTGAAAGAGGCGCTGCGCTTTTTTGCCGGCCAAACCAGGCTGCTGGAAAAGCTGGCGGTGCTGGACGAGATCGGGCTGGGCTACCTGCGGCTGGGCCAGTCGGCCACCACGCTTTCCGGCGGCGAAGCGCAGCGCGTGAAGCTGGCAGCGCACCTGGCGCAGGTGCGCGCGGCCAACGCCACAGCCAGGCCGTCGCAGGCCAGCCGTGTGCTCTACATTCTGGATGAGCCGACCACGGGCCTGCACTTTGACGACGTGTCCAAGCTGCTGACCGCGCTGCGCAAGCTGATCGATGGCGGAGGCTCGCTGATTGTGATCGAGCACAACCTGGATGTGATCAAGAGCGCCGACTGGGTGATTGATCTCGGCCCGGAAGGCGGCGAAGGCGGCGGGCACATCGTGGCCCAGGGGACGCCGGAAGAGATCGCCGGCAATCTGCACTCGCATACGGGCAAGTGGCTGGCGCGGGTGCTGTAATCCTCCGAGGCGGTAATTCAGAAATCATTTGCCATGCATTGGGGCGGTCTCGACTTCGCTTGCAGGAGCGGGGTTCTCCGCCGCAACAGGATCGTGCCGCGAAAAGCACCAGCCCGCGCCATGCAGCCAGCAGCTCTCGTCTCTTCCATGCGGGTCGCAGCGCAGAGAACGCACCTCGCTGGTGCGATTGTGCCTGAATGCATCCAGGAGGCGGATTGCGACTTCGGGATCGCGCGCTCCGTGGAATTCGATGAAACCGACGCCACCCTGAAGCCGGGCCGCGAAGCTGGTTGCGCTGACGCGGGTCAGTTGCGTCATGATCCCCAGGTTCTCAGTCGCCGTGAGCGGAAAGAGCAGCTTGCCCGCGGGCTCTACGGCGGCCAGCCAGTCGGGAAGGGGATGGGTTGCGCCGGCGCTGACCACGACGAAGTCGGCCGGCTCGAACGGGCCGTGCGCGCCGTCGCGGCAAAGCACCGTTGCCTGCGGCCAAGGGACAAGGGCGACGCGCGCCCGCTCTGCCAGATCCTCTTCAATTTCGATGGCGACGACTTTTCCTTGCGGGCCTACGAGCTCGGCCAGGATCGCCGAGTAGTAGCCGGTGCCGCAGCCGAGGTGAAGCACATGCGTGCCCACGCGCACGCCGAGTTGGTCGAAGTAGTAGGCCCAGAGGCTGGGCTGGCCGTTGTTGATGCGCTTGACCGGGTTCAGCGCAATCAGCGTGTCGTGGTAGACGCGTCTGGGATCGTCCTCTTCAGTGACCCAGTAATTGCCCCAGCCCTGAATAAGCCAAGGGTTCGGCCCGACGAAGCGCTCGCGCGGCACGGTGGCAAACGCGGCAAACAAAGCCTGGGAGGTCATGCGGGTCTTGAAGCGAAGATCCTCAGCGAAACGGCGTCGCGCCGCTTGAATCGCGTCTGCCGCAAGAGGTCTCATGGCAGAGCCCTTTAAGACTATCTTAGCTCTAATGTTTCAACCGTTTCCGTTCCCGGCAAGTTTTGCGCATTTGCCACAGCCGGAGCGGATTCGATAGAAAGGTTAGAGCGATTTACTGCGCGCCTTAAACGTTTTCGGTAAGGGTGAAAGATTGCAGGGACAGAACCGCGCCCAGGCCACCGCGCGGGAGGAGAAGTCACTTTGAGCATTCCCATTGGGTCGATCGGAATTGAGACCTCGCCTTCGCCGAACAAGCGCACCAAAGCTCCGATGGCTCCCAAGGGGCGCATGCTGCCTTTCGTCCTGGTTACGGTTCTTTTCTTCCTGTGGGCAGTTCCCAACAATATGAACGATATCCTGATCAGCCAGTTCATGAAGTCGTTTCAGATCGACCGGCTGCAGGCAGGCCTGATTCAGTCGGCGTTCTATCTGGGGTACTTTTTTCTCGCCCAGCCGGCAGCGCAGCTCATGCGCCGCGCCGGTTACAAGGCGGGCATCATGGTGGGGCTGATTCTCTATGGTTCCGGCTGCATTCTCTTTTGGCCTGCCGCCATCATGACCAAGTACTGGTTCTTCCTGATGGCGCTGTTCGTCATAGCCAGCGGCTTGTCGTTTCTTGAAACTGCTTCCAGCCCGTTCATTATTCAGGTTGGCGATCCGGCGAGCGCCGAAGAAAGGATCAACTTTTCGCAGGCGTTCAATCCGCTGGGTAGCATTACGGCGGTGCTGATTGGCAGCGTTTTCATCTTTTCCGGCGTCAATTTGAAGCCGGCGCAGGTGGCCGCGATGCAGGCCGCGCACACCTATCACGCATATCTGCGCTCGGAAACGCTGCGCGTCGTCGATCCGTATCTGATTCTTGGCGGGATCGTGCTGTTCTGGGCGGTGCTGATAGCGCTCACGCCGTTCCCGCATCAGGGCCTGGATTATTCGCACGAATCGATCACGCACGACACCTCCAAGCCGCTGTGGAAGCGGAAGCACTTTATCTTTGCCGTGGTGGCGCAGTTCCTCTACGTGGGCGCGCAGGTGGGCACGTGGAGTTTCTTCATCGCCTATGCCATGCGCTACACCGAGCTGACCCAGCGCGAAGCGGGGTACTGGCTGACCGGCGTACTGGTGGCGTTTACGGTGGGGCGGTTCGTTTCCACGTGGCTGCTGCGCTTCATGCCGGGTTCGGTGCTGCTGGGACTCTACGCAACGATCAACGCCGCCGTCTGCGCTACGGCTGTGATCTGGCCGGGTTGGCTGGGGGTCTGGTGCCTGATCTCCGTAAGCTTCTTCATGTCCACGATGTACCCGACCATCTTTGCGCTTGGCGTAAAGGGACTGGGCCAGCGGACGAAGAGCGGCTCAGCATTCATTGTAATGTCCATTGTGGGCGGTGCGGCGCTCACGCCCATTATGGGCCTGGTGCCGGGCGTGGCGGAAGCCTACCTGGTTCCGGCTTTCTGTTTCGTTGGCGTCGCCATTTACGGATGGTTCCTGGCGAATCCCGAGCCGGAAGAGCTGGCCGAGGCTGCATGAGGGTGGCGGCCCTGGCAGCGGGCCGTTCCGCTATTCCTCCGCGACGACAGGATTCGAAAGCGAACCGAGCTTTTCCACGGTTACGGTGACGGTTTCGCCCGGCCGAAGCCAACGCCTGGGGTTGCGCCCCAGACCTACGCCGCCAGGCGTGCCGGTGGAGACTATATCGCCGGGCAGCAGCGGCGCGATGGACGAGATATACTCGATCAACTCGGGAACCTTGAAGATCAGTTCGCGGGTATTGGAGCTCTGCAGCATCTCGCCGTCGATGGTGAGGTCGATGGCAAGCTCGTGCGGGTCGTCAATCTCGTCGGCTGTGACGATGGCTGGGCCGAGCGGGCAGAAAGTGTTGAAGCTTTTGGCCATGGACCATTGCGAGGTCGCGAACTGCACATCGCGTGCGCTGACGTCGTTGACGATAGTAAAGCCGTAGACGTGCTCGCGCCATGCCGAAGCCGGAATGCGGTACCCGCCCTTGCCGATGACGAAGGCCATTTCAGCCTCGTAATCCGGCTCTGCTGTGGCCTTGGGGAGTATGATCGGCTCGCCGGGGCCGATGATCGATGTGTGCAGCTTGAAGAAGATCACGGGAACTGGAGGCAGCGGCATCTTTGATTCGGCCGCGTGATCGCGATAGTTCATGCCGATAGCAAAGATGCGCGGAGGGTTGGAGATGGGCGCGTGGAGCCTGACCTGATCAAGCGCGAATGCGGAGCCTTCAGGAGCGGAAGTCAATCGCGAGGCGATCACGGCGAGCGAATCGGCGTACCCGGCGCCGCTGAGATCAATAATTGCGTCACCCGTCAATGCGCCGGGCCGGATTTTGCCGTCGGTAGTAGAAAACGACACAAGCTTCATTCATATCTCCAGTCCAAGAGGAAAATACGGCAGTTAGATTGTAAGTTCGAGTTAGTCCTGGTTACATTGCCGTCCAGCCTCCGTCGATGGTGAACAGCGAGCCGGTGATAAATGCCGCTTCATCGGAGGCGAGATAGCGTACCATGGAAGCTATTTCTTCAGGCCTGCCCAGGCGCCCCAGCGGCTGGCGCGCGCGCAACTCGGCGCGCACTTCCTCCTTGTTATGTTTATGGAACTTTTCCAGATAGCCTTCGACGAAGGGAGTCTGCACGGTGCCGGGGCAGATTGCGTTTACGCGCAGCGTTTTGGGATAATCGACGGCCAGTTGACGCGTCATGGCAGCGACCGCACCTTTGCTTGTGCAATAGGCAAAGCGCTGCTTGATGCCGACTAGGCCGGCGACTGAAGCGAGGTTTACGATGGCGCCCAAGGCTTCGCGGCCTTCGCCGGCGGCGAGCAGCAGCGGCAGAAAAGCGCGCGTGACGAGATAGACGGAGCGCACGTTTACGTCCATGAGCCGGTCGAAGTCCTCAGGCTCGGTGGTTTCAACGGAGCCGACGTGGCCGATGCCGGCGTTGTTGACGAGGATATCGAGGCGTTCGAGCCGGGCGGCAGCCGCGGCAATGGATTCGCGGCTGGTTACGTCAAGATGCAGAGCTTCAGCGGAGCGGAGCGAGTTTGCGAGCGCTTCAGCCGCGGGGACGTTGATGTCGGCGACCCAGACGAAGGCTCCCGCGCGCACCAGTTCTTTTGCAGTGGCTTCACCGATACCGCTGGCGCCGCCGGTCACCAGCGCGTGGCGGCCGTCGAGACGAAATGCATCTTCCGGCGTTGCGGAAGAAGCTGGAGAGGACGAAGGCAACTTGGTCATGGCAGGATGCTCGATGAAACCGAGTAAAAGCTTGTGTTGATGGATCGGCAAAGGAGGCGTGGAACAAATCGCGTCTCCTTTGCGGTGTTTCTATTTTTTGCGCGCCTCGGCCAGCACTTTCAAATAAGCCCTGGCGGTTTCGGTGATTGTCTCCCCGTTTCCGGCATCGACGGCGGCCAGATTCACAAGGTCGCTGCCCACGCCCAGCGCGCGCGCGCCGGCCTGGATGAAACTTGCGGCCGTTTGCAGCGTGACGCCGCCGGTGGGGATGAGCTTGAGATGGGGGAACGGAGCGAGCAATGCTTTCAGATAACTTGCTCCGCCCACCGCCGAGCAGGGAAAGATCTTCACGTAGTCGGCGCCTGCATTCCACGCGGTGATGGCTTCAGTGGGTGTGAGCGCGCCGGGACAGGAAATTTTGCTGTTGCTCCTGGTCACACGGATGACTTCGAGATGGAGGCTGGGACTGACGACGAACTCCGCTCCCGCGTCGATGGTGGCTTGCGCCTGCTCGGCCGTGGTGACGGTGCCGGAGCCAAGCAGCAGATCGTTGCCGTATTCGCGCTTGAGGTCCTTCAAGAGATCGATGGCTCCGGGCACGGTCATGGTCACTTCCACGATGTTGACGCCGCCGGCAATCATCGCCTTGACGACGGCGCGCCCTTGCGCCACGCTCTTTGCGCGAAGAACGGGAATCAGCCCCACGCGCTCCATGATTTCCTTTGTTGATTCAGGCATGTCGTCCTCTCTTGCTTTGCGAATTATCGCGCGATGCGCGCCGATCCGCCTTTAATGATGCGTTCGACTTCGGCCAGCGTGGCCATGCTGGTATCGCCCGCGGTGGTCATGGCCAGCGCACCGTGCGCTACGCCGCAGCGGACGGCCCAGTCGATGCCCTTGCCGGCGAGCAGGCCGTAGATCAGGCCGGAAGCGAAGCTGTCGCCGCCGCCCACGCGGTCGAAGATGTCGATGTCGCGCTGCGGCACATGTGTGATCTTGTCCTCGTATAGCGCAATGGCGCCCCAGGCGTTGCGGCTTGCTGTGTGCGCTGTGCGCAGCGTACTGGCTATCAGCTTCAGGTTCGGATAGGCCGCGGCGACTTCGCGCAACATCTCTTCGTAGCCGGCGATGGGCAGTTCGGCAAAGTCTTCGCCGACACCCTTGATCTTGACGCCGAGCATGGCGCTGAAGTCTTCCTCGTTGCCCAGCAGCAAGTCGACCTTGTGCACAAGTTCGCGATTCACTTCCTGCGCCTTGGCCTTGCCGCCGATGGACTTCCAGAGCGATTCGCGGAAGTTGAGGTCGTAAGAGACCGGCGTGCCGTGCTTGCGCGCCGCGTCCATGGCTTCGGCAGCAACTGCGGCGGTGGAGGCTGACAGCGCGGCGAAGATGCCGCCGGTGTGGAACCAGCGCGAGCCGTTTGCGGGGCCGAAGATCGCTTCCCAGTCGAAGGCGCCGGTTGTTACCTGGCTGATGGCGGTGTTGCCGCGGTCAGAGCAGCCAACGGCAGCGCGTACGCCGAAACCGCGCTCGGTAAAGTTGAGGCCGTTGCGGACGGTACGGCCGACGCCGTCATAGGCGACCCACTTGATCAGCGAGGTATCCACGCCGCCCTGCAGGATGAAGTCTTCTACCAGGCGGCCGACGGGATTGTCGGCCAGCGCGGTGACCACGCCCGCGCGCAGGCCAAAGCAGCGCCGCAGGCCGCGAGTTACGTTGTATTCACCGCCGCCCTCCCACACGTGGAAATTGCGTGTGGTGTGGATGCGGCCTTCGCCGGGATCGAGGCGGAGCATGACTTCGCCCAGGCTCAAAGAGTCCCAGCGGCGCGGGAGGTTGGGAATTTCGATGGAATTCATAGCCAAGAATTAATGTATCGCATGGCGCCAAGCCGGGGCAGCGATGCTCTGGAATCCGCGCCGCATTTGTGGCGGCCGTTTCGGGTTGTGGCTACTCCGAATCCGCGGATTCGCCAATCGGCGATGGGGTTAGCCCGGGAGCAACGATTCCGTATTTCAGATCGAGGAATGACTGTAACGCGCCGGGCAGAAATGCAGCCAGTTCCTGCCAAGTGAGAACCTTGAGGCGCGTTCGCATCTGCGCGCTCTGGACCGCGGCAATCACGCTGAACCATTCTTCGCGCAGGTCGGGCCGGCGCGCGTCGTGCAGGACGCAAAAGCTGCACTGCCCGGCATAAGCCGCCAGGACATTGCGTATAAGTTGGTAACTCGCATAGCCTGCCACGCCGGGTTCCTCGCGGCGAAGCTGCGCCGCTGGCGTTGGGATGCTGCAGGCCATGCCTTCTAACTCGCGCCGGTTTCCTTCAGAACCGGCGAAGAGGCTCTCGAATTCCTGGGAATAGTCTTCGGGAAATTCGGCGGCTTCTCTTCGCCGCTTCGGAGGCAATGCGATGCGCGGCAATAATGTCCGGTCAAACACGGTATCGAAATCGCGATAGTGCTCGGCGGTGGCCGGAGCGCAGGTTTGAAAATCACGTTCCGTCAGCTTGGCCTCGACCAGGAGCGAGCCGAGCCGCATGTCTACTTCGGTGCGGTCGAAGCGGCCGTTGGCGAGCGGCACGCGCGCTTTCCATCCGAAGGCCGGGTCCGCATCGTTGTCTATTCCCAGGGTGGCGCGCAATGCGGGTGATTCCAGCACCGCGGGCGCACAAAAGATGTTCATCAGCAGCGCATCGGAGCTTGTGGATGAGTCGAGTTCGCGCCAGCGGGGCTCAGCTTTGGGCAGGGAGCGCGCGGCTTGCGCATGCACTTTGCCGAAGCGGCGCATCCAATCGGGACGGGCGGTGATGGCGGCATAGGCAGCGTCAAAGAAGTTGCCGTGCCGGCCGCCTTCCGGCGCGTAGACAATCACCGGCGCGGCGCCGTAGCTTTCGACGTGCGCGCGGCCGTGGGCAAAACTCCGGTTGCGGCGGGCAATCTCCTGCCGCAGCAGATTTGCGTAGAGGCTTGTTCTTACGGTCATACGGCAGCCTGCCGGCATAACTCAAAATTTTGGCACGGCAGATACGGCAAGCGCAGCGGCGTCAGGTTACGACGGGGACATCGGCCAGGCCTTCTACGCCAAAGACGCGCCTGTAACGTTCGATTTCGGCTGGATCGCCGAGAGCCTTCGAGTAGTTATCGGAAAGTTTGACTGCCGGGCGGCCTTCCACTTCGGTCAGTTTGCAGACAAGGCTGACGGGATCGAAGGTGTTGTCATCATGCGGATTGCAATCGCGGAAATCGTTGGTGAGGAATGTTCCCCAGCCGGAACTGAAGCGAATGCGGCGTTCCGGAGTCCACTTGCGTTCATTCAAAAAGTCTTCGGCGCGGCGAAAGTCCTGGGGTGTGGCGCCATTGCGCAAGGTGCCGGTAAAGTAGGCATGGAGGCCGAGAATCTGATCCACGTCGAGCGCATCAGAGGCGATCAGCCGCTTCTGCCGCGGGTTGCGGCCGTGGCGCACGAGCCACTCGATGTATTCGTCGCCGGCCGTATAGGCATTCTTACTGTCGATGCGCTGGCCGGTCCAGTTCGCCACCCAGCCGGGCGCGTTGCGGAGAAACTGCGTGGTGCCGAAGGTGTCGGGAAGGAGAATGAGCAACTCGCCCTGATAACTCTGTTGCCATAACTGAAGTAAGCGGTATTGCGCGGTTCTAAGTTCATCATCGCTATCAGCCAGCGCAGCCAACGCCATGGGTAACTCGTGGGCATTGGTTCCGATAGCTTCCATGTCGTGCTTATAGGCGAGGTAGGCGTTGGAGGTGCCCGTGAATGCGGGGCCCAAAGTATCCCGCATGGCTACGACGACATACTCTTGCCAGAGAAAGCTGTGTCTTCGCCGGGTGCCGAAGTCGCTGATGCTGAGCTCCGGCACGCCGCGCAGGCGCTTCATCTTTTCCCACAGCCTGGTTTTGGCGCGGGCATAGAGGATGTCCAGATCGAATTCAGTGAGCACCTTGAGGCTGGCGCGGGTCTTGAGCTCGCTGATTGCCGCGAGCGCGTAGATTTCCCACAGGGTGGTTTCGGTCCACAGGCCGTGAAAGCGCAGGGCGAGTTGGCCGTTTTCGACGCTCAGGTCGAAGTCGGAGAGACGGAAGTCGCGCTCAAGCCACTCAAGAAATGCCGGCTCGAAGATGCCACGGCGGCCATAAAATGTGTTGCCTGCCAGCCAGATCAGTTCGGATTTGTGGAAGCGGAGGTTGCGCGTCTCCTCCAGTTGTTCCCGGAGGCGGTGAATGCCGACTATCTCACCCAGGCGGGCGGAAGGAGTGCGATTGAGCAGGGTGAAGGCGACGTGAAGTTTGGGGAAATTTTTCCAGATGAACTGGAGCATGAGGAGCTTGTAGAAATCGGTGTCAAGCAGGGAGCGAGTGATGGGATCGAGTTCCCAGTTATGGTCGTGCGCGCGGCGGGCGAGGTTGACGATCACAATGCCTTAACTCTACTTGAAATGGCGCGTGGCCGGAAGATTGCAGCGTGAGGATGCATTTGTCTGTTGCGGGGCAGGTGGGTGGGGACGAAAACGCCGCCCGGTCGGGCGAGACCGGACGGCGCGTGGATGGAGGCTCTTCAGTAAGTGACTTCCAACACATTTACGGAGTACGGCACGAAGGTCCGCTCGAACTTCGGGCCGGCCAGGGTTAGCGCCCGGTAGACCGGGACAATCGTGCGCGGATGGGTGATGGAGTTGGTTGCGTTCGGGGTTTTTCCGCTGAGTGTGATGAGGGTGGCGTGCGGTGAAATCTTCGCCACGCCGTCGAGTGTGATCGTGAGGGGTTTGGGCAGTGAAGTTGCGTTCACGATCTTGATGAAGAGCTTGTGGCGCGCCGGGTCGCTGGTGACCGACTCGAAGACACGCGGGCCGGCGCTGGCGAGGCTGGCGGGCACGATTTCGGTACCCAGGTGCCTAGCGAACATTACCTGCACCCAGTAACTCGGCGAGCCATAGCAGGTGAGGGCGTTGTAGCCGATCAGGTCAGGCACCCATTGCGCGGCGCCGGGATTGACGTTGACGAACAGCGGCGCATAGCTGGCCATGATGACCAGATCGCTGTTGCGCTCGATGCCGGTGAGCCATGCGGCGTCAGCCAGCGCCGCCTGCAGATTCGGCGTGGGATCGCCTTCGCGCGTGGCCCACTCGCCCACGAAGATTTTGGGGCCGCTGCGGCTGGCGTGATCGAAGTGGTGCGCCATCTTGAACGCCTCTTCGGCGGACATGTAGAAGTGTTCGTCGATGACGTCGGGCGTCACGCTTGTCACCGGTGTGGTTGCAATTACCTGCAGGTCAGGATAGGCCTGCTTGATGGCGTGATAGAACTGCGCGAAGCGGCCGTTGTAGGAGCCTGAGGGGTCAAACTGGTCTTCGTTGCCGATCTCGACGTAGTGGAGCGGGAAGGGCGCGGGATGGCCGTCTTTGGCGCGCATGGCGCCCCATTTGGTGCTGGTCGAGCCGGTTACGTACTGGATTTCATCGAGCGCGCTCTTTACATACGGTTCGAGGCCGGGGCCCGGATTGATGTGCTGACGGTCGAGCGAGTAGCCGGCGTAGACGGCCAGAATGGGCTGCATGTGGAGGTCCTGGCACCACTCCAGAAACTCGAGCAGGCCCATGCCATCGGAGGACCAATATCCCCAGGGGCTCTCATGGCCGGGGCGTTCGATCCAGGGACCGATGGTTTTTTCCCAGTTGAAGCGCTGGGCAATGGTCCGGCCTTCGAGGTAGTTTCCGCCGGGGAAACGCAGGAATTTGGGGTGCATCGCCGCCAGCATGTCCATGAGGTCGATGCGGTTGCCGTGTACCTGAGCGTCATAGGTCGGGGGGAAGAGCGAAACCAGATCGAACCAGACGGTGGCGGGACGCGGAATGGTGAGGATCAGGTGGTTGTTTGATGAGAATGGTACGTTATTGCCGGTGGTGAGCTTGTACCTGTACTCCTTCCACTGGCTGGTGAGGGCGGTTACGGTGGTGGCGGCTGCAACCTGGCCAGTGTGATCGTTTTCGAGGCTAATGGTGACGGGAACACCAGGGCTGTCGGTCTTTGCCCAGAACGAGCCGGTGTAGATGTTTCCCGGCTTTACCGGGATGCCCCACCAGCCGTCGTTCTCGACGCCGGCGGGCGCGGCTTCCGTGGCTGCCTTCACGCTGACTTTGAGGCTGCGGGACAGGACCGCGCTGGGGCCGGTGGCGTTATCGACGGAAATGTTTACCTCAGAGTTGCCGCGCGCCACCATGTCCCAGTGGAAGAGCGCGCCGAAGCCGCTGCGAATGGCGCGGTCGCTGACCAGTTCGGCGTAGAGGCCGCCGTCATAGGAGTGGTTGATCTCCTCGGTCATCAGGCCATAAAGCGTGGGGCTGACCTTGGCCCGGGGATGGTTGACCTGGATGGTAAGCGAAGGCGCCTGCGCCATCAGGCTGACGGGGAGCGTGAGGGCTGCAATCAATGCAACTGTGAGAGATCGTTTGCTCATGACCCCGCCATGGTAATCCGGCCATGCGGGGTGTGACAAGATGGAAAACGATTTCCCAAAGGTGGCTTCCATCGCCCGCGGCGTTTACATGCTACTCAAAAGGCAAGCGTTGCCCGATTTTGATGCGGAATTCGCGCAAGGGATGGCACCGGCGTAGATTGGGCGCAAGGTTCTGACCACGTTTCGTTACGCGGGTGCCGGCCGGGGCGAGGTTCAGGCTTGTTCATGGGGCCGCCAACCAGAATGGGTCCGGCTTTGGCGAAGAATGCCTATTTGCGTCCCGTCCAGCGGTGGATGGAGCAATCCTCCCAGTTCATGGCGGCATATTCGCCGTCGGGCTGGTTGGTGAGGATTTTGCGGTCGGCGACGGCGTCCGCGTGGGAGCGGCGGATCTGTCCCAGGAACAGGCGAGTGAATCCGGGCTGCTCTTCCAGGACGCACTCCTGCTCGTTGTTGACGTAGAGCAGGTCAAGCTGGCCTTCGCGTCCGTCAAAGCGCTGCGCCCAGCGGGTTAGCAGGCGCCGCAGCACGGGCGCGCCGAAGGGATTGAAGAGGAACGCGACACAAGGGCCGCTGGGCGGTTCGAACTCCGCCGCATCGCAGCAGGCGATGCGCATGGGAGCTTGAGCGCGGCCAGTCTTGCGCCAGACGGTGAGATTGCGCCGTGCGATGCGCGCCAGGGTAGGGTGCAGCTCGATGCCCACCACGGCGCGGAAGGGATATTCGGCGGCGAGCAGGACTGCGCGGCCCATGCCCGCGCCCAGATCGACGAAGGTGAACTGATCGATGGGCACGACGTGCCGGCATTGCCGCCAGCGCACCAGCATTGCATTGAAGATGGAGGGGGCGATTCCGTAGTAGGCCGTTGAGTGCCGGTCGTGCCGGTGGCCGGTCTTAAGGTGGCGGCCGGCGACCAGACCGCTGGTGCGGACGCCGAACTCGAGGTCGAAGGGATGGCGGACTAGGCCATCTTTGACGGCGAGGCCTGGCAGCAGACGCGGTCTGGCGGCGGGAGATTTGCTTTGTGCGCGTACGCTCACGCTTGAAAGTTAGCACAGGACAGTATTGCCGAAGAATGGCCGCAGCCGCGCTGCGCGCGCTTAACTGGCATGCATCAAGCTGAAGAGCAGAACACCCAGCACGATCGAGCTCACCAGCACATACATCCAATCGCGCTCAAGCCGGAAGCCCACGACGGCCATGGCGACGCGCGCGATGGGTGTGGCTATGAGCAGTACCAGGCCGAGCTGGATCACTCCCAGGCTGTTGAAGGCCGCGGCCAGCTTCACAATGCCGGGCAGCGTGCGCAGTTGTTCGGTGCCAGGGTTGAAGATTCGGTAATTGATGTGCTGCGCGTGGTGTTGAATGATGTAACCAACGCCGCCGGCAAAGACGACGGCCGCAGCAAGCAAGACGCCGGCACGCAGAAGTTGACCGATGATATTTTCAAGGTGTTCGTCGTTCATTCTCTATATCCTTCCGGTGATGCCATTGACGATCATTTCGACGGCAAGAGCCAGAATTACAACTGCGAAGATGATGCGCAGGACGTCGACCCGCGCGCGTACAAGCACCTTGGTACCGAGGAACGCTCCGGCCAGCACGCCGAGCATGACAGGCATGGCCACGGAGGGGTGGATGTAGCCGCGACTGAGATAAACGCCCGCACTGGCTGCGGCGGTGACGCCGATCATGAAATTGCTGGTGGTGGTGGAGACCTTGAAGGGGATCTTCATGGCCTGATCCATGGCGATGACCTTGACCGCGCCCGAGCCAATGCCGAGCAGCCCGGAGAGTGCGCCGGCGCCGAACATCATTCCGAAGCCTGCCGGGACGTTGCGCACGCCGTACTCCTCACGCTTGCCATTGTGGGGGTAGTCGCCGCCCAGGCGGAAGAACCGGCCCAGGCGGTCCGATTCAATGGGTGCTGCGCCTTCAAGCCGGCTCTTGAATATGGTCTGATAGGCGGATTGCACAAGAACAAGCCCGAAGATAACGGCGATGATGTGAGTGCTGGTGATGCCGGCCAGGTAGGCTCCGAAGACGGCGCCGATGGTGGTGGCAATCTCAAGCAACATGCCGATGCGAATATTCGAAAAGCCTTCGCGCACATAGGCCGCGGCGGCGCCGGAAGAGGTGGCGATGACGGAAACCAGCGAGGCGCCGATGGCGTATTTGATGTCGACGCCGAAGGCCAGGGTGAGGGCCGGTACAACGACCACTCCGCCGCCCAAACCGGTTAGGGCGCCAAGAAATCCCGCCAGCGCGGAAATAACCCAGACCACCAGCGTGAAATCCAATGCCGTCATCTTTGTGAACGTGCCTCCGGGAAACCTTGTAGTATATCTTGCCGACGTTTGCAGCGTCGCTTATTGTGGTGCAGTTTGGCGCGCCAGCGGGATGGGGACGGAGATGGAGCGCACATGCAGGTCGCGCTGCGGGAAGGGAAGCTCGATGCCCTTCTGCTTGAAGAGCTTGAAAATGGCAAAGTAGAGATCGCTTCTGAGGATTTGTGGCGTGCGCACGTGGTGGGTTGTCCAGACGCGCAGGTTGAAATCGAGGGTGCTGTCGCCGAATTCGGTGAAGATCACGTCCGGGGCGGGATCGGGGAGCACATCGGGGTGTTCGGAGGCGACCTGAAGCAGCAACCGCCGGATCTCTTCAGGATCGCTGTCGTAGGAGGTGCCGACCTGAAGCGAAATGCGCACGCAGCGGTCGTTGGCCGTCCAGTTGGTCACGCGCTGGGTGGTGAACTCCGAGTTGGGCACGATGATGACTACGTTGTCGTTGGTGCGCACCCAGGTGCTGCGCGCGGCGATCTGGACCACGTCGCCGGTGAGGTTTTGAATTTCAACGCGGTCGCCCACCTTGATGGGCCTTTCCATGAGCAGGATGAGACCGGAGACGAAGTTGTTGACCACGGCCTGCAGACCGACGCCGATGCCCAGGCCGACCGCGCCACCGAGGAAGGCGACGCTGGATAGATCGATGCCCAGGGATTGCAGGCCGATGGTGGCGCCGATAATGAAGATCGCATAGCCGGTGCCCGCGGCCAGAGCATATTGCAGGCCCACCTCGAGCGAGGTTTTTTTGAGGATGCGATCGTGGAGGATCTTGCGCCCCAGGTGGGCGGCCAGCGCCAGAAGAACAACGTAGACGACCACCTTGATGATGAACAGCGGCGTAACGGGCACATGGCCGATCTTGAAAAAGGTGGCGTTGAAGATGGCGCCCGCCATGTGCTCGAAGGTGTCGTCGGATACCTTGGAAAGGGCGTGCCATTTCCAGAAGACTCCTACGGCGGTGAGCAGAAGGCAGCCTGTTACAAGCTGAAAGAGGCGCTTCATCTCAGACTTTGGCTCCCTTCATGCGGCGTTCGCCTGCGCAGCCCATTTTTGCCTGACCGGGATGGAGTGACCGGGCGTGGACGTGAGGGACGTGAGCATTCCGCGCCGTGACCTCCAATTTTGGGGAAGACACCGCCCCTGGCGGCAATATTCCGATTCTAAAGCCTCGCGTCCATTCGGCTGGAAGGCTCCGGTGTCAATCCGGGAACCCGGCCGCGGATGGTGCGCTGCTGATTCGTGACAGTGAACCCCGCTCCGCGATAACCTAACATAGAGTGCACATTTGGAGCACCTGAAGGAGCAATTCAACCCCTCATGCCTATTCAAACCACCAAAAACATCTGGCACAACGGCAAATTGATTCCCTGGGAGAAAGCCACCATCCACGTCCTGAGCCATGTGATTCATTACGGCTCCAGCGTCTTTGAGGGCATTCGCTGCTACGGGCAGCCGGAGGGGTCGGCCGTCTTTCGCCTTCCCGAGCACATGCAGCGCATGCTCGATTCGGCCAAGATCTACCGGATGGAGATTCCCTATACTCTGGAAGAGCTTTGTGCTGGCGTGGTGGAACTGATTGAATCTAATGGTGTTACTCCCTGTTATATCCGGCCCATCGCGCTGCGCGGCTACGGCGAGATCGGCGTGAGCCCCAAGGGGTCGCCCATTGAGATTTACATCGCCAACTTCCCGTGGGGCAAGTACATCAAGGGGCATGGCGGCGCCGATGTGTGCATCTCAAGCTGGAACCGCATGGCGCCCAACACCATGCCCGCGCTGGCCAAGGCCGGCTCGAACTATATGAACTCGCAGCTCATTCACATGGAAGCCGAGGTTAACGGCTATGCGGAGGGCATCGCGCTGGATGTGAACGGCCTGGTGAGCGAGGGATCGGGCGAGAATGTCTTCGTTGTCCGCAATGGGGTGCTTTATACACCGCCGCTGGCCAACTCGGCGCTTTCGGGCATTACCCGCGACAGCGTGCTCACCATCGCCCGCCACCTGGGCATGACGGTGGTGGAGCAGCCGCTGCCCCGCGAGATTCTGTATATTGCCGACGAGGTCTTTTTCACCGGCACGGCCGCGGAGGTTTCGCCGATTCGCTCCGTTGACCGCATCGTGATCGGCGACGGCAATCCCGGTGAGATTACCCGCAAGATCGCCGACGAGTTCTTCGGCATCGCCAACGGCCTCAAGCCGGACCGCTTTGGCTGGCTGACGCCGGTCAAGGTGACGGCGGTCGAGCCGGTTTCGGCGTAAGCCGATTTCAGGACAAGCATGAAGAGGCAGGCGTGAGTGCGCCTGCCTTTTGCTTGGCCTGAAACGGCCGATTATGTTCCTCGGGCGCGGCTTGCGCCAGCTTTCTTTGCTGTGGCCAGCTATGGCCCGGCCTGTATCATGAAGGCGTGAGACCCGACATGAGAGTCAAGCTGGCGGGGCTGGAGCTGGCGAACCCGGTCATCGCTGCCAGCGGCACCTTCGGCTACGGTATTGAGTTTGAAGAGATCGTCTCGCTGGAGCGGCTGGGCGCCTTTGTGACCAAAGGCATCTCGCTGGTCGCGATGGCCGGCCATCCGGCGCCGCGCATGGTGCCGACCGCGGCGGGGATGCTGAATGCCATTGGCTTGCAGAACATTGGCGTGGAGGATTTCATAGCCCGCAAGCTGCCCGCGCTCCGCCGCTACCCGCGCGCCAAGGTAATCGTCAACGTCTTTGGGGCCACAGAAGGCGAATACGTGGAGGTGATCGAGCGGCTCAATCAGGCCGAGGGTATCGCAGCCTACGAGCTGAATGTCTCCTGTCCCAATGTGCACGCCGGGGGCATGGCCTTCGGCGCAGACCCCGGATCGCTGGAATATCTTGTGGCCCGGGCCAAATCGGCGGCGCGGCGCCCGCTCATCGTCAAGCTCTCGCCCAATGTCACCTCCATCGCCCATATGGCGCAGATTGCGGCCGACGCGGGAGCCGACGCGCTGAGCCTGGTGAACACCTTCCTGGCCTTGTCGATCGACGTGGAGACGCGCCGGCCGCGGCTGAGCAACATCACCGGGGGGCTGTCGGGACCGGCAATCAAGCCGATTGCGCTGCGCATGGTTTACGAAACCGCGAGGGCTGTGAGGATACCGATTCTGGGCATGGGCGGCATTGTTACGCCGGAAGATGCGGTGGAATTTTTGCTGGCCGGCGCTACGGCGGTGCAGGTGGGCACGGCGAGTTACGCCGATCCGCGCGCTACCGAGCGGCTGGCGCAGGGGCTTGAATCCTGGTGCCGCAGCCACGAGGTGGAACAGGTCAAGACCCTGACCGGTGCGCTGGAAATTCCGCCCCGGCAAGGCTGATGGTTGGCAGCGGCGAGTGGAAGCCATGCCTTTGCGCTGCCACGCCGCACAAATCGTTGAGCCATTTCAGCGGGCGTAGATTATTGGTCGATTTCTTGTGGAGGCTTTTCAACCGGGAACGGCTCAGGCTTAAGCGAGCCGTCGCGCTGCTTGACGAGCATCTCGACACGGCCTTCGGCCTGGTCCAGCTCCTGTTTGCAGGCGGCCGAGAGGCTGACGCCCTCCTCAAAGAGCTTGAGCGACTCTTCCAGTGCGAGGTCGCCTTTTTCCAGCCGATCGACGATGGTTTCCAGCTTCTTGAGCGATTCTTCAAAGGACGGCATGGCGCTTACTCCGTGACGCGGTTGGGCGTGGGCAGCACGCTGGCGATGACCTCGGCGGCGGAGGCGTAACGGCCGAAGGGCGCGCTGACCTGAACGCCTTCCACCAGCGGTCTGACCGCTTCCAGCATCTCCTGGGCGATCCGGATGCCTTCGCGGCGGGCGGCTTCCTGTGTGTCGGCCTGCGCCATGCGCAGCATGATTTCTTCGGGCATGGCGACGCGCAGATCGTTCTTCATGAACTCGGCGTTGCGCAGGCTGGTGAGCGGCCAGATGCCGGCGACGACGGGGATTCGGTGATCTCTGATGCGCTCGAGGAAATTTTCCAGGAGGCGCAGGTCGAAGACGGGCTGGGTGATGACGTATTCGGCGCCGGCCTCAACTTTGTAGGCAAAGCGGCGCAGCTCGTTTTCCAGGTCGGGCACGCCGGGATTGGCGGCCACGCCGATGGTGAAATTGGTGCTTGCGCCGATGGCGTTGGAGCCGATGTCGAGGCCGCGGTTGAGGCGGTTCACCATGTTGACGAGACCGATGGAATCGACGTCAAACACAGCAGTCGCGTCAGGATAATCGCCCAGCTTCGGCGGGTCGCCGGTCAGGCAGAGAATGTTGTGCAGGCCGATCGAAGATGCGCCGAGCAAATCCGACTGAATGGAGAGGATGTTGCGGTCCCGGCAGGTGTAATGGAGAACAGTGTCAATTCCGGTGTGCTGCTGAATCTGGATCGAGAGGCTCTGCGCGCTCATGCGCGCCGATGCGCGGTGGGACTCGGGCACATTGATGGCATGCACGCCGAGCGAGGCCAGCATGCGCGCGCCCTCGATCTCCATGGAGCAGTCGATGCCCCTGGGCGGGGCGATTTCAACCATGGTGACGAATTTGCGTGCGGCGAGCAGCGCGCCGATGCGCGAACGCTCGGCCAGCGGTGCGGGCGGCGTTTCCCGGCTGAGCACCGGCGCGGCGCCTGCGCTCTCGATGTGCATCTTCGTATCCAAGGCCCTGATGGCCGAGCGCATGGCGCGGATGTGATTGGGCGTGGTGCCGCAGCAGCCGCCTACGATTTGCACGCCGGCGGCTATGGCCTTGCGCGCGAAGCTGGCCATGTATTCGGGCGAGGCGAGGTATACATTGCGGCCTTCGACCGCCCGCGGCACGCCGGCATTGGGCATGGCGGCCAGGGGCAGCGTGGTGGCGCCGCGCATCGCTTCCACGGCGGTGAGCACGGCCGTGGGCCCGGTGGAGCAGTTTACGCCGATGGCGTCCGCGCCCCATTCGGCGAGCAGAGCCGCGGCTTGCTCGGGCGAGGAGCCGTCAAGGCAGTTGCTGTCGTCATCCACGGTCACCATCACCAGCAGAGGCAGATGCGGAGCAACCTGGCGGGCGGCGGCCAGGGCTTCGCGGGCCTCGTTCAGCGCGGGCATCGTTTCGACGATGAGCAGATCGACGCCGGCTTCAACCTGAATGCGAAACTGCTCGGCAAATGCCTGGCGGGCTTCGTCGAGGCCGGTTTTGCCCAGCGGCTCAAGGCGCACGCCGAGCGGGCCGGCCGCTCCGGCCACCCAGGCTTCGCCCGCCTGTTTTTCGCGCAGGCGGTTGACCGCTTCGCGGGCAATGCGCACGCCGGCGGTGTTGATTTCCGCCATTTTGCCGGCCAGGCCGTGCCGGGCAAGGCGGAAGCGGTTGGCGCCGAAGGTGTTGGTTTCAAGGATCTCCGCTCCTGCCTGCAGATATTCTTCGTGCACCGCAAGGATCAGGTCGGGATTGGAAAGGTTCAGCTCGTCGTAGCAGCGGCTGGTGAGGATGCCGCGGCTGTAGAGCACGGTGCCCATGGCGCCGTCTGCGAGCACCGGACGTTCGTCGAAGATTTCGGCGAAGGGATTCATTCTTTTGCCATGCTAAGCCACGCGAGCCTGCCCCGCCAATGGACCGGCCCGCTTTGTTATACTCCAGGAGTCATAAGCTGGAATAATGCCGGTTTCGTTCCGGGGATTTCTATGGTCTGCGGGATTGCACCGGCAACCGCCATTCAACTGTATGCGCTGCGGCCGTTGCGGCCTTAACTCCGCGGCCTGCGCCGCGCCTGGCATCGAGGGAAGGGATTTTGAAGAAGAGAAGTCTTTGGATCAGCGCCGTAGCCGCTACGGCGGTTGCGGTAGCACTGGCGGGATGCGGCGGCACCTATTATTTTACCGGTCGTAATCTGCCGCCCAGTGGCTTGCTCAATCGCGTTATGATCGCGATCCAGAACCCCGGCCCTCTTACCAAGGGTGAGCTGGAAATTGTCGATGCCTATTACGACATCCGCTATGGCGTCACCGGCCAGCCCAAGTTCTTTTCGGTTGCGGGCTACGGCGGAGCGCTTCCCGTTTCCATCCAGAACATGCCCGAGGAGCAACTGGGGGCCGTTTATGGCGCCGGCGATGGGAGTTTCAGCTTAGTCAATTACGGGAAAGAGAGCGTGAGCGGCACCGTGTCCGGCCTGAATGGCCTGTCAAGCAGCATCTTTATCACCCGCAACGGGCAGTGGGTGTTTGCCGCCAGCCAGCAAGAAAACGTGCTGACCATCGTCAACGAGGACAGCGGCCAGTCAATCGCGCTGAGCCTGCCGGGCATCTATCGTGTGAGCGTGAACCCCGGCGGTTCCGTGGTGATGGCTTTTGTGCTGAACTCCAACTATGCCTACTATCCGCGTGAGCTGACGACTGCCCAGAGCCAGGCCTATTCCGGCGGTCCCGAAACCTGGCCCAAGGCCGCCGTGGACTGCGAGCCGCAAAACGCTCCCCAATGGTGTCTCTTCCAGGCGCAGAGCCCCGATCACGTCGACGCAACCGGCAACTACTACGGCACGCCGCTGACCTTCGACCGCCCCGTGAAGGCCGTGTTCTCCACGGACGGCGCCATCGCATATGTCATGAACTGCGGTCCGGAGTGCGGTGGTTCCCAGTCGGCCGTAACTCTGCTGCCTACAGCGCCGATGATTTTCACTCCCGGATTGGCTTCAGGCAGGTTGCCTACCGAGGCCACCATGGACACAGCATGTCCGACGACAGGCAATCCCACAGGGTGTACTATCCCCATGCCCGGCGGGGCCAGTAATGCGCTCGTCACGTCCGAGACCATGTATGTCGCGGGCCAGGAGTTGATGCCGGACGGATTCTGGGGCGGTCATATGACCGTGGTGGATCTGAGCAACGATACGGCGGGATCTCCGATATCCATCAGCGATGGATCACCGGGCGAGCCAAGCCGCATGCTCATGGCCGACGACAACACGCTATGGATCGGCATGATCCAATGCACGAACGGCGAGCGCTACAATCACAATTTGCCCTATGGCTGTCTGACCATGTACAACACCCAGACGCATGCGGTGTTGCTGGAGCCATATGCGGGCGACGCAACGGGCATAACCGCGGTTACCAACCTGCACAAGATTTACGCGGTTGAAGGTGGACAGGTGTATATCTACTCCACCCAGAACGGCCAGGCGCTCGACAACCAATACGTGACCACCACCGGAATCGCCTGGGACGTGGCCTATATGGACTCGTCCACCGACTCGGACAACACCGTCTACTGAGCCATCGCCGCGATGCCTGCCATGTCCTCTCCCGATGCTCCGGCGGCCGATGTTCTGGCCGTCGCGGCGCACCGGGACGACGTGGAGCAGACCTGCGGCGGCACGTTGCTGCGCATGGCCGCACGCGGTCTGCACACCGCCATTCTCGACCTGACGCAAGGCGAAGCAGGAACCCGCGGTACGGCCGAGGAGCGCGCACGCGAGGCAGAGGAAGCAGCGCGCATTCTGGGCGCCGGCTGGCGCCAGGCGCTCGATCTGCCGGACGGAGCCGTCGAGAATACACTGGAAAATCGCGTGAAGATCGTACGCGTGCTGCGGATGCTGCGTCCCAGGGTGGTGATACTGCCCTATGGGCAGGCCCGTCATCCCGATCACGCAATCGTGGCCTCGCTCGGCTATGACGCATGTTTTCTTGCCGGCCTGGAAAAGATCGAGACCGGTCTGCCTCCGCATCGGCCCTTCAAGATTGTCTATGCCAGTCTCTACGCGGACGTGAGGCCCAGCTTTGTGGTGGACATCACGCCGTACATCGAGCAGCGCCACGCGGCGCTGATGGCGTATCGCTCCCAGTATGCGAATCAATCCGCCGGTGCCGGTCTCTTCGTCGCGGAAGAGGAGATACGCGAACGCACTTTGGCCGAGGCGCGCCACTACGGGCTGCTCGCCGGGGTGCGTTACGGTGAGCCTTTTGTGCAGAAGGAAGTGGGTCTGGTGGACGACCTGACTTTGCTGCCAGTGCAATCGCTGTGAAGCGCGCTGCCGGTGCCGGCCAAGCTGCGATGGCTGACGCGCACACAGATTGGCGGCTGGTCAGCGCGTCAACAGAGAACCGGCGGGGTTGAGGCTGGCCATGACCGGGGTCCTGGGCGCGTGGTGCCTGTTGCCGAAGCGGATCCCGCGCTGGGAGTGCTCTGAAGCGACCTGAAGCGTAAGGACCTGGAGCTTGCGATTGCGAAGGATGGTGACCTGCACGGGCTTGCCCCAGTTGGCGCGCAGGGCACGGTTCCATGCGGCGACGTTGGTCACTTTCTCTGAACCGATTTTAACGATCACGTCGAAGGCGTGGAGGCCCGCCAGCGCGGCCTCGCTCTTGCGCGCTACCTGCTTGACCATCAGCCCGCTGGCGATGCCCAGGTACTCGGCCATCTGGGAGGTCAGGGGTTCAACCAGAGCGCCCACGTTGAGGGTGCTGCCGAAAAAAGGCAAATGAAAGCCGCTAGTGACGGGAGAATTTCCAGCACCGGAAAACATGCCCATGGTGGGAGCGGAGGGAAAGATGTCGCCGCCATTGCCGATGCGCTGCCAGGCTTCGCGCTCTACGGTGCGGCGGCTGAGCAGGTCGACGGTCAATGTGCGAAGGTCGCCGTTATGGCTGATTCCCATGTGGACTTTGCGGCCGACCGGATACTGATGCAGCATATGCCAGAACTGGTTTACGTTCTTCACGTTCTTGTCATTCAGGGTGAGGATGACATCGTGGACGTGAATTCCGGCTTGAGCCGCAGGCGCGTCGTGATCCAGAACCGTGACCACCACACCGCCGGCCTTCTGGAGCTTAAGGGTCTGCGCTTCTTTCGCATCGACATTGGCCAGATCCACGCCCAGGTAGACCTTGGGGCCAGGGCGCTTTAGCGGATTCGGCACGTGCAGCATGTGAACAATGTTGCCGATCTGGGCGCTTGAGGGGCGTGGCACCAGCATCAACATCATGCCCACAACAATCAGGGCCCCAAGAGTACCAGAAAAACCTTTGCATCGCCTCAAAAAGAAATTCATGGTGCTTCTCCGTCTTTTCTTGCCGGGACCGCGCTCTTTAGAACGATGGCGCGTTTCCGGCAGAGCGTCTTTTTCATTGAATCAGTGGGGCCCGGCTCAACACCTCGCGTGAAACCATTCGAATTTGGGGATTATTGTCGGAACGGGCGACCGCGCTAAGCACCTGACGGACGCTGGTATCGGCTTCGGCCGGCTCGAGGATGGTGATGGCCTCGGTGCGGATAGCGGGGTTGGAGTCGTTGAGCAGCGCCTCAAGGACGGCATCGCGCACGCGCATATCCTGTGTCACGTAGGGTTCGAGGCCGTGCAGCGCGGTCATGCGCACCTGGGGATTGCTGTCATAGAGCAGGGCGACCATGAGCGCATCCAGGATGCCGGAGGGCCGGCAATTGTGGCCGGTGCGGCACTCATCGGCCATCAGCGTAACGGAGTCGTCGCGCACATGCACCGAGGCGGAATCTTCAGAAGCCAGCATGACCAGGCGGCGAATGGCGGGGTTGTTAAAGGAGCCTTCGACGCGGCCTGGCACCAGCAGGCTGTAGCGAACCTCTATCTTCCGCGAGTTGGGCACGCGATGGATGCTGGTGATGCTGGACACTTCACTAACGTGCGCAAGCCCGGAAGCAGAGGGGTTTGATTCTTCGCGCACCGAGGCGGTCTGGGGCTGAGCGGCGGCTGCCGAGGTCTGGTGAATAGACTGGTACTGGGCGAACTCATAGCCGGCGAGACTGCCTATGCCGCCTCCGGCAACCAGCAGCAGGAGTACGGCCGCCGGCGCGGCCCGCAGGCTGGCAAAGCTGTTTACCATGCGCTGGGCCATGCGCTCGTACCAGCGCATGGGCGGCAGGGCATCGAGCGCCTCCTCCAGCCGTAGTCTGGAACGCGCGATCAGATTGGGTCCGGGTTCGATGACCGGGTAGGCGCTGGCCAGCACTTTCAGCGCCGTGATTTGTTTGCGCTCGTTTTCGCAGTCCGGGCAGCCTGCCATGTGCCGCTCCAGTTCGTGCGCGTGTTCGTCGAGCAATTCACCGTATGTCGCCGTTACTATTCGTTCGTGCGCCACTTCGCAGTTCATCGCTACGCCCTTCCAGCCTCAAGAAATCCCTACAATCTGCATGAAAATCCGCTCCGTGCCAGCGTGCTCAACGCAAATCCGCCAAATGCGTTCTCAATTTCTTTGTCGCCCGGAAGAGAGTGTTCTTGGCGGTCTCTTCCGTGGTATTCAGCAGTTCGCCAATGGTGCGCAAGCGGAGGCCCTGATAGTGCTTCAATTCAAAAACCATTCGCTCCCGCGGTGTCAGCTTTCCCAGCGCCGTTTGAATCTTCTCGGCCAGAACCTTGCGGTCCAGTTCCTTGCCGGGGTTGGAGTATGACCGCTCGTCGGACACCGTAGCGAGCAGGTCGATCTCATCGCCGGAGTGGTCTACGAGTACCGACCGGTCCTCGCGTCTGGTTTTGCGCCGCCGCAACTGGTCCAGACACAGGTTGGTGACGATGCGGTAGATCCACGTATAAAACGAGCACTCGAAGCGGAAATTACCGATGTACCGGTAGGCCTTGAGGAAGGCTTCCTGGTATATGTCCTCGGCGTCGTGCTCCGAGCCGGTCAGGTGCAGCGCGAGGCGCAAAACCTGATGTTCATACTGGCGGACCAAGGCATCAAAAGCCGAGCGGGAACCGGCCTGGGCCTCGCGAATGAGGTCCATCTCCGGCGTGTGCGCCTGTACACGCTCATGCGCCCGGCCCGAGCCATCCCGGTGCGCCCCATCCCGGTTGGCTCCGCCCATTGCCGTAGTTGCCGTCATGCCTACGGACGATTGTACCCTCCGAACGGGTGGCCACACCACCGTACCCGAGGTTTGGACCGGCGAAATGGGGCAGGTTACCGCATCGGCTTCCATCGCATCTCCGTTTGGAGGCGTTCCGGTTCGTTGGAACCGGATCGACTGATGCTTAGACCACTTTTGTGGGTTTTGCCGGACTTAACGGGGACCACCCACTCCGCACCAAAGCCACCCCACGGTAAGGGCTAACGCGCCGTAGAGTACTGTTTGTATTGAAGTAGACGCGCCGATTGCGCATTGGTAAGCCGGAGTGCGGTTGCAGGGATTACGAGCGTCACAAGGACCAATGCGGGGGCGTTTCGGCCCGCAGCCGCAAGCGGAAATTGGGCCGGGAAAGTGCAGGAATCACCGTGAATCGGCGGGGCGGGGGGGCATCAATCCGGACAGAATGGCCGGTTTTCCCTGTAGACTTAGGAGGCGATGAGCGGAAATCTGTTTGACAAGGATGCGGCAGGCGGCAAACCGGAAGCCGGCTGGTTTACGGCGCACTGTGATGGCGGCTCGCGGGGTAATCCGGGACCGGCGGGTTATGGTGCGGTTATCGCGGATCCGGAGGGCCGGGTGGTGGCGCGGCTGAGCGAGTATCTTGGCCGCCGGACGAATAACTATGCGGAGTACTCCGGCTTGCTGGCGGTGCTGGGCTGGGCCGGCGAACACGGAGCGAAGCGGCTGCGGGTGGTTTCCGACTCCGAGTTGATGGTGCGGCAGATGAAGGGCCAGTACAAGGTGGCCAGCCCTGCCCTGCGTCCCTTGTGGGAAGAGGCACGGCGCCGTGCCGCGCGGCTGGCCGGCTTTGAGATTGGGCATACGCTGCGCGAAGGCAACCGCGAAGCCGACCGGCTGGCAAATGAGGCGATGGACAGGGGCATGGGCCGGGCGGGTGGCGCCGGCTCACACTGAGGGAAGCTGCCACGGCGGCGGGCGCAAGTTTCGATGCCAGCAAATTTTGATGGACATAAGCAAAATGCCATGATATATGATGTCTTGGCGGATAATTCCCCAGGAAATGTCTCTAACGGGAGTTTCCGGGCGTGAACGGGCGCGGCCTAATGCTTTCTCCCAAGCCGCTTCATCTGGCCAATCTCATGCCAGAGGAACACGCTAGCAAAAGACAATACTCCCCCGGGGTCCGTGGACGTTGCGGTTGCCTTTTTTGAAGGTGTTGGTTCATTTGCGTGCCTACCGAAAAGACACATTGGAGGATTGATAATGAAGAAGCGGTTTAGAGCAGTATCGAAATCTCCCCGCACATTTTGGAAGCTCGGTCTGGCGTTAGGGTGTCTCACGGCTCTATCGCTTGTTGTGGTGGCGTGCAGCAGCGGTTCAGGCGCGAGCTCGGCTTCCGGCATGGGCACGGTGACGGTGACGGTTAGCGATCCGGCGACCTGCCAAGCACCCAATGGGCCGTATGCCGCGGTCTGGGTGACCATCACTGAAGTTGATGTGAACATGAGTTCAACGGCTACCTCATCGAGCTCCGGCTGGACCGATTACAAGCTTCCAAAGCCGCAGCAGGTGAATCTTCTTGGCACGCCCCAAACCGGGTGCTTCCTGGCCACTCTGGGCGACAATCTGGAGCTGCAGGCCGGCACCTATCAGCAGATCCGGCTCAAGCTGGCTCCCAACAGCGGGACCGTCTACGGCTCCAACTGCAATGGCGCCAACAACTGCGTCGTGCTGAGCGACAATAGCGTGCATACCCTGAACCTGTCCAGCGAGGCGCAGACCGGCATCAAGATTCCGGCGGCGAACATCGCATCAGGCGGGTTTACGGTTGGGGCGGGGAAAACCGAGGATCTGGATATAAACTTCCTCACCTGCGATTCCATCATCAAGGAAGGCAATGGGCAGTACCGATTATTGCCGGTTTTGCGCGCGGGCGAGGTGAACACCACGTCCAACTCAATCAACGGCACGGTTCTGGATGCATCAGGGAGCCCGATCAACGGTATTGTGACTGTGACCCTGGAGCAGAAGGATACGAGTGGGATCGATCGCGAGGTGATGAGCCAGACGGCTGACTCCAACGGCACCTGGGTGATTTGCCCGGTGACGATGGGCAATACAAGTGATCCCTACGACATCGTGATCACGGCAGAAAACTCGGCGGGAACGATGATGTATGCGCCGGCGATCATTACCGGGGTATCTGTCGGGGACACTACGGGGACGGTTAAGCTTCAACCGGGGACAACGAACTCGGTTGTGACGCTCAACGGCGCCGTAAACTCGGTGAATAGTTCCAATACTGGCGTATCGATCGATGTACTGTCGAGCGTTCTGGAGCAGGTGAACAGCACCTGGTATACCATTCCGGTTACCCTCGAACCGGCGTCAAACCCTGCGCAGGTTTTAAGTCAGAACCCGTTGACGACAGCACAGACACCGAGTTCGCCTACCTTGACCAACCCGGCCTGCAATCCGCTTACGGCATACTGTGCGAGCTATTCGTACGGTGTTCCTTCCAGCGGCGCGTATTACGGCGCGTGGAGTACGACCGGCACCTCGCTGACCGCACCGACGGCGGCCACTCCTACGACCTATAAAGTGGACGGCATCGTAACTGGTGGTACATGTACGCAGTCTGAACTGATGACACCGGCGGTCAATTCACCATTTTCCACTACCCTTCCCACGATCATGCAGACACTCAGCTTTGCGGGTTGCACAGCTCCCGCAAGCTAGGCGTAGCGAGCAGCATAACAGAAGGGCCGAAACTCCGATTGGGGTTTCGGCCCTTTTTCTTACTGTGATTGCCTTTCAGAGACTCACCTTGTTTGCGACTCCGTGTTGGCCACTAACGGCTCCCAGTCCGCATGCTTTATGAAGGGACTCCGATGTTGTTTCTCCATGTCAGGCCGTAGCGCTCCAGCAGGCGATCGGAACACTCGGGGCCCCAGGTGCCAGCGAAGTAATTGGGGAAGACTTCCGGTGTTTTTGATGCCCAGGCTTGCAGGATAGGCGTCAGGAGCGCCCAGGTGGTCTCGACGCCGTCGCGGTGGGCAAACAGGGTCTGGTCGCCGAGCATGGCGTCCAGTAACAGGCGCTCATAGCCGTTGGCACTGGATTTGCCGAAGGCCGATGCGTAGTCGAAGTCCATGGTAACGGGGCAGACGCTCATATGGGGCGTGGAGGGCACCTTGGCGCCGAAGCGCAGGGCGATGCCCTCGTTGGGCTGAATGCGGATGGTGAGCAGGTTGGGCAGAATCTCCTGGCAGGCATCGCCCGTCTTCATGCGGTTGAAGATCAGCAGGGGAGGCTGCTTGAACTGGATGGCGATCTCGGTGGCGTGCCGCTTCATGCGCTTGCCGGCGCGCAGGAAGAAGGGAACACCGGCCCAGCGCCAGTTCTCAATTTCGAGATGAAGGGCGGCGTAGGTTTCGGTTGGCGACTCGGGATCGACGCGTTCTTCATCGCGGTAGCCCACGACATGCTGGCCATCTACGATGCCCGGCCCATACTGGCCGCGAACTGCATTGAGGATGGGAATGGACGGGATGGCCTGCCACACCTTCAATTTTTCACGGCGCACGCTGCCGGCGTCGAAACTGGACGGCGGCTCGAGAGCGACCAGGCTGAGCAACTCCATCATATGGTTCTGCACGACGTCGCGCAGCGCACCGGCCTTCTCGTAGAACGGACCGCGGCCCTCGACGCCGATCTTCTCGGCAACGGTGATCTGCACGTGGTCCACATAATTGCGGTTCCACACCGGCTCGAAGATGCGGTTGGCGAAGCGGAAGACCAGGAGGTTCTGAACGGTTTCCTTGCCGAGATAGTGATCGATGCGGAAGACCTGGTTTTCGCGGAAGACGGCGTTGACCTGCTGGTTGAGTATGCGGGCGGAATCGAGATCGTGGCCGAAGGGCTTTTCAATGATCACGGCAACCCGGCCCTTTTCAGGCTGCGCCATGCCCTGCGCGCCGAGATTTTCCACGATGCCGGCAAAAAATTCGGGCGCAGTGGCGAGATAGAAGAGGCGGTCAGGACCGATGCCTTTCTCCTCGGCAATGCGGTCCAACTCGGCTTTCAGGCCGGAATAGCCCTGGGGATCGCTGAAGTTAAGCGCGTAGTAACTTATGTGACTTGCGAACTCATTCAACTCGGGATCGGCGGGATCAATGCCGCCAAATTCCACAATGCCCTGGCGCATATCGGCCGCGAACTCATCGCCGATGGGACGGCGCGCCACGCCCACGATCGCGAATTGCGGGGGCAGCAGGCCGGTCTGGCGCAGATGAAAGAGCGCCGGCAGAAGCTTGCGTTTGGTAAGGTCTCCCGAACCTCCGAAGATGACCAGGATTCCCGGCTCGGGAATCCGCTCTTGTCCCTGGGGAACGTGGGAAAGATCCTCCGGACTTACCTTCATCTGAATAGTCGCCATGCATTCCTCCTCGATGGCAGTTAACAGTTCCTAGTTCTCAGTCTTTAGTTTTCAGTTCGTAGTTAGCAGTTCCTGGTTGTCAGTTTGTGGTTTCCATCTTATGCAGATGGGGGGGTGACCAGGAACTTCAAACTATCAGCTATATTTGACGGCGTGACCGCCGAATTCCTTGCGCATGATGGCTAACATGCGATCGGTGAAGTTGTTCTGCTCACGCGAACGGATGCGGCGAATAACTGACTCGGTAATGACCGGCGCGGAGACATTCAAATCAATGGCCTCGAAGGCCGTCCAGCGGCCTTCGCCGGAGTCGACAACATAGGCATCGAGACCGTCGAGCGTGGGGTTGCCGGCCAGTGCGTCGGCGGTGAGATCGAGGAGCCAGCTCCGCACCACGCTGCCGTAACGCCAAATCTCGGCCACCTGCGGCAGGTTGAGGTGGAACTCTTCCTTTCTTTCGAGGACCGTGAAGCCTTCGGCATAGGCCTGCATCATGCCATATTCGATGCCATTATGTACCATTTTGACGAAGTGGCCGGAGCCGCCCGGGCCAACATGGCCCCAGCCTTTGTCGGCCGCGGGCGCCAGGGTTTCCAAGATGGGGCGCAGATAATCCACCGCCTCTTTGTCGCCACCGACCATCATGCTGTAGCCCTCTTTGAGGCCCCAGATGCCGCCCGAAGTGCCGACGTCGACGAATTGAAAGCCCTTGGCGGTGACTTCCTTGTGGCGGCGCACCGTGTCCTTGTAATACGAGTTGCCGCCGTCAATCAGAATGTCGCCGGGATTCAGCAGCGGCTCCAGTTTGGCGATGGTTTCGTCCACGGGCGCGCCCTGCGGAACCATGATCCAGATTGCCTTGCGGCCCTGAAGCTCTTTGGCCAGTTCTTCGAGCGAATTTACGCCGATGTTTCCCTCGGCGGCAAGTTTTGCCACGGCTTCGGCATTGAAATCGAAACCGACTACCTGATGGCCGCCCAACCTCAGGCGTTCCGCCATATTGCCGCCCATCTTGCCCAAGCCGATCAGTCCAAGTTGCATAGTTCCTCCGGTAATCTACAAGACTCCGATGCCTTCCAGTTCGCCCCGCAGGGCCTGACTGCCCTGATAAAGGAGCGTCTTCATGCCCGCCGCGGCGGCGCCATTGAGGTTTTCCTGCCGGTCGTCGATAAACAGGACCCGATGCGCTGGCTTGCCGAGAATGTCCAGCGTACGACGATAGATAGCGGGTTCAGGTTTCCTCATGCCCAAGTAACAGGAGCTGAGCAGGACGCCGAAGTAGTCGCGCAGCCCGAACTTCCTGAAACGATATCTATTGGTCGCGCGCGCCTCGTTGTTGAGCGCGCCAATCAGATACTTATGGGATGCGGCAACTTCGCCGAGGATGCCGAGGGCGCTGTCCGGCAACAGCCTGGACTGGCTGAGGATGAAGGCAAAGAATTCATCGCGCGAGAAGGGGCGCGGCCGATAAAAGACAACCTGGCTGAGATACGCGGCGAGACCGATCTCATCGCGCTCCCATGCGGGGAAGAAATCGAGGTGGCGGGTTTCCAGATCCTTTGCGTCGAGATGAAAGTGCTCGACGGCAGCTTTGCGTTCCTGGTGGTCCCAACAGTTGGTGAGCAGAACTCCGCCCACGTCGAAGAGAATCGCGTCGAAGGGGAACATCGGCGTCTCTTTTCCGCGCTATGCGCGCATAAAGAATGGGCAGCTAATTTCGCTGAATTGCTTCGGCGGACCTCACGACGCCGCAGCGTATATGCCGGATGACTCTATGCCGGGTTTGCGGATCCGTCTCCGCGCAAATATTTGGCCTCAATGGCCATTACTTTGTTGAAGCGGCGTACAAAGCGCTCTTCAGTATTGACGAAATGCGCTCTGAGAAAGGCATCAACAACCTCAAATGCCAAGGCCGGGCCCACGATACGCGCTCCCAGGACAACTACGTTCATATCGTCGTGCTCCACGCCCTGATGTGCGGAGTAAGTGTCATGGCACATCCCGGCGCGAATTCCGGGGATCTTGTTGGCCGCGACGCATACACCTACTCCCGATCCGCAGATCAGGACGCCGCGCGGGGCATCGCCCCGCTTGATCGCCTCGCCGACCCGCTCTGCAAAGTCGGGATAATCGTCCAGCGGCTCCACGCGATAAGCACCCAGGTCGATCACCTCGTGTCCGGCCTTCGCGAGATAGGCGCGCACTTCCTCTTTGAGGGGAAATCCTGCGTGATCGGAGGCGATGACGAGTTTCACGGGAGATCCTTTCCTGGCACGTTAACGAGTCAGCCGGTTGGCAAGTCAGCGGGATTCCTTTGGCGCATCTCGTAAAGCTCTTGCGCTGACTTGCCAGCTTGCCGACTCACCATCCTGCTGACTTGCTGGTTCGCTATTTCACCAGCGCTTTGGCGCGGGCGGCGATGTTTTCAGGCGTGAAGCCCAGATTGGCCATGGCGGTGGGGCCGGGAGCCGAGGCGCCAAAGCGGACAAGGCCGAGCACATCGCCGTTCGAGCCTGCGTACTTCCACCAGCCGAGCGTGGAGCCTGCTTCCACGGTCAGCCTGGGCAGATCCCTGGGCAGCACGGACGATTTGTATTCCGCCGATTGCTCTTCAAAGAGCTTCCAACTCGGGAAGCTGACGACGCGGGCGCGAATGCCGTCAGCCGCGAGCAACTTGGCTGCTGCCAGCGATGGCGCAACCTCAGAGCCTGTAGCGACGATCACCACCTGCGCGTTGGCGGCGTCCTGGATCACATAAGCGCCTTTGCTTACGCTGGCGTAAACATCGCGGCCGGCGGCATCGAAGACAGGGACGTTTTGCCGGGTGAGGGCCATGAAGCTGGGCGACTTGCGCTCAAGGGCCAGGCGCCAGGCGGCAGCCGTTTCATTGGCGTCGGCAGGGCGGAAGTCGGTCATGAAGGGAACGGCGCGCAGGGCCATCAGGTGCTCGATGGGCTCGTGCGTGGGGCCGTCTTCGCCTACGCCGATGGAGTCGTGTGTGAAGACGAAGAGCGAATGGACTCCCATGAGCGCGGCGATGCGCAGGGCCGGCTTGGCGTAGTCGGAGAAGACGAAGAAGGTGGATCCGAAGGGAATGACGCCGCCGTGCGCGGCCATTCCGTTGACCGCGGCACACATGGCAAGCTCGCGCACGCCAAAGAAGACGTTGCGGCCGGTGGGATCAACGTGGAAGTTGGCGCCGGGCTTGAAGATCGTCTTGGTGGAAGCGGTGAGGTCGGCAGCGCCGCCGAGCAGCTCCGGAACGGACTCGGCAATGGCATTGAGCACCGCGTTGCCGGCGTTGCGGGTGGCGATGGGCTTGTCGGAAGGGAAGCTGGGGATGGATTTTTCCCAGCCGGGCTTGAGCTGTCCTTTCTGCGTGCGCTCGAATTCGGCCGCCAGTTCGGGGAAGGCCTTGGCGTAGCTCTCAAAGAGCGCGTTCCACCCGGCTTCCAGCGCGGCCCCGCGCTCGCGGGCTTTGCGCCAGTTGGCCAGCGCGTCATCTGGAACGTAGAAGCTTTGATCTTCCGGGAAGCCGAAGAACTTCTTGGTGGCGGCGGCGTCGGCGGCGCCCATGGCTTCGCCGTGGACTTTGTTGGTGCCGGCCTTGGGGCTGCCGTAGCCGATGACGGTACGCACGCCGATGAGCGATGGACGGCCGGTTTCGGCTTTGGCGGCTTCGATGGCTGCCTCGATAGCATCGAGGTCGTTACCGTCGGCGACGCGCTGCACGTGCCAGTTGTAGGCTTCGTAGCGCTGGTAGGTATTTTCGGTAAAGCTCAGCTCGGTGGGGCCGTCGAGGGAAATCAGATTGTCGTCGTAAAAGATGATGAGCTTGCCCAGGCCGAGCGTTCCGGCCAGCGAACTGGCCTCGTGTGACATGCCTTCCATCATGTCGCCGTCGCCGGCGAGCACGTAGGTGTAATGGTCTACGACGTTGAAGCCGGGGCGGTTGTAGAGGGCGGCCAGATGCTTTTCGGCCATAGCCATGCCGACGGCCATGGCGAGTCCTTGACCGAGCGGGCCAGTGGTGACTTCAACGCCATCGGTATGGTCGCGTTCCGGATGGCCCGGCGTGCGCGATCCCCAGCGGCGGAAGCTCTTCAGGTCGTCCAGCGTCAGGTCGTAGCCGGTGAGGAACAGCGATCCATACAGGAGTGCCGAGGCGTGTCCGTTGGAAAGGACGAATCGGTCGCGATTGGACCATTTGGCGTGCGCGGGATTGTGGCGCATGAGCTTGTGGAAAAGGAGGTAGGCGATGGGCGCACAGCCCAGAGGCGCTCCCGGGTGGCCGCTATTGGCTTTTTCCACTGTGTCGACGGCGAGCAGCCGCAAGGTGTCAATGGAGAGCTGATCGAGAGAGAGAGACGCGAGGCCGGTGGTCATGATCGGTTTGCGCGATATCCTTTCTTTTTTGTTGCCAGGTGCTCGGATGGCCCATCAAGTTGGAGACGATGGGCGGGGCGTCAGTTGCCTTCTATCTTCACCTCAATATTGTAACCAAGCCAGCGGTCCTGGTCAGACCAGTGCATTGTCCATTCAATTTGCGGCGTTTCACTGGAAGGGACGATGTCCGCGCTGAAGCCTGCATAACCGAGGCTGCGCGCGGGGGCGGTGTGCGAGGTTTGCCAGCCATCATCGGTCCAGACGACATCGAAGCGCGCCTGGTCAAGAACGCGCAGGGTGGCGCCGCGGGGAAGGTGCTGAATGGGCCGGCGGCAGGTATAAATTTCAAGGCCGGGGCGTTGCCGGCTTTGCCCTTCGGGGCTGGAGTAGCGGTTGTAGACGGCGTCAATGCGGTCGAAGACCTTGCCGTCAGCGGCTGAGCGGAGCAGCTTGAGATACTCGGAGTGTGCCCAGACGAGCGGCAGCGCCGATCCCGAAGGGCCGCCAAACTTCATCTCCGCCGCCGGCAGGTCGGGCTCGTCCCAAAGCTGCTCGGGAAGCAACTGGCCGCAGGTGGCGCAGTTTTCATAGGTGCGGATCAGGTGTTCAAAGCCGTTGCCTGCAGCCAGTTCGTAGTGGGCGCGTTCGCCAGTGAGCAGCGGCCAGACACGGCCCTGGCCCCATCCCCGGTATGGCCCGCCGTCGGGGCGCTGGCCGTAGCCATCCCAGTTGTAGCGCAGCCAGGCAGGTCCCTGAGGCAGATCGCGCTTGAGGACGGCATCGACCACCTTGAGCGAATCTACGATGAGCGGATCGGCGGCGGGCCGCACGCCGTAGCGCACCAGCTCAAGAAAGCCGCCGTCGATGATTTCGCGCGCTTCGAAGGCAGTGCGTGAGCCCGGCGGGCGGTTCTGGAGAACGATGGTTTCGGTGCCGCAGCTCTCGCAGGCGTAGGCTTCGCCAATCTCGGGTGGGCGGATGCGCATGTAGTGGCGCTTGATCTCAGGATGCAGGACGCCGTTATTGGTCACGGTCCAGTCTTCGAGATGAAACTCGATCCAGTCGGCGAACTCTTCGTAAAAGATGGCCAGTTCGGTGGAGTCGTGGGCGCGGGCGATCTCCGCCGCGCAAATGAGGCCGGCGATGACGGCGGCCAGCGTAGAGGGCGAGTAGCCGGCGTTTTCTTCCCATCGCTCCTGGTGGGTGATGGGGGCGTGGCGGACAAGGAAGCCCGCGGCGCGCTCGACAAAGGGGAAGATCTCCATTTCGCCCAGGCCCTCTGCCTTCCACAGGCGCCAGGCAAGCATGATCGGGAAAGCGACTTCGTCGAGCTGAATGCCGCTCCAGTAGGGTGTTCCGTCGATCCAGAAGTTCTGCGCAAAGCCGCCGTCGGGCCGCTGCGTGCAAGCCAGGTATACGAGCGCGCGGCGCGCGGTCTCGGCGCGGCCGCAGGCCAGCAAGGCCGTGGCCGTCTGCACCATGTCGCGGGTCCACACCAGGTGATAGCCGCCCAGATCGTCATCGCCCTTGGCCTGTCCCCAGGGGATGGAGGCTGAGGCGATAAAAGCACCGGAAAATGTCTTGTCTTCGTGGGCCAGGAGGATGTTGTGGCTGACGCGCATCAGTTTGCCGCCATCACCGCACTTTTCGGCAAGATGGTCGGGGTTGGCGGCGCGCTGCCACTGTTCCAGAAAGCGATTCCTGTGCACTTCATAGGGTGATGCCAGCGCGCTCATGGCCATTTGCGCGGCGGTGTGGTGTCCTTCGCCGATGCCGATGGCGAGAGTGAACTGGCGGGCGCCGTCGTCCCCGGCGCGGCCCAGGTCCACTTCGCCGAAGAGTGCGACGTTGCCGCCCGTAGCCGAGCCGAACTCCCAGTCCATGACGCAGTTTTGCTTGATGTCGCGCCAACCATCGCTGGCTCCCACAAAGCCGCAACTGACGCGGGAAAAATCACAACTGGCGGCCATGGCCAGGGACCACTCGTTCTTCCAGGCCAGCAGCACTTTGCGCCCGGCTACGTCCACGGCGCGCGCTGTGTTGCCTTTGCCGCCGTCGTCCAGGTGCGGCGCGAGCAGCGCGTAGAGCTTGAGGCGCGGCAGCAGGTCATGGTGACCTTCAAGGCGCACGTGCTGCAATACGACCGACTGGTGGGGATCGCAGATGATTTCCTTGATCAGCGTGTACCGGCCATTGCGGTCGCGATTGGTGTAGCGCACGCCCAGAGCTTCAGGATGGATGTACTCGAAGGTGCAGTCGAGATCGCGCTTTTCTTCGTGCGCAAAGGTCTCACCGTCGGTGATCAGGAATTCCATGTCGCGCACTTGCGGGCGGTCGATAGTGGGGTGGTAGATTTCATTCAAAATGCCGTATGAACAGGTGAACCAGACGCGGCTGGCCCCGGAGTAGGCGGTGCACACCGCATCTTTCTCGCTGGAGGTCCAGCGGGGTTCCAGGCCAGGACCTCCAAAGGCTTCGCCTTGCTGCTCAAGCCAGCAGTATTCGGGTTGGTCGCTCATAGGTGCACGTTGTCTCCGCTGAATTTTCAGAATGGAAAGACCAGGGAGGCGGCTGCGCGATGGGAAAATCAGGCCTCTCTGTTGTCATTATGGACGTTTCCGGCGGCCTTGCGCTGCGTGACGCCATATTAAATTCGCGGGCGATCGTGACGGCTGTTTTTCAGGCGCACACGTTTTTTTCGCACCCTGGCGGCCGCCTGGCGCATCCACACAAAGTGCGGACTTTTCGCTCTCGCGAAGAGAGTGGATCCCCTGTGCCGGTCCCGTGCCGCTTGTCGAACCGGCTGTTCAAACAAGAGTTAACCCCTGCAAAGTACAATCCGAACGGAGGAGATTGCCTATGGCTTACGAACTCGCACCGCTTCCCTATGACTACGCCGCACTCGAGCCCTTTATCGATGCGGAAACCATGCATTTGCACCACGACAAGCATCATCAGGCCTACATCAACAACGTGAACGCCGCTCTGGCCAAGTACCCCGAGTGGGCAGCCAAGCCGGTAGACGATGTGCTTCGCGACCTCGACAAAGTTCCCGAGGATGTTCGTACCGCAGTGCGCAACAACGGCGGTGGGCACTCGAACCACAGCATGTTCTGGCACATCATGGGTCCGGCCAACGGCCCGGGCATTGGCGGACATCCGTCGGGCGACATCGCCAAGCAGATTTCGGCGGATTTCGGCGACTTCGAAACCTTCAAGAAGGCCTTTAACGACGCGGCCGCCAAGCAGTTCGGCTCCGGATGGGGCTGGCTGGTGTTTGCCGGCGGCAAGCTGAAGGTGATCACCTCGGCCAACCAGGATTCGCCGCTTTCGCAGGGGCTGTATCCAATCCTGGGCAACGACGTGTGGGAGCACGCCTACTACCTCAAATACCAGAACCGGCGGCCCGAGTATTTGGCCGCGTGGTGGAATGTAGTTAACTGGGCCGAGGTGAACAAGCGGTTCGCCGCGGCGAAGAAGTAAAGAACAGCTTTTAGCCTCTAGCCTCCAGCTTCTAGCTTTTCGGCTTCGTCGATGAATTCCGTATGTGGCTTGACCGCAGCTACGCTGAAAGCCGGGCTTCAAGCAAGAGGAGCTAGAGGCCAGGAGCTAGCGGCTGGAAGCTGGACTTCCGCAACTGCTTCCCGTGTTCTAGTGTCTAAATCGGCCAGGGAGGTATGGGGGATTGGTGCGCAGGTTATCTTTTATCGCGCATGCGCGAGTTCTTGCCTTGAGTTTGCTGGTTGTTGCGCCGGCCGCGTGGGGCCAACCGGGTGTGTTCGAGATCATGCTGAACGGCGGGCAGGTGGGAACGGCAAGCTGCAAGATTGTCGCCACCACACACGGCTACAGTTCCACTACGGTTATGCACGTTACCACGCACGGGCTTGACTACTCACTCTCCAAGACCGAGCAACTTTCTCCATCCCACCAATTCGAGCATGTGCTGCTGAGCGCAGTGGTGAACAACGAGGCGGTTAGCGTCACAGGTTCCCTGGCGTCGGCCAAGATTGTGCTTCACATCTCCGCTAACGGCCACACGGTCACGACTCCCCTGACCGCACATGCGGGTGCCGTTTTCATGCCGGATTTCGATCCCGGCGCGTTTGAGACTCTGCTGGCGCTGGCCGCGGAGCGGAACAACCGGGGGTTGTGGGCCATAATTCCCAAACAGTCTGGCGCGATCGCGCCGATTCAATTGGCGACCTACGAGGACCAGCAAGGCACCTTGAACGGAAAGACGATCACTGTACACCATCTGGTGGCCACCATCGGCGGCTCGCAAGCGAACATCTACTCCAGTGCGGACAATCAACTGATGCAGGCTAATCTGCCGCAACAGGGGTTTGTTCTGGTGTACAAGGGATTTGCGCTGAAGCCCCTTTCAGGGGCAGCCGCCGCACCGGCCAACTGAGGCGCAATCGCATTCGCTTCGGCGATGGATGCGAGCGATCATGGACGTTTTGCGCCTGGAAAACGCGTAACTCCCTTTCGAATTTCGTGACAATCTAATTCGTGACAACTAAATGGTGTTGTATCTCACCGAATGGCGTGAGCAGCGCCAGGTGAATTGCATAGTGTGTGATGCACCTCACTGAATGGTGCGAGCGCCGCGTCTTAAGTTGAATAGTGAGAGCGCAAGACTCGTGAATCGTATTCAGCTCCGGTGACCGATTCCCCGCAATTTTAGATGCGATCCTGAATAGCAATATTCCCCGGCAGCAATCCTCTGCCGCGCAGGAGCTGAACAAGATCATTGCCGGTGCACGTGTGTGACGGCAATGGTCGCTCCCAGGGGTGGGCCGCGACGAATCGCAAAAAAACGCATCAAGAATTGGAAAACGCGACTGATGGATCTTCAAATTAAGCCGACTGCGGAATTCAAACCTCTCTCACTTCAAGAAACATTCAACATTCTTCATGCTGGCGAATCTGGCCTTTCCGCCGCCAGCGTTCAAGAGCGGCTCGCGATTTTCGGCCGCAACGAGATCACGGAAAAGAAGAAGAATCCCATTCTCGAATTCATGCGGCGATACTGGGGGCCGATGCCATGGTTGCTGGAATTTGCCATGGTCCTCGCGCTCCTGCTCGGACGCTCGGTCGATGCTGGAATCATCGTCGCTCTTCTCACCATCAACGCCATCATCGGCTTCTGGCACGAGCGCGGGTCGCAGAAGGCCGTGGAACTGCTCAAGCAGCGGCTTGCCATCCAGGCCAAAGTCCTGCGCGACGGCACGTGGAGCACGGTTGAAGCGGGCGCCCTTGTGCCGGGCGACGTACTGCTGGTGAAACTCGGCGATATCGTGCCTGTCGATGCGAAGATCATTAGCGGCAACGTGTCGGTGGATGAATCGGCGCTCACCGGCGAATCGCTTCCAGCAGACCGGCAAAGCCCCGAGCTGATTTATTCCGGCGCCGTGATCCGCCGCGGCGAGGGGAAATGCGTGGCACTGAACACTGGCGCAAATACCTATTTCGGCAAGACTGCGGAACTGGTGAAAATTGCTAAGCCGAAATCCCATCAAGAAGAAATCATGATGGCGATTGTGAAGTACATGATGTACCTCGGCATCGCCGCGTCGATTGTGGTGGGCGCCTACGCTTTCATCATGCATGTGCGGCTGCTCGAAATTCTCTCGTTCATCGTGGTGCTTCTGCTGGGCGCCGTGCCGGTGGCGTTGCCTGCCGTGATGACCATTGTGCAGGCGGCTTCGGCGAAGGAAATGGCGCGGGAAGGCATCCTTGTCACAAGACTCAATTCGATTGAAGACGCCGCTTCGATCAGCATTCTGTGTCTGGACAAGACGGGAACCATCACGCAAAACCAGCTTGCGGTCGCGGAAAGCATCCCGTTTTCCGGGTGCAGCGGCGAAGACGTCATTCGCGCCGCCGCCCTCGCTTCGCGTACCGAAGGAATGGATTTAATTGACCTCGCGATCATTCGCTTCGCGGAGAGCAGCGGCATCAGCATGGACTCCCACCGGCAAGTGTCCTACACGCCGTTCAATCCGGCCACGCGGCGCACGGAAGCACTCATTGACGGGGACGGTCACAGATATCGCGTCGTCAAAGGCGCCGCGCCGGTCGTACTGTCTCTTTGCCGCGATCTGGATGATGAAACGCTTCAGGAGACGGAAGAGAGGATCGATCATCTTTCGCGCAAAGGCTACCGGACGCTTGCCGTGGCTCAATCCTACGATGGCGACTTCGAAAGTTTGAAGCTCACCGGGATCATTCCGCTCGCCGATCCGCCGCGGCCGGACTCGCAGCGAATGATCGCCGAAATCCGCAAACTCGGCGTGAAGCCGCTGATGCTGACCGGTGATGCACTGCCCATCGCGCGCGAGATTGCCGGCCAAGTGGGCATTGGAACCAACATCATCCGCCTTGCGGACCTCGACGGCTTAAGCGATGATGCGCAGGCGGCGAAGGCGGCGGCGAGCGACGGCTTTGCAGAAATTTATCCCGAAGACAAATACAGGATCGTTAAGCTGCTTCAATCGCAAGGCTACATGGTCGGCATGACGGGCGACGGCGTGAACGACGCACCGGCGCTGAAGCAGGCGGAGATGGGCATCGCGGTGAGCAATTCGACGGATGTGGCGAAGGCATCGGCAAGCGTTGTGCTTACGCTCCCCGGCGTGAGCGTCATCGTTGATGCGGTCAAGCGCAGCCGCGAAGCCTATCAGCGCATGTTGACCTGGGTGATCAACAAAGTTACGAAGACCATCCAGGTGGTAGGTCTCCTGACTGTCGGCTTTTTCATGATTCATCACATGGTGCTCACCATGCTTGGCATGGCGCTGCTTATTTTTGCAAATGATTTTGTCACCATGTCGCTGGCCACGGATAACGTCGTCCACACCCTTGCACCCAACAACTGGAAAGTGAAGAACATCACGCTCGCCGCGTTGATTGTCGGCGCGCTCCTTGTAGTCGGAGGAGTGATCGCGATCATCGGGGGCGCTGACTACTTCCATCTCGGTCTGCTCCAGCTTCAGACCTTCATCATGCTGATGCTCATCTTCAATAGCCAGTTTCAGGTGTTGATCGTTCGGGAAAGAAATTTCTTCTGGAGCTCTCGCCCGGGAAAAGCTCTGCTTGCTTCCAGCACTGGCGCGCTTATCCTCTTTACCTGGCTTGGCATTTACGGCCGGATCGTTCCCCCGCTGACCGCTCCGGAGGTTCTTGTGGTTCTTTCGTTTTCCGCTGTCTACACGCTTCTGATGGATTTTCCCAAATATTTTGCTTTCAGAATATTCAAAGTGGAATAGCGCGTGAAGAGGGCTCGAGAGACCGAAATCCATCCTGCGCCCCAGGCGCCGCACGAAGTTGCTCTCGACCGGAATTGGGGCGTACCTGCGGGTATAAGGTCACGCAGTCAGCGCCCTAAAATATTCGGTGGCATCGAGCGCAGTTGCGTTGCGCCCGGAAAGGAAGAGCGGGGATGAATTATCTGGAGCGGTTCAAAGTGGCGGCGGGCAGCAAAGTGAAGCTGAAGGATCATGATCCCGCATTCAAGGACGGACATGAGAGCTATGAATCGGCGGCGGAAGAGATTGCGCACTATGCAGAAAGGCTGCGCGAGCTGCAGGAGCTGCTTTATGCGGAGCGGCGGCATTCGCTGCTGATTTGCCTGCAGGCGCTGGATACGGGCGGAAAAGACGGCGCCATTAATCACGTGCTGGGCGCGATGAACCCGCAGGGCTGCCGCGTGGCGGCGTTCAAGCAGCCCTCGGCCGAGGAACTGGCGCACGACTTTTTGTGGCGGGCGCACAAGGTGGCGCCGGCGCGCGGCGAGGTGGCGATCTTCAACCGCTCGCATTATGAGGATGTGCTGGTGGTGCGCGTACACAACCTGGTCCCCAAAGAGGTCTGGACGCGGCGCTACGAGGGCATCAACGCCTTTGAAGAAGGGCTTGCCGAACACGATACGCAGATTCTGAAGTTTTACCTGCACATCTCCAAAGAGGAGCAGTTGCGGCGCTTCAAGGCGCGGCTCGACGACCCGGCGAAGCACTGGAAGATCAGCGAGGCCGACTATAAGGAGCGCGGGTACTGGGACGATTACGTGGCGGCGTACGAAGAGGCGCTGTCGCGCTGCAGCACGGGGCGGGCGCCGTGGTTCATCATTCCCGCCGACCACAAGTGGTTCCGCAACCTTGCCATTGCGCGCATTGTCGTGGAGCACATGGAGTCGCTGAAGATGGCGTACCCCAAGCCGACGGCCGATCTGGACCACATCCGCAAGGAGTATCACGCGGCCAAAGGCGTGTGATACTGTGCGCAGGCAAATACGCGATGGTGCGAAGCCCTGGCTTTTGTCCAGGGCTTCGCACCTCTTAAGGCGTTTGGCCAAAACGCGTCCGAGGAGGTTATTCAGCTTTCCTTGGCGGCGCAGCCGCCTTTGAGCCCCATGCCGCGGAAGATGGCCATGGCCGGGCACCAGTTGGTGAAGGCCGATTGCAGCAGGTTCAGTCCCACGAAGGCGGTCAGCCAGAGCCAGTAGTGGGAGAAGTAGTAAGAAAGGCCCAGCGACAAGAGCACGATCACGCCAGCCAACATGCGCACAGCGCGTTCAACGGTCATTTGTTTTCTCCTTCAGCGTTCTCCGGTTCACACCGCATGGGAGCCTTACGGTTGGAGTGAACCATGTAATAGAGGATGGGAATCATGGGCCAGGACAGGAAGGTCGAGGCGATGGCGCCCGCCATGAGCGAAATGGCGAGGCCCTGGAAGACGGGATCGGCCAGGATGACACTGGAGCCGACCACGACAGCCGCCGCCGTGAGCAGCATGGGACGGAAGCGGATGGCGCCGCCGTCGATGACAGCTTGTGCGAGCGGAACTCCCTGGCGCCATCGCAGCTCGATGAAGTCAACGATGAGGATGGAGTTGCGCACGATGATGCCGGCGCCGGCGATAAAGCCGATCATGGAGGTAGCGGTAAAGAAGGCTCCCATCATGGCGTGGGCGGGCAAGATGCCGACCAGGGTGAGCGGAATGGGCGCCATGATGATGAGCGGCACCACAAAGGAGCGGAACCATCCGACGACGAGGATGTAAATGAGCACCAGCACGGCGGCAAAGGCGATGCCCAGATCGCGGAAGACCTCGATGGTAATCTGCCACTCGCCGTCCCATTTCATGGAGTAGTGGTTGGTATATTTCGGCTGCACCGCGTTGTAGCGCTTGAGGATGTAGCCGGCGGGGAGGCGCAGATGATCGAGTTGCTTGTTCATCTGGAGGATGGCGTAGACGGGGCTTGCCAGCTTTCCGGCCACGTCGCCAGTGACATAAACGACGCGCTTGAGGTTCTTTTCGTAGATGCTCTGCGGAATGATGGTGCGCCGGATGGTGACCAGCTCGCGCAGCGAGACCATGGAGCCGTTGGCGCCGGTCAGCTTGATATTCTCCAGGCCGTGCACGGAGGAGCGGTCGGCGCGGTCGAGTTCGACGACCAGGGGAATCGCCCTGCGCGCATTGGGGGCGTGAAGCAGTCCGACGTCCATGCCGGAGGTCGCCAGCGCCAGGGCGTGCGCCACCTGCTGTACGGAGATGCCGTTTTCAGCGGCCTTGACCTGATTGACGCTGATGACCAGCCGCGGCTGTGGATCATTGACGTACCAGCTTGTATCGACGACGCCGGGCGTGTGGAGGAAGATGGACTTGATCTGGCGGGCCACGCGAATCTGGCCGGCAAGGGTTGGGCCGTAGACCTCAGCCACCAGGGTTTGCAGCACCGGAGGTCCGGGCGGCACTTCGGTGACCTGAATGCTTTCGACGCCGTAGCGGGCAGCGACGGCGTCAAGCAGCGGGCGCAGACGCTCGGCGATGGCATTACTCTGCAGGTGGCGCTGCTTGGGGGGCACCAGATTGATCTGGAGATCGGCCTGATTGGGCTGGCGGCGCAGGTAGTAGTGGCGCACCAGGCCGTTGAAGTTGTAAGGCGCCGAAGTGCCGGCGTAGACCTGATAGTTCAGGACGTCGGGCTGGTAGGCGACTACGTTGCCCAGCGCCTGGGTGGCGTGCAGGGTCTGTTCGAGGGGTGTTCCGTCCGGCATGTTGACGATGACCTGCAGCTCGCTCTTGTTGTCGAAGGGCAGCATCTTGACGCGGACCCACTCCAACGGCACAAAGGCGATGGCTGCAATGAGCAGCGCAAAGACGGTGATCAGGAACAGAATGCGGTTGCGCCCCGAGGCGATCAGCGGGGTCATTACGCGCCGGTAGAGCCGCGTGCGCCAGTTCTCGTGCTCAGGTTCGAGCAGATGCGCGCCGCCCAGGTGCTTGCCCAGCAGGCGCATCGCCGCCCATGGCGAGACGATGAACGCCACCATCAGCGAGAAGAGCATGGCGAACGAGGAGCCGACGGGGATGGGCCGCATGTAGGGGCCCATCAGGCCGCGCACAAAGGCCATGGGCAGGACGGCGGCCATGACGGTGAAGGTGGCCAGAATGGTGGGATTGCCGACCTCGTCTACGGCTTCGATGGTGACGTCGCTGCAGGAGCGGTGCTGGTTTTCCGGTAATCGGAAGTGGCGCACGATGTTCTCGACCACCACGATGGCGTCATCGACGAGAATGCCGATGGAAAAGATCAGCGCAAAGAGGGTGACGCGGTTGATGGTGTAGCCGAGGAAGAAAAAGACCGCCATGGTGAGCGCCAGCGTGACGGGAATCGCCACCAGCACGACGCCGGATTCGCGCCAGCCCAGGAACAGAGCGATGAGGAGCGTGACCGAGAGCGTGGCGATCAGCAGGTGTTCGAGCAACTGATCGGCTTTTTGCTTTGCCGTCTGGCCGTAGTTGCGCGTGACCGTGATGTGGACGTTCTTGGGGATGATGTCGCCGCGCATGTTTTGCAAGCTGGCGAGCACGGCGTCGGCTACATTTGTGGCGTTGGTACCCTTGAGTTTGGCCACGCTGATGGTTACGGACTGGTATTGCGTGGGAACCTGGTGCGAGCTGGTGGTTGTGGTGCCGAAGAGCACGTAGTTGGCCGGCTCGGCCGGTCCATCGACGATCTTATCGGCAACGTCGCGCAGGTAGACGGGCCGGCCGTGATCGATGGACACCACCACCGATTCCAGATCTTTGGTGCTGGTGAAGAGATTGCCGGCATCTACCGCAATCTCCTGGTTATTAGCGGCGAAACTGCCTACCTGCAGGCGAGCATTGGCGGCCTGAAGATGGCCGACGATGGCCATGGGAGAAAGGCCGTAGGCGTTCAGCTTTGACGTACTGAGGACCACGCGCATGGTGCGCGGCAGACCGCCGACGACGTGGGTCTCGGTGACATCGGGAATTTGATCGATGCGGTGCTGAACCTCGTCGGCGATGCTGCGAAGCTGATAGCCGTTGTAATCCGGACCCCACAGCGAAAAGGTGAGAATGGGCACGTCGTCAATGGACCGCGCCTTGATGATGGGCTGCGACGCGCCGGGAGGCAGGACGTCGAAGTTGGAGTAGATCTTGCTGTAGACCCGGATGAGGGCCTGTTCCTGCGGGGTATTGACCTCGAAGCGCACGATGACCAGGCTCTGCCCGGGGCTTGATGTCGAATAGATGTACTTGACGCCCGAGATCTGATGCACGAGCCGCTCGATGGGATCGGTGACCCGCTTCTCGACCTCAGCCGGCGAGGCGCCAGGCAGCGAGGTGGTGATGTCGAGCATGGGCACGAGGATCTGCGGGTCTTCCTGGCGAGGAATCACCACAGTGGCGAAGGTGCCGATGGCCAGCGCCGTGAGGATAAATAGCGGCGTCAGCTTGGAGTTGAGGAATGCCTTTGCCAGACGTCCGGCCAGTCCCAGGTTTTGATTCATGGCTGAACCTCAATGCGCTTGCCCGCCAGATCGCGGTCTTCGGGGGTATCTACGAGCCTTTCGCCGTTGGTGATTCCAGAGAGAACTTCAACCATGTTGCCGTGCTTGTGGCCGAGTGTTACGTAGCGGAGCTGGGCGATTCCCTGGCTGTCGAGGACGTAAGCGCATTCGAGCGAGCCGCGCAGGATGACGGCCGATTGCGGAACCAGAATGACTTCGTGGGTGCCTCGCGGAATTTCCGTGGAGCCGTACATGCCGGGGCGCAGCTGGCTGGACCAGGGCAGGTCGATCTTGACAAGGAAGCTGTGGCTCGACGGATCGGCTGCCGGCACGATTTCGGCGACGGTGCCGTTCATCTTCTGCCCAATTCCGTCCACGGTGACCGGCAGGCTCATGCCCATGCGCACGGAGGCGATGATGGATTCGTCGACGGGGACCTGCAACTGCATGGGGCCGGTGCGATCGACCTGCAAGAGCGGCACGCCGGGCGCGGCCATGGTTCCGGGATCGGCCATGCGGGCCGTAACGACGCCGGTGAAGGGAGCGGTGATGCGGGTATAGCCGAGCATGGTTTGCGCGCTGCGGACCTGCGCGCGGGCCGCCCGGACCTGTGCGCGCGCCGCGTCAAGCTGAGCCTTCGCGGACTGGGCCCGCCGCGAAACTTCGTCCATCTCCTGCGGGCTGACGCTCTTTTCCACCTGGAGCTGCTTGTAGCGGCCCAGCGTGCTGACGGCGAGACTGGCGTTGCTTTGCGCCGCCACCTCTTCGTTTTGAGCGGCGGCAACGGCCGCCTGCGCCTGCGCCAGAGCGGCGCGCTCCGCCGTGTTACCGAGCACCACCAGCGTTTGGCCGGTGCGGACACTGTCGCCCGCATGCACCGTCACCTGCTGAATGCGGCCCATCACCTGCGCGGAGATGGTTGCGCTCTCTTTGGCGCGCACGGTTCCGGTGATGCGCACCTCGATGGGGACTTGCTGCTGCTGGCTGGTGACCACGCGTGCCGCCACAGTTTGAGGCGAAACCGCTGGAGCCTGATCATTGGCCTGACAGCCGGCCATCAGCGCCGCGGAAGCGGCGAGCAAACAACCCGACAAAAGCATTTTCATTGCAGTCCCTCCGCCGCATCGGGAGTCAGAGTCCCTTCCGCGTAAAGCAATTGCGCATACGCCATGGCGTTGCCATAGACGGCGTGCCAGTAGTTCGATTGACTCTGCCGCTCGGCATCTCCGGCGCGCAGCAAATCAGTGATGGTGGCAAGGCCCGCGTTGTAGCGGTTCCTCAGGATGCGCAGGTCTTCGGCGGACTGGGTCATGGCAGCGCGCGCTGTCTGGAGTGAAAGCTCGGCCGTCTGGCGCTGAATGTGCGCCCGGCTCACCTGAAGGCGAATCTGCTGCTGCGCCTGGGTCATCTGCGCGTCGAGGCGATCTTTTGCCGCGGTTTGCTGGGCGAGCTGGTCGCGCTTGCCGATGGGAAGAATGTCGATGCTGATCCGCACGCCGGCCACCCAGTTGTTGTCACCGGGGCTGGTCCATGAGGGGCGGTCGTCTTCCCAGTCGCCATAGGCGCTCACGGTGGGGCCAAAGCTGGACCGGGCCGCGCCGACGGCCGCGCCCTGGGCCTGCTGCGCCTGGCCGAGCGCCATCAGGTCGGGCCGCTTCTTTTCGGCGGTCGCCAACTCCTCAGCCAAGGTGCTCTGCGGGAAGCTGTGAGGCTGGATGGGCTGCAACTGGGACGCGGCCAGATTGGGCGCGCCCATGGCATTGCGCAGATCAGCCCAGGCAAGTTCGAGATCGCCGCGCGCAGCAATCAGGTCCTGCTTGCGGGCGGCCAGGTTCACTTCGGCGGCCATGCGGTCCGATTCGACGGCAAGGCCGGCTTTCACGCGCTGGTCGACCTGCGTCAGCAGTGCCTCGGCGGTCCGCTGCTCGTGCTGGGCCACATCGACCTTGCGCTCGGCATAGAGCACAGCCTGGTAGGCGTCCACCACGCGCAACACGATCTGCTGGTTGACGGCTTTGGTGGTGGATGCGGCGCTCTTCCTGGCCATGTCGGCGCTGTGTATATCGCGCTCGGTCTTCCAGGAGTCGAAGAGCAGCCAGTTGCCGGAAAAGCCCGTGGCGAAGTTGCCGATGGGAAGGGGGTGGTTGAGGGCATTCAGCGCAAAGTCGCTTTGCGTGAAGCGGCCCTGGCGGAGGCGTTCGCCGAAGGCGTAGACCGGGTCGTTGCCGCGGGAGATGTCTTCGGTGAAGCTGAGCTGCGGCAGCAGTTGCGTGCGCGCCAGGTGCGCGGCCGCCGTTGCGGAAGCGTCATCGGCGCGGGCGATTTGCGCCTGCGGATTGAGGCCCAGGGCCCGGTTGATGGCCTGACGCAGCGTCATCGGCGGCGTTTGTGCGAGAAGTCCGGCCGGCGACAGACACAAGAGAAGCCACATGATGAGGCTGTGGTGCAGTTTCATCGCGCTCGCATTCCTTCATGGGGTTGCGTACAAGATGATAAAGCCTATTGGGTGTGGATTTGTTACAGTTTCGGGGCTATTTTTTGGGGACGGGCTGGTGGAGCAGGTGCAGATACTCGCGGGTGAGCGAAGAGCGCAGGCGCGCAAGAAGGAGCGGATCGCAGTCGACTTCAAGGGAGCGGCAGCGATCGATGGCGGCGCGAAGGTCGCGGAGGAAGGCGACACACGAGGGGCATGCGTCGATGTGCGCGGTGATCTGGGCGCAGGTGCGCGGCTCCACGCGGCCGTCGAGATACTCCGAGAGGTTTGAGAACAGCTCCCGGCATGCCGCTGGCCGCTGCTGGGTCTTGCGCTGTTTCGTTCGTGCCGGAAGCTTCGCGGATTTTTCTGCCTGGACAGATGCCTCCAGGACCCGGGCGATCTCCTTGCGTACGCTGAGCCGGGCGCGATGCAGGCGGACGCGCACAGTGCCCGGTTTCAGGTGCAGAATCTGCGCCACTTCTTCGGTGGCCAGATCTTCCATGTCGTGCAGCACCAGCACGATGCGCAACTGCGCCGGGATGCGCAGGACAGCCTGTTGCAGGATGTCGTGCTCCTCGCTTTTCAGCATATGGCGTTCGGGACCTGGAGCGGGATCGCGGAGAAGGCGGCTCATCTCCGCGTCATCGGGCATCAGCTCGTCGAGCGAAAGATGCGTTGCGCCGTGCGAATTTGTCCGCCGCATCCGCCAGCAGCGGTTCCGGGTGACCGTGTAGAGCCAGACCGCCAAGGCACGCGGCTCCTCGATCCGGGCCAGGTGGCGCAGAGAGCGATAGAGCACCTCCTGCATGGTGTCTTCGGCATCTTCGCGGTGCCCGCAGACCTTCATGCTGAAGGAGTAGACGGTGTTCTGTAACAGGCCGATGGCTTGTTCTACGGATTCGGGGTCATTGCTGCGCAACAATCCCACAGCCTGGGTCAGTTCGGGACGCATGCGAGACGGCTCAAGGTTACCTATTCAGTATATTGGGCGCGGCACCCGTGGTGCACTCCTGGTGCGGCCAAAGCGAAGCGCCCGGCTTCCTATTTTGCCGCTTCCTTGTGGAGCGGATCTATATCGGCCAGTTCTTCGCCGGCGTGTTCGCTTTCGACGGCAATCTTGCGCAGGTCCACATGCTCAAATTGGGCCCATATGAGTCCTACCGGGAGCACGCACAGGAAAGTGTCAACCAGGAGCATGGTCGAGCAGGCCCAGGCAGCTTCCGTTTCTACGCCAAAGATGCCGTGGATGAACACGGCAAGGATGCCGATCTGGGTAAACCAAGCCACGACGGGCATTTGAAGGAAGCTGGCGCCTGCACTGCAGGCCAGGATCACCATGCACCCCGCCATGGACATGGACCTCAGGATGGGATCGGCCCTGAAGGCATGAGTGGTTTCATAGTAGGCCATCAGGATGGTGAACCACATGACGAGCGAGAGGCCGGCGGCAACGCCAAAATCGGCGAAACTCCGCACGGTATTCATGCCGTCGTGGAAGATGCGGAGTTTTTGACCCACGGAGTGCCCCAGCTTCTTTGAAAACAGGCCGAAGACATGCTCGAAGAATCTGGCCGTCATTTCTCCCGCAAAGCGCACGGTTACTACAAACACCACGCCGATGGTGGTCGCGACCAGAAACCAATGTCTGACCCTTTCCACGGCATCCGGGTGAGGCAGTGAGCCAGGCGGGAGGAGCAGAACCGCGCCGGAAATAAAGACAGCCATTGCCCCCAGGTCGAAAAGCCGCTCGACCACATAAACGCCTGCCTGGCCGGTAACGGGCACGCCGGTTTTTTTTGCGCAGAGGTAGAGCCGCGTGAGATCGGCGAAACGGCCCAGGATCGCGACGCCGGTAAAGCCGATGATCTGCGGGCCCATCAGGGAGAGCGGCGGAACCTTCTTGGTGTGCCGCATCAGCCAGGCCCAGCGGGTTGAGCGGAAGAAATAGCCGACGTAAATGCAGAGAATGGCGGCTACCAGGTAGCGCCAGTCGGCATGGGCAAGTTGTTGCCGAAAAGTGGCAAAGTCAAAGTGAACTTTGCCGCGCGCCCAAAATGCGATGGCTACAAGTACAGCCAGCACCGCCAGGGTCGCAATCAATCGGATCTTTTTCAAGCGTTTTTAGCTCCGTACTCCGAACTCTTCCATCTATGTTACGTGTCCGCCCGCGGGTACGGAGAAAAACGCTATGGAGAGGTCTTTTTCTGGGAACTACTCAGGCGCTGCCGGGCACGCCGCTCGGCGGTCTCGCGCGCCAGAACCCGGCGGTTGAATTCGTGGATGACCCGGGCCACATAGGCGCGGGTTTCAGGGTAGGGCGGAATGCCGTGGTAGCGGGCTACGGCCTCCGGGCCGGCATTGTAGGCGGCCAGCGCCAGCGCCAGGTTGTTGCCGTAGAGGGTCAATAGCTGGTCAAGGTAGGCGGAGCCGCCGTTGATGTTCTGTTGCGGCTGGAAGCTGTTCTTGACGCCCAGGCTGGCGGCGGTGGCGGGCATCAACTGCATCAGCCCCTGCGCCCCGGCGGAGCTTACGGCGCGGGGATTGCCGGCGCTTTCGGCATCGACCACGCTGGCCAGCAGGTCCACATCCAGATCGTGCTTCTGGCCGGCTTTGGCCAGCATCTCGGCCAGGTCGGCCTGACTCAGGGTGGCCGCAGAGGCTCTATCGGGCGGGTTTGCCGCTGTCTTCGACGCCGGATCGACGGGGGAGTTCGGCACCTTTATTACGCTGGCGACTTGCACCTGGTTCAGGTCGATATAGTTGTCGCCGCCAGGGCTCAGATATATGCGGACATGGCCATCGGATTCGGTGTAATGGTCGCAGCGCATCTGGAAGCCGTTGCGCAGGGTCACCAGCTCGGCTGCGCGGGCCGGCGGGATCGCTGAAACGGCGATGGCCAGCGCACCGCTCGCCGCAAGGAGCCTGTTTCTCATGTGCGGCCGCCTTCCGTAACCTGCTTTTGGGCGTTGACGAGTCTGGCGACAGCCGCTTCCAGCACTACGGCCACGCCATTGTGGTCGTGGCCCGGGGCCTGTTTCCAGCCGCGCAGCCTGGCCATGGCGCGGAGCTCCCGTGCCGCATCGCCCATGATCACCGCCTGTCCGGCCCATTCCAGCATATCCACGTCATTCCAATTGTCGCCGATGGCGAGGGTCTCTTTCCGCTCTACGCCCAGCCGGCGGGCAAGCCGGGCCAGGGCCGCGCCTTTTGAGACGCCGCGCGGCAGCAGGTCCAGAATGGCCAGATCGCGGGCCGGATACTCGGTGCGAATGCACTCACAGGCATCGCTCCACGGGCTGGCTGCGATGGCTTTTTCCGCCTCGCGCACTGGATGCACCGCCCCGGCGACCATCCCCTGAATCGGCTCGCCCCGGTCAAATGCCGGTTCCAGGCGCTCGACCACTTCGATGGCGTCACGATTGGCTTCCACCCACAGTTCCATGCGGCCGCTGGCACGGCTCAAGTCTTCCAGCACCAGCTCACTGCGGCCGGGCTTGTCGAATGTGAACACGAGCACCCCGAATCCACGCAGTAACCCGCACAATCCCCGCGCCACCTCCACTCCGAGCGTCCAATGGTCGATGGGTTCGCCGCCGAGGGTTCTGATCACTGCACCATTCGACGTGATGAGCGGCATGTCCGCTCGCAAACCCAATTTTTCGAAGAGGGGAGTGGCAAAGGCGGTTCGCCTCCCGGTTGCGATGGCCACCACGATCCCAGCCCGCTGCGCCGCGCGGAGCGCCTCGGCGTTGCGCCGGCTTACTTCATGGCCGAAGCTCGGCAGAAGCGTGCCGTCCATGTCGATTGCGGCCAGCCGCACCGGGGGATGCATGGATTCAGTCTACCTTTGGGCCGGGAAAGCGTGCCTGATCGTGTGTGGGGCTGATCCCGCGCGAAACCGGTCCGGCATACGATAAGCTTTTTCCATGGAACGGATTTGCAGCCGGTGTCACGCGGTGCTCGCGCAGGATTCGCAGGCGAAGCGATGTCCAGCCTGCGACGGGGAGTTGGTGGAGCGCCCGAGCCTCGGCAGCGATGAGCGGCCTGCGGCGGAGATTGATCATCGCGGCATCGTGCTGCCGCGGCGGCACGCGCTGGGCGGCATCATTACGCCGCAATAGGCGGTCCAGCTAGTGTTTCCGTGCGGGCTTTTTCGCAGGGGGCTTTGCGGCTGGCGCAGGCCTGCCCCTCTTCGCGGCTACCGCTGGCGGGTGCTTGGCCTTGGCGGGACCTGCCTTGACGGCCGCGGCCTTCGCCGGAGCGGGTCTGGCAGGGGCCTTGGTCTCGACTTTTTTGTGCGCTGGCCTGGCTGGTGACTTTGCGGGCGAGGGAACCTTGCCTTTCTTCGCGGCTGGCGCTTTGGCGGCCGGGACGGCAATTTTATGGCCTTCAGGCGCGGGTTTGGTTTTGACGGCTGCGGGTTTGGCTGCGGGCACAGGCGCCTTTTTGGCGGATTCAGCCGGTTTGGCGGCTGCTGACGGCTTGAACTTGGGCTCCGGCTTGACCTTCGCATGGCTTACCGCTGGCTGCTCGACTTTTGCCGGGGCTGCGGCAGGCTCCGCAACTTTTCCGGCACCTTTGCCTGCTGGCGCTTTTTCTGCGGCGGTTTTACCTGCGGATGGCTTGCGAGCGGAAGTCTTTTCCACAGGCACAGCCTCAAGCTCCTCTTCCTCGCCTTCGGACTCTCCCTCCGATTCTTCCTCGAACTCACGTTCCATACCGGCCATGGGCAGACCCAATTCCATCTCGATTTCTTCGTTTTCCTCGCCGCCTGCGCCTTCCAGTTCTTCCTCTTCTTCCTCTGTTGGCTCTTCCTCTTCTTCGTAGGTCTCTTCCTTGAGCTTGGCTTCGCCGCGCCTGGCCCGTGGACGCTTGATTGTTGGCTGCGGTGGTGGGGCAGGCGGCGAATGTGGTTCAAGGTAGGCGCGCATCTCCTCCGGCGTTGTCAGCCGCCCGTCGATCAGCTCCAGAAAGATTGCCTGGACAAGATCGCGATAGCTTGGCAGTTCCGGCGTAATGCGAAGCTCCTGCATCAGGGCATGCGGGATGCGCTGGCGGGCCTCTGGCCAGACCTTCAGGAACAGATTGAAGCGCTCCTGGACCGCTTTATCTTTGCTGGTAAATCCAAGCCATAGAACAGCTTCTGGGTCATAGCTCGTAAACAGCTTGAAGCTTACCGAGGGTGTGGCGTTGTTCTTGGCCAGCAGCACTTTGGCAAAACCGGCCGCCATGGCATCCAGGCTGTTCCACTCTTCCACAAAGCCGGGTCTGAGCAGCAGTTTTTTCAGCGCGTTCAGATCTTTCGGCGCCAGCCTGGCGGTCAGCAGCCGCATTTGCGCGGCGGAAGTATCCGCATGAACACCCTGCATGAGCAATTCGACGGCCAGTTCATGGAGGGCGTGCAGCCTGGCCTCGTCTGCGCTGGCCGAGGTCCAGGCGGGAAAGAGATATTGCATCCAGCCTTCTGTTTCAATTGCTTGCAGTACCCTCAGGCCTTCCTCTTCATGGCCAATCTGTTCCAGTTCGCGGCTGCGCGCCTGCGCCGGGAGGTACTCGATTACTCCCTCGTTCTTGGCGTCCTCGTAGCGCATGCGGCTTCGCGGATCGAGTTCCCATCCCAAGCGGGTTCTGTACCGGGTGGCGCGAATGAGGAGCGAGGGATCCTCCAAAAAACCATAATTCGAGACCAAGCGAAGCGTGCGGCTCTCTATATCCGCAGCGCCGTTCAGCGGGTCCATGAGCAAGCCGTAGGAAGCCTCGTTCAACGAGAGCGCCATGGCGTTGACGGTGAAATCGCGCCGCCGCAGGTCTTCATGAATGGATGCCAGGTGGATAACCGGCTTTCCGGGCTTGGGATATTCAACCCGGTGCGTGCTGACCACATCCACGCGCACCGTGCCCGGGAAACAGAGGTAAAGGCTGCGTGAGACGTCATCTTCGCCCCAGACGCTCGCCCCGGATTTCTCTAATTGTTTCTTAAGCTTGAGAGCATTTCCATGAACTGCTACTTCTAATTCCCGGACGGCATGGCCGCTGGTCAGATCGCGCACCGCATCACCGGTCAAAAACAGGAGTGTCTCAGCGTCGCGGGCCGCCTCGCGCAACAGGCGCAGTGCATTTTGCTGGTCGGCTGAAAGCCGACTTTCCAAAAGATAAATGTAGTCAGGCATCCCGTTTCCTGTTCTTCGACTGTCGAACAACGTCTGCCAAATGTTTGATCTTGTTGTTGTTAAGGTGCGGCTTGCAGTACCGGCAAACCAGTACATTAACACAAATTATGCTTGTTGGCTAGGGCTAAGACGATGGAATTGCAGCTTTTGCATTCGCGGCGCTACCCCGGCGCGTGCGACAATCCAAGGCGATGGTTTCCTCACGCAAACCGGTGATCGTACGGAAGTTCTCCCGCGATTGGTGCGCCGGCTACGCAAGCGCGGTTTTCGGCCAGGATGCAGGCGAGCTGGAGATTCTCGATCTGACCGGCAAGGTGGTCCGCGTCGGCTGGGACCAGGTGAAGTGGGTCTGCTATGTGCGTGACCTTGGAGCGGTTAGCGACACTGGAAGCCAGGCGAATCCGGAACGGTTGTTGCACAGACGCTTCTCCATCCGCCCGCGCACGGCGGGAGTGTGGCTGCGGATGATGCTTGCCGACGGCGACGATCTGGAGGGAATCGCGGCCAACGACCGTTCGCTGGTCGATGGTGCGGGCCTGATGCTTACCCCGCCTGACACGCGCTCAAATACCCAGCGGATCTATGTGCCGCGTCAGGCGATCCAGTCGCTGGAGGTGGTGGGTCTGATCGGAGCCTCGGCACGCAGGCGCGGCACGGTCGCAGCGGGGCCTGCGGAGCAGCCGGAGCTGTTTCCCGGTGAGCCGGACGCATCCTGATCAGGCGGTTTGTATCGGCCTGGATTGAGGACTCGATTGCAGCAGGCTCCTGTAGTAGTCCACCGTCAGACCAAGCACGCGGGTGTTGGCATAGTAGTCCAGGACCCAGGCGCGGGCGGCGCGGCCCATCCGGCGGCAGCGCTCTGGATCGCGCAGAAGTTTCAGCACGGACTCGGCAATGGCCTGCGGATAGCCCGGGGGAATCAGCAGCCCGGTAACTTCCGGCACGACGGAGTCGCGTGAGCCGGTGGAGTCGGTCGTAATCACGGGAATTCCGGTGGAGGCTGCCTCCAATACGGAGTTGGGAAAACCCTCGCGCCAGGTGGGGAGCACCATCAGGTCCATGGCGCGGTAATAGTCCGGGACATTTTCGACAAATCCCGTCATGTGAATCTGCGGATGGCTCACAATCCGGGAGCGAAGACTGGCGTCGAGCGAGTCTTCCGAAGCGTCGAACCAGCCTACGAGCAGGAGGCGCGCCCTTGGCTCGGCGCGGAGAATGGCGTCGAAGGCCTCCACCAGCTCTGGCAGGCCCTTGTCGCGGGTGAGCCGGCCGGTGAACCCCACCACGAGAGCTTCCGGAGGCAGCCCGAGCTGTTGGCGCACGCGGCTCGGCCCCGGCGAAAACCGGTCAATATCCACGCCGTTGCTGCTGCCCTTACCCAGCAGATGCAGCTTGCGCGCAGGCGCGACTCCGAGGGCAGAGGCTTCACTGCGGAGGCTTTCGCTGTTGCAAAGCACCTCATGGGCGCAGGCGGCAGCCACTCGCTCGGCCGCCCACAGAATGCGCCGCTTTAACCCAATGGAGGTTTCAAGCTTGAGACCCCGCAGCAGATAGACGCGCCGGGGCACTCCGCACAACATCGCCGCCAGGGTTCCCAACAGCCCAGCTTTGGGCGTACTGAATTCCACCACGTCGGGCTTGAGTCTGCGGAGCAGCTTGCACAGGCGCACCAGGGAGACGAGATCGGCCAAGGGTGCGATCTTCCTCCTGATCGGGATAGCGATTACATCCACGCCTTCGCTGGCGGCAGTGCGCTCTAAAAGCTCCCCAGGACTGCAGACGAGCGTGACCCGAAACCCGGCCTCGCGCAGCATGCGCAGCCGCCCGGTGAGAACCAGGCAGGTTTGCGGATGGGTAATGCCAACCACAATGGACGGCGGACCGGCTGCGCGGCGGCGCAATGCCGGAATGGGTAAACCTACGGCTGGGACGGGGCTCGCTTCAACGGCCGGCATAGCGGGTCATTCCAATCTGTGGAGGAATCAGGCAGAACTGTATCATTTTGATACAGTTGGGTGTTTGTGATCGCCGTCACGCGGCTTTGCGGCAGCTTTGCCGGAGAATCAGCCAGATCTCCTAAATTTCATGTGGATTGCAGAGGAATCCCCGGGGCAACGCAGCAAGGTGCTGCTGCTGATCCCGCATCTTGGCGGAGGCGGCGCAGAGCAGGTGACTCGTCTGCTGGCCCGGGGACTTTCCCGCGAGAAATACGAGGTGCATCTGGCCTTGGTTACGGGGCTGGAAATTCCCTCAAACGGTCTGCCGCCCTGGGTCACGGTGGAGGCTCTTGGCGCCCGCCGCGTGCGCTTGGCGGCGTTCAAGCTTGTGCGGCTGGTTCGGCAGGTGAGACCAGCCGTTATCCTTTCGGGAATGGCGCACCTGAATTTTCTGGTTTTGCTGCTTCGGCCGTTGTTTCCAAAGGGAACGCGTGTGCTGGTGCGGCAAAACGGGACGGTGTCTTCGGCTTTGGCGTCCGGCGGTTTGCCGTTCTGCACCCGTTTTCTCTACCGGCTTCTCTACCGCCGTGCGGATCGCGTCATTTGCCAGTCGAACGCGATGGCCGCCGATCTGGCGCGGGAGACGGACACGGAACCGGAGCGGATCGCCGTCCTGCCGAACCCGATCGACGTTGAAGGAATCCGGAGGGCCAGCACTGGACGCCCGCAGTGGTCCGGTCCAGGACCGCATCTGCTCGCTATCGGCAGGCTTTCACACGAAAAGGGCTTCGATCTTCTGCTGGATGCTTTTTTCGAGGTCCGCCGGCAATTCCGAACCGTTGATCTGGCGATTGCCGGGGCGGGCCCGGAAGAGAAGGCTCTGAAGGCTCAATGCCGCTGTCTGGGGCTGGAGCGTGTTGTGCGCTTTGCGGGCTATATTGATGATCCGTATGCGCTTTTCCCGGGCGCGACGCTCTTCGTGCTTTCCTCACGGCATGAGGGGATGCCCAACGCTTTGATCGAGGCCGTGGCTGCCGGACTGCCGGTCGTGGCGCTTCCGGCGTCGGGCGGAGTTGTGGATTTTCTTCGCGGCCGGCAAGTGGCGTGGGTGGCCCCAGGTTCGTCTTCTGAAGCACTTGCCGGTGCGATTCTGGAGGCGTTGCGGGTTCTCCGCGGCGGCGCTCCTTGTTCGTCATTTCAAGCTCCTGCGAACCACTAATGTCCCTAAATCCGGTACGCTCTTAGACATCCAAGCCGATAGGCGCATAATGTTAAGGGCCGGCCACTTGAGAGACTGCGGCACCATGCAAGCCGCAAGACCATCTCAGCTTCCCCGTTTTCCCCGTTCCAGCGCGGGCTTTTTGGCTCACGCCGGCCCAATTGAGAGGCGGACAAAAGGGAATTGATTGCCCAGGACAGACCGCGATTGCTGCTGGACGCGCTCCTGCTTGGAGTGATCGGTGGATTGAGCGCGCAGGTATTCCTGTGGCTGTTGCGTCTGTCGACCCATCTCTTTCTGGGCCTGATTGCAGGGTACGTTGAACCGGGCCTGGCATCGGAAGGCGACACGCTTCACCAGGTGATTGGGCCGCACGGGCTGTGGCTCATTCCGGTGGCTACCACTCTGGGTGGGCTCATCGCCGGTTTTCTGGTTTACACCTGGGCGCCGGAGGCTGAAGGGCACGGCACCGACACCGCGGTGAAGGCGGTGCACTGGACCGGCGGCGCCATCCGCGCCCGGGTTGCTCCGCTGAAGATGATCGCATCGGCGATCACCATTGGCTCCGGAGGCTCGGCGGGCCGTGAAGGACCTACCGCGCTGATTTCGGCCGGAATCGGCTCCATGTACGCCACGTTCCAGCACCGGTCCGACAGCGAGCGGCGGCTGCTGGTGCTGATGGGCATGGCAGCCGGACTGGCGGCCATCTTTCGCTCGCCTATCGGCACGGCGCTGTTTGCGGTCGAGGTGCTCTACGGGGGCGTCGAGTTTGAGGCCGAGGCGCTGCTCTACTGCATGTTGGCGGCGATTGTCGCCTATGGCGTCAACGGAGCCTTTTCGGGCTGGCAGCCGCTGTTCCAGGTTTCTCCGCTGACGAGCTTCACCGGCCTTTCAGATCTCGGCTGGTACGTGGCGCTGGGTGTCGCCAGCGGCATTGTGGGCACGATTTTGCCCGAGGTTTTTTATCGCGTTCGGGACCTGTTCCTCGATCTGCGGGTCCCGACCGTGATGAAGCCGGCGATTGGCGGCCTGCTGGTGGGCCTTATCGCCATGGCACTGCCCCAGGTGCTGGGGGGTGGGTATGGGTGGATCCAGGATGCCATCGACGAGCGGCTGGCGCTGAAGCTGCTGGTGATTCTCGTGGTAGCCAAGATTGTGGCTCTGTCGCTTACGGTCTCATCGGGCGGGTCGGGTGGTGTTTTTGCGCCCAGTTTGTATGTGGGCGCCATGCTGGGAGGCATTTTTGCGGCCCTTTCGCATCAGCCGCATGCGGGAATGGTCGTGATCGGCATGGGCGCGGTCTTTGGAGCCGCGGCGCGGGTGCCACTGGCCACCCTGATCATGGTGTCTGAAATGACCGGCGGCTATGCGCTACTGGTTCCTGCCGCACTTGCCGTTACGCTTAGTTTCCTGGTGCAACTCAGGCTCTCGAAATTCACGAAGTACGACAGTCTCTACGAAGGCCAGGTTGTGGGGCGCATCGATTCTCCCGCGCACCGCGCCGAGCACATTGAGCTGGCTCTGCAACTGCTGGACACGGGCAAGGTTGCCCTTCCGCCGGATGTCTCTCACCTGCATCTGGCGGCGCTGCTGCAGTCAGGAATGGCGCTCGATCTGCCCGGCGGCTTGCAGATGACTGCCGGTGCGCTGCGGCCTGACAGCCCGTGGGTGGGCAAGAGCATCGAGTCGGCGGGCGTGAACAAATCCATACCCAATGCCGAGATCACGGGAGTTCTGCGCGGCACGTCGGTGATCTATCCGCACCCGCAAACGGTGCTGGAGCCCGGCGACCGCCTGCTGATTATTGCTCCACAATCGGCCCAGTCAACGCTGGCGGAGAATCTGGCTTCGCCTTCGGCCGCGGCGCAGAGGGCGGGCTCCGAGGAACAGCAAGCGGGCGCCGAGAAGGTCAAAACCGAGGAACCGGTGTAGCGTGGTCCGGCGCAAATTCAGGCCCCTTTGAGGGGCCGCAAAGCATAAAGCCGCCGGTTTTAGCGGAGGATCCTTGCAAAAAACTAACGGAAGGATGTAGCAGGACTCTGACGGGATGATATTGCACCTGACGGTTTCCGTACCACGATATAGCAAGATGCTCATCGACATCTGCATATTTCGCCGGAAATAAATTGCCTGCAAAAAATCTGTGGGAAAGAAAAATATTTTAAGGGGGGTGGGTGCGTTCAGCGGTTTAGCCTGGCGGAGCGCACGCTGCGCTGCCTGGGGATTGGGTCTTGAGATGAAGCAGGCTGGATAGGCTCGGTCATGCTCGTGTACTCCATGGGCTGGCGTGCGGAACTGCTGATGGTTCTATTGTCAGCGAGGAGGCGGAAATTACCTGCAAACGTAATCGGCTGGATTCGCAGGGGTTGGAGAGAACAGGACTTGACAAATCGAATCATTTGCACAAATTTGAGGCAGACTGCACTAAAGTAATGGCATATTCCGTGCCCGGTGCGTTACCTCTGCGATTTTCTCGTGGTACTTTTGCGACAATGTAAAAAAGTGCCGGAGTTAAGATGAAAGTCTGCTTCGGTTTTGTGATGGGCCAGGCAAGGTTGCTGTATAGCTTTTCGAACGTCCGGCTTGGGGTAGCTGGTTCCGTCCCTTATATTCCCTAACCAATTCTTTTTTCTTGCACAAGATCGAAAAGTGCGGGCTCATTTCTGCATTGCAAGCTTCTTCTTCAAGGGGGGGCAATTGGAAGAAAAAGATGAATTGCATTGTTCACGGTGTGGTTGCAGGCACCTGCATCGCGTGGAACGAAAGGGCTGGTTACAAACCAAGATTTTCCCTTTCTTTGGCTATTATCCCTGGGAGTGCTATTCGTGCCGGCGGACCATTCTGCTGAAGAAGCGGTATGAACGCAGGAGACGGTCATCGCGCCGGGAAGCTTTGAACTGAATGCACAGGCGCGCATCAGGGCCTGAAGAAATTCCGGGCCAAAAAGAGCGCATTGGCGGGACGCTCGGCGAGGCGCCGCATGAAGTACGGGTACCAATCGCGACCAAATGGCACGTAGATTCGGACGTTATAGCCCTCGTCCGCCAAGGCGCGTTGCAGGTCGCGGCGTATCCCATACAGCATCTGAAATTCAAAATGGGTGCGATCGATTGCGCGCTCGCGAACGAAGTTGCGGATGGCGCCGATCAACGCCGGGTCGTGCGTTGCGAGGCCGTGATACTGGGGGCTTTCCAGTAGCAGGCGGCTGAGCCGCATGTAATTTGCGTCGACGTCGGTTTTGCGCGGGAAAGCTACGTCAGGCGGTTCGTTGTAGGCGCCTTTACAGAGGCGCACGCGGATGCCCTCGGCCACCAGTTGCTCTATATCCGACTGCGAACGGTAGAGGTAGGCCTGAATCACGACGCCTACTGATCCGCGCAGATCGGCGCGCGCATTGAGGCGCCGGACAATGTCGAGCGTGATCTGGGTCAGGCGGGATTCTTCCATGTCAATGCGCAGGAAGCTGCCGGCCGAGCGCGCATGGCGGACCAGCTCCGCAGTGACTGATTCCGCCAGTTCGGGGTTGAGGCCGAGCCCCATCTGCGTGAGCTTCACGCTGATATTGGCGTTGAGCTTTCGCGCGGCGATCAAGTCGAGGAGCTGGTGATAGACCTCCGCCGCGCAATGTGCCTCCACCTCTGAAGTGACGCGTTCGCCGAGCGAGTCCAGCGTGACTCCGATGCCTTGTTGCACGAGCGTTTCGGCCGCGGCCAGCGCATCGCTGATCTCGGTGCCCGCAACAAAGCGCGCACTCATGCGCTGTCCAGTGGTGGAGCTCTCACAAAAACGGCGCAGTCCGCGGTTTCGGGAAAGCGCAATGAAAGTCGAGCGCAATACAGGCATCGGGCAACCTGGCCGGGGACAGTGGGGAGCCGTCAGCCGGACCATTCAGTTTCGCACAATGCGCCGCTTTTGCGGTGCGGGCGGAGATGACCCGGCACTAAAAAATAAACACCTTGTTGCAACGGGGCGGTTTGCCGTCGGGCCGGGCTTGCTACTTGATGCGGAAGAGGGCGCATCCGTGCGGGGGCAATTCGACGTGCAACATTTTCGCTTTGGGGACGCGCTTGTGGTTCCAGATGTCGTAAACGGCGTATGAACCGCCGGGGAGATGAAATGCCATCCAGGGAATATCCCACTGGCCGGAGCTGTCACTGAGGTTGAAGACGGCCAGGTAGGTTTTGGGGTGATAGCCGCCGGTGCGCGCGTACCAGGCGCGCCAAGGCAGAGGCGTGGCAGTGCTGAGAGGCATGAGGGCGGGCCCGCTGGCGACGGATTTCTGATCGATGCCGATGACGGTGCGGTTGGTTATCAGGGATCGCGTAAAGTCATCCAGGCGGGTGAGGTTCGCGCCCAGAATGAGCGGTGATCGGGCCATGGCCCACAATGTGAACTCGGTGCGCTGCTCGGTTTGTGTCTCGCGCGACTGCCGGGCGGAGCCCCAACCCGGATGAGGTCCCAGCCAGCCCCAGGGCAGCATGTCGGCGTCCGGCCAGTGGCCGGGGCCGGCATAGGGCGCCCACTCGCCCAGGCGGTCAAATGCATCCTTGAGCCCGAAGGGAAATTCGCCCTGGCCCGGCTTGTGCACGGGGTTCCAGACGTCCCAGTGGTCGTTTGAGATGCGCCACATCTGCGCGTACTTTGCCACCTCGGCTGCGTGCGCCCGGGCCGTGGGGCCGGGCGAAAGGCTGAGGACCATCGGCCGGCCCGATTTGCGGATGGCCTCGGCGATCTGCCGGATCTCGGTGGGCCGGTAGGGGTTGTTGGCGATGCAGTCCACTTTGATGAAGTCCACACCCCAGCTTGCGTAGAGCTTCATCATGGAGTCGTAGTAGGCCTGGCCGGCGGCGTTGTCCTTGACGCCCCAGTTACCGGGGTCCCAGGGGCAGGGACTGGTCTTGTCGGCGGCATCGGCGGCATGAAAACTGGTTCCGGCGATGGGCAGATTGGCTTCGACCACCTGCCGTGGAATCCCGCGCACAATGTGAATGCCGAACTTGAGGCCGTGGGCGTGGACCCAATCGGCGAGCGGCTTGAACCCCGCGCCATTGGCCGCGGAAGGGAAGCGATCGGGGGCGGGAATGAGCAGGCCGTTGCGGTTCCACTGGTAGTTTTTTTCCGCCAGGGTTTTTCCCGAGGGATTGGCCATGTACCAGCCCTCGTCGATCACCACATACTTCCATCCGTAGCGCCGCAACGTGGCCAGCACCCGGGCGTTGGCCTTGAACTGCGCCTCGTTGATGGTCAGCCCATAGGCATCCCAACTGTTCCAGCCCATCGGCGGGGTGGCGGCGAGCGTTCTGGCGTGGGAGCTGGCCGCGGGCAGCAGCAGAGCTGCAAAAAGGCCGGGGAGAAGGAACCTGTATTGAGACATTGGTAACGGTATATCACACCGTGTTGGCCGCCGCACCTGTTTTTGCTGAGCGGTGGCTCGTTTATCCTACACACATTGCCTGACCCGCTCGCGCTTATTTCCTGAGGAGCTTCCATGAAGCGAACCCCGATGATCGGACTCTTGCGCAACTCTGCCCGGCTTTGCGTGGCGGCGCTGGTTCTTGCCGTTGCGGCTGCGCCGGCCTTTGCGCGTTCCCAGGCTGCGGGTTTGCCTTCCGCTCGCGTTCTGATGGTGAGCGACATCCACTTCGAGCCGTTCTGGGACCCGGGGAAAGTGCCGCAACTGGTTGCCGCGCCAGTCTCAAGATGGAGCGCGATTCTGGCGGCTCCGGCCACGGCTGACCGCGCGGCGCGCTTTGCGGCCCTGCAGCACGCCTGCGACGCCCGAGGCATCGACGCCGATTACGCGCTGTACATGTCGAGCCTGCGCGCCATGCGCGCCGATGGCGCGGGTGCACGATTCATCACCCTCAGCGGCGACCTGCTCTCCCACGACTTCACCTGCAAGTACGCCCACACGATGCCGCACGCGACGCCGGCCGCCCGGCAGGCGTTCGCCGTGAAGACCATTGATTTTGTCCTGAACGAATTGCGCGGCACATTTCCGGGCGTTCCGCTTTTTCCCGCGCTGGGCAACAATGACTCGGGGTGCAACGACTATCGCTTCGACGCCGGCGAACCGTATCTTTCGGCTATTGGAGGGGAATTTGTCGCCAACGTGCCTGCGCGTGAGCGTCAGCAGGCACTGCGCGACTTTGCAGCCGGGGGATATTACAGCGTGCCGCTGCCCGCGCCCATGCGCCGCACGCGGCTGCTGGTGCTGAACGACAATTTTATGTCGAGCAACTATTCAACTTGCGGCGGCAAACACGATGCTGCGCCGGCTGCGGCGCAGATTGCCTGGCTGCGGCAGGAACTGGAGCGCGCCACGCGCAGGCACCAGAATGTGTGGATCATGGCGCACATTCCGCCGGGCATCGATCCGTTCTCGACCATCATCCACTTCAGGAACATCTGCGCCGGCAATCCGCCGGTGATGTTTCTTTCGTCTGACGCGCTGCCGGAGACGATTGCGGAGTTCGGGAACGTGGTGCGGCTCGGCATCTTCGGGCATACGCATATGGACGAGCTGCGCCTGTTGCGCTCGACGCAGCCGGGCGTGCACGAGAAGCCGGTGGTGCTGAAGGTTGTGCCGTCGATCTCGCCGGTGGACGGGAACAATCCGGCGTTCATGGTTGCCCGCGTGCATGCGGCGACGGCGACTCTGATGGACTATCGCGTGATTGCCGCTTCAAACAAGACCGGGATCGACACCAAGTGGAGCGAGGAGTACGATTTTGACCGCGCCTATCACGAGGCGGCGTTTTCGCCCACCACGGTGAAGCAACTGATCGCTGGCTTCCGCGCCGACCCCGGCGACAAGACGCAGGACAGCCAGATTTATCTCCGCGATTACTTCGTGGGCGACCGCTCGGAGGAGATCAAGGCCTTCTGGCCGGAGTATTCCTGCGCCCTGGCCAACTATACCCCCGCTACTTTCAAGGCGTGCATGTGTCCGGCGGCGCAGACTCGCGCCGCGCAAGGGCACTGATGCACGGAGTGTTTGCGGCAGGGCTCCCTGCGGCCGGCGTTTTCACCACAGCAGCTTCATGGCGAACTGAATCTGGCGCGCGGCCGTCGAGGTGCTCGTAATCCTGCCTGCCGTGGGTGAAATGCCCGATGGCGTGAAGACGACGAGGTTGGGGGTGTTGAAGTTGGGGCGGTTGAGCAGATTGAAGAACTCGGCGCGCAACTGCAGGTTCATCCGGTCGCGGAGCGTGGTGTTCCTGAGCATGGAAAAATCGCACGTTGCCAGCCCGGGGCCGGTCAGGCTGTCGCGGCCAAGGTTGCCGTAGAAGCCGCTGCCCGGCGGCGGAGCCAGAAAGGCCGCGGGATTGAACCACTCCGTGGGCTTGCCCACGATTGCGGAGCCGTGAAACTGGGGATTTGCGAAGGGGCGGACAGGATTCTTGTTGTCGGTATTGTTGGAGGGGTTATAGCTGAGCTGAGGTGTGAAGGGAAAGCCCGATTGCAGCGTCACAATCCAGTCTGCGATCCATCCGCCGGCAAGCCTGCCGGGTAAACCGCCGCGGTTGAGAAAAGGCTGGTGCGGCCCGAAGGGAAGCTGGTAGCTTCCGTTGAATACCGCAACCTGGCGCACGTCGTAGGTGGCCGGGCCCCAGTCGGACCTGATGTCGAAGGGATTTGAAACCAGTCCGGGCGCATTTCCGGCGGCGGTTGCGTTGAGCGAGTCGCCGTCGTCCAGCGCCTTGGACCAGGTATAGACACCCCGCGCCAGCAGCCCGTGGCCCATGCGGTGGTTCAAGTCCAACTGCAGCGCGTTGTACGAGCTTGTTCCCACGCTGAACCATGCCCATGCAGGGCCCAGCGCCGGATTGGCGCGCGGCGTTCCGGGGGCGATGTAATAAGCGCCGGCGGGAACCGGGGCGCCGGCCAGCGGGGCGGGGAAATCGGCGGGATACACAGCCGGGCAGGGCGATGCGGGGCAGATTGCCGGGGTGGGCTCGTTGTCGTCGAGGCTGACCAATTCGTGATAGCCATGCGAGCCTATATAGGCGATGGCGAAGACCGTGTTGGGCGTCAGCTCACGCTCGACGCGCAGCGAGTAGGAGATGAGCGTGGGTGTACGCATGTTCGGCTGCACACCGGCGGGCGCGACTTTGGCGTTTCCCGGAACAGGAGCGGTGGGCAGCGGCAGGCTGGCGACGGGAAGATTGGAAAGGCTGTAGGAGGGATTGAAGGGCGCGTTCTGGTCCATGCGATAGCCGAGCGCGTCCTGCATGTCGTTGTACAGGCCGAAGCCGGCGCGGATGATGGTTTTGGAGCCGGCCGGCATCCACGCCAGGCCAATGCGCGGCTGCGGGAGGAACTTGGCGTAGTTGGAGGTGAAGGCGGAGCTAGCGATGCGCGGCTGCGTTTGCATCACGCCGTTCTTGAAGATGAAGCTGGCGGCGCGGCCGTGCGCTTCGTTCCATCCGGTTGTGAAACCGTCGCGAAATCCCAGTGTGGCTGTCAGCCTGGGCGTGAGGCGAATCGTGTCCTGTGCGTACCAGGCGCCCATCAGCATGCGCCAGTTCATCTCTGTGGGCGCGGGATCGTAGGCGAAGTTGCCGATGGCGCCCTGCAGGAACTGCTGCAGGCCGGTGAAGGTGGCCTGCCCGAATTGGGTGAGCGCCAGGTCTTCGTTGGAGCGGAGCTGCTGCAGCCACACGCCCAGGCTGACGGTTTGCCGGCCGCGGGTCAGCTTCAGGTGGTCTTCAAGGGTGTAGAGGTTGCGCGCGATGTGGAGATTGCTTCCGATGTTGCTGCCTGCGAGGCTGAGCTGCGCGGCCGGATTGGCTGCCGCGCTTCCGCCCACGACCACTGCGCCCACCGGCCTGCCGGCGACAAATCCGGGCACGCTTGCCGCCGGTGTTCCCGGGGTTGGCTCGCCGGTGTAGTCATAGGCCGCGCGCGAAAAGCCCAGGCGCGCAGTGTTCAGCAGTTGCGGAGAAAAGACGTGTGTTTCCGCCAGGCTCAGCACCTGCTCGCGCAGGCCCTCCAGATCGGTGCTGTAGAGATTGCTGCTGGTCGGCGTGACGTCGGCGCTGTCATCGATGGTGTAGACGCCGGTAAAGGTATCTGCGGGGGAAAAAACATGATCCAGCCGCGTGGTACCGAAGTCGTCGCGAATGGTCTGGAGCGGGGTGTTGAAGGCCTCGGAGATGCCGCCGAAGTCTGGCGCGCCGGAGGTGGGCATGGGCCACAGCGCCAGCAGCGGAGCAACCGCGGGCGCCAGGCCTACGTCCACGAGGCCCGAAGCGGGGCAGGGATGCGGCGCGGGGCTCACCAGCTTGCAGGGCAGATAGCCCTTGCGCGCATTCGCATCGGGAACCAGGTCCACGCCCGCCTGGCGCAGATGCTGGCGAAAGCCCTCGTAGTTGCCGAACAGAAACGTGTTGTTCTTTTTGAGCGGACCGCCCAGCGAGACGCCGAACTGATTGCGCTGAAAGGCCGGCGCGGGGCCCCGGTCGAAGTAGTTTGCCGCGTCGAAGAGGTTATTGCGCACGAATTCGTAGAGCGATCCGTGCAGATGGTTTGTTCCGCTGCGCGTGACGATCAGCACCTGCGCGCCCGAGCGCTTTCCGTATTGCGCGCCGTAGTTGTCACGCAGCAGGTTGAACTCGCGCACCGCGTCGACGCCCAGCAACTCCTGGCTGACGCCGCCGGGCTGCATGTTGACCTCGGCCGCGCCGGTGAACTCGATGCCGTTCAGCAGGTAAAGATTCTGCTGCGGGCGGTTGCCCGACACGGCAAAGTCATTGCCTACGGTCGAGTTTGAGACTCCGATGCCGCCGGTCTTTTCCGAGGTGAAATTGACGACGCCGGGGTTGAGCGCCATCAGTTCGTCGTAGCTGCGGCCGTTCAACGGCAGGTCAACAATTTGCCGTTCGCTCACCAGGCCGGAGATGCTGGAGGTGGTGAGGCATACGGCATTGGCGTTTGCATTCACCGTCACGTGCTGCCTGACGCTGCCCACACGCAGAGTCATGCCGGCGGTCGCAACCTGTCCCACGGCCAGATGAATGCCTTTGCGAATCGCCTCGGCAAAGCCTTTCTTCCTGACGATGACCTGGTAGTCGCCTACTGGCAGCGACAAAACCTGATACCAGCCGGTGCGGCCGCTGGCCGAGATCCGCGTTGCGCCGGTATTCACGTTACGGACTGTAACGCCAGCTCCGGAAACGGCTGCGCCGGATGGGTCGGTCACCTGCCCGGTGAGGCTCGCCGTCTGCGCCTGGGCACGGGGAGCCAGCATGAGGGCAAGTACGGCCGCCGCAAGCCAGCAAGAAGGAGCTAAGGCGGCCAGGGCCTGTCTGGAGTTGGTCCGGCGTGAGAATGGCGCCACGAAGTCTCCCGGATATGGACCGGCGCATCGGAAAGCGGTACTGCAGATAGGGAGGGCCGGCGGGATATTGAATGGTACAGTACATATTTAATCATATGCATTCGTATTTAAATGCAATAGAAATGAGAATATTCCGGCTGTGGGTCGAGGGTTTGTGTTGCGGCGGCCGGATTACATGAGTCTGCGGCGGACGAAGTCCAATGCACATTGCGAGGCATACTCGCGGATGCGCTGGCGGTCGCCGCGGAAGTTGCGGCTGAGAACGTCGGTTTTCTGCGCGTCGGAGACGGCGACATAAACCAGGCCGACGGGTTTGTCGTCGGTGCCGCCGGTGGGGCCGGCGATGCCGGTGATTCCGAGACCGATGGTTGCTCCGGTGCGCCGGCGGATGCCGCTGGCCAGGGCCTGGGCCACTTCTTCGGAGACCGCGCCGTGCGTGGCGATCAGATCCGCGGGCACGCCGGCCATGGCGGTCTTCAGCTCGTTGGAGTAGACCACCGCTCCGCCCAGAAACGAACGCGAAGCGCCGGGAACCGAAGTGATGCGCTGGGCGACGAGGCCGCCGGTGCAGCTTTCCGCAACGGCCAGCGTTGCCTGGCGCAGGCCGAGGTAATAGAGCACGATCTGCTCCAGCGTTTCGCCCTCCGACGAGTAAAGCCAGTCTTCCAGAGCCTCTTCCATGCGGCCGGCCAGTTCATCGACACGCTGACGAGCCTCTTCGGGATTGGACTTGCCGCAGAGCAGCATGAGCTGGATGTCGCCGGCGTGGGCCAGGATGGTGGTTTCAACGTCGGGGTAGGTGGTGTAGATGGGCGCCAGTAGCTTGTCGGCCTGGGACTCGGGAATCATGGCCGCGCGCAGGGTGCGCCGGGCGATGTGGCGGGGAGGGATGATCTCGCGCAGGCGTGGAATGCATTCGGCGTCGAAGAGAGGGCGGCACTCGCTGGGCGGACCGGGCAGCAGCATGACCAGCTTGCGGTAGCCGGCATAGACGACGTCGAGCCACTGGCCGGGCGCGCTGCCGTTGGGGTTGGTCAGGACGGTGGCGCCTTCCAGCAGGTCAGCCTGCTTCAGGTTGTTCTGCGGCATGGTGATGCGCCAAGCGGCGGCGCGGGCGTGGAGCGCGGCGACGATCTGGGCGTCACGCTTGATGGTGAGCGAGAGCGCGTCGGCTATGGCCTCGCGCGTCAGGTCGTCTTCCGTGGGGCCCAGGCCGCCGATCATGACCAGAAGGTCGGAGCGCTCCAGGGCCGTGCGGACGGCGCGGACGAGGTCCTTGCGGCGGTCGCCCACGATGGTCTTGAAGGCCACCAGCACGCCGATCTCGTTGAGCTTCTCGGTGATGTAGAGAGAGTTGGTGTCCTGGCGGTAGGGGGTGAGCATTTCGGAACCAACGGCAATGATCTCGGATTTCATAAAGGCAGCTTTTAGCTCTTTGCTTTCAGCAGGAGACTCCTGCCGGTCAATGTTTTTACTTCCTGATTTGATAATACGTTTTGGATCGCCCGGTAAACCGGGCCGGCAAAGCAGGGCAATCGCATGAACGGGCGGTTCGGTTCGCACTTGCCTTGTTGCGCCGTCCCTACGGGACTTCGAGGTGTTTTTCCAGCGCTTTCCCAGCGTTGAAACGCTGGGCTAATGAACATTGCGCCTACGGCGCGGGCAAATCGGAAGTACGGAAGTTAACAAATAGCCTTCATGCGATTGCCCTGGCCGGCAAAGTTGATCGTGAGTCTTCTGTTGACGGCCTTCTCACTCCATCGCATCCCACAATTGAAGGACTTAAGGCCAAGAGCCAAGGGCTGAAAGCTAAAACAGCTCCAGTCCCTCGACGCCGAGATCCACATCGTAAACAGCTTCGTTGGTGGCGAGAATCGTGGTGCCGAGGGGGGAGAACGCAAGGCCCACGAGGTTGGCGCCGGCGAGCACAAGCGAAGCTTCTCCGCTGGGGCGAACGCGGACCACGCCGCGACGGCCGTGCAGGCAGGCGGCCACGTACACGTCGCCTTCGCGCGAAAGGGCAAGGCCCTGGGGGCGGCCGAGGCCGCGATACCAGGCGCGGGTATCGCCGTTGGGTTCGACGAGCCAGATGGCGTCGTTCGACGAGAGCGTGGGGCCGGTGACGAAAAGCTTGCCCTGCTTGTTGACGGCGATGTGATACGCGGCCACGCTGGGTTCGAGGGTGGCGTGGACAAAGATCTGGCGTTCCGGGTTGATCTTGAAGATGGTGCCGCTGCGATCACCCACAAAGAGATTGCCGTCGCCGTCAAAGGCCGCGCCCGTGGCCACGCCCATGCCCTCGGCGTAGACGGTGAACTCGCCGGCGGGATCGACGCGATAGACGACGCCCTCGGCGCGGGAGGTTACAAAGAGATCGCCGACGGGGTTGAAGGCCAGCCCGGTGGCGTTGAGAATGCCGGTGACGAACGGCGTGCCGCGGCCGTCGGGGCTTACCCGCACCACGGAGACCGGCGTCTGCTTGCCGCGCGAGCCGGAGATGGTGGCGTAGATCATGCCGGAACGGCTGACGGCGGGGCTGGTGACGGGATGAAGACTGGCGGTCAGCTCGCGAGCGATGCGCAAGGGAACGATGTTGCTGGCTCCGGCGGGGTTACGGACTTCAATCTGTCCGGTCGAGACATTCTCAGGCACACGAAAGGCCAACCGCGTGGGCCGGCTCATCAGGAGATGGGCGGCGTGGCCGTCGACCATCACGGTTGGCAGACCGACGCCGTCCGGGCCCAGATGGCTGCCGGATAGCTCGACTTCCCCCAGCGGCATGGCAGCGGCCGGAGTTACGTCGTCAATGTGTGGTGTGGGCACCACCGGGGAAGCGGATTGGACGGTTGACCGAGGCATCAGAACCATAAGCGTAGCAAAGACGCCGCACCCCAAGCATACAGCCCCGCGGCCACATCGTCGAAAATGATGCCCCAGCCGGCTGGAAGCCGCTCAAGGCGGCGGACGGGGAATGGCTTGGTGATGTCGAAGAGACGAAAGAGCAACAAGGCAAGCAGGGCGTAGCGCCAGTCGAGAGGACAGCCGAGGAGGGCAATCCATTGGCCGATGACCTCATCGATGACCACGAAGCCCGGATCCTGGCGGCCGGATTCGCGCTCAACCACGGTGGCGGCCGGGATGCCGAAGACCAGAGCCAGACCGACGGCAGCCAGCACGATCAGCGTCATGGTGTTGCGCGCGGGATGGAAGATCCATGCCGTGATGGCCCACAACAGGACCGCGGCGACTGAGCCCCAGGTGCCGGGGCCTGGTTTTCCGTAGCCCGCGCCGAAAAATGTGGCGACGGCGAAGGCCCAGCGCGTCGTGGGGCCCTGCTTAGGAACGAAGTTTGTTCCGGTGGTCGGCGGCTCACTCGTCATGCGATGCTCCACGGGGTGTGCCGGAGCCGCCAAGGTCTTCGAGCACTTCGGGATCGAGAACGGGAGAGCTGATCTTGTAGGCGCCGGTTGCCCACTTGCCCAGGTCGATCTTGCGGCAGCGGTCGCTGCAGAAGGGAAAATCCTCATCTTTTGGTTGAACCAACATGCCGCATGTTGGGCAATGGAGGACCTTAGCGGATTTCTTTTTGGCTGGCATGATCTGAGTCCGGTAAAAACGGCAGTCAATCCATTATGGTACTTCGGCTTGCCGGAGAGCTTTGGGCTTCGCGTTTCAAAGGTCCGGAGATGATGCGGGCCACGAGGTCGTAGTCGTGCGCCCCGGTAATTTCGGCGCGGTAAAAGCGGCCAGGTTCGAGGGCCTGCAGGTCGCCGAAGTCGTTGATGTAGACCTTGCCATCGATCTCGGGGGCGTGGAACTCGGTGCGGCCTTCCCAGAGGAGCGGCGTTTCTTCGCTTTCGCCTTCGGCCAGCAGCGTCAGCTCACGGCCCAGCCACTGCTGCCGGGCGCGGCGGCTGATGGATTGTTGCAGCTTCATGAGGCGTCGGCGGCGCGCTTCGATGGTGCGGCGGGTGAGCTTGCCGTCGAGCGCGTGGGCGGCGGAGCCGTCCTCGTCGGAGTAACTGAAGACGCCCAGCCAGTCGAATTGGGCTGCGGAGATGAACTGCTCCAGAATTTGCAGGTCGGCGGGCGACTCGCCGGGAAAGCCGACGATGAAGCTGGTGCGCAGGGCGATGCCGGGTACTGCCTTGCGGACTCTAGCGAGCATCTTGAGGAAGATTTCGGCGTCGGCGCCTCGTTTCATGCGCTTGAGGACGGCGGGCGAAGCGTGCTGCAGGGGTACGTCGAGGTATTTGCAGATGTTGTCGTGGCGCGCGATGGTGTCGAGCAGGCGGCCGGTGATGCGGTTGGGATAGGCGTAGAGAAAGCGCAGCCAGCGCAGGCCTTCGATTCCAGCCAGTGCGTCGAGGAGCAGGGCGAGTCCGTCCTTGAGTCCGAGGTCTTCGCCGTAGCAGGTGGTGTCCTGGCCGATGAGCGTGATCTCTTCGACGCCGCGGGAGACGAGTTGCTGCGCTTCGGCCACGACCGATTCGAAGCGGCGCGAGCGGAATTTGCCGCGCAGGTTGGGGATGACGCAGAAGGTGCAGGGGTGGTCGCAACCCTCGGCGATTTTGATGTAGGCCGAGGCGCGGGGCGTGGAGAGCAGCCGCGGCGTGGTCTCGTCGTAGAGGTAGGTGGGCAGCATGTGCGCCGCGCCCTGCCAGTCGTGGCGGCTGAAGCGGCCCTGGCGCTCGCGGGCGTCGCCTTCGGCGCGGGCGTGGGTGTGGTGCGTGCCGGCCTGGGCTTCGCGGCCGGGGCGGACTTCGCCGTGGCTGTGGCCGCTGAGGATGTTGAACGGCGAAGGCGTGGCGGGTGCGGGCGCCATGCCGGCGGCTTCGAGAATCGATTCCAACTCGCCGGTGCCGATGACGGCGTCGACTTCGGGAATGCTTTTGCGGATCTCGTCGCGGTAGCGCTCGACGAGGCAGCCGGCGACGATGAGCTTGCGCGCCTGGCCGGTGGTCTTGTGGCGGGCCATC
>JAJZME010000047.1 GCA_021803035.1 Acidobacteriota bacterium | reverse complement strand
CGTGATCGCACCCACCCCCCCTAAAATATTTTCTTATCCACAGATTTTTTTGCAGGTAATTTTGGTCCCTGTGGAATCAATTACTTGCACGATCCCAACCTGATGCGCGCTTTGCGATAATCGAAACGGATGTCGCTTGACTGGGAACAAAGCGAGCTCGCCGAGGGCCTGCGCTGCTATCGCAGCCGCAAGTTCTTCGACGCCCACGAGCATTGGGAAGGCGTCTGGCTGCGCTGCGCGGAGCCGGAAAAGACCTTCCTCCAGGCTCTCATCCAGATCGCCGCGGCGTTTCATCACTTCCAGCGCAGGAATGAGATCGGCACGGCATCGCTGCTGCGGGCGGCGCTGCGCCGTCTCCAATCCTATCCTTCGGAATTTGGCGGCGTGGCTATCGAGCCGCTCAGGCAGAGCATCCGCGCATGGCTTGGAGCGCTCGAACAGAACAGCCCGGAGTCTCATTTGCCGTTCCCGCAAATCCGCTGAAGCTCGCGGGTCGCGGCAACGGCGAGCAGGCGATCACTGACCGCCGGTCTCCGGTTCCTGATCGCGGGTCTCTGCTTCCTGCTTCTTCTTTGGCAGCAGGGAATCCAGCAGCAGCATGCACGCGCCGATCACAATCGAGCTGTCGGCCACATTGAAGTCCGGCCAGTGATGGCCGTACCAGTGCACGTCGATGAAGTCCACGACCCAGCCGTAGGCGATGCGGTCGTGAGCGTTGCCCAGCGCGCCGCCCAGGATCAGCGCCAGTGCAACTGTGGTCAGCGTGAACCGGCTGCCCAGCCGGATCATGGCGATGAAAACAACCAGCGCCGCCACCAGCGTAAACGCAACCAGGCCCCAGCGCACCGTGTTGGGCGTGGCCGCGCTCGCAAACAGCGAAAATGCCGCACCCTGGTTGACCCAATGCGAAAGGTCCAGCACGTGCGGGATCAGCTGGATCTCTCCGCCCATGGGAATGTGCTTGCTGATCCAGGCCTTGGTCAGGCGATCGAGGACAATATCGGCAAGAGCGATCAGCAGCAGCCAGGGCAGTCGTCGGGGAGGCGTAAAGCTCACTGCGCGGCCTCCGCGGGCTGCGGCGGCGCAATGCCCATCTCATGCAGGGCGCTTTGACAGCGTGGGCACACATTCTCCCAGATGCCGTAGTTCGATACTTCAGGCATGAAGTTCCAGCACCGCGCGCACTTTTTGCCCCCAGCAGGCAGGGCAGCGATCTTAAGCTCCTCGCCGGGCGCCACTCGCACCGCCGAGACATTGAGGAACTCCTTCAATCCCTCCGCATTGTGCTTGAGTAGCGTGAGCACATCGCCGGATGCGGTGATTTCAAGATCGGCCTCCAGCCCTTTGCCAATGCGCTTAGCCTGTCTTTCCTCTTCCAGCACGCGCAGCGCCTCGTCGCGGACAGCAAACATCTGCCGCCACTCCTCCAGGACCGGCGCTGGGTCATTCGAAAAAATCTCTTGTGGCTTCGGGAAGAGCGCCAGATGCACGCTTTCCTCGCGTCCTTCGACCACGGGCAGATGCTCCCACACTTCGTCTGCCGTAAAGCTGAGGATCGGCGCAACCAGCCGCACCAGCGCCTCCGTAATCCGCCACAGCGTGGTTTGCGCCGAACGCCGTGCCAGGCTTGTAGGCGCAAAGGTATACATCCGGTCCTTGAGCACATCGATGTAAAACGCGCTCAGATCCACAATGGCGAACTCGTTCACCGCGTGATAAACGCGGTGGAACTCGAAGGCCTCGTACCAGCCTAGGATCTTTTCCGTCAGTTCACGCGTGCGCGCCAGCATGTAGCGGTCGAGCGGCAACAGCTCCGCCTCGGCAACGGCGTCGCGCGCCGGCTCAAACCCGTGCAGGTTGCCGAGCAGAATCTTGAAGGTGTTGCGCAGCTTGCGATAGATGTCGGCGCAGCGTTGCATCAGGTTTTCGCTGGCCGCCATGTCTTCGCGAAAGTCAACCGACGCCACCCAGAGCCGCACAATCTCGCCGCCCATCCGGTTGGCAATGTCCACCGGATCGACGCCATTGCCCAGCGATTTGGACATGGCGCGTCCCAACTCATCCAGGGTCCAGCCGGCCGTAGCCACATGCGAGTAAGGCGCCCGCCCTCGCAGCGCCACGGAAGTCAGCAGCGACGAGTGGAACCAGCCGCGATGCTGATCGCCGCCTTCCAGGTACAAGCACTCCGGGCGCTGCTTGCCCGCCTTTGCCTGAAAGGCGCTGTACGGCTCCTTCAGATCGGCGTCCGTTTCGCAGACGGCAAACCAGCTTGTGCCGGAGTCGAACCATACATCAAGAATGTCGGTCTCTTTGCGGAACTCCGTGCCCCCGCAATGTGCGCACTGAGCGCCCTCGGGAACCAGCGCCGCCACGTCAGTCGCGTGCCAGGCCTCCGCGCCTTTGTTTTCGAACAACTCCACAATCTTCCGGTTTAGCTTTGCGTCGAGGATCGGCTTGTCGCATTTTTTGCACATCAGTACGGCGATGGGCACGCCCCAGATGCGCTGCCGGCTGATGCACCAGTCGGGCCGCGTGGCGATCATGTTGGTGATGCGCTCTTTGCCCCACGCCGGGTCCCACACCACCTTATCGATTTCCTCGATGGTCAACTGCCGGAAGGTCGCTTTTGTTCCGTCGGCGCGTTTCACCGGGGTTTCAAGGCTAATGAACCACTGTTCGGTAGCGCGGAAGATCACCGGATGATGGCAGCGCCAGCAGTGTGGATACGAGTGTTCCAAATCGGAACTGGCCAGCAACGCGCCCGATTCTTCCAGCATGGCCAGGATGATGGGATTGGCGGCCCAGACGGTTTTGCCCTCAAATGCCGGTGGCACAGCGATCGGCCAGGCGGCCGGGTCTACGTGGACACGCCCCGCCGAATCGACGCGGCTGGTGGGATCCAGATTGTAGCGTTGGCCGGTGGCAAAATCGTCGGCGCCGTGTGCGGGCGCCGTGTGGACGGCGCCGGTACCGGTATCGGCGGTTACATAAGTGGCCAGCACGCCCGGTACGCTACGCTCCAGAAAGGGATGCTTGAAGGTAACCCGGTCAAGCACCGCGCCCTTGAAGCGCGCAAGTTCGCTTGTATCGCCCAGCCTGCAGGCGGATTTTACCTGTTCCGCCAGCTCGGCGGCCACGATGTACACTGGCGCATCCGGCTCAGTTCCCTTGACCAAGGCGACATAATCAAATTCCGGATGGAAGGCAACAGCCAGGGAGGCTGGCAGCGTCCAAGGAGTGGTAGTCCAGATGATCGTGGAAACATCGCGACCGGTAAGAGCCGGAGCAAGTTTCTCGGGAGGCGAGGTAAGCCGGTAGCGAACGTAAATGCTTGGACTGGTGTGATTTTCATATTCCACCTCGGCCTCGGCCAAGGCGGTCCGGTCATGAATGCACCAGTAAACTGGCTTCAGTCCGCGATAAACAAAACCCTTTTCCAGGAAGCCGTAGAACGCCTCCAGCGTGCGCGCCTCGTAGTCGCGCGACATGGTCTTATAGGGCGTCTCCCAGCGGCCCAAGCACCCGATACGTTCAAACTGCTCCGTTTGCAGGTCAACGTACCTCTGTGCATAGGCGCGACAGGCCTCCAAGACCGCAGGGGCGGGCATTTCGAGTTTTTTTCGGCCGAGTTTTTCGTCCACTTTGATTTCAATGGGCAGGCCGTGGCAATCGAATCCGGGGATATAGGGGGCGTCGAATCCTGCCATCGTCTTGGATTTGACGACAAAATCCTTTAACCCCTTGTTCAGGGCATGACCCAGGTGAATGGGACCGTTGGCGTAGGGCGGGCCATCGTGCAGAATGTACGTGGGCCGCTCCCGGCCGGCTTGGCGAAGTCTTTCATAGAGGCGGAGCGAAGCCCAGCGGACGAGCCGAAGGGGCTCATTTTGCGGCAAGTTAGCCTTCATGGGGAAGGCTGTCTGAGGTAAGGTGAGCGTCGCCTTCAATTCCGGCGCAGGGGGCATTGTCACTCCGTCGATCGGTGGGAACCTGGTCATTCTCTAGTGTAACCGGCGAGGAGACATTTTTTTGGGTAACAAGTCGGGCCGCTTCCTCGTCTATTGAATATGGGATTCTCGATCGTTCGGGAATATGAGAGCGTGGAGAATAATCACCGATGCAAGATTATGATGGCCGAGACAAGGACATGCATGGTCGAGCATAATGAATAGATCGGGTCTTGGGGTGAATTACCATACTTCAAGGCCCAAGAAGGCAATACAGCCGGCAGGAAATATGGCACAAGAACTTGCGACGCAGCCCGGCACTGATTCAACAGGCGCGGTCTCCGATGTTTCCGGGAGCGATGGGCACGAACTCGACGCGCTACTCGGCAGGGCTTTTGACGAAACACCGATTTGGAAAGCCCTCTATGAGAACATCCGCGACACTTTTTTCCCCGTAAAGCTGCCGCCTCTGGAACTCACGTCGACACCAATCCCGGTGCCCGACCGGATGGCCGTAAAACGCAACCCGTGGGCCATGGGCATCTCTTCAGCGATTAACCTGGCGATCATCCTCATTGCGATCTTCTTCCTCGGGAGACAAGCAATCAGGGTCATCAACAAGAACCTTGAGGCCACCGACATCAATGTGGGTATGTGGGTGCCGAAGGCTCCCATGATGGGCTCGAAAAATGGTGGTGGTGGCGGTGGCGGCAATCACAGCGTCATCGACCCAATCAAGGGAAGACTGCCGAAGATCGAGAAGTCTCCCATTGTTGCGCCTCAAGTCCCGATGGTGGCGAACCCTCTGATTCCTATTCCATCAGCCATCAACGTGCAGAAGAATATTACGCTGCCCAACAATCCAACGTTGCCCAATATTGGCATGACTCAGTCTCCCAACGTCACGATCGCCTCCAATGGTCAGGGCTCCGAAGCGGGCATGGGATCGGGGGCACGCGGCGGTTTGGGCTCGGGGACTGGCAACGGATATGGCCCGGGTTATGGTGGTGGCGCGGGCGGTGGGCTCTATCACGTTGGCGGCGGCGTTTCGCCCCCGATCCCATTGAACACGGTCGAAGCCGAGTTCTCCAATGAAGCGCGCCGCGCCAAGTATCAAGGCGTGTGCCTGATTCAATTGATCGTCAACAGAAGAGGACTGCCGGTAGATCTGCACGTGGTCCGGGCGCTGGGCATGGGGCTGGATCAGAAGGCGCTGGAAGCGGTGCGCCAGTACCGGTTCAAGCCGGCCATGCTGGATGGCAAGACTCCCGTGCCGGTGATGATTACCGTCGAGGTGAATTTCAGGTTGTATTGAGAGCGTGCAACGAGTGAAAGCCTAAAGGCCCGCCGGTTCGCCGGCGGGCTTTTTCGTGTGCGGCGCACAGATGCGCGGCAACCGGCAGGCTGTGGTTTTTTCGGATTTGGCTGTTGATTCTGGGCGGTTTAGGTGCGATTCCACGTGTTCACAGTTTACTTTGGGGATTTTCTCCCCCCGGGGGGGTGGTGGTTGCGCGCGCTGCCGCCGGCGCCGGCGGCGGCGCGGGCTTTTTGACACTGCGGTCGGGCGTGCCGTAATCGACGGGATCAAAGCCGCGCAGCACGGAGCGGGGGACGTCTGGCAGGGTGTTGAGCAGGAACGCCACGACGCGGGAGATGGAGGTGCCGCGTTGGGCCGCCCAGACGCGGGATTGGTGATAGGTTCGGTCAGAGACGGTCACGGTGATGTTTCGCATTGGTCCTCACAAGGCGCATGGAATGATTCAGGGCTCTGACCGGATGATTTTGGACCTGGCGAATGCCAGTTCCAGGTCCCAAAATCGGGATCTGGGGCACTTCATCTGGTATCACTTCAAGCGGTCAGAGACCAAGGCGCCTTCAGTTTTTTATTGTGGACCAGGTGAGAGAAATAACCTGCAAATGTAAATGATTGAAGTATAAGTGCTTGTCGGCGGAGAGGCTTGACAAGTGGTTGGGGTGAACTCCTCGGGTGAGACGCGCAGATCATCGCTGTCCTGACAGCGGCGGGCATAGATCTCTTCCCGCTTGAACGTCTTCAGGCCGCTTTCGCCGGCGGCATTATCATGCGGGGTGGCGGGCCGGGGCTCTCAGCATTGAGGAGGACAGTAGACCGCGTGCGCACTGCGAGCTGCGAGCGATCCCATCCGTTCGGCAAAAGACACGGAAGGGATGGGGCAGCCTTTGGGTTGCGCTGCATGCGTCCTGACTCCGTGAGTGGGCACCCGCCCGCCGGTGGAACCGGATGGGGCGCTTATCCCCGTATCCCCTTCGCACGCACGGTGGCCACGAGCGCCAAACCATTCGTGAGCAAAATCAGCACGAACGCCAGCGAGGGAAGGAACACAAGGTCGGCCGGCATCGCCTGAATTGCCTCCAGCGCCAGCACCGCCGTAATGAGCCCGCGGGGGATAAGCATCATGGCCAGTTCGCGCTCGCGCCCGATCGTTCCGCGCCAGACCACGCGGCTGGCCTGCACGGCAACGAACCGCGCCACCAGCATGACTGCGACAATTCCGAAGCTCGGCAGCAACTGTACCTTCAGTCCGCGAAAGTGAATCATCGCTCCGAGCAGCACAAAGAAGAAGCTTCGCACCAGAAATGCGAGTTCGGAGTGGAATGAGTGGATCTGACTTCCCTCGTCCTTGACATCGAAGTCCACGCCAAAGTCACGCAAGAAGCTCTCGGGCCCCAACAGGCTGGCCAGCGTTGCTCCAAACACCATTACGGCAAAGAGGTCGCTGCCTCCCAGCGCATGCGTGATCGAATACACAATCAAGACCGCGGCAAAGGTCAGCACTTGCCAGAACTTTTTGTTTGAGATTTTGGGCAGCAAACGTCTCCACAGGAGACCCGCCGCCAAGGCGATGACAAACGCCAGCGCGAAACGGAAAACAAACTGGATCGCCATGCCGCCCAGAATCATGCCGCCGCTCGTGTGGCTCGTTGCCCCGTCCTTAATCAGACTCAGCAGCACACCTACCACAAGCGCGCCGAGTCCGTCTCCAAAAGAGGCTTCGATGGCAAGCGTGGTTTTCAGCTCGGGCCTCATCTCGATCTGCTCGAGCACCGGCAGGACAATCGCTCCGCTGAGGCAAGCCAGCGCGGCACTTGCCAGCAGGGATGCCATCCGGTTCATCTGCAGCACGTACACGCAGAACAAATGCACGCCTTCCATCGTCAGCGCATAGCTCAGTACCGCCAGCATTGTTCCGGCAACGAACTGCTTGCGCGCGCGCCGCAAATCCAGCTCCAGGCCGGCCGCAAACAGAATCAGAATCAGGGCCAGAGTGCCCACGCCGCGCGCGACGCCGGGAAAGCGGCCGGGGTTGATCCAGTGCAGCACCGGGCCGAGCACAATTCCGCACACGAGCAGAACCACCACATCCGGGACGCGGGTTCGGTGTGAGAACCGATTGGCCAGATAGGCCAACACCAGCAGCCCGCCGAGCAGTCCGAAAAAATTCACCAAGGTAATCGACATTGCCGTTCCGTTATGCTTCCCGACCAGAGGATGGGCGGCCTATGCAGGCAGTTTTTGCGTGTCCAAGGGTGTGTGAGAGAATCCCCATCCTTCGCGCTCCTGGCGAAGGCGTGGATGGCCTTCGCCATCCGCTTTACTTCATTCGGTTCTTTCTGGATTTTACAGAGTTCAGGTTACTTTGCCCGTCTTTTCGGCCGATCGCGCCGGATCGCGGGATATCCGGCGGTTCCATGGTTAAGATGCACGATGACAGGCATGTGGGGATGCGGGCGCTCCATGTGGTGCGGGCGTCTCGCTGTCAATCCGAGTGCCGGTGCGAGGAGGGGATTTTGGGCGGGTGCGGATGGCGATTTCAGAGTCAAGGTGAATCCCGGGTCTCAACAGCGGGACCCGGGGCATCCAATTTCGGTTATTGGGGTCCGGGCCGCCTACCTTGGGGTATGAGATTGGCGCATAATAGCAACGCCCAGCGTGGAAGCTGGCGAAGGAGAGGTGTATGTCAAAACTTTTGTATAGGTTAGTCCTGACAACCGCCGTTCTACTCCTCGGATTGCTCGGCGGGTCGTACGTGATTGCTCAGACCGTGGATTCCGCGCACATCAACGATCTTTTGCAACAAACCAAAGATCGCGCGGCGCAGGCTAATCGCGATGCCGAGCTGATTGAGAGCTTCACAAGGTCACGAACCAGCTGGAACTCGCATGCCACCCAGCTCACGTCGATGACACAACACATCAACGCTATGGGCAAACTGCTGACGGAGATGGATACAGCACGCGCGGAGGGCTCGCCATGGCAACAGGAGGCAATCGACGAGGTCGAACCGCTGCTGCGCAGCATGGCGGATCATCTGACAACGATGATTGACTATCTCAACAAACACCAGGGACGGGTTCACATGCCAGAGTATGTCGACTACGCCAGAGCGAATCGGGAGTTATCGGACAAGCTGCTGGCGCTGGTTGAGGATTATGCCGACTATTCGCGGAGCAAGGCCAGGGTGGAAATGCTTGAACAGAAATTGCAAATTCCGGCTGCCGTTCCCAGCGAAGAGTAGCGAGAGGCATGCATCCGGTACCGGAATGAATTCTAGCGGAGTGCAAGCGAGCGGCTGACCGGCGACGATGGCTCTTGCGATGGGGAAGATTCAGGCAATGAGGGCCGTTCAGCGATCGCGGGGCGGCATGATTGTGCGCCGCACGCACGGCAGGTGTGTGAATCCCATGTAGGCGGTAATTGGATGGGCCGGAAAAGCATGGGTGCGGCTTGCCGCTTGCAGCGCGTTTGCACGGGAGCTATAAGTGATCCCGCCCTTTGCGCAAGAAGCGCAGCAAGAACGGGGCATGCCTTGTTTTGGCGCTACATGCGCTCGGGATTTTTGAGCGGGCAATCCGGCTGGTGAGTTCGGGCTGGAGGCCGATCCCGGGTCCCAAAAGCGGGCCCCGGGATGCCTGTGGCAGAGCGGTGTGGGTTACTGCAGGCCGGCCATCAGCTCGTCGAGAGCGGCCCTGGACGGGCGGGTGACGCTCTGCGGGAGCGTGGCCAGCGGCTCGTCCACGAGGTTGAGCAGATCGATGAACGAGGGCTGCTTGGTGTCGATGTAAAAGACGCCGGTGAGGACTTCGTTGTTGGCGTGCGACTCCATGAGGGTGCGTACGGCGTTGGCCTTGTTGGTGGGGTCGTAGTCTTCGCGCAGCTTGCGCAGGCGCAGGCTGGATCCGTCGTGCATCTGCACGTCGTAGACCTGGCCGGAGTCGTAGTCCACGGTGATGTCGTCGAAGCTGGAGATGAAGCCGACTTCGTTGATGGGCTCGTCGTATTCCTTGGTGAACTTGTAGCTCTTGGTCGAGCCTTCGTGATCGTTGAAGGTGACGCAGGGGCTGATGACGTCGAGCATGACCGTGCCCTTGTGCGCGATGGCGGCCTTGAGCATGGAGAGCAACTGCTTTTTGTCGCCGGAGAAGGAACGGCCGACGAAGGTGGCGCCCAACTGGATGGCCAGCGCGCAGGTATCGATGGGGGGCAGGTCATTGACAACGCCGGTCTTGAGCTTGGAGCCGAGGTCGGCGGTGGCCGAGAACTGGCCCTTGGTCAGGCCGTAGACGCCGTTGTCTTCGATGATGTAGATCATGGGCAGATTGCGGCGCATGAGGTGGACGAACTGGCCGATGCCGATGGAGGCGGTGTCGCCGTCGCCGGAGACGCCCAGCGCGGTGAGCGTATGGTTGGCGAGCATGGCGCCACTGGTCACCGAGGGCATGCGCCCGTGCACACTGTTGAAGCTGTGCGAGCGGCTCATGAAGTACGCCGGGCTTTTGGAGGAGCAGCCGATGCCGCTCATCTTGATGACGCGCTCAGGGGCCACGCCCATCTCGAACATGGCGTCGATGATGCGCTCGGAGATGGCGTTGTGGCCGCAGCCGGCACAGAGGGTGGACTTGCCACCGCGATACTCGACGATGGGAAGACCGATGCGATTGACTTTGGGGCCGCTGGCCCCGTTGGTGGTTGCGGTCGCCATATTAGAGGCCCTCCTTGGTTGCAAATTCGGTGGTGATGGTGCGGGCGTCGATGGGCAGTCCGTTGTAGTTCAGGATGCTGCGCAGCTTGGTGGTCTCGGCGGCGGGCAGATCGAGCTTGAGCAGGCAGGCCAACTGCGCGTCGCGATTCTGTTCCACCAGGTAGATGCGTTCGTGGCTGGCCACGAATTCGTGCACTTCGCTGGTGAACGGGTAAGCACGGACGCGCATGTAGTCCACGGTTTTGCCGTATTCGTTGTGGATCTGGTCCATGCTTTCGCGCATGGCGAAGTCGGTGGTTCCGTAGGCCAGGAAGCCGATGTGCGAAGCGCCGTTCCTGACCGTTACCGGCTTGGGAACCAGAGTGCGGGCGGTTTCGAACTTGCGCGCGAGCCGGTCCATGATGGCCTGGTACTCGCCGGGCTTTTCCGTGTAGGCGGCGGCATCGTTGTGACCTGAGCCGCGGGTGAAGTAGGCGGCCTTGGGGTGGTCGGTACCGGGCAGCGTGCGCCAGCCGATGGCGTCGCCGTCGACGTCGCGATAGCGGGCGAAGCCGCCCAGGCGCTTGAGGTCCGCCGCCGTGAGCACCTTGCCGCGGTCTTCCGGCTTTTCGGGATAGGTGAAGGGATCGGACATCCAGTTGTTCATGCCGAGGTCAAGATCGGTGAGCACGAAGACGGGCGTCTGCAGCCGCTCGGAGAGATCGAAGGCGGCATAGCCCAAATCGAAGCACTCCTTGACGGAGCTGGGCAGCAGCATGACGTGTTTGGTGTCGCCGTGGGAGAGGAAGGCGATGGAGAGCAGATCGCCCTGCGAGGTGCGGGTGGGCATGCCGGTGGAGGGTCCCATGCGCTGCACGTCGAAGATGACGCCGGGGATTTCGGCGAAGTAGCCGAGGCCGGCGAATTCGGCCATGAGGGAGATGCCGGGGCCCGCGGTAGAAGTCATGGAGCGCGCGCCAGCCCAGCCCGCGCCAAGCACCATGCCGATGGCGGCCAGCTCGTCCTCGGCCTGGACCACGGCGAAGGTGGCCTTGCCGTCGGGCGTGAGGCGGGTTTCCTTGAGCATCTCGGTGGTGGATTCGATGAGCGAGGTGGAGGGCGTAATGGGATACCAGGCGACGACGGTGACGCCGGCGAAGACGGCACCCATGGCACAGGCGGCGTTGCCATCGATGATGATCTTGCCGGCCGTTTCGTTCATGGGCTCGACGAAGAAAGGATCCTGCTTGGTGAAGTGCTGGGCCGCGTAATCAAAGCCGGCCTTGACGGCGCCAAAGTTGAGGTCGAAGACCTTGCGCTTCTTGGCGAACTGCTTTTGCACGCTCTGTTCAACCAAGGCCAGGTCGATGTGCAGCAGTTGCGCGGCGGCACCGACGTAGACCATGTTCTTGACCAGCTTGCGCAGCTTGGCCTCGGGGCAGACATCCGCGGTGATTTTGTCGAACGGCACGGGGTAGAAGACGACGTCGTCGCGGTACTGCTTGAGGTTCAGGTTTTCTTCGTAGATGGCCACGCCGCCACTGGGCAGCGCCAGCACATCCTCGCGCGCGGTTTCGGGGTTCATCGCGATAAGGATGTCGGTTTGATCCTTGCGGGCGACGTAGCCGTCCTTGCTGGCGCGGATGGTGTACCAGGTGGGCAGCCCGGCGATGTTGGACGGAAAGAGGTTCTTGCCGCTGACCGGAACGCCCATGCCGAAGATGCTTTTGAGGAGAACGCTGTTGGCTGACTGAGAGCCTGAGCCGTTCACAGTGGCAACAATGATGCTGAAGTCGTTGACTACTTTTTGGCGCGCGTTTAAAACGCCCTGTTCTTGACCCAGGGCAAGATCTCCAGTCGCCATTTGGCGGGGTTCCCTTCGGGTAAATTCATTAGGCGCAAGGTGTTTGTGCCCTACTGTGATTATAGTCACCTGGCAGTGTCAGCGTCCCACTCTGCGGCGCCAAGGTAACTTAGTTAAATCCAAATTAATCAAGTTAGAAGCGCAATTACGATGGATGTTGCGGGCACTAAGTAACGCGTAAACGCAGCGTTTTCGCGACGATGGCGGGTACCACGGCTCAATCGGCCGTGGCTTGCGCGGCGATGATTTGGCTGGCGGAGTCTCTTCTCCAGCGCGCAATAAGTGTGACAGCGATCACAATAAGTGCCAGTGTGAGGCCGGTCCACAGGCCGTAGATTCCCCAGTGCAGCCAGAAGCAGAGGGTGAGGCCCAGCGGCAGGCCCAGCAGCCAGTAGCCGACGAGGTTGGCGAACATGGGGACGCGGGTTTCGCCGAGACCGCGGAGCGCGCCGGTGGAGACGGTCTGGATGCCGTCGAAGATTTGGAAGGCGGCGGCGATGGCGAGGATTTTGGGGCCGACGGCCATTACGCGCGGATCGCGGGTGTAGAGGGCGATGAGCGGATCGGGGGCGAGCAGGAAGAGGAGGGCGGCGCAGAGCATGAAGCTGACGCCCAGGCCCAGTGCCAGCCAACCGGCGCGGCGGGCGCGTGCGGGGTTGCGCGCGCCCAGGGCCTGGCCTACGCTGATGGCCGCGGCCGACGCGATGCCCAGCGGGACCATGTAGGACATGCTGGCGTAGTTGAGCGCGATGGTGTGCGTGGCCAGGGCCACGGGCGTAAGCCAGCCGGCGGAGACGGTGGCCAGATTCCAGGCGCCGACTTCGAGCAGGATCTGCCCGCCGGCGGGCGCGCCGAGGCGCATCAGTCCGCGCAGGCGGTCGAACTGGGGCGCGGCCCAGTGGCGGAAGAGCGGATGACCGCGCCGGCGCTCGTAGCGCCAGGCGAAGCCGAGAAGCATGGCGGCCATGAGCAGCCGCGAAGCGACGGTGGAGAGCGCCGAGCCGTTGACGCCCATGGCGGGAAAGCCGAGCTTGCCGTAGATCAGCACCCAGTTGCCGAACCAGTTGAGCAGATTGGCGACCACGAAGGTGATGGTGACGACGCGGACTTCGCCCACTGCCTGCAGGTAGCGGCGCGTGCCGGAGTAGATGAGCAGGGGCAGGGTGCCGAGATTCAACAGGCGGAGATAGCCGGCGGCGGGGACGGCCACTTGCGGGGCGATGCCGACGCGCACGAGGCCGAAGCTGGCCGCCCAGACCAGCAGCATGATAGGCATGGTGGCGATAGCGGCGAGATAGAGGCCCTGCGCCAGCCAGCGGTGGCATTCGTCGTGGTCGCTGCGGCCGTAGGCCTGGGAGACGAGCGTGTCGAGGCCGAGGAGCAGGCCGACGCCGAAGAGGGAAGGCGTGTAGTAGACGGCGTTGCCCAGCGCCACGGCGCCGATGGACGCCGGACCGAGACGGCCCACCATGATGGTGTCGACGATGCCCTGGGCCATCCAGCCCAGTTCGCTGAGGACGACGGGGACGGCGAGCGCAATCATGGCGCGCAGTTCGCGGCTCCAGTCCACAGGCTTTCGGTTCATCTCTTCAATGTAACCGGCGGTGCGGGGGACGGATGGGCAGGCAAAGAGTGGCGTACAGCGAAGGGATGCGGCGCTGGAGCCGAGGTGTGCGGGGTGGAGGGAACGGCCAGGGACGGCAGGCTCTGGCGTGGCGGGATGCGGATTCAGTCAGGAAAGGAGAATTTTGCTGATTTTTGGGGCGCCCAGTCTCAAGGAAGCAGTTTTGCTGCCGATAAAGGCCTATGAAGGCCGCGATGTAACCAAAGCGGGAATGGCGCAGGATATCTTGTGACCTCTGTCACAAAGAATCTTACACATGCGGTCAATAATGGGCGTAATTCGTTGTTGGGACGGTACCTTCGTCATTTGTTGCGAGTACTCATGTGAGCGCTGAAAATGACGAAACGGATGGTTGGGGGCAACCAGTTATGGCGGCGTCGACGAGCACGGTTTTTCCGGTGACGGCCCTGGGGCCGGAAGCTGCTTCGGCTGTTGAGCGTTCGACGCGGCGGCGCATCGATCCAGCGTCGGGGCGTGCTCTGGAGATTCTGGGCCATGCCATCGAGTACCTGACTGACGAATGTGTGCACGAAGGCGGAGCGGCCTGGCTGCGCGATGGGCGCGTGGAGGCGGTGCAGTTATTGATGGCGCTCAACCGGCAGGTTTACTGCGCGTGTCCTGAAATGCCCACGCTGGCCGAGCGCATCCGCTCGTTGCTTCATGCACGCGTAGCCTGAGCGTCTTATTTCCCTGTTTGAATCTGAAAGCCGCACGGCGATGGAGTGGTGTTGATGGCGCGCTTGTGCGTTGGCTGCGGGGGCGGCTGATTATTCGTATCGCAGCGCTTCAGCCGGGAGGATGCGCGCGGCGGCGGACGAGGGGTAAAGCGTGGCCAGCAGCGAGATGCCGATGGAGACGGCCGAGACGATGACGCCGTCGCGGGGGCGGATGTAGAAGGGCAGGGTGTCAATGGAGTAGACCGCGGCGGAGAGATGGATGAAGTGGTAATGTCCGCCGGCCCAGGCGCCCAGATAGCCGAGGACGAGGCCCAGCGCCGTGCCCACTACGCTGATGAGGAAGCCCTGCATCAGAAAGATGCGCCGCACCTGGCCGGGTTGCACGCCGAAGCTCATCATGACGGCGATGTCGCGCGTTTTTTCCATCACCATCATGGTGAGAGCGATGAGGATGTTGAGCGCGGCCACGAGGACGATGAGCCCGATCACGATGAAGGTGACCACCTGCTCCAGCTTGAGGGCGCGGAAGAGCTGGCGGTTCTGGTCGGTCCAGTTGGTGGTCATGTAACCCTTGCCGGCGGCCTTTTGGATTTCCTGGGCGATCTCCGGCGCGCGGTTCACGTCGTCCACCTTGAAGTTGATGACGGTGATCAGGTTGGGCTCACCGAAGAGATGCTGCGAGTCTTTGAGGCGGATGAGGCCCATCTCCGAGTCGTACTGGTAAAAGCCGGAGTGATAGGTTCCCGCCAGGCGGAAATGCACGTATTTGGGAATGATGCCGAAGGGGGTCAGCTCGCCTTGCGGGCTGACGAGCATCACGGAGTCGCCGACGCTGGCGCCGATGGTTTCAGCGAGGTCGCTGCCCAGCACAATCGGAGGCAGCGCGGAGGATTGCGATGAGGCCTTTTCCGACTGCGGCTGGAGGGCCTGGACGGAGCCGGGCGTGGCGTGGGAGAGCAGCGTGCTGACCTTGATTTCGTCGTTGGGCAGGATGCCTTCAACCAGCGCGCCGCCATCGCGGGCGCCGCGCGCGACCAGGACCTGCTCCCACAGGGCGGGCGAGGCGGCGACCACATGGGGCAGCTTGCTGAGGCGCTCGAGGAGCGGTTCCCAGTTGCGAATGCCCATGCCGTTGGTGGACAAGAGCTGCACCTGGGCGTTGGTTTCCACGAGCTTGCCGAGGAGGTCGCGCGTCATGCCGGCGGTGATGGCCAGCGCAATGATGAGCGCGGCCACTCCGCCGGCTACTCCGGCGACGGAGATGGCGGTGACGATGCCGACCACGGCCTGGCGCCGTTTGGCCCTCAGATAGCGCGCCGCAACATAAAGCTCGAACCACATTGCTTACTTCGCTTCGGTGGTTTGGAAGATCGATTTCGCCAGCCCCACGTTATCGTACCGGTCGTAAGCGCGAACGGTGATGAGGTGCTCGTTGACATGGGGCGTGAGATCCGACGCGGGCACGACGAAGTCGTAGTGTTCCTGTTTGGAGTCGGAGATCACGCCGACGGGCGCAATGAACTGCCAGGGCCGCGCGTCGACCGAGAAATCGGCGCGGACGATGGGCGAGGTGCCGTCGGTGGCATCGAAGGTAACGCGCACCTGGGGCGCGCAGGGCGCATGGGCGCAGGACGAGGCCACCTGGGTGATGTTCAGGTTGGTAATCGCGGGCGGGGTGGTGTCGATGATGAAGCGCTTGCTGATTTTGAATCCGGTCACGGCCTTGCCCGGCGGCTCGGAAGGCGCGTCGGAGGCCACCACTTTGACCTGATAGCCGCCGTCGGGAACCTGGGTGGCGTTGAAGCTGTAGGCCTGGTAGGTGAGGTCTTTCTTGAGCGGCCACCAGGCGGACTCGCCGTCACCGCGCAGGTAGAGGGAATAGATGAGCTTGTCGCCGTCGGCATCGTGGGCCGCCCAGCGGACGGTGACGGCGGTGCGATCCTTGATGGCTGAGGGCGCGGAGCCGGAATCGCCGGAGCCGTCGCCCTGGCCCGGGGCGTCAAACGAGAGGCTGACCGCCTGGGGGCCTGCCATGGCGATTTGCGGATTGAGCCGCGCGCCGGGCACAACGACGAGCTTGTCCACCACGGGGTTGGATTGGACGCGCACGTAGTCGACGCCGACGCTGCCCATGACGCCGCCGGGCTGGAGAACGGCCTTCCATTGCAGGAAGCGGCCGGGAGGCGAAGTGACGTTGCCGTCCTTGAGCTGCTGCCAGCCGGCCCAGCCGCGCTCGGGCTGGGCGATGTTGCCGGTGCGGGTCAATAGCTGGTAGCCGGAGGAGCCGGGCTGGACCTCGACTCTGCCGAAGCGGGCCAGCGCGCCGGCATCGAGGACGTCGCTAATGTACTGGTGGGTTTTGGTGGTTCCAAGCAGGAACAGCTTGCCGGTGTTGCCCGAGCCGATCAGCAGGCCGTGGCGGGGGCTGGATTGTGGTTCGACGGCGAGGCAGAGGCCCTGCTGGGCATCGAGATGCCCGATGTCGGCGTAGCTGCCGTCGGCGTGGATGAGGTAGATCCGGCCGCGATTGCCGCTGAGTGCCAGCAGGCCATTGGGGCGCATGGCGAGGGCATAGACGATGTCGTGCTGGTTGGCCCAGAGCAGATGCGGAGCTTTTCCCGGGGCCAGCGCGTAGATCTGGGTTCCCTGCGGCAGGGCGGCGCTCTGGTTGACGGACTGGGCCGCTGCCGGTTGCACGATCTGGATGGTGACGCTGCCGGCGCTTTGCACAGGCAGCGGCGGCAGGGGATTCTGGCCTTTCTGGCCCACGCCGGCGGCGTAGATTACGCCGTCAGACGCCACGGCCAGCGCGGTGATCTCGCGCTTGGGAGCCTGATAGAGCACATATCCTTTTCCCTGCGGATTGATGCGGTAGATCAGGCCCGATCCGTCGGAGCCGGCGATCAGATCGCCGTTATTGTCCCAGGCCAGCGAACGGATGTGCGCATCGCTGCTTTTGAAGAACTCCACCGGCTTGGCATTGGGTTTGTTGGGGTTGACGCGGTAGATGGCGGCCGGGTCGCCGGTGGCGATGTAGAGCCGGCCCTGGGGGTCGAAGGTCATGGCCCAGATGTAGCGCGGCTTGCTGGTGGATTTGGGGGCGTTCTTTTTTCCGGCGTCCTGAACCTTTGCGAGATCGAAGACCAGGGTGGCGGTGGCGGCATCCTGTTTGGTTGTGGCATGGGGGTTGATCTTGTAGACCTTGCCACTGGGCAGCGTTGCGGCATAGAGGGAGCCGTGCGGCCCGATGCGCAGCACCTGCACGCTCAGGTCGGTGGTCTGGAAGAGCGTGAAGGGCTTGGCGCCGGGCCTGGGGCTCAGGCGCAGGACGGTGGCTGGTCCCTGGGTTCCGAGGTACGCGGTGCCATCTTTGGCCACGGCGACCGACCACACGAAGGTGGAAGGGGTGGTCAGGAGCGTAGTCAGGCCCGGCCCTTCGCGCAGGTGGCCATCGCTGGTGAGGGAGACGCCATCCGGCTTGCCGTTTTCGAAATTGGCGAGGGCAGACTGCTTCCAGAGATGAGTGGTTTGCGCATGGGCGAACGGCGCGGCGGCTATGAGGAGCGCCGCTGAGAGAGCCAGGCGGGAGACTAAAAGGCGGTGGAGGCGAGCCGTGCGGTGAGCGAAATCCATTCTAGTGTTGAGTCTACTAGAGTTTGGTAAGTCAGGGATATTTCCGCGGCGCTCACGGACGGCGTCTTGCGCGATTGGATGGAATCGGGGATGATCGGTTCCGTTCGCGCGATCGCGCGGCGCGGAGGCGTGGAACAGGAGGGCAGGCACATGGAACGCACGCCGGGCATGGAACAGGCGATTAAGCCCCGCCGCGAAACTGAATGATGCGGCGGCGGTCGCGCTTGGACGGGCGGTGTGCGGGCGTGGGCGCGAATTGCCGCAGGGCGCGGGCTTCGCCGGCGGCTTTCATGCGTGTTTCGCGGCTCAGTTCGCTTTCGCGGTAGAGCGTCTGCGCGACCGATGCCGGGCCGCGCATCGCGCTCAGTTGCAGGACTTCGATCTGGAATTCGCCGCTGTCGTTTTTGATGGTCAGCTTGTCGCCGATGCGCACCTCGCGGGCGGGCTTGGCCTCGACGCCGCTGGCGTGGATTCTGCCCAGGCCGCATGCCCGGGCCGCAAGCGCCCGCGTCTTGAAAAAGCGCGCCGCCCAGAGCCATTTGTCGATGCGGACCGAATCCATGATACGTAACTGTACATCATTGGCGAGAGCCGCAGGCATGATGCGCGCGGGGCTGGACTATGAAGAGCGGTTCATGTTGACGGTTGAGTTTTTGGACGCTTCGCAGGCAGGAGCATCTCTTCGGGCGCGCATTGTGGACGGAAATTCTCCTGAGCGGAAAAACGAATGAAGGGCAGGAAGAAGGCGCGAGGATTTCAGAGGAAAATTAGCGTTTTCGTAAAACCTTCCAGGGATGGCCGGATTCCAAAGAAGCAGACCATATGGTACAACAGCAGTTAAGGTGCAAGGAAAGGTGTCGTAATGACGAGCAAAACTCAGAAGTCACCCGTTGTGCCCCTGGAAAAGAAATCATCGCCTGAAGTACCCGAATACCGTCCGAGAATTCTTGTTGTCGATGACGAATCAATCATTGCCGATACTCTGACGGAAATTCTTGTGCGCAATGGCTACGCGGCGGTAGCGGCGTATGACGGCAGCGGCGCACTTGAGACTGCATTGCTTCAACCTCCCGAACTGCTGATTACCGACGTGATGCTGCCGGGAATGAGCGGCATAGAACTTGCCATCCAGATGCGGCGCATCTTCCCCGAGTGCAAGGCGCTGCTGTTTTCGGGCCAGGCGGGCACGAGCGATCTGCTGGCCACAGCGCATCGCGCAGGTCATCAGTTCACACTGCTCAGCAAGCCGGTTCATCCCAACGATTTGCTGGCGTGGGTGGCGGAGAGCCTGAAGCCCGTGCAGGTGTAGAAATCCGCAACGTTCAAGCAACTTTCAGAAGGCCGGTTGCCGCAGTTACAGACGATGGAAATCCGCAGGCTCTGTCACGCAGCGGTTTGAGCGGTTGAGCCGTGCAGGAGCGACGGTTCGACGGCGGCGAACGGCGCGGGAGGGTACTGTGTCGGGCGCGGCTACTCTGCGGCCGGCTGCTGGTGAAAATGCCGCCAGATGGTCTGGGCGGTTTTGCGCGGCACGACCGCGGCCAGCGACTCCGCGGTGGCCTGCTGGACATCGCGCAGGCTGCCGAAGTGGGTGAGCAGCCGCTGGCGGGTCTGCGGACCGACGCCGGGAATCTCCAATAACTGCGAGGCGCGATCGCGCATGGCGCGGCGCTGGCGATGGTATCCAATGGCGAAGCGATGGCTTTCATCGCGGATGCGCTGGACCAGGTGCAGCACCGGGGAACGGCGGTCGAGGACGACGGGGTCGTCTTCGCTGCCGTAGATGTAAATGATCTCTTCGCGCTTGGCGATGGAAGCCAGCGGCTGCGTGGTAAAGCCGAGCGATTCCAGCGCCTCGGCGGCGGCGTGAAGCTGGCCGAGGCCGCCATCGATGAGTACCAGCGAGGGCATGGGCTGGTTTTCATCCTTGAGGCGGCGGTAGCGGCGCTCGACGACTTCGCGCATGGAGGCGAAATCGTCCACGCCGGCGACGGTGGCGATTTTGAACTTGCGGTAGGCCTGCTTGTTCATGCGGCCATCTTCCCAGACAACCAGCGAGGCCACGGTTTCAGCGCCCTGGATGTGCGAGATGTCGAAGCACTCGATGCGGCGCGGCAGATCGGGGAGCATGAGCGCATCGGCAAGCGCCTGCTGGATGGCCTTGCGCGAAGGCTCCAGGACGCGGAAGCGCTGGGTGTAGGACTGCCTGGCGTTCTGGCTGGCGAGGTCGACGAGCGAGCGCTTCTCACCGCGCTGCGGAACGGCCAGCTCGATGCGGTGGCCGGCGCGCTCGCTGAGCAGCGCGGCCAGCGATTCGCGATCAGGGAAATCGACGGGGACCAGGATGGCGCGCGGCACATATTGCTGGTCGATATAGAGCTGCTTGAGCAGGGCAGAGAAGAGATGACCGGCATCGAAGGACGGAGCTTTGCGACTTTGCACGTCCTCATCCCGGGTTCCAGATGCGGAGCCCGGGGCAACCGCATGGGGCGAGGAATCGGCGACGGTCGGGGCTTCCGATTCTGATTGGGTGGCTTGCATGAGCGCGGGCAGGTCTTCCCAGAAGAACTCGCGGCGGTCGACGATTTTGCCAGCGCGCATGTGGAAGAGATTGACCGCCAGCGATCCCTCTTCGAAGTGATAGCCGAAGACGTCGGCGTCGTCGCTTAGTTCGGCGGTGGCGATGCGCTGTTTCTCCTGGAGCTGGCGCACGGTCGAGAGCTGGTCGCGGAGGCGGGCCGCGGCTTCGAACTGCTGGGCTTCGGCCGCCGCCGTCATGCGCGCCATCAGGGCGCGCTCAAGCTCGGTGTGACGGCCCTCGAGGAAAAGCTGGGCATCGCGGACGGCTTGGCGGTAGTCCTCGGGGGTGGTCAGCCCTTCGACGCAGGGGCCAAGACAGCGGTGAATGTAGTACTGGAGGCAGGCGCGGGGATGATAGCGCGAGAGGTCGATCTTGCAACTGGGGAGCAGAAAACTGCGGTGGATGAGATCGGCGACGCGGTAGGCGAGATTGCCGGGGAAATAGGGGCCGTAGTAGGCGGAGCCGTCCTTGCGCAGGCGGCGGGTAACGAAGACTTTGGGGTAGCGGTCGGCGAGCGTGAGCTTGACGTAGGGGTAGGTTTTGTCGTCGCGCAGCAGGATGTTGAAGCGCGGCTGGCGCTGCTTGATGAGGTTGTTCTCCAGCGCCAGCGCCTCATGCTCGTTGGCGACAAGAATGTATTCGAGATCGACGGCTTCGCGCATCAGCGAGCCGGTCTTGGCGTTGGCCTGCGATGCATCGAGAAGATACGACCGCACCCTGGAGCGCAGGTTGTTGGCCTTGCCGACATAGATGACCTGGCCGTCGGCGTTTTTGTAGAGGTAAACGCCGGGCTGCGTGGGCAAAGCGCGGATTTTCTCGTAGAGGTCCATGGAGCAGATTCGGATCGAGAGCGCCTCTTCTTAGGATAGCGGGGGCGAAAGGCGGGGAGGTTGGGACATAGGAACTCGGGGCTGGGCAATCACATGAACGGGCAGTTCTGCCCGCACATGCCTTGTTGCGCCGCCCCTACGGGGCTCCGAGGCGTCAATTATTGCGCTTTGTCCCCACGCTGAAGCGCGGGGCAAATGAACGCTGCGCCTCCGGCGCGGGATCGGGCGGGTTGCACAGATGCAAATGGGCTACTTTCGGCGCGGGATCGGGCGGGTTGCACAGACGCCGATACAGCCACGGCCGGCTCCTTTGAGGGGGCACAAACCATAAAGCCTGCGGTTTTACCGGAGGAAACTTATTCCGGCCGCTTGGTCGGATTCAGGACACTGTCTTCCTTGGCCAGCTTGACGCGCGCGTTTGCCAGCTTCTTCTTCACCTTGGCGGGATCGCTCGGATTGAAGTCGGCGGGATTGGTTTTGGCGAACTCGGCAAGCGAGAGCTTCCACTGCGCCGCGGCGAGGCGGATGCGGCCGGTCTTTTCGTAGACATCGCCAAGGTGCATGCGAACGGTGGGGTCGGTCTGGTCGCGGGAGACCGCCGAGCGCAGGTTGTGCTCGGCCAGCTCGTAGTCGCCCAGCTTGTAGTACACCCATCCCAGCGAGTCAAGATAAGCGGCGTTGGACGGATCCAGATTGACCGCCTGCTGAATCCACTTCAGCGCTTGGGGTAACTTCAATCCGCGGTTGGCCAGCATGTAGCCGAGGTAGTTGAGCGTCATGGCGCTGGACGGCTCCAGCGCGAGCGCCTGCTGGAAGTATTTCACGGCCGGCGCAACGTGGTTCTGGCGCTCTGCCCACTCGCCGCGGAGGAAGAGCAGATAGGCCTTTTCCGAATTTTTGGTGGCCAGCGGCTGGGCTTTGTTCAGATCCTTTTCGGCCTTCTTCCAGCGGCGAAGGCGGATATTCATCTGCGCCATGGTTTCCCAGATGATCAGGTCAGAGGGTTTGTTTTTGAGCTGCGCCTGGGCCAATGCAAATCCCTGGTCAACCTGCCCCTGATCGGCCATCTCGCCGGCCAGGATGAGCTTCATGCCGACATTCGCCGGGAAGGCCGCGATGGCTTTGTGCGTTACGGCGATGGCTTTGCTGGGCTCATGCGCGGTCTGATAGGCCTGGATCTGATCCTGATAGCCGCGGAGCGCACTGTCGCCGCCCATGTCGATCATCTTCTGGTAAGCGGCAACGGCCAGATCGGTCTGGTTTTGCTCTTGATAGACGCCCCCCAGGCGCTCCAGGAAGATGCTGCGGTTGTTCTTCTCCGCGGCGGTGTAAGCGCCGTTGGCGTGGGAGGTGAGGTCCACCATCTGCTGGTAGGCCTTGACGGCATCGTCAAATTGGCCCAGCACATCGAGCAAGAGGCCTTCGTTATAGCCTGCATCGAGACTGGTGGGGTCCAGCTTGCGCGCTTTGAGAATGGAGGCCAGTGCCTGCTTGTAGTGGCCCTGGCGGCGCTGGATCTCGCTGATGTGGATGTAGGCGTTGGCGTTCTCGGGATCTGCCGCTGCAAGCCGGTTGTAGTACCCGAGCGACGCGTCGAGCTGATTGTCCTGGTAGAGCGTCTGGGCGAGCGCATTGAGGGCACGGAGACTTTCGGGATCCATTTCGTAGGCCCGCTGGAAGGCGGCGACGGCGCTCTTCTTGTCCTTGAGCTGGTCATAGGTCGCACCCAGGGCATACTCCATCCTGGGGGTGCGGTTGTCCATGGGAACGGCTTCGATGACCTTGGCGGCTTGCTTCAGATTGCCGGTCTGGGCGTAGATGCGAACCAGGTTGAGGATGATCTCCTCGGAGTCCGGCTGTATGGCCTGGGCGGCCTTGAACTCCGCTTCGGCTTTGTCTGTCTGGTGATTGACGGTGTAAAGCTGCCCGAGCACGAGGCGATCGTCGACGTTCTTCGGTTCGAGGGAGACAATTTTCTCGAACTGGCCGATGGCCTTGTTCAACGCGCTGGTGGATTCCGCGGGAGAAGAAAGGACGTTCTGCTGACTGAGCTGCCGCAAGTAGATGCGCCCCAGCAACTTGTTGGCGGGGATGTTATCGGGCGAGCTTTTGAGCAGAATTTGCACCGTGGACTCCGCATCCTGCATGCGGCCGGAGCGGTAGTACAGATCGGCGAGACCGTTCTGCAGGGAGGCAGAGGTTGGATCGTTGTCCAGGGCGTACTTGTACTCTTCGATGGCGCGGGTGATGTCGTCGGGCTGGCCGCGGTTGATGGCTTGCTGTTCGTAAATCGCGGCGAGCGCGTCGTGATAGTAGGCTTCAGCGCGCTTGGAAACGGCGGGAGTTGAATTGTTGCCGGCCGGAGAGGCGGCAGGCGCAGACGGTGCTGGAGCGGCCGGTTGTTTGGCGGCGGGAGTCTGGGCGCAAGCGGGCAAAACGGGCGCTGTCAACAGCAGTGCGCCGACAAGAGAAAGCCAGGAAGGCAGCGAACGAAGTCTCGGTCTCATCATGCGGGGGATTCCACGCCTCCAAAGCCTGGCGGACGCTTGAAGCGTGCGCGGGAAGGCCCAGGGCAGCAAGGGGAGCCAATACCAGATGCCACCCATATGCTGTAAGACGATTTTACAGGTCATTTGTCGCAGCCGCATAAAGGTTTGGGGGATTTTGCAAGAAATCGCCCCTGGACCGGCGCTCTTATTCATGGCGGCTGCCCGGTTTCTTCCCCGGAGCTTGTGGGCCGCACGGACAAGCGGAGAGCGGAGCAAACGCAGAGCGGGGTTAGCAGCCTGTGGCAAAATTCACGTTTCCAGGAAACCTATCCCTCAGCGGCTAAAGCCGCACTCATTTCAAGCTACTTATGGCACGACTAAAGCCGTGCCCTTTCAAAACCAGACTTTTACCACGGGGCTGTTAGGGATACAGTGCGCATCGCGGCGGCGCGAACGGGCAGGCAGGATCGCCCGTGTACCTTCGCGGCTGTTCCGGTCAGGCGCCTACCCCTGCCGTTTGCGGGCGCAGCAGGGTAGGCAGGATCGACCCAGGTTCTGGGGCATGCGCGTATGATTTTGCCAGCAGAGGGCCCATGCCGAATTTCGCCTTTCACATCATGACCAAGCCCATTGGGCCGATTTGCAATCTGGATTGCAAATACTGTTTCTATTTGGAAAAGGAGAACTTGTATCTGGGGACGAAGCACTGGGCGATGCGTCCCGAGGTGTTGGAGCAATATGTCGCGCAGTACATCGCTGCCCAGCCCACCGATACCGTCAATTTTGCCTGGCAGGGCGGGGAACCGACGCTGCTGGGTGTGGATTTCTTCCGGACGGTCGTGAGGCTCGAACAGAAGTACGCGGAGGGAAAGACCATTCACAATGCGTTCCAGACCAACGGAACGCTTCTGGACGATGAATGGGGCGAGTTTCTGGCCGAGAACCGCTTCCTGGTCGGGTTGTCGATCGACGGGCCGCGCGAGTTGCACGATTGTTATCGCGTGGACAAGGGCGACGCGCCGACCTTCGAGCGGGTGATGCGCGGCGTTGCGAAGCTCAAAGAGTATCAGGTGGATTTCAACACACTCACCGTTGTCCACCGGCAGAACTCAGCTTACCCGCTGGAGGTGTACCGGTTCCTGAAGGAGATCGGCAGCGGGTTCATGCAGTTCATTCCCATTGTGGAGCGCAAGACGTGCGCGCCGGGGCCGGATGGGCTGGTGCTGATTCAGCCGTCGTTCGACGGCGAGGCGGAGGTTACGGACTGGTCGGTTGAGCCGCGGGCTTACGGCGAGTTTCTGGCGCGCATTTTCGACGAGTGGGTGCGGAACGACATTGGACGTTACTTCGTGCAGCAGTTCGATGTGGCGCTGGAAAGCTGGCTGGGGATGGACGCGAGCCTGTGCGTGTTTCGCAAGACATGCGGCTCGGCAATGGCCATGGAGCATACGGGCGATCTGTACTCCTGCGACCACTTTGTGTATCCGGAGAACAAGCTCGGCAATATCGCCGAAGTCTCTTTGGAGCAGATGGTTGTGTCGGCGCAGCAGAAGAAGTTCGGCCAGGACAAGCTGGATACGCTGCCGCGCATGTGCCGGGAGTGTCCGGTGCGGTTTGCTTGCAACGGCGAGTGCCCCAAGCATCGTTTCTTGAGGACGCCGGACGGGGAGCCGGGATTGAATTATCTGTGCGCCGGCTACAAGCATTTCTTCACGCACATCGATCCTTACATGCGATTCATGGCGGCGGAACTCGAGGCTGGCCGCGCGCCGGCGAATGTGATGCGGATTGTCGCGGAACAGAAGCCGCCGGGGAAAGCCGCGAATGGCGGCAACCGGTCCGGACCGAAACCTGGACCGAACGAGCCTTGCCCGTGCGGAAGCGGCAGGAAGTGGAAGAAGTGCCACGGGGCGATGGCGTAGTTGAGATGCTTTCGAAGATGACAGGACAGCCGCGGGATGACCGCGGCTGTTCGTCCAGGTAAGAACGCTTGCGCAGATGTTGCCTGTCTCGTGGTTGCAAGATCAGGAGCGGGTGCGGAGGTTCCCTAGCTGTTTGCGTAATGTTCAAGCGCCGCGCGGCTGGGAATCATCAGCATGGAGCCGTTGAAGGCGATCAGATGGCGGCTCTTGAAGACGCTCAGGGTGCGGGTGACGGTTTCGCGGGAGGCGCCGATGAACTCGCCGATTTCGCCGTGCGTCAGCGGGAAGCGGCAGCGCGTGCCGCGTTCGGTGGTCTGACCATTTTCGCTCCACTCCAGCAGGAGGCGGGCCAGCTTTTCATGGGCCGATGCGGACAGGCCGACGGTGCGCAACTGATCGCAGGCCATGGCGTAGTTGCGGCTCAGTTCTTCAGTCACGATGGGGTAGGCTTCGGGATAGCGCGTCAGAAAGCGCAGGAAATCGGGGCGCAACACGGTGGCGACCTTTGCCGGATAGAGCGTTTCGGCGGTCATCTCGTAGGGCCGGCCGGAGAGAGCTGACGGCAAGCCCAAAATCTCGCCCTTGCGGGCGATGTGCATGATCAGACGCTTGCCTTCAGGCGAGTTCATCGAGAGCTTGATCTCGCCTTCCACCACCATATAAACGCCGGAGACAGGGTCTTTCTCGCCGAACAGAACAATGCCGGAGGGGAAAGAGGAAGTGTGCGCCAGCGACAGTAAATCCTGCTGAGCAGTTGCGGGCAATTTGTCGAAAAACGTGCCGGCGGCCTGTGGCCGGACGTCGGAAGCAATGACTGCATTAAGCACGGTTTGCATGTTCAACCCCCTTGATCGCATCGTTCGTGTTGCCCTTGCTGATTTCCTCGGCAAGATACTCGGTCCAGGGCGAGCCAGCGACCAGGCTGGCCTTGCTTTGCGCATAAATATCTTTCAACGCGTCCGTTCCGGCCATATCCGCATAGGTCACATTGCGTAGATCGAGGACGAGCTTTCTGGAGTTCAAGTGCGGGGCCGTTTCCACCCAGACACGGCCTAGTTCAGCCACCCACGGCCCCGCGACCCGTCCCTCCAGGATGATCTCGATCGAACTTTCACTTTCCTGCAGTGTGATCTTTAACGTAATCTGGCTCGTCCTGCGCCTTGCCCTTGAGTAAGGCACGGCGCGTGCCAAACCGGAGCGCGGCGCGGCAGATCCGGATAAGTATTTGCAATGGAAGGAGTTAACTAGGAGGATTGCCGGCGGTTTGTGGGTGACGAGCGGCTGAGTGACGAAGTGACGAAGACGAAATATCGTCGCGGAGACTACATGTAGTCACTGCGCGCAATGGCGAACTTCTTCAGCTTGGAGTTCAAGGTGGTGCGTTTGAGGCCGAGGCGGGCGGCGGCGCCATCCGGGCCGCCGATCTGGCCTTTGGCTTCGCGCAGTGCGCGCAGAATGTGATCGCGCTCGGCTTCGTGCAGCGTGGCGGCTGCCGTCGCGCCGTCGTTGTCCTGCTCGTCGCCGGTCTCCAGCTCGGTCAACGGGGCGTGCAGCACTGGCCCGCGGGTGAGGATGACGGCGCGCTCGATGAAGTTTTCCAGCTCGCGGATGTTGCCCGGCCACTTCGACCGCACCAGCGCCTGCATGATTTCATCGGGAATGCTTTCAATGGTCTTGCCCATGCGCCGGCTGTGCGCGGAGACGAAGTGGCGGACAAGGATGGGGATGTCGCCGGCGCGCTCGCGCAGCGGCGGTGCGAGGACCGGAAAGACCTTGAGCCGGTAGTAAAGATCGCTGCGGAACTGTTTTTCGGCCACCATTTGCGTCAGGTCGCGGTTGGTGGCGGCGATGAGGCGCACGTTGACGGTGATGGGGCGGTTGCCGCCGAGCCGCTCGATCTCGCGTTCCTGTAGCGCGCGCAGCAGCTTGGGCTGCAGGTCCAGAGGCAGCTCGCCCACCTCGTCGAGGAAGAGCGTGCCTTCATGCGCCAGCTCCAGGCGGCCGATCTTGCGGGCGATGGCGCCGGTGAATGCGCCCTTTTCATGGCCGAACAGCTCGCTCTCAAGGAGGCCGGCGGGGATGGCGGCGCAGTTGAGCTTGACGAATGTCCGCTCGTTGCGCGCGCTGAGGCGATGAATGGCGCGCGCCAGCAGCTCCTTGCCGGTTCCGGTTTCGCCCTGGATGAGGACGGTGGCGTCGGTGGGCGCGACGGTTTCAATCTGCTTGAGAACCTGGCGCAGCCCGGTGCTGTCGCCCACGATGTCCTCGTAGCGGTTTTCGAGGTTGATCTCCGCTTCAAGGTACTGTTTTTCCTGGCGCAGGCGGTCGCGAAGCTCGGCGATGCGGCGAAAAGCGATGGCGTTGTTGACGGCCATGGCTACCTGGGAGGCGATCTGCGTGAGCATCTCGGCGTCGTGTGCGGAGAAGGCGCCTTCCGCGCGGCTGGCCACGGCCATGGTCCCGATGGATTCGCCGCGAAAAACGAGCGGGACCCAGCAGCCCGACGCCATGCTGAGCGCAGTGAGATGCTGCACGGCGCCGGCGGCAAATGCGGGATCGGGAATGCGCGCGAGGACCACCGGCTGGCGGGTGCGAAACGCGGCGCCCGCCGGCGAGGCTTCGAGCGGGATGCGCACCTGGCTGTGCGGCGGATCGGTCTGGCCGGCGCCCAGAAACTGAGCGGCCAGGTCACCAGCTTCCTGGTCAAAAAGGGCGAGGGTAGCGCAGTCGTGCGGGACCACTTCGCGGATGCTGGCGGAGACGGCGGCCAGCAGCTTGCGGATATCGACGTTGGCCAGCAGCGTGCTGCTCAACTGCAGCATGACGGCCTCTTCGGCGCGCTTGCGGTCGGTGAAATCGCGCGTGACCTTGGCGTAGCCGATCAACTCGCCCGCGGCGCCGCGCATGGCGGTGAGGCTGATGTAGGCCCAGAAGCGCGACCCGTCCTTGCGCACGCGCCAGCCTTCAATTTCGATGCGGCCGCGCTCCGCGGCCTGGCGAAGCAACTCGGCCGGACGGTTGCGTTCAATGTCTTCCTGGGTGAAGAAGCGCGAAAAGTGCAGGCCCAGCACCTCGTCGGCCGTGTACTGCTTGATGCGCTCGGCGCCGGCGTTCCAGGTGAGGATGTGCCCGTCGGGGTCGAGCATAAAGATGGCGTAGTCGTGAATGCTTTCCAGGACCGAGCGCAGTTGCAGGTCCTTGCGGCGCAGCTCATCCTGCGCGGCCCGCTTCTCCGTCACATCGCGGACGAAGCTAAGCACTACCGGGCCCTGGGCGCTGCCGACGGGCCGGAGCATGATGTCGACGGGGAACTCGGTTCCGTCCTTGCGCAGGGCGAACAGGTTCATATTCGCACCCATGGGACGGGAGCGGGGATGGGCATTGTAGTTTTCGCGGTGGCCGGGATGGTGCGCCCGGAAGCGTTCAGGGACCAGCGCCTCGATGGGCAAGCCGGTCAGTTCGGCGCGGGTGTAGCCGAACATTTCCGAGGCACGGGGGTTGGCTTCACGGATCACGCCTTCCGCGTCCGTGACAAAGATCGCGTCGGGCGAGATCGCAAAGTGGTTCTCGAGCGCCAGTCGTGCGAATTCGGCCCGTTGTTTCCTAGCCAGAGCCGCGGCACTCGTTTCCGGGGAGTCAGAAACGTGCGACACGAGGATCGACCTCGCCTGCACATTAAGCGATTTGAGCGTAGGAGCGCAAGTGTCAAGGGAGTAAGCAGACGGTACCGTCGGATGGGGGCAGAAAAAAATCGGCCCCCGTTTTCAGCGGGGGCCAAGTTGCCTTGGTTCTCTCGTGTTGCGAGAGCTTGTTTGGCGGCCTTACGGCGGGGTGGCCGTTGGCGCGGGATGTTGCCTCGGAGGGAGGGGCTGCGGTTTAGGGCCGCTCCGCACCATTCAAGGACGCAGTGCCCTGGGGTGACGCTGCATCCTGGGCCGCCAAGCTGTTTTCCATCAACTGCACGCGCACGTTACTGTAACGAACCTGACCCGTGCCGTCCGTTTCGCTCTGGGCATTGCCCAGGGCCACCGCGTGCATGCGGTAGATGGGAATCTGATGTTGCGTGACGAGGTAACGCTCGACCGCTTCAGCCATACGCTGAGAAATTTGGATACCGTAGGCGCCCGGCGCCGGTGATTGTGCAGCGATCTGCAGGATATAGCCGCTACGGCCAGTAATGTTGGCCGCCAGGCTATTGAGTTGTTGCCGGGCCGTGGCTGTCAAGACCGGACTCGCACCGCGGAAGACGATGTCGAATGACGATACCTGCCGGTATTGATCTAGCCCATATACGGTGGTATGTAGTTGCTTCACTGTGTTAGATGCATCTTCTGCCGTAGAGTTGGCTTGCTGCGCCTGATTTCCGGCGGCGAGGGCAGACTGGTTTGCGTTGTCCGCGGTCTCCTGCGCCTTGCTGATCCCGGCCTGCGCCCGGCTGTTCACGTCGTTGATCCTGTGTGCCATCTGGGCATTGACCTGATCCAGCTCGTTGAGCTGGCCATTGATGGGGCTAAGCTGCCTTCTTACCCACTTTTTGCGGGCGAAAGGATTCAAGCGTCCCCAGAATCCTTCCTTTGGCGGAGGCACATAGGTGCTGGGTTGGGAGGAGGGCTGCTGCGATATTGAAGAAGTTGATTGGGAGCTGGCGGGCGCTTTTGCCGCCCATGCTGGGAGACCAAGCGCGGAAGCCAAGATCAGCACTGCGGCCTGGCGAGGAAAGGAGCTGGCAATCATCTGATTTTTCATTGTATTTGCCCTTCCGCGACGCTGTTTCCGCTCACTTCAACGGAGTGCGTCATGTTTACGCCCTTTAGGATTGCAACGCTGGTGCCAAACTGGCGCCGGAGGGCAGGCGGCGGGCGATCTCCTTTTGAAGTGATCAAGTTAGCGGAATGAAGGGGGATGCGAAACGATGGCGGGAGCCAGGCTTGCGGTTTCTCGTTCTGTGTATTTTTTACGCGAAAGGGCAGTTTCTACCCGGTAAACCTGGGCTGAGGTTACCGGGTCTGCACATGGACGATGCGGATTTCAGGCATGTCGTGGTTCCATTGCGACGAGAGGCCGTCGAAGACCAGCCGGAAATTGCGTCCCTGGCCCGGCTTCAGGGGTGCGTCGGCAACCGGTTCCACATCGACATAAGGCTCGGTCATCCGGATGAGCTTGAGGGGCTGCGTGTTGTTCTGCGTCACGAGGTTGGTGAAGCCGCGGAAGAGGACCTGGACGGTAATGCCGGTTACCGTGCGGTCGCCTGTATTCGCAATGTGGCCGTCAAGATACGTGACGGTGTCACCGATATAGTTGGTGGACTGGCTCATGGCCAGGCCGCTGAGCTGGAGGTGGGCTGCGTAGGGATCGAGCGGAGTATTGATCGGAGTCACCGAGGGAGCGGTTTGGCTTCGCGGGAAGGCAAAGAAAGCGATGACCACCAGAACGACAACGGTGGAGGCGGCGATGGCCACCGGTAGCCAGTTGCGCTCCTGCGGCTCATGGGAGTGATGGGTCAATAGCGGGTCTGTACTCACGACGGCAATCTTACACCTGTTACCGATGCGTCACTGGCGCGCAATCTTTCGCTGGTAAATCTTGCGATTTGGGTGCAAAGTGACGATAGATGAAACGCCGTGTAATGATTCGGCATCTTTATTGCTAGGAGAATGGTATCGGAAGTTTCCGGTCTCTTACTAAGGCGCGAGTTTGCAGGAGCGGGGGCTGGAGAATATCCGTTAACACTTGCCGCAAGGCGTGGGGAGGCAGGCCGCCATGCACCTTTACACTCGATACACAGACATACCCGTAGCCGCCGACAGACGGGAACGCCAGGTAGCCGGCCTAGTTTACCAGGGAATGACGATCGCCGTCATGCTGTTGCTGCTTGGCAGCTTGTGGGCCTTCTGAAGGCTATGCTTGGGTTGCAGACCACGTTGGCGAATGCGGACTAGGCGCTTGGTGCAAGCCGGCGCATCGCGATGATGTGTGCGATGACGGTGCCCAGAATGATGCCGATCGAAACCGGGGCCATTGACGGCGAGAGCCGAGCGTGACCCTGATGTGCCGCAGCGATGGCAGTGACTTGAATCCAGACCAGAAGACATAAAATCTCCGCTTTCAGCCAGGCGATCAGATGAATAGCCAGCGCTTCGAGCCGAGGGCGGTTTTCCGCCGTTACCTGTACCGGGTAGTTGAAGGTCGCCGGGTGACGGCTTACCCACACCAAGAGCAGATAGAGAGCGTCGGCTATGACGGGCAGAATGAGCAGCGAGTGCGGCGAACCCCAGCCGTTGGGCCGCCCGGCGAGGTCGAAATGAATCGGGATGCGCCCTTTGAGCGGGTGCGGGCCTGCCAGCGCGCCATATGTCACCCAGGCCAGCGCGGCCAGGGCGGCAAGGCTGATTAGCTCCAGTACTCTACGCATCGGAATCTAGCCGAAACGCGCCCGCTTGACGGTCTGGCGGAAGTCCTTGCCGGTCATATCGACGCGGACACACATCTCGGCCAGGCGCGAGCGCATGCGCTCACCGATGCGGTCGCCCAGAGTCTGCTCGCGCGCCGCGCGTTCCGCGTCCGTGAGCGCGCCTCCGCCGGGCGGCAGATCGGGGTAGTTGGTGGTGACAAGGGTGGTCAGCTTGTTGTTGTAGCGGGTGTTCAGGATGAGCGCCACGTTGTCCCAAACCCAGTCGGTGGGCTTCTGGGCGCCCAGATCGTCGAGCACCAGGACCTCCGCGGTGAGGATGGGATCGAGCAGATCGAACTCCGTAATGCTGTTGCGGGGGTTGTAGCTTTGCTGAATCTCCTTGAGCAGCGCGCCGTAATCGCAGAAGATGCCGCGGACGCCGCGCTCCTGAATGAGCCGCCGCAGCACGCCGACCGCCAGGTGGGTTTTGCCCACGCCCAGAGAGCCGACGAAGAGCAGTCCCTTGCCGCCGGTGTCAACCGGGTAGGCGTCGACAAAGGCGCGGGCGGTCTTCAGCGCCCAGGCTTGCGAGGGATCGGCGCCGGGAAAGGCGGTGTCGTAGCCGTCGAGCGTGCAGTCCCAGTAACCCGCCGGGATGCGCGCCGCGGTGAGCCGGCGCATCTCGCGCTCCATTGCCTGGCACTCGCAGGGCCGGGAAACCCAGTTCCCGGCAGCGTCCTTGACGCGCACCAGGCCCACTCCATCGCAAATTGGACAAACAGCCATCCCATCAAGCGTAGCGCAGGCAGCGGGTGGCGGCGGCTGTGGGTTGCACGGCCCGGAATGTGGAAAAGAGACGGTTGACCCGCTCCTCTACAATCGAAAACGCGCGCAGGCAAAGCTCTTCACGCTTTGCCAATTGCTGCGCGCAACCGATTGGAGATGTTCTGTGAATCGCAGCAAATTGCGCCGTCTGGTCCTGACCGCCGCGGCTTTGGCGGCCCTTTTCGCACCGGCTCTTGTGGTGGGGCAGGTGCAGCCTGGCGTTGCCTCGCAGCCAAAGACCACTGCTGCCGCGGCGGGGCCTGTCTGCGCCTGCCTGAGCCGGCATGACCAGCAATTGCTGGTGGACTTCGGCGACCTTGCGCGCTTTCATGACGCTGATTGGAAGCTCGGACCGCCTGCGGCGGGCGTTGACCGCGTGGTCTTCATGGGCGACTCGATTACGGCGCATTGGAATCTGAGCAACTCGTTCCCCGGCAAGCCATACATTAACCGCGGCATCAGCGGCCAGACGACACCGCAAATGCTGATCCGTTTCCGGCAGGATGTAATCAATCTGAAGCCGAAGGTGGTGGTGATCCTGGCCGGGACCAATGACATCGCCGAGAATACCGGCCCGATGACGCAGCAGGCGACCGAGGACAACCTGATTTCGATGGTTGAGTTGGCGCGGGCCAACGGCATCAAGGTGGTTCTGTGTTCGCTGCTTCCGGCGGTCGATTACTGGTGGCACCGCGGCCTGCATCCGGCGCCCAAGATTGTGGCGCTGAACAAGTGGCTCAAGGCGTATGCGGCGCGGAAGGGCTATGTTTACGTGAACTACTACCCGGCCATGGCGGACGCCGCCGGCGGCCTGCCGCCCAATCTGAGCAAGGACGGAGTGCATCCTTCGCTGGCCGGGTATGCGGTGATGGCGCCGCTGGTGGAGGCGGGGATCGAAAAGGCGCTGCAAGGAAAGGAATAGGGATCATGGGGCGGGGCAATCGCATGAACGGGCAGCCCGCCCGCACTCGCCTTGTTGCGCCGCCCCTTCGGGGCTCCGAGGTATTCTTGCGGCGCTTCCCCAGCGTTGAAACGCTGGGCTAAGGAACATTGCGCCTACGGCGCGAGCAAATCGGAGCCACTGAAGTGAGCAAATGGCCTTCATGCGATTGCCCTGGGATCGGGGGGCAGGGATTGAGGCGTAGGAATGGAAGATTATTGCACCAACTGTTGCCCACCTTAGGCGCACCGCTCTGATCTCTGTTCCCTGACCGCTGCATTGCTAAACCCTCCCAATGCCCATACAATGGAAGAGGACAATTGCAGGAAAGGTCTGTCTTCAACGAGATGCCGAAGGAAAATATTCATCCCAATTACGCCGCGGTGCGGGTGGTCTGTGCCTGCGGAAACAATTTTGAGACCCGGTCGACCCACAAGGGCGACATTCACGTGGAAATCTGCTCGGCCTGCCACCCTTTCTTTACCGGCAAACAGCGCCTGGTGGATACGGCAGGGCGCGTCGAGCGTTTCCGCAGGAAGTACGCCAAGGCCGACGAAGCCAAGGCGGCCAAGTAGCGGCAAGGCAGCTACAGGCAGGCGTCATGGGGCCTCCGCCGCGGCGGAGGCCCACGTTCGTTTGGGCCAAAGATTACGTGCGGCCCCGTCTGCGCAGCGAGGAGCTGCTCTCTGATGTCGCGTAGAGGATTCACTGTGAAAAAGCACTGGGACAATCCGGTCGAGCACGAGATGCCCGCCGATGCGCGGGTACCGGCGGAGGTGCGCATTGGCCCGGTTGTTGTGGGTCCGGCCACAGTGCTGGCGCCCATGGCCGGCGTCACGGACACGGTCTTCCGGCGCTTCATTCGCAATGCGAGCCTCTTTACGGCATCTGCAGAATCTGCCGGCAAGACAGTGGATGATGCGGTGACCAACGCGCAGTCCGGCTGCGGGTTGCTGATGACCGAGTTCACCTCTGCCGACGGGCTGGCGCGGATGCGCGAATCGAAGCGCCGCCGCTACCTCACCTTTTACGACGACGAGCACCCCATCGGGGCGCAGCTTTTCGGGTCGAATCCGGAAACGCTGGCCGAGGCGGCGCGCATCGTCGAGGAGACGGGCTTCGACCTGGTGGACCTGAATCTGGGCTGCCCGGCCAAGCGCGTGGTGGGCTGCAACGGCGGCTCCGGCCTGCTGCGCGATCTGCCCCGGATTGGCGAGATCTTCCGCGCTATCCGCAAGGCGGTTTCCATTCCCTTTACGGTCAAGTTCCGCACCGGCTGGAACGATTCGCAGATTGTGTGCGTGGAGCTGGCGCGCATGGCCGAAGCCGAAGGGCTGAATGCGCTGGCCCTGCACGCCCGCACGCGGGAGCAGGGATACAGCGGCCAGGCGCAATGGCACTGGATTGCGCGCGTCAAAGAGGCGGTGTCGATTCCCGTCATCGGCAACGGCGACATCCGCACGCCGGAGGACGCCGCCGCCATGGTGGCCGAAACCGGCTGCGACGGGGTGATGATCGGCCGGGCTGCGCCGGCCAACCCGTGGATCTTCCGCCAGATTGCCCAGTACACAGCCACCGGCAGCTACGAGCGGCCCACGGTGGCGGACCGCTTTCACATGATTCGCGCCTATTTCGAGATGCTGCTGGCGGAAGAGGCGGCGGGCCAGGATTCGCCGCGTGAGGCCCGCATAGGCGACAGCGCCGGCAAGATGAAGCAATTTGCCACCTGGTTCACGCACGGCGTACCCAACGGCGCCCGGCTGCGCGCGGCCATCTACCAGGCCCGCACGGGACGGGATGTGCTGGCGGAGGTGGAGCGATTCTTCACGGCGGCCATGGCGGCCGGGCACGATGCCGCCGCGGAAGCCGAGCCTCCGATGCCGGCATTTCCTGAATCCGCCTTTGCGTGCGATTGCAGCGCGTAGGCAACGCAAAAATTGCGGAGCGTTATCGGCGCACCGTGTGGTAATGTAAGCGGCGATGAGACCCGAAATTTAAAAGGCCTGCTCATGCGAGCAGGCCCGGTAGTTGAAGCGGCACAGACGCCGGAAAAAGCTGGATCAGTCCTTCTCGCCTTCGCCCGCTGAAGCCAATTTGGCCTTGGCTTCGGAGATCACGCGCTGGGCTTCGGCAAAGGCTTCGGGACTGGGGTGGTCCTGGGCCTTCTTCCACATCTGCAAGCCGCGGTCGAGCTGCTGCTCGGCGCGCTGCACATCGATCTCCTCGGGCTTCAGCGCATCGCTGGCCAGGATGGTGACGCGGTCGGGAAGCACTTCAGCGAATCCCCAGTTGACGTTGTAGCGCGTTTCGCCGCTGGGATCGTCGGGGATGCCGCGGATGGTCACGTCGCCCGCGCCCAGCTCGGTCATCACCGGCGCGGCGCCGAAGCGCGTTGCCATGTAGCCGGTCAGACCGGGCAATTCAACGGTCTCGGCGGTTCCCTCGAAGAGAATTCGATCGGGAGTTACGAGCCGCACGCGAAGGTCATTCGTGTCTTCTGCCATGGCAATTTACAGTTCTCAGTTCCAAGTTCTTAGTGCGCAGTTATCAGTTTCAGAATCCAAATCGCCGGTTCGCATCCTGCTTTGCGGAGAACTGCGAACTGAGAACTGCGGACTGTCTTTTTACACCGTTGCCTTCAGCTTTTCCGCTGTCTCCAGCACTTCCTCGATGCCGCCCTTCATATAGAAAGCCTGCTCGGGGACTTCGTCGTGCTTGCCTTCGATGATTTCCTTGAAGGCGCGCACGGTGTCGGCAATCTTTACATACTTGCCGGGGATGCCGGTAAACTGCTCGGCTACGTGGAAGGGCTGCGAGAGGAACTTCTGCACCTTGCGGGCGCGCGCGACGGTCAGCTTGTCGTCCTCGGAAAGCTCGTCGATGCCCAGAATGGCGATGATGTCCTGCAGATCCTTGTAGCGCTGCAGGATGCGCTTGACGCCCTGGGCCACCGCATAGTGCTCCTGGCCAACGACGCGCTCGGAGAGGATGCGCGAGGTGGAGGCCAGCGGATCGACGGCCGGATAAATGCCCAGTTCGGAGAGCGGACGGCTCAGCACGGTGGTCGCGTCCAGGTGGGCGAAGGTAGTGGCCGGCGCGGGGTCGGTGAGGTCGTCGGCGGGCACATAGACGGCCTGCACCGAGGTTACCGAGCCTTTGCTGGTGGACGTAATGCGCTCTTGCAACTCGCCCATTTCGGTGGCCAGGTTGGGCTGGTAACCGACGGCCGAAGGCATGCGGCCCAGCAGCGTGGAGACCTCGGAGCCGGCCTGCGTAAAGCGGAAGATGTTGTCGATGAACAGCAGCGTGTCGGAGCCTTCCACGTCGCGGAAGTACTCGGCCACGGTCAACCCCGTCAGCGCCACGCGCAGGCGCGCTCCGGGCGGCTCGGTCATCTGGCCGTAGACCAGCGCGGTCTTGGAGTTGGCCCAGTCGCCGGGCTTGATGACGCCGGACTCGGTCATCTCCAGCCAGAGGTCGTTGCCTTCGCGGGTGCGCTCACCCACGCCGGCAAACACCGAGTAGCCGCCGTGGCTCTTGGCCACGTTGTTGATCAGCTCCATGATGACGACGGTCTTGCCCACGCCAGCGCCGCCGAAGAGGCCGATCTTGCCGCCCTTCAAGAAGGGCTGGATCAGGTCGATGACCTTGATGCCGGTCTCGAACATCTCCTCCTGCGTGGACTGCTCGTCGAACAGCGGCGCGGGACGGTGAATCGGGTTGCGGATCTTTGCGCCGATGGGGCCGAGTTCGTCCACGGGCTCGCCGATGACGTTGATGACGCGGCCCAGCGTTTCCTTGCCCACCGGTACGCTGATGGGTCCGCTGAGGTCGATCACCTTCATGCCGCGAACCATGCCGTCGGTAGCTTCCATGGCCACGGTGCGCACGCGTCCTTCGCCCAGGTGCTGCTGCACCTCGAGGATGACGTTGATGGGCGCGGGCACATCGAAGCCCTCGCTGGTGACGCGCAGCGCCTGATAGATGGGCGGCATGGTCGCCTCTTCAAACTGCACATCCACGGCGGGGCCGGAGACCTGAATTACTTTGCCGATGTTCTCTGCCATTTCTGCCTTCTTGTTCTGAGCCTTTAGCTTGTGGCCGTTCTCAGCATCTTTCCTTATTTCTAGCACCGCGAACTGTTCACCTCGTTTGACTGATCGCTACAGGCTCAAGAGCCTGATCCTACAGCGCCGCGGCGCCGGAAACAATCTCGATGATCTCCTTGGTGATGGCCGCCTGGCGCACGCGGTTCATGTGCAGCGTGAGGTCGTCGATCATCTCCGAGGCGTTGTTGGTTGCCGAATCCATCGCCGTCATGCGGGCCGCGTGCTCGGCGGCCACCGATTCCGTCATGGCGTGGTAGAGCGTGGCGGCAAAATATTGCGGCAGCAGCCCGCTGAAAAGCTCTTCGGGCGGCTGCTCGTAGATGTAATCCAGGCGGGCGGTGCCGAATTTGCGTGCCTCTTCCTCGGCTTCGCTGGTATCGGGCGGCTCCAGTGCGATGCCGGCGCTGCGGGCGGCCTCGGCGGCGCGCTCGCGCTCTTCGACGGTCGGCTCGATGACGCCGGGGATCTGGCGGCGGCCCGGCTCCATGATCGGCAGCAGTTTTTCCACCACCAGCCGCTGCTGGATCACCGACTTGAACTCGTTGAAGATGACGTAGGCGGAGTCGATCTCCTCGTGCACATAGCGATCGACGATGCTCTCCGCCAGCTTGAAGACGCGGGGCGCTTCGAGCTGTTCCAGCATGCCCGGATGGTCGCCGGTAATCTCGACGCGGGCGTTGCGGTCCCGATCCTGGTAGGTGGTGCCGTCACTGCGTGTCCGCTCGGTGTAAGTGGCTGCCGGAAAGTGCCGCCGCAACTGGTCGCGGCCCTTGCGGCCCACCGCCTCAATATCAAAGCTCTTGTCCGGATTGCCGCCGATGAACTGGAAGGCGGTCTTGAGGATGTTGGCGTTGAAGGCGCCGGCGAAGCCCTTGTCGCCCGTGATGACGACCAGCAGTACATGTTTTTCCGGGCGGGTGAGGAACAGCGGATGGGGCACGACACCGGCGATGGGCCCGTAAAACCCCACGCGGTGCACGAGCGAATTGAGCACGCTGGTGATCATCGCGGCATAAGGCCGGGCCGCCAGCGCCCGCTCCTGCGCGCGGCGCAGCTTGGCCGCCGAGACCATCTTCATGGCCTTGGTGATCTGCCGCGTGTTCTTTACGCTGCGGATGCGGCGCCGTAAATCGAGAACGTTAGCCATAGATCAGTTCGCAGTTCTTCGTTCGCAGTCCTCAGTTCATGTTGCAATTCGCGGTTCCGGCATCCTGGCTCTGAACCGTGAACCATGAACCTGCAATCAGGCCGACGCCTCGGCCAGTTGAGCCTTGAAGTTGGCCGAATATTCCTTGAGCGCCTCGTGCATGCGGTTGCGCAGGTCGTCGTCCAACTGCTTCTTCTGCGTCAGGTCGGCAAGCAGCTTCTGCTGCGCGGTTGCAAAGTACTTGTGCATGCCATCTTCGAAGGCGCGAATGTCGCCGACGCGCAGATCGTCCAGGTAGCCCTGCGTGCCGGCGAAGAGCACCACCGCCTGCTGCTGCCAGGTGAGCGGGTGGAACTGCGGCTGCTTGAGCAATTCGGTCAGCCGCTGGCCGCGGTTCAACTGCTTTTGCGTCAGCGGATCGAGGTCCGAGCCGAATTGCGCGAAGGCCGCCAGCTCGCGGTACTGCGCCAGGTCGAGCTTGAGGGTGGACCCCACCTGTTTGACCGCCTTGATGGCCGCGGAAAAGCCCACGCGGGATACCGAAAGGCCCACGTTCACGGCCGGACGCACGCCGGAGTTGAACAGGTCGGTTTCCAGGAAGATCTGCCCATCGGTAATGGAGATGACGTTGGTCGGGATGTAGGCCGAAACGTCGCCAGCCTGGGTCTCGATGACCGGCAGCGCGGTCAGCGAGCCGCCGCCTCTCTTGTCGCTGAGCTTGGAGGCGCGCTCCAGCAGCCGCGAATGCAGATAGAAAACGTCGCCGGGATAGGCTTCGCGGCCCGGCGGACGGCGCAGCAGCAGCGAAATCTCGCGGTAGGCCATGGCGTGCTTGGAGAGATCGTCGTACATCACCAGGGCATGCCTGCCGTTGTCGCGGAAGTACTCGCCGATGGCACAGGCCGCGTAGGGGGCGAGATACAGCATGGGCGCCGGCTCCGAGGCTGATGCGGCCACGATGATGGTGTGCCCCATGGCGCCGGCCTCGGTGAGCGTCTGCACGACCTGCGCGATCGAGGAGCGCTTTTGGCCAATGGCGCAGTAGATGCAGATCAGATTGTTTTTGGCGTTGTTGATGATGGTGTCAAGGAGCACGGCGGTCTTGCCGGTCTGGCGGTCGCCGATGATCAGCTCACGCTGGCCGCGGCCGATGGGAATCATGGAGTCGATCGCCTTCAGGCCGGTGGCCATCGGCTCGCGCACCGGCTGGCGGTCGATGATGCCCGGCGCCAGGCGCTCCACGGGAAGGGAAGTGGCGGCGGTGATGGGTCCCTTGTCATCGATGGGCATGCCCAGCGCGTTGACCACGCGACCGATCAAGGCGTCGCCAACGGGCACGGAGAGGATCTTGCCGGTGCGCTTGACTTCATCGCCCTCGCGGATCTCGGTGTAGTCGCCCAGCACCACCGCGCCTACTTGGTCTTCTTCCAGGCTCAGCGCCAAACCGGCGATGCCATGGGGGAAGCTGAGCAACTCGCCGGCCATGACCTTGTCGAGGCCGTAGAGGCGCGCAATCCCGTCGCCGAGCGAGGTGATGGTCCCCACTTCGTCCACGTGGACCTTGGAGTCGTAGTTCGCGATCTGCTCGCGAAGCAGTTGCGTAATCTCGTCTGCCTTGATTTGAGCCATATCTCTTTCCTGCGCTTCGCAGCCCTCGGTTCTTCGCTGCCTTACCGGGGTTCGACTGCTTCAAAATTGATGATTTCGCAACCCAATGACTGCGAACGAAGAACTTTGAACCAAGAACCGCACTTTACTCCGCAATCAGTTCTTCTTTGAGCCTCTCCAGGCGGCCGCGCACGGAGCCATCGTAAACCGTGGAGCCGATGCGCACGACCGTGCCGCCGAGAATCGATTTGTCCAGCCGGAAGCGAGGCTCGACGCTGCCGCCTGCCACCCGGGCGATCTGCTCTACCAGGGCGCCGCGTTCTTCCTCGTCCAACTCGCGTGCCGTTACAATCTCCGCCGTGCGGATGCCCAGCCGCTCCTGCAACTGGCGGCGATATGACTCGACCACCTCGCTCACCGCGCCGATGCGTCTGTTGTCGATAAGAACAGCGAGCAGGTTGCGCAACTCCTTCTGAAAGCCGAGCCTGGCGCTGAGCTTGTCGAGGAACGCCTTTTTTTGCGCGGCGGGTATGGCCGGGTTCACGAAGAAGGCGCGCAGCTCGGCACTGCCGTCCCAGGTAGCCAGAAGATCGGTAAGCTGGCGATCAATGGCGGTGGTTTCGAGTTTGGCGGCCATTACCACATCGAGAAAGGCCGCTGCATAGCGGGCGGCGAAGGCAGGCATTCAGTTTTTCCCTCCCGCACCGGATTTTTTTTGGGCGCCATCGCCGCGATCCTGTGTCAGGCTTGCCGCGAACTCGGCAATCAGCGCGCGATCGGTCTCCGGCGAAAGCGCCACCTGCTCGGAGGCGTGCTGCACGGCCAGTTCAGCGGCATACCTGCGCAATCCGCGCCGGGCCTGAATGCCGGCCAGGTTGATCTCCTGCTCGGCCTCGGCCACGATGCGCGTTCTCTCTTCCTCCATGGAAGTCCTGATGCGCGCCTCGTCTTCTTTGATTTCTTCTTCCATTGTGCCGCGAAGCTGCTGTATCTCATCGCCGAGTTTGGCAAGCTGCGCCTCGACTGCGCTCAGGCGGGCGCGAGCGTCTTGCGTGAGTTTCTGCGCCGATGCCAGGTTGTGGCGCAGGGTCATGGTGCGCCTGCGGATGATCCGCGGGGTGATGCGGATCAGCGGGATGGCGATGGCCAGGGCCAGAATGCCGAAGTTGAGGCCGAGGAGGATATTGTCTGTGGTATTCAGGCTCAGGTGCAGAGATCTGGCGAGCGAGCGCACTGCCGGAGCATGGAGAAATCCCTCGATCTCCTGTTCTTCCGAACTGGTTGACTGGCTGCTGGCGGCGGATGGGGAGGCGCTCGTCTTCACAGCGGAAGCCTGTGCCGCATGAGTTTCCTGCGCCGTTGCCGGCACTGCCGCATTCGAGGGCGCTGCCGCCAGGCCGGTTGCCAGCGCCATCAAAAGCGCGAAGCGTAGCAGGCGGGCATGGAGACGAGTGTGGGTTAGGCAAAATCTCAACGGGAACCCCCGACAGCCACCGGCAACACCGCGCGGACCACCTGACTGGCCAGTTCCGCCGTGGATGCCTGGATGGCTTGCTTGGCGGCTGCGGCCTCCGTATCGAGGGCGGTTCTGGCCTGTCGTACCTTGTCTGCTGACGCATGGCGGGCGGCAGCGAGTGCCGCCTCGCGTTCGGCGTGCCACTGTTTGATACGTTGCTCCCTGGCCTTGTGCAGCTCGATGCGCGCCTGGCGCAGCTTTTCAGCGTATTCGGCTGCTTTGGCCTCGGCCAGCGCGATTGCCTTGTGCGCCTCTTCCATGGCGCCCTGGGTGCGCGCGCGGCGCTCTTCCAGTGTGGCTGACAACGGGCCTTGTATCAATAGCTGATATGCAATCACCAGCACAATGAACAAAAGCGCCGTTGGGACCGCTCCCAGGAAGAGTGTTCCGAGTTGTTGTAGCAGTACCTGCATGGCAATTGCTGGCTTTTCGCACCTTTAGCGCGGTTCGGTTTCTCGATGGAACATCTTTTTTTATCAGGGGGGAAACGCCCAAGTCAACGCGGGCGTGGCCTCGCTTACGGGCCACTGTGACTCCTGTCACCAAAAGGGGAATTTATGAAAAAAAGATCTTGATTTCGCCCACAACAAGCCTAAACTAAAGCTACCACCTAGACCCGGTCCAGGGTCCAGCGGGCAGCCGGTTTTGGGAAATCCTTCCACTCCCAAAGCCGGGTGCCCGCCTCTAATTTTGGGGCCGATTTTTCCGCGACAACGGACGACCGCGAGACGCTTGACCTGTTTCAAGGGTGTACGGCGGCTTTGTCCACTGTCATCAGCCCCCTGTCGCGCAGCCAGGTGTCCAGCAGGTTGGGCCACTGATCCAGCGAAAGATTGCCCTTGCCGAGGCCGCTGCCATGTGCGCCGCTGGCAAAGACGTGGTATTCGGTCGACACACCGGCCTTGACCAGCGCCTGGAAGAAGCCCAGGCTCTGCTGGATGGGGACCGTTTGGTCGTTGAAGGTGTGATAGATGAAGGTGGGCGGCGTCTGCCTGGTGACGAAGAGATCGGGGTCGTATTTGGCCTGGAGCGCGGCGCATTGGGCGGTCAGATGAAACATCTTGCAGTAGTTCAGGTGTGAGTAGTTGGTGCTGACGGCGCCGATCCAGGGATAGCCGAGCACCAGGTAGTTTGGCCGGCTTGAGACGCGGTCGACCGGGTCATTTGCCTTGGGATTGCCGGGGATGAACTTGGTGGCCGCCAGCGCCGCGAGGTGGCCGCCGGCCGAAAAGCCGGCAAGAACAATACGGTTCGGCGCAATGTGGTACTCGGCCGCGTGGGCTCGCACCGTCTGGATGGCGCGCCGCACGTCGAGCAGAGGGACGGGCAGCAGATAGCCGTGCGAAGGCAGCCGGTAGCTGAGGATGAAGGCCTTGAACCCGCGCGAAGCAAACCAGTCGGCAACCTCACGGCCCTCCAGATTACCCGCGAGATCCTCATATCCGCCACCGGGCAGGATGATGACGGCCGAGCCGGTGGCGGCGCCTCCGGGAGGATTGAAGATGGTCAGGGCCGGGATGTCATAGCAGCCGTTTCCCTTGGCGAAGGGAGCCGGTCCGGGCCACAGCCGAACGGTTTGAATGCCGAGGAAGGCATTGTTGTTGCCGGGCGTCGCACACGAAGGGACTGAAGCGGCGTAGACCGTCGAGCCGGCCAGCAAGCCGACCGCCAGAAATGCCAAAAAATGTTTCATTAGGGACCTCGTCTACTTTGGGAGGATTATAGCCAAAGCGCCACATGCCCCACACAGGAGTCCGCCGCCTGCGCGGCGAGCGCTTCGGCCAGTTCCATGCCGTGGCGGGCGAAGTAATACGCCGCGCCGTGCACCCGTTCCTGCATGGCGCCGCCGGGAAAGATTGCCTGGCAAAGGGCCTGGGCGTGCCGGCCGAGCGAGGCTTCGCGCTGCAACTGGAAGTTTTCCGCCAGCCGGTGCAGGCGGTCCATCTGGTAGCGCATCTTGCCGGCCGCGGTTTCGGCGGATTGGCCCAGGCCCTGGTCCAGCGAGCGCATCCAGCCGACCAGCGCATCCACTTCCGCGTCGAGCGCCTGGGCGGTGGCTGCCAGTCGCCGCCGGCCTTCGGCGGGCATGGTTCGTTCAGCCAGCCGCTGCGCCAGGGAGGTTGGGTCTTCGCCGAAGATTTGTTCGGGCGTGAGATCGTGCCTGCGCAGCAGTTCGGCTACGGCCGGTTCGATCAGCGTGGCGGAAAGGCGCGGGAACGCGGGCGTCTTCCGGCCCAGAATCCGCTCGTAGAGGACGGCGGACTGGGCAAAATAGGCAATCTCCGCCGGGCCGCCGATGATGGCGGAGGTGGAAAGCAGAAAATCCTGAAAGACGGGCCGCAGCAGCGCCGAGGGCGAGATACGTTCCGGCTCGGTTTCGAGGATGCCAATGAGATCGGCGGTGGAGTAGCTGCGCGGCCCGGCCTGCCAAAGCCCGTCCGGCTCAGGTCCGCCGGCCGGCGTCCGCTTCAGCGCCACACGCGCGGCGGTGTGCTCGTCGATCAGGAACAGCAGGCTCGACTGCTCCGCAACAGCCACCTGGGCATGGTAGCCGGCGGCTTCGAGCGCCCGGTTTCGTTCCAGCAGCGCGGCGTGCAGTTCGTCGGCGCGTTCCAGCGCGGCGCGGAGCACCGGGGCGCCCATGCGGTGCAGGGTTCGCTCTGCCGCATCCACAATCAGAAGCCCCTGGGCGGCGAAGATGGCCGAGTAGAAGCGGGCGAAGGCCTGGGCCAGGGTGCGGCCCGGCTGATAGGCCTCGGCCAGCGCCTCGGCGGCCGCCGAAGGGCCCAGTATTTCCGCCGCCTGTTCGACGAGCGGCAGGATGGAGTCGTCCAGAACGATCCGGCCCACGGGCCGCGCCGCCGGCTGTTCGGCGGGCGACCAGGCAAGCGTGCGCAGCTCCTTGCCGGCGGGAAAGGCAACGCTGTTGATTTCGGCAAAATCGTGGTCTTCGCTGGCCAGCCAGAAGAGGGCCGCGTGGGGCTGCCCCGCCGCAGTGGCTTTGCGCGCGCGGGCTACAGCCGTCGCCGCCTTGAGCGGCGTAAGCACCTGGCCGCCGAAGAGCCCGACCTGCTGGCCGGTGGCCACCATGCCGGCGCCCCGCCGCAGCGCCTCAAGAGCGTGCGCGGCGGCCGGAGACGGATTTTGTTCCGCGAGCACCCGCACTAGCTCCGGCCAATGCGGGGGCAGCGGCGGGCGCTCCCGCCGGTTTTCATCCAGGGCGATGAAGGCGCCGGCCGCACCGGCGCAAAAGTCGGTGAAGAGCCGGCTCGCGCCGGGCGCAACCGAGATGGGATAGGTAACGGCATTCAATAGCTGATTCACGTGCGGCTCATTTGCCTCGGCCGGGAACTCCAGGCGCTGGTGGGATCGGAATACGGCTTTGTTAAGGATGCCACGCGCCGCGGCATCGATGCACGATCAGAGGTCTTGGCCGTTCATGCCGCCGCGTGAAACGGGCAAATGCCATGAACCGGAAGCTTACAGCCCCAGCTCTGCGGCTCGCCTCTTCATCGCTTCGATGCAGAAGGCGATATGCGCATCCAGGTCGACGCCCAGCTCCGCCGCGCCCTGGATCACGTCCTGGCGGTTCACGCCGCGGGCAAAGGCCTTGTCCTTCATCTTCTTGCGCACGCCGGCCACTTCCACGTCCGCGATGGACCGCGAAGGCTTGACCAGAGCGCAGGCGGTGAGGAAGCCGGCCAGCTCGTCGCAGGCAAACAGGACTTTGTCCAGGTGGGTCACGCGGGGCACGCCGGAGTATTGCGCATGGGCCAGAATGGCGGTGCGCAGTTCGGCGGGCCATTCCAGCCGCTCCAGCTCCCGCACGCCTACAAACGGGTGCTCTGCGGCGGTTGGATGGCGCTCGTAGTCGAAGTCGTGCAGCAGCGCCGTGGACGAATAAAGCTCAAGCAGCGCGGCGCGCTCGCCGGCGCCCAGTTGCATCCGGCTGGCTTCCTGCTCGCCATATGCCACGACGCAGGCTTCCACGGCCAGGGCATGCTTGCGCAGATTTTCACTTTGCGTCCATTCCGTAAGGAGCTTCCATGCCTGCTCGCGCTGGTGTAAACTATCCGGACTAGAAGAAGTATCCATATTGTTTCTTTCTCCTTGGTTTTCTCACTGACAATTTTCCGCCGCTGACAGGGAAGATATTTTTCTCTGTTTATATTCTTGGTTCGCAATTTTTCGGGAATTTCAGGGTATTATAGGGCAATCTTAGGTTTGTTCCTGAGATTGCACTTGACAATTATGGTTCCTGTCTCTCAAAGTAGCTCTTATCGCGGCGCAAAGAAGCGCCACGGAGTCCACGCTCTGGCACTCCGCACACGAATTATGGCTACCACTCCTGTCAGCGTGGAGACACGCGAGGTTGTGCGGTGTGAGTTCTGCAAGCTGGTGCAGTTCCGGACCAGTAATTCACTCTGCAGGAAATGCCACAAACCCCTCGACAACGAGGAACCGGCTCCGCTGCCGCAACTGGTGACCAGCCAGCCCGCGGCTCCATCGGCCGAGGCCGGTTTGCAGGTGTCGCAGCAGGTGCGGGATATTCGCCGCGCCCGCCATATGAGCCAGCGCCAGCTTGCCGGGCGAATGCAGGTGCCTCGCACTTACATCTCCAAGATCGAAAACGGCAAGGCCGTCCCCACGCTCGGGTCGCTGGAGCGGCTGGCCGCGGCTCTGGGAGTGCATATCTGCCAACTGGTCCGCGATGAGCGCAGCCGTCGCGACGAGGAGGTTGCCGCCATTCTCGCCGATCCTTTCCTCGCAGAGATCGCCACTCTGCTTCCTCATCTGTCGCTGGTGCATCGAACCCTGTTGAGCGGCGCCGTGCGGGATGCGGCCATGGGCCATCGCCGCACGGCTTAAGGCCGCGGTTGAGGCGTCTTTTGTTGCGCGGTGAGCGCGCGTTGGGCGCCCGGTGCAGGGGCTGGAATGTGCGCGGTCGCATTATGAAAAGGCGCGTGCGGCCAGCGATTGCAGCGCATGGGCGCTTGTGCTACGGTCTAGGTGGTACTCCCTGGCTCCGGTTCGCGAGGCGCTAGCGCGATGAACAGAGGTTCACTGCGGGATGAATGGCCTCCGTTCGGGAAGCGGAAGGCGCATGACAACGGCGTTCGGCTCGAATGCATCAGGAGCGCCGGCCCCGAAGCCGTATGAGCAACCAAGAGGCGAGTAGATTGTCTTCTTCGTCCATCAACCGCATCAATGAGCTAACCGCCGAGGAGCGCGCCGTCTACGCGACGCTGAAGCCTGAGCAGATGCCCCAGCATGTGGCCATCATCATGGACGGAAATGGCCGTTGGGCGGGACGCCGTTTGCTCAAGCGCTTTCAGGGCCACCAGCAGGGCGCCAAGTGCGTGCAGTTGGTGACGGAGACGGCCTCGCGGATCGGCCTGCCCTGGCTTACGCTTTATGCGTTCTCGCTGGAGAACAATCTCCGCCGGCCGCGCGCCGAGGTCAGCTTCCTCATGCGCCTGCTGCGCAGCTACCTGGAAAGCAACGTGCAGCGCATGATGGATAACAACGTGCGCATGAAGTACATTGGCCGCACCCATGAGCTGCCGCCGGAGGTCCAGGAAAAGATGCAGTGGGCCGAGGAGACAACCGCGCGCAATACCGGCACGACGCTTACCCTGGCCCTGAATTACGGGGCGCGCTGCGAACTGGTTGACGCCTTCCGCTCCCTCAGCACCGAGTTGAAGCACAAGCACCGCTCAGCCGATCACATCACCGAAGAGGACATTCAGCGCCACCTCTACACGGCCCACATGCCCGACCCGGACCTGCTGATCCGCACCTCGGGCGAGATGCGCATTTCCAACTTCCTGCTGTGGCAGATAGCCTACGCGGAGATCTACGTAACTGACATGTACTGGCCCGACTTCCGCGGGATTCACCTGCTCCAGGCGATCTCCGATTTCCAGCGCCGTGAGCGCCGCTACGGCGGCTTGAGCGATAGCGTAGGCGAAGTGGAAGAGGATCCCGACCGGATCCGGATCGCGGCGGGCTGAGACGGCAGACCGCCTGCCGGCGCCGTTTGCCGGTTCGGAATGTGCAGCGGCCTTGCGCAGCCCGCAGAAGCGCAATCATTCCCTGAGGTGAAATTCAGCTCTCGCAGCACCCGGCCGCTCCCGATCCGCTGTGTCCGCAACAGCAGCCACCGTGTTGCTTGCCGTGACGCTCCGGTGAGCGCGATGCAGGTACGGGAGCGAGTTGTCCCTGCGCAAACAGCCTGAGTGCTTCGCTGCCGGTAACCAGCCCGGGCACGGCCCAGACATTGATTTTCGCGGCCTGCAGATGCCGTAACGCTCCGTCGCCGATATCGGCCAGGATCACATCCGTGCAACCCTTATGCAACGCGATCCCGGCGGCGCTTCTGCCGTTCAACCCTTCGTTCCTCACAAATTCAGGAACACCGTTCTCCGTATCCACGGCCATGAACCACTTGGCTTTGCCGAAATGCGACGACATGCGTCCTTCGATGCGGTCTACGGACATCATGACTCCAACTTTGCTCATTGAATTTCCTCGTTCTGGCGGACAACAGCCATGGGTTCCCGAGAGTTACCGGCTGGCATGCCGCCTTTTAGTGCAATTTGCACTTAGTTTAGGTGTAATATACATCTATGCGGCGCTGGCGGCAAGATGCGCACGCCGGTTCGATTTCTGAACAGGAGCGGTTATCCCATATGCCGGCAAAGTGTGGCCGCAATGCAGACGCGCTTCAGAGGCAGGGAGAGGGTCTCCGTTGCTGCAGGCGGCCGGGTCTGGGCCGTCCATGCACCTGCACGATGGGCAATGTCTCGCGCTTCATTGAGCCGGTTGTGCTGCGCATTCTCAGGGACAAGAAGGGCTCATACGGCTATGAGATCGCCGAAAGCCTGGCGCAATACGCCCTGACGGACGCCACGATCGAGGGCGCGGCTCTCTACCGCACGCTGAGGACTTTGGAGGCGAATGGCTACGTTTCCTCCTCGTGGGCTGCCGGAGACGGACCCGCGCGCCGCAACTATTCGCTTACCCCGTTGGGAGAGGAGCATTTGCGCGAGTGGGCCCGCCTGTTTGAGACGCTGGGAGCGGCCATGATCGAATTTGCCCGGGAAACCGGTGCAGGCAGTGGTGAGCTGCGCGAGGGCGAATCGCCGGCCGCTAGCGGCGATGAAAGCCGCGGCTGACAGTGACCCTGAAACAGCCCGTGCCCCGCCCGGCAGTGTATTCTCAACCAGTAAATGAAACGCATTCTTACCGCTCTTGTATTGATTCCGCTCGTCCTGGCGCTTGTCTTTTGGGCGCCGCTATGGCTTTATGCGGCGGCTGTTGCGGCAGTTGCGATGATGGCCGGCTGGGAGTGCCTGGGCATGGCCGAGCGCGGCGGATTCCAGCCTCCGCGCACCGCGGTGATGGTGGCATTGCCACTGCTGTTCGCGGGCAATTTCGAGTGGCCCGACCGGGGCATGGCCGTTTTTGGCATTCTCAGCCTCGGCTTGCTGATCTGCTGTGTTTTCAGCCGGCCAACGGAGCGGGTGATGGCTGACGCGGCTGTGTCCATCTTCTGCCTGTTTTACGTGGGAGTCACGCTGCTGGCCCTGGTCAATTTGCGCGATCCCCGCGAGGAGGCCAACGGCCCATCGATTCTGGCGCTTCTGTTCTGCGTGGTCTGGGCGGGGGACATCGCGGCTCTCTATGTGGGACGTTATTGGGGGCGGCGCAAGATGGCGCCCGTGCTCAGTCCTAAAAAGACCTGGGAAGGCGCCGCGGGATCGCTGGCGGCAAGCCTGCTGGTTGCTGGCGGTCTGCTTGCCCTGGCCCATATTCTGGAATCATGGAATTCGGCTGTTCTCTCGTACTCCGCAGGGATCTGGTACTGGCTGGTGCTGGCCGCGGTCGTCAACGTGGCGGCGCAGACGGGAGATCTGGTCGAATCGGCGCTGAAGCGATCGGTGGGCGTGAAGGACTCCGGAGACATTTTGCCCGGCCACGGCGGCATGCTGGACCGCATCGACGCGTTGCTGCTGGCGGCTCCGATGTTATGGTACGCTCAGGTTATTCACCAGATGTTCTAGGTCATCCATAGGTCAATATCCATCCATTGAAGCGACTCGCCATCCTCGGTTGCACGGGCTCCATCGGCCAAAGCACGCTCTCCATTGTCGAGCAGTTTCCGGATCGTTTTTCCGTGGCCTCGCTGGCTGCGGGGCGCAACCTCGACGAAGCATATGCGCAGGCGGTTCGCTGGCGTCCCAGGATGGTTTCGCTGGCGACGGAAGAACTGGCGGCGCAACTTTCCGCCCGTCTGCGCCAGGCCGGCGTCAGCGGCGTCAACGTCGTCCACGGAACGGCGGGGACGGTGGCCTGCGCCACGTTGCCGGAGGCGGATTTTGTCGTTTCGGCCATTGTCGGCGTGGCCGGCCTCGAGGCTACTCATGCCGCCATTCTTGCCGGAAAGCCGGTGGGCCTGGCCAACAAGGAGTGCATGGTGGCCGCCGGGGAAATTCTGACCGCGGCCGCCCGCCGGCTCAACGTGCCCATTCTGCCCATCGACAGCGAGCACAACGCCGTGCACCAATGCCTGCGCGTGGGCGCTCGCTCGGAGGTCAAAACCATCTGGCTCACGGCCTCGGGCGGGCCATTCCGCCAGTTGCCTCTGGATCAGTTTGCCGGCATCACGCCGGAACAGGCGCTGAAACACCCTACCTGGGTCATGGGACGGCGCATCACCATCGATTCGGCCACCATGCTGAACAAGGGCCTGGAGATCATCGAGGCGTGCCGTCTTTTTGATGTCGGTTCCCGCCAGGTGCGGGTTACTGTCCATCCCCAGTCCACGGTTCATTCGCTCGTGGAGTTTGTGGACGGGTCGATTCTGGCGCAGATCTCGGTGACCGATATGCGCCTGCCGATCCTCTATGCGCTGGCGTATCCGGAGCGGCCGGCCTCGACGCTCACATTTGATCTGGCCGCGTTGCGCCGCCTGGAGTTCGAGCAGCCTGATTTCGAACGTTTTCCGTGTCTTCGCCTAGCCTTTGAGGCTGCGGAAAAGGGCGGAGCGCACTGCATCGCCCTGAACGCCGCCGACGAGGTCGCGGTGGAGGCATTCCTGAACCGGCGCATTCCCTTCATGGGAATCCCGCGTACAATTGAGAAGGTGCTTGCATCCACGCCGGAGGCACATCCGGCTACCATTGCGGAGGTGCTTGCCGCCGACCGCGAGGCGCGCCAAAGGGCCAGTGCAGCGCTGGAATGACCTGGAGGGCAGTTAGTCGGGCGCCGCGCTTTCGCAGGCGGGGCCTTTTTGCCGTTGCGGCAAAAATGGAAAGGTGATCCGCCGGTTGAACGCTGTCAGAAGGAATTAATCACGCAATTATGTATGACTTTCTGGTTTCCGCCGCCGCTTTTATCGTTCTGATCGGCGTGATGGTTTTGGTCCATGAGTTTGGCCACTTCCTGGTTGCCAAGCTCTGTGGGGTCCGCGTTGAGCGGTTCTCCATCGGCTTTCCTCCGCGCCTGTTCGGCATCAAAATCGGCGAAACCGACTACTGTGTCTCCGCCACGCCGCTGGGCGGCTACGTGAAGATGACCGGCGAAAACATGCCGGGCGAAAACATGTCGCTGGAGGGCGCCGAGCGGGAGCAGATCGCGGCGCAGAAAGCCGATCCAGGCGCGCTGACCTCGCATCCTCGCTGGCAGCGGATGCTGATCGCGGTGGCCGGACCGGCTGCCAACATGCTTTTGGCCCTGGTATTGATGGTCTGGTACTACGGCTGGATCAATGAAGTGCCTGCGGTGCAGGTGAAGAGCACCACCATCGATTGGATCGTGCCCGGTTCGGCGGCGGCGCAGGCAGGCATGGAACCTGGCGACGTCATCGAGCACTTCGGCGTGATCAACCATCCGAGCTGGGATCAGGTCTTTGAACAGGCCTCGATCAGCGCCAATCAGCAGGTTGCCGTTGCGGTAGAGCGCGGCGGCAAAACCGTCGATCTTTCCCTGCATATTCCGTCCGACGCCAAGTCTCCGGATTTCGCGCTAAGCGACGTAGGGTTTCTCCCCAAGGAACTGCCGGGCCCCATTCGCGTGGCCACCGTGATGTCCAATATGCCCGCTGCGGCAGCGGGGATGCGCGCCGGGGACGAAATTCAGTCACTCGACGGCCACCGCTTCCATAACATCGAATCGTTGGTGACCTACCTGCAGTCCAACAAGGGCAAGCCGGTTTCCGTTGTGCTGTCGCGTGACGGCAAGGCGTTTCCCCCGATTACGATTCAGCCCAAGCGATACCAGGGAAGCTGGATGCTGGGCTTTGGATGGGTGTCTCCGCCCAATGAAGACAGGCCGCTGCCCTTCGGCAAGGCGATATCAAAGGCCAATAACTTCTGCGCCAGCAATTCGTTCCTCATCGTCGAGGTGCTGCAGCGGATTTTTGTGCACAAGGTTTCGGTTTCCCAGCTCTCCGGTCCCATCGGCATTGCCCAGATGGCTGGTCAGGCAGCGCTGATGAAAGGATGGTGGCCGAAGTTCAGCCTGGCCAGCGTGATCAGCCTGAACCTGGGCATTCTGAACCTGCTGCCCTTTCCGATCCTCGACGGCGGAATGATTCTCTTCCTGCTGATTGAGAGCGTTTTGCGCCACGACATCAACCTGAACGTGAAAGAGCGCATCTACCAGGCGGCTTTCGTGGTGCTGGTGGTGTTCTTTGTATTCATCATCTTCAACGACGTTACCAAGCTGGGGATCTTTACGCACGGCAGGCCTTGAAGGCAGTTTGCGGTTGCGAGCAGTTCGCAGTTTTCGGTTTTCAGTGGGCATCGAGCGCACGCGCTGGTTTGTTGCGCGCGCGTCTCTGACCGTGACCGCGGAAGCCGCCAGGCGGAGCGGGCGGCAAGCGCAAAACTCTGAGCGATGAACTAATAACTGGGAACCAAGAACTCTGAACTGAGAACTGAGAAAACCAGATGTCAGTGAATACCTACCAGGTACGGGTGCGCTACGCAGAAACTGATCAGATGGGGATCGTCTATTACGCCAATTATCTGGTCTGGTTCGAACTGGGCCGCGTGGAGCTGTTGCGCTCACTGGGCCTTGCCTACAGCCAGTTGGAGACCGAGCACGAGTGCATCCTGCCGGTGGTCGAGGCCAGTTGCCGCTATCGCGCTCCCGCCCGCTATGATGACGAGATCCTGATCGAGACACGCCCTTCGCTGCTGCGCAACTCGGTGATCAAATTCGCGTATCGCATTCTGCGCAAGGCTCCCGACGGCGAAGAGCACAAGCTGCTGGCCGAAGGCGAGACAGTCCACGTGGTTTGCGACGATCAACTGAACCGCAAGCCGCTTCCCGGGCACTATGCCGAGGCGTTGCGCCTGATGATGAGCGACAGCCAGGTTTCATGAGGCAATGTAAGCGTCACCTGCTGCGGCGCCACGAAGGATGGATCGCGGGGAGATGCGGCGTTCAGTTCAGGACCACCGCCAGTGCAACCCCGTCGTAGCCCTTGGCTCCCACGGTTTGCAGAACCGTCGCGCTCAGGCGGGGCTCGGCGGCCATCAGTTCCGCCATGCTCCGCGTGCCGATGATGTCCGCATCGCTGCTTCCGGCATCAAGCACTTCCCCCTGGCGCACCACGTTATCGACCACGATCACGGTTCCCGGCCGCGAGAGCTTCAGCGCCCAGGTCAGATACTCCGGATTGCTCGGCTTGTCGGCGTCGATGAAGATCAGATCGAAGGGCCCGGCGTTGGAGGCGTGCAGCTCGGAAAGGCTGTCGAGAGCCCGGCCCAGGCGCAGATCCACGCGGTCGAGCAGCCCCGCTCTGCTCAGATTGGCGCACGCCACCTCGGCGTGATGCGGGGCGCGTTCCAGGGTGATGATGCGGCCTTCCGGCGGAAGCGCGCGGGCCAGCCAGATGGTGCTGTAGCCGCCCAGCGTGCCGATCTCCAGAATGCGCCGCGCCTGCGCGATGCGCGCCAGCAGAAACAGGAATTTGCCCTGGAGACGTGAAACGTCGATGGCTGGGAGCCCGGCTTGCCTGTTGGCCAGCAAAGCGGCGTCCAGGCGCTCGTCGCGTGGCGCCAGCAGATCGCCAAAGTAGCCGTCGACGGCCGTCCACAGAGCCTCTGCGCCAGGTCTTTTCGGGGGCATCTATTTCTCCCGTGCTACGACAAAATCCGGCACCCAGAGCAGGGCGCGCCTGAACTCCGAATCGGGCAGCGAAGCAAGGGCGTTGCGGGCCTGCTCGGCGTAGCGGTCGGCTGCCGCCCGGGCGTATTCCACGGAGCCGTTGCGGGCCAGGATGTCCTGAATCTGTCCGCGGCTTACGTTTTCAAAGCTGCGGTCATCGAGGATTCGCTGAATGGCCTGCCGGTCGCGCGGCGTGCCGTGGTCGAGGGAGTGGATGACGGCCAGTGTCGCCTTGCCTTCGCGCAGGTCGCTGGCGACGGGTTTGCCCAGGACCTCTTCGGAAGCGGTCAAATCCAGCACGTCGTCCACAATCTGGAAGGCCAGGCCGACGGCGCGGCCATAGGTGGCCAGGTCGTCCTCCTCCGCTTCAGTGGCGCCGGCCAGCACCGAGCCCATGCGCATGGAAGTTGAAAACAGGCAGGCGGTCTTGCGGTAGATCAGGTCGTAGTATTCGGCTTCAGAGACGGCTTTGCCCAGCTTTTGAATCTGCAGCAACTCGCCTTCCACCATTTGCTGGGTGAGGCTAACGAGCAATTCCAGGATGCGCAGGCTCTGCTCTTCCAGGGCCACGCGGTAGGCCTGCATATAAAGCCAGTCGCCCGCCAGCACGCACTTTTCATTGCCCCACTTGGTATTGGCGGAGGGCCGGCCGCGGCGCGTGTCGGCGCCGTCGATAATGTCGTCGTGAACCAGCGTCGCGGTGTGCACCATTTCCACCACCGCACCCAGTCTGACGGCGCCCGGGCCCGAGTAGCCCAGCAGATGCGCGCCGAGCAGCAGCAGCGATGGACGGATGCGCTTGCCCCCGCCCTCGCGCAGATACTCGGCAATTTCGGTGATGGTGCTGACGGTCGAAGCGGCGTCACGGCCCAGCTCCTGCTCCACCGCTACGAGATCCTCCCGCAGCAGATCGAAGACCTCCCTCGCCGTTGCTATCGCCAGTGTGCTCAAAGTACTCCGAATCCTATGTTATCCGTTCTTCCGATATGCCTTTGGGCAGCGTGTCTGCGTGGGGGGAAGTGCGGTACGCCACCATGAGTGCCCCTAAGTGCCCCTAATTGGTCCGGTAGTTGGTAAACTGCAAATCCACGCCCAGGTCCTTGCTCCGCAGCATGGCGATAATCGCTTGCAGATCGTCGCGGTCTTTGCCCGATATTCTTACCATATCGCCTTGAATGCTGGCTTGTGTCTTCTTTTTTGATTCTTTGACGAGGCGCACGATCTCTTTGGCCTTTTCCGTGGGAATCCCCTGCTGGAGGCTGATCTTCTGGCGCACGCTCTGTCCGGCTGCCGGTTCCATCTTGCCATAGGTCAGGTTCTTGAGCGAGACGCCACGCTTGACCAGCTTTTGCCCCAGGATTTCCTTCACCGCCTCCAGCTTGTACTCGTTGGCTGAGGCCAGTTGGATGCTGTCGCTGCCCTCCAGATGAATCTCCGAGTGCGAGTCCTTCAAGTCGAAGCGCTGGCGAATCTCCTTGAGCGCCTGTTCGATGGCGTTGCGGACTTCCTGCACGTCGATCTTGCTCACGATGTCGAATGAATTGTCCTGAGCCATATTCTTCGTCCCCGTCGCCCCGGCGCGAGGCGATGCAACTCTCTCAGTTTCCCACGTTTGGCCCTATCTGAAACAGCCCGGTGAAGTTTTTCGTGGTTACGGCGGCGATCTCGTCCGGTTGGACGCCTTTCACGGCGGCCAGCGCCTGCGCCGTTTGCGCCACCCAGGCCGGTTCGTTGCGTTTGCCGCGAAAGGGCGCCGGCGCCAGCCACGGCGCGTCGGTTTCCACCAGAAGTCCGTCCAGCGGAACGCGCGCGGCCACATCGCGCAGCGGCTGCGCTTTGGGATAGGTCAGGTTGCCGGCAAACGAGAGCAGGAAGCCCAGATCGAGGGAGCGGCGCGCCTCATTCCAGCCGCCGCCGAAGCAGTGCATCACGCCGCGCAGGCCGGTGTGTTTCCAATGCTCATGGAGAACCGCGAAAAGATCTTCCCACGCGTCGGTGGCGCCGTCCTTGGGCCGGCAGTGGATGAGGATTGGGCGCTTGCGCGCGGCGGCAATCTCCAGTTGCCGGATCAGCACCTGCCGCTGCACCTCGCGCGGCGCGCCCTCGTGGTAATAGTCCAGCCCGATTTCGCCGCAGGCGATGACCTCCGGTGCGGCCAGCAGCCCGTCCAGCCTGGCCAGCGCCGCCTCATCGGCCTCGGTGGTTGTGTGGGGATAGATGCCCGCGCTTGCGTAAAGCCGCGGCAGGCCGGCGCCGCTCTCGGGCCGGCTGTTGAACTGGCGGCAGATCTCCAGCGCCTGGTGCATCTCGGCCGGCCCTTCGCCAATGCCGATGGCCAGCACCGTGCCCACACCCGCCTGCCACGCGCGCCCAAGCATGGCTTCGCGGTCTTCCGCGTAGCGATGGCTGTCCAGGTGAGCGTGGGAATCGATGAGCAAACAGAAACCTCCGGCGCGCAATGCAAAGCCGCAGCCAATCCAGGGGAACAAAGCGGCTTTGCCAAACCCCAGCGCAATCGTTACTTCAGCCGCGCCCCCAGCGGCACGTCTTCCAGGAATCCGGTCAGCACGGGCGCGCCGCCTTCCAGCGAAGCCGCCAGCAGCATGCCGTTCGACTCCAGACCGCGCATCTTGCGCGGCGCCAGATTGGCCACGACGACAATCTTCCGCCCGATCAGCTTTTCCGGCTCGTAATACTGGGCAATGCCGGCCAGAATCTGCCGCTTCTCGTAGCCCAGATCCACCTCCAGGCGCAGCAGCTTGTCGGCCTTGGGCACGCGCTCGGCCACCAGCACCTGGGCCACGCGCAGTTCCACCTTGGCAAAGTCGTCGATGGTAATGTGCTGCGCCGCTTCAGGCTGCGCGGCGGGCGTTGCAGGCGCGGCAGCGGCTGGAGCTGCGGCGGCAGGTGCGGGAACTGCAGCCGCAGTTGCCACCGATGGCGCTGGCGGAGCCAGAGGCACAGGCGCCTTGGCGGGCGCGGCGGCTGCAACTTCCGCCGGAGCGGCTTTGGTTTCATTCTGCGCTTGCCCGCCGGCTGCTTCCACGGCGCTGCGATTGTTTGCGTCCTCAAGATTCTGCATACGTTCGATTGCGTCCTTTTCCGCGCGCGGGAACAGCGGCGCCGGCTCGCCGAACCTGGTGCCGGCTTTCAGGCCGCCCCACGCAAGATTGGTCAAAAATGCCTGCCGCGCCGCTTCGCTGATCTCTCCCAGCCCAAGCTGGCGCCAGACTTTGGCCGCCGCATCGGGCAGGATGGGATACGCAAGCGCGGTGATGATGCGGATGGACTCGGCTGCGGTCGCCAGCACCCGCGCTTGCAGCGCTTCGTGATCTGCATCCGCACGGCCGGCGGGTTTCTTCCACGGCGCATTGGCGGTCAGGTAGATGTCGGTTGCGGCCACCAGGCCCCAAAGAGCCTTCAACGCATCGGAGAAGTTCAATGCATCGAATGCAGGACCGAAGGCGGCGATGGCGGCCTCGGCGTGCGCGCGCAGCGCCGTCTCAGCCTCGGTCGCAGCTCCTGCTTCCGGCAAGACGCCACCGAAGTACTTGTGCACCATGTTCACGACGCGGCTCACCAGGTTGCCGTAGCCGTTGGCCAGGTCGCCGTTGTAGCGCTGCACCAGCGCATCGAAGCTGAAGTTGCCGTCCTGGCCGAAGGGAATCTCGCGCAGCAGGAAATAGCGCAAGGCGTCGGCGCCCAGCACCTCGTCCACGGTTTCGGCGCGCACAATGTTGCCCCGCGACTTCGACATCTTGCCCTGGTCGAAGAGCAGCCAGCCGTTGGCGCGCACTGATCTGGGCGGCTCAACGCCGGCCGCCATGAGGAATGCCGGCCAGTAGACGCAGTGGAAGCGGCTGATCTCCTTGCCGATGAGGTGCATGTCCGCGGGCCAGAATTTTGCGAAGCGCGCCTTGTCTTCGGGCTTGTCCGAACCGTAGCCGAGCGCGGTGATGTAGTTGGCCAGCGCGTCCAGCCATACGTAGATCACATGCTTTTCGTCGCCGGGCACGGGAATGCCCCAGGAAAAACTGGTGCGGCTCACCGACAGGTCGCGCAATCCGCCGCGCACAAACGAGATCACCTCGCGCCGCGTCGACTCCGGCCCCATGAACTCGGGGTTTTCTTCGTAAAACTCCAGCAGCCTGCGCTCGAAGGCCGAGAGCTTGAAGTAGTAGTTTTCCTCGCTCACGGTTTCCGTGGGCCGGCCGCAGTCGGGGCAGAGCGTGCCCGGCGGCCCGTCCACGTAGGCTTCGCAGGAGACGCAATATTGGCCCGTGTACCGTCCCTTGTAAATGAAGCCGCGTTCGCGCAGCTTGGCGAACAGATGCTGCACGCCGCGTTTGTGCCGTTCCTCGGTGGTGCGGATGAAGTCGTCGTAGCTGATGCCCAGCCGGTCCCAAAGCCCGCGAAACTCGCCGGCAATGGTGTCGGCAAACTCCCGCGGCGTGCATCCGGCCAGCTTAGCTGAGCGCTCGATCTTCTGCCCGTGCTCGTCGGTGCCGGTCAGGAAGCGCGTCTCCACGCCCAGCGCCCGCTTGCGCCGCGCAATGGCGTCGCACACGATGGTGGAGTAGGCGTGCCCCAGGTGCGGCCGCGCATTCACGTAGTAGATGGGCGTGGTCAGATAGTAGCGGTTTGCTGTCGGAGCCTGTTCGGTCATGGTGGGTCGCCCGTCTGCAACTCACCCCGAATGCAGGCAAATTGTCAGGCAATGCAATCTACATTTTAAGGCATTCTTTCAAGCGGATTCAGGCGGCGAGAGCTTCATGCGCCAGATGCCGCGATGCGCCGTGCCGCCGTCGCCGCGTGTGGGCGCGGCTTGATGGCGAGAACTCACTCCCACACCACCACGTTGCCAATGGCCTCATCGATCCGCCGCAGCGCCTCCTCGGGCAGCTTGACGCCCGCCGCGCGCACATTGGCCTCCACCTGCTCCGGCCGCGAGGCGCCGATGATGGCCGAAGCCACCTCCGGCCGCCGCAGCACCCAGGCCAGTGCCATCTCCACCATTGTCAAGCCAAGATCCGCGGCAATCGGCTTCAGTTGGGCGACGGCCTGCAAAAGATAATCGGAGCGGTAATGGCGGCCCGCCGTCTCCATGAAGCGGTTCATTTCCTCGCTGGCCGCACGGCTTCCCGGCGGAGGCGGTTGGCCCGGCGCATACTTGCCCGTCAGCACGCCGTGCGCCAGCGGCGAAAACGCCAGGTTCCCAATGCCGTGCCGCGCACACGCCGCGAAGACCTTTGCTTCCGGCTTGCGCCACAGCATGGAGTACTGCGGCTGGCTGGCAGAGAAGGGAATCAGGCCGTTCGTCCCGGCAATGGCCGCCGCCGCATCAATCTGCTCCGCCGTCCACTCGCTGAAGCCAATGGCCCGCACTTTGCCTGCTTTCACGGCCCGGTCCAGCGCCGCCAGCGTCTCTTCCAGCGGCGCTTCCTTGTCGAAGCGGTGGCATTGGTAGAGGTCGATGGTCTCCACGCCCAGCCGCTCCAGCGAGCGGTTCAACTGCTTCTCAATCTGCGCGGCAGACAGCCCGTGATCCGGCTCGTCGCCCACGGGAAAATAGAGCTTTGTGGCGAGCAGGTACTTATCGCGCGGATAACTGCGCAGCGCCTCGCCCAGCACCCGCTCCGCCTCGCCCGCGCCATACTGGTTGGCCGTGTCGAAGAGCGTGATGCCGCAGTCCACCGCCGCATGAATGCAGCGAATCGCCTGCTCACGCCCGATGCCGCCGGCCACGGTCAGCCAGGTTCCAAAACTAAGTCCGGAAACTTCGAGTGGCCCACGGCCAAGCCGGCGATAGAGCATCTTTTCTCCTTGCGGTGTCATGCGGCTGAACGAAATTCAACACAAGCATCTGCGCGGTCGCCTTACCCCAGCGCCTGCACGGCGCCTTTGCCCAGCAATTCCTCCACGCGTTCCATCCAGCCGCGGTCGGCCGCTACGCTCATGCCTTCCGGCTCCAGAATCACTTCGTACTCACCCTCTTTTTTCAGGTGCAGCATCACCTTGCCCGGCCCCGGCGCGGCATCGGCGGCGCCCTTCAGCGCGGCAAACATCTCTTCGGTGGCGCGGTCCAGATTCATGCGGATGCGCACCGCCTCGGGCAGCTTTACCGGCACGCCTTCCAGCGCCTGTACCTGGCTCACCGCAATCTTCGACGCCGCGTCGTCGTCGCCCATCAGCACGCCGCGCACCAGCACCGGCGCCTCAATGCGCAACTGCGCCTGCAGCCGCTCGTAGTCCCGCGCAAAGCAGATCACATCAATCTTTCCCGTCGTATCTTCGATCGCGCCGGTCACGTACAGCTTCTGATCCTTCTTGCTCTTTCGCACCTGCACGCCGACGAGCATCCCGGCCACCTGAATCTCGTCCGCCGGATCGGTCTGCCCGCCCCAGCGCCGCTCCGGCGGCTTGCGCTCCAGCGCTTCGGCCGTTGTAATCACGCCCGGCAAATTGCGAATCTTCTCCGCATACTTGTCCAGCGGATGCCCGGAAACGAAAAATCCCAGCACCTCTTTTTCGTTAGCCAGCCGTTCGCTCTCTTCCCAGTCGGCTACGTGCGGAAGATCGTCGCCGCTGCGCCCGCCGCGCGCCGGCGTTTCATCGAACAGCCCGAATAGCCCCGTCTGTCCCTGCTCCGCGTCCTTCTGCGCCTTTTGCGCGCGCTCGATCGCCTTGTCCACCGCGGCCCAAAGCTGCCCGCGCTTGCCCAGCGAGTCCAGCGCGCCGGCCTTGATCAGCGACTCAATCACGCGCTTGTTCATCACCCGCAGATCGACCTTTTCGCAGAACTCCCAGAAGCTCTTGAACCGCCCGCCGGCCTCCGCGCGCGCCTTCAGAATTGACTCAATCGCATTGCCGCCCACGTTCTTCACCGCGGCCAGCCCAAAGCGGATCGCCTCTCCCGATTCCGTGATGTGCGGCGTAAACTGCGCGCGGCTCACCTGCACGTCCGGTGGTTCCACGCGTATGCCCAGCTCATGGCATTCGCCGATATACTTCACCACATTGTCCGGCTTCGATGTTTCCGAGGTCAGCAGCGCCGCCATGAACTCCACCGGATAGTGCGTCTTCAAATATGCCGTCTGGTAAGCTACCCACGCATACGCCGCCGAGTGCGACTTGTTGAAGCCGTAGCCGGAGAACTTCGCCATCTGCTCGAAGATCTCTTCCGCCGGAGCCTTCGCGTGGCCCAGCTCCGCCGCGCCTTTCGCGAATCGCTCCCGCTGTTCGGCCATCGCCTGCGCGTTCTTTTTTCCCATCGCGCGCCGCAGCAGGTCGGCTTCGCCCAGCGAGTAGCTCGCCAGCACGTTCGCAATCCGCATCACCTGTTCCTGATACACGATCACGCCCAGCGAGTCCTTCAGGATTCCTTCCAGCGCCGGCAGCAGATACTCCACCTTCTTGCGCCCCCACTTGCGCTCGATGAAGTCATCGATCATGTCCATCGGCCCAGGCCGGTAAAGCGCGTTCAACTGCGTCAGCTCTTCCACCGTGTCCGGTTTGTAGCGCCGCAGAATGTCCCGCATTCCCGACGACTCGAACTGAAACACCCCCGACGTCAGCGCCGTATGAAACACCTTCGCGAACGTCTCCGGATCGTCGATTGGGATTGCCTCGATGTCCAGCTTTTCGCCGCGCGTCTGCTCAATCAGCTTTACCGCGTCGGTAATCACCGTCAGCGTGGCCAGCCCCAGGAAGTCCATCTTCAGCAGGCCCATCTTCTCCACGGCCAGCATGTCGTAGGCGGTCACAATTTCGTCGTTCTTGGTCCGGTTCACCGGCACCAGCTCGGTCAGCGGCCGCGGCGCAATCACCACCGCCGAGGCGTGCACGCCCGCGCCGCGCACCAGCCCTTCCAGCTTCTTCGCCGTGTCGATCAGCTCCTTGATCTGCGCGTCGTTGTCGTAGGCCTTGCGCAAATCGGGACTCTCTTCCAGCGCCCGGTCCAGCGTCATCCCCACGGTGGCCGGAACCAGCTTCGCAATCCGGTCCACGTCGCCATACGGCATGTCCATCGCCCGCCCGCAGTCCTTGATCGCCGCCTTGGCCGCCATGGTGTTGAAGGTGATGATCTGCGCCACCTGCTCGCGCCCGTACTTGCGCGTCACGTAGTCGATCACTTCGCCGCGCCGGTTCATGCAGAAGTCCACGTCGATATCGGGCATCGACACGCGCTCCGGATTGAGGAACCGTTCGAACAGCAGCACGTTCTGCATGGGATCGATATTGGTGATCTCCATCGCATACGCCACCAGCGACCCCGTCGCCGAGCCGCGTCCCGGCCCCACCGGAATCTCATGATCGCGCGCGTACTTGATGAAGTCCCACACAATCAGGAAATATCCCGAATACTTCATCTGCTTGATGATCCCGATCTCGTAGTTGAGCCGGGTCTCATAGTCTTCGGGCCGGGCGCGCCGCACGCCCCGCAGCTCCAGTTGCCGCACGGATGTCTCCAGCCGCTTCTTCAGTCCCTGCCGGCACACCTGCTCGAAGTAGCTGTCGATGGTGTGTCCGTCCGGCACGGCAAACTCGGGGAACGGATTTTCGACCGGATGCAGCTTGAAGTTGCACCGCTCGGCCACTTCCATGGTGCGCGCCAGCACGCCGGGATTGTCCGGGAACAGCCGCGCCATCTCCTCGGCGCTCTTCACAAAAAACTGGTCGCTGTCAAAGCGGAAGCGGTCGGTGTCGTGAATCTTGGCGCCCGTCTGCACGCACAGCATCACGTCGTGCGCGTGGCTGTCCTCGCCGCACAGGTAGTGCGAGTCGTTGGTGAGCACCAGCGGAATCTCCAGCTCTCGTTCCAGCCGGAAGAGATCGGCCTGGATCTTCCGCTCCTGCTCCAAGCCCTGGTCCTGAATCTCCAGGTAGAAATTGCCGCGCCCGAAGATGTCCTGGTACTGGGTTGCCACGGCCCTGGCCTTGTCGTAGTGGCCGGCCATCAGCTCCTCGCACAGCTCGCCGCTGAGGCAGCCGGAGAAGCCGATCAGCCCCCTGGCGTGCTCGGCCAGGTAGCGCTTGCTGATGCGCGGCTTGCGATAGAAGCCGTGCAGCGAAGCCTCGGAGGTGATGCGCACCAGGTTCCTGTAGCCCTCCTCGTCCTGGGCCAGCACCAGCAGGTGGTTATAGTCGTCTCCCTGCGCCGGCGCGCGATGGTCCTCGTTCTTGCACACATACAGCTCGCACCCCAGGATGGGCTTGACGCCGGCTGCCTTGGCCGCATTGAAGAAGTGGACCGCGCCAAAGATGTTGCCGTGGTCCGTCATGGCGACGGCCTTCTGTCCCATCGCCGCCACCCGCTCGGCCAGCTTGGTCAGGTCACAAGCCCCGTCGAGCAGCGAGTACTCCGTGTGCAAATGCAAGTGTGTGAATTCGGACATGGCTCATCCTGATTTTAGACGTTTGAGGAAGGGTGGTTTGTGCCGTCTGCTCCGCCGCTGTTTTCGGGCTTTTTATGCAACTTTGCGTAGACGCGGCGTTATATTCAGATCGGGCATGATCCAGAGCTTCAAGGAGGCAACAATGGGGGGCCTCGGCGCTCGATACGTATCCTCGCGACGCAACCCGCAATAAAGCAGCACCACTTCCGACTCTCCAATGTCGTAGTCGTAGCGGAGCCGGGGCCGGCGCGAACGGAGCCGGTACCGACCCTCGCCGGCCGAAACTCCTTCGAGTTTTTTATCGGATGCCCGAGGCTCTTGTTTTAAGGGTCCGCTGAAAGGATCGCTATCGCCTCTTCGAATCGGCCCACAAGCTCGGGGTGCTTAGGCGCGAGCTTCTTCATCAGCCGATCGAACTGCGAAGTGGTGAGAACCGAAAATGAGGGCCTTGCATGGTGATCTTGCTATGCCGTCCGCGATTCTCCCTCCAACCTCCTGACGATTCCACGCTGTCACTTCGCGCGTCTCGCCGGTTTCTATGTTTTCGATGGTAAACGTAGGTAAACGTAACGGGGCCGTCCAGACTTCCAAGGCTTCCCACTTGTGCAAGGACGTCGGATATAATTCCGCTGTCTTGATGGACATCCTCCAGCTGTGACTCATACCCCCTCCTCTTTTCGATGACCTATGATCCGGAAGCAAAATCGGCGTAAGTCGAAATGGGCGGGTGCCAGAGGTCCAATAAGAAAGAAAAAAGGGGGCGGGCGGCACTTGACCCGACTACGGCCTAGCCGTACCATATTGTCATGCGCTACGTGTGGGATCTGGCGAAAGATGCCTTCAACCGGCGCAAGCACGGTCTCTCACTCGCAGATGGAATACCGGCCCTCGAAGATCCGGATCGCATGAGCTGGATTGATGATCGCTTCGACTATGGCGAGGAGAGAATTGCTACTCTCGGCATGGGCCAAATGAATCTGTTGTACGTAGCGACAGTTGAGCCAGATGAAGAGACAACGCGGATCATCTCGGTCAGGAAGGCGGAACCCCATGAAATCGAAAAATATGGTTTCAGTTGTGCATAATCCCGGCGACCCGCCGATCGGGACGAATACCGATTGGACCGCCGTTGAAGCGCTTACCGATGAGGAGGTTCACGCCGCCGCGCTCGCCGATCCCGATGCGCAACCACTTCCTCGCGGCACAGATGAGGAGTTGGCAAAGCTCGGCCTCATCCGCATCCCCAATGTCAAAAAACTTCGTGAGCGCATCGGCATGACCCAGGAAGCCTTTGCTGCCGCGTATCGCATCCCGATTGGCACTCTGCGCGACTGGGAACAGGGCCGCAAGCGCCCTGAAGCGCCCGCTCGCGCTTACCTCACCGTCATCGCCCGCAACCCCAAAGCTGTGGCCAGCCTCCTCGAACAAGCCGCGTAGCCGGTGCGCGGTAGTTCGTCTTCACGGTGCGAACTGCAAGTCGTCCTTGCCCCGAGAATAAAGTGTGCTCGGTCCAATCGGCAGCCCGCAAACCGATCCTGGAAATCCCGGCCTTTTCCTGAATGGCGGTACTCCACGCCGCTTCGGTCTCGCTGGCCAGCCAGCAGCGCGATTTGGCCTTTTCCGGCCCGCCGACCCATCCCGGATTTGTGAATACCATGCGACAATGGAAGCATCAGCGATGATCCCATCTTCCACTTCAGATGCTCCCGTACCGGCGGTCGTAACGCCGGAGTTGCTGGCCCAGCATGGCATTACGCCGGAAGAGTACGAACAGATTCTGGCGGCGCTCGGGCGTGTGCCATCTCTAACTGAGCTGGGCATTTACAGCGTGATGTGGAGCGAGCACTGCTCCTATAAATCCAGCCGCGTACACCTGAAACGGCTGCCCACCAAAAGCGACCGCGTCGTGCAGGGGCCGGGCGAAAACGCCGGCATCATCGACGTGGGCGACGGCTGGGCCTGCGCCTTCAAGATCGAAAGCCACAACCACCCCAGCTATATCGAGCCGTATCAGGGCGCGGCTACCGGCGTCGGGGGCATTCTGCGCGATATCTTCACCATGGGGGCGCGGCCGCTGGCGGTCATGGATTCGCTGCGCTTCGGTCCCATCACCGCGGAAGAGGCCGGTCGCGCGCAAAGCCCGCAGGAGCTGAAGGCTCTTGTCCACAAGAATCACGCGATTGTGGAGGGGGTGGTCAGCGGCATCGCCGGATACGGCAACTGCTTCGGCGTGCCCAACCTGGGCGGCGAGACCAAGTTCGAGCCCTGCTACAGCGGCAATCCGCTGGTGAACGCCTTTGCCCTGGGGCTGGTCCGCAAGGACGAGATTTTCTACGCCAAGGCCACCGGGACGGGCAATCCGGTCATTTATGTAGGCGCCAAGACGGGGCGCGACGGCATCCACGGCGCCACCATGGCCTCCGAGGAGTTCAAGGAGGGGTCGGAACAGAAACGGCCCAACGTGCAGGTGGGCGACCCATTCATGGAAAAGCTGCTGCTGGAGGCCTGCCTGGAAGCCATGAAGACGGGCGCCATCGTCGGCATTCAGGACATGGGCGCCGCCGGGCTGACCTGCTCGACCTGCGAGATGGGCGCGCGGGGCGGCGTGGGGCTGGATGTGGAGCTGGACCTGGTGCCGCAGCGCGAGACCGGCATGAGCGCCTACGAGATCATGCTTTCGGAAAGCCAGGAGCGGATGCTGCTGGTGGCCGAAAAGGGCAGGGAAGACGAGGTGCTGCGCGTCTTCTCGAAGTGGGGACTGGATGCGGTGATCGTGGGCACGGTGCAGCCCGAGCCGCGGCTGCGCATCCGTCATCATGGCGAGCTGATGGCCGATATTCCCAATCAGTCGCTGACCGACGAGGCGCCACTCTATCACCGGCCCATCGGCACCTGGAAGGCGCCGGTTCCGCAGGAGCCGCCGGAGGATGTGCAGGCGGAGCTTGCCAAGGACCGCGACTACACGGCCGACCTCGACAAGATGCTGGGCAGCGCCAACGTTTGCTGCAAGCGCTGGGTTCACGAGCAGTACGATTCGATGGTCCAGACCAACACGGTGCAGGGGCCGGGCGGTGAAGCCGGCGTCATGCGCATCAAGGGCACCGGGGAGCCGGGCCACGAGCGCGGTCTGGCCATGGCGCTCGACGGCAACGGCCGCTGGTGCTATCTGGATCCCAGGCTGGGGGCGATGCACGCAGTGGCGGAAGCCGCACGCAAGGTGGCCTGCACGGGCGCGACGCCTGTGGCCGCGACCAACTGCCTGAACTTCGGCAACCCCGAGAAGCCGGAGATCATGGCCCAGCTTTCGGCGGCCATCGACGGCATTGCGGAGGCCTGCACGGCCCTGCGCACGCCGATCACGGGCGGCAATGTCTCTTTATATAACGAGACCAGAGGCGAGGGCATCTTTCCGACGCCGGTTCTGGGGATTGTGGGCATTCTGGACGATGTGACCCAGGCCGTGCCGGCGCATTTTCAGCGCCAGGGCGATGCGATCATTCTCATTTGGCCGATTCCCAAAGGCGAAGAGCCTGCGCCCGAGCTGGCTGTGCCGCTGGAGCCTCTGCCTATCAGCCAATATCCCATGCCGCTTTACCAGCCCGAGCCGTATATCTCACCGAAGCCGGAGGCGCCGGAGTCTGAGGTGGCTGCGGCTCTCACGACTTTTGGTTCGTCGGAGTATGCCAAAGTGGTCCTGGGCGGCATCTGGGGTCAGCCGCCTCCGCTCGATCTGGAGGCTGAAGCTGAACTCCACTCCTTGCTTGACGAACTGGCGGAGCGCAAATTGCTGCATTCCGCGCGCGATCTCTCCGATGGCGGCATTGCCGTGGCGCTGGCGCAGGCTGCTTTTCCGCTCGGGATCGGCGCCACCGTCGAGCAGGATCCATCGCTATTGGAATACCCGGCCTTCGGCCTGTTTGCAGAGCCGGCCTCCACGGTGATTGTGACCACGGGACACGGCCACGTTTCAGCCATCGAAAAGGCGGCGCGTGACCATGGCTTCTTTGCCGCACGCATCGGAACCACCGGCGGCGGCAGGCTGGAAGTCTCCGTTGACAAGCAGCCGTTTATTTCCGCCTCGCTTGCTGTCCTGCGCAAGCATTGGGCTGCGGCGCTGGAAGCCAATCTTCACGAAGAGGTTCGTGCATGACGCAGCGGCTCTATCAGGGCGTGAGCGGAATTTTGGATCAAACTGCAAGCCTTGTTGCAAACTGCGCGGCGGGGGTGGGACGCCCGGTTAGAGATGAGGGCGATGACAAGCTCCATGAAGAGTGCGGCGTAGTAGCTGTGCATAACTATGCAGATGCTGCCCGGCAGGCCTATCTGGCGCTCTATGCTCTGCAGCATCGCGGGCAGGAGTCGGCCGGCATCGCCACGGCCGACGGCCAGCGGCTGGCCAATATCAAGGGCATGGGGCTGGTCTCTGAAATCTTCACCGACGACGTGATTGCCAAGCTGCCCGGCCGTATGGCCATCGGCCACACGCGCTACTCGACCACCGGCGACTCGGCGCTGCTGAATGCCCAGCCCATCCGCGTGGATTCGACCAAAGGCCTTATCGCCATTGCCCACAACGGCAACCTGGTAAACCTGGGCAATCTGCGCGCTCGCCTGGAACGCGAAGGCGCTTATTTTCAGACGACCTCCGACTCCGAGATCATCGTTCAGCTCATCGCGCACTCGCAGGCCGGCACGCTGGTTGATGCCATTGCCGGCTCACTGGCGCAGGTGGAAGGCGCGTTTTCCATCGTGATGATGACGCGCGACCGCATCTTCGCCGCCCGCGATCCGCGCGGCTTCCGGCCGCTTTCCATGGGCCGCATGAAGAATCCTGACGGTTCCGACGCGATTGTTTTTGCCAGCGAAAGCTGCGCCTTCGACCTGCTCCGCGCCGAATTCCTTCGCGACGTGCATCCCGGCGAGCTGATCATGGTCAGCGACGACGGCGTGACCAGCCGCCAGTTCGCTTCCGGCATTCCCCAGGCAAGCTGCATCTTCGAGCATGTGTACTTTGCGCGGCCCGACTCGCGCATCTTTGGCCGCTGGGTGCAGGAGAGCCGCGACCAGATGGGCCGCCAACTGGCTCGCGAATCGGGCGTGTCCGCCGATGTAGTTGTGCCCGTGCCCGACTCCGGCGTGACAGCCGCGTTGGGATACGCGGAAGAAGCGGGGCTGCCGTTCCGTTTCGGCCTGATCCGCAACCACTATGTGGGCCGCACTTTTATTGAGCCAGAGCAGCGTGTGCGCGACTTTGGCGTCCGCCTCAAGCTCAACCCCGTCCATAATCTGCTGGCCGGTAAACGCGTGGTGCTGATCGACGATTCCATCATCCGCGGGACAACAAGCCGCAAGATTGTGCGCATGGTGCGCGGCGCGGGTGCAACCGAGGTCCATCTCCGCATTAGCTGCCCGCCCACGGTTTCTCCGTGCTTTTACGGCGTGGATACGCCCAACAAGCGCGAACTGATCGCCGCCAACCAGTCCATCGAGGAAATTCGCCGCTTCATCGAGGCTGATTCGCTTGCCTATTTATCTCTTGAAGGCATGTTGAAGAGCTGCGATGGCGGCGAAGGCAACAGCTTTTGCACTGCCTGCTATACGGGCAACTATCCCACCCAATGGCTCGATGTGGAAGAGATTCTACCCGCCGCGGCAATCTCGTAATTTCTCCTGCAACGAAGAATGAAACGCCTTTGCGCTCACCACGTGCAGAACGCCTCGATGCGCCCAAGCAGCAAACAATTTCGCGCTTCGGCGGGGACCTGAGGTCTCGCAGTATCTTTCGCTCCGATCGTACACAGCAAAAGTAATTTCCGTCGAAAGTATTGGACATCCGTCAAGAGATTTCGACGAATTCTTTGCCGACAGATCCTTGCGCCCAGGCCCATAATTCTCTCTGATCTTTCGATATTCGCCAGAATTGATAGGTGGCGAATCAATGTAAGAGGCGGGAATGCTCCGCTTCTGACGCCGCCGTTCGAATGCCGGGCGTGCATTTCCTGCAGGGATGCCGATCTGTCAACCACTGCGCTGGAGCATTGCAGCGAGAGTGGCCCCCAGCGTGCTCTATGGATTGCAGAGCTACGCAGCAAAGTTGGAAGTGTGTGACGCCCGGCTGGGCAGGTAGGGACAGTCTCCGCGCGTGATGTATCGGTTGGCACGCGGAGGGAAAGCGACTCGGGAGTCCGCGGGCCGCCGCACTGGAAAGTAAGTACGCGGAATTTCTTCGAACCTGGGAGAGGAAGGAGCAAACTGACTCGCCATGAAATCGAGGAATTTGCTGTTTATGCGCAGGTCTCTTGTCAAGGCGCCGGTGACGTCCGCCACGGCGTTCGATGTCTGCGCCTCGGCAGCTCTTCGTGTCCAATGCTATGGAACCATTTCCAGATCGCAGAACGACCCGCGCATTGCACAGTTCTCTTTAAAGTAAACCCGCTAGGACAGCCCACCCCAGACGCCGGGCGGCAGAGCATTAAATATTGATGTTCGCCGCCCGGTCCCGCCCTTTGCGATGCGCAACGGACCGCCGTTTCCGACCTTTAGGTCTCAGGCCATGTCTTTGTGCGGCGAGTCACAAGACGTTCGCACTCCCGCTGTGATAGCATCCGCTTCTTGAGCGATTGACGCCTGCCGGGCAGGCTCTTAATCCCTGTTCGCCGGCGCCGGTCGGCACCCCTCGACATGGACGAGGAAGACGGCAGACCGGGTCTCGTGGCCTGTGAATGCGGCCACTTCGACGCCCTGATGGACGCCCGTATGGGTTCCCTGTGCCCACCTATTTCTTTCTACCTGCGAGGCCATGGCGCGACTTTCGTTCCCGCACCCGCCGCATTGGCTCACGTATCGCCCCGCAATCCAAAACACACGGCCGCAAGCGGCCCTGCACAGTTTTGTACCCACCGAGGAGAAGCCTGATGAAAACGTACCAGGGAAGTGAGATCCGCAACGTAGCTGTAGTGGGGCATGCGCAAAGCGGCAAGACCACTTTGATTGCCGCGCTGCTGCATGCCGCAAAAATGACGCCAACCCAGGGCCGCGTCGCCGATGGCTCGGCCGTTACCGCATACGATGAGGAGGAGGTTGCCCGCGGCTTGACCATGCAGAACGCCCTGGCTTTCGCTGAGTGGCAGGGCGTAAAGATCAACTTTGTCGATACGCCCGGTTTTCACATGTTCACGCACGAAGCCCGCGCCGCGCTGCTGCCCGTCGAGTCGGCCATCATCCTGGTGAACGCGCAGAACGGCGTAGAGGCGGTGACCGAGCGCGTATGGCGCTTCGCCGAAGAGGCGCAGGTTCCTCGCGTTGTGGTCGTTAACCAGATGGACCACCCCAAGGCCGGCGGCGGGGGCGGTCTGAGCGCGCTCATTGAAGATCTACACGACCGCTGGGGCCGCAACTGTGTTCCCGTCCAGTTGCCCATCGCTGACGCCGACGGCTTCCACGGCGTGGTGGACCTGGTTACCATGACTTCCTATTTCTACACGCCCGGCGGTGACGGCCGCGGCAAAACCGGCGAGATGCCTGCCGCCCTGGCTGCGCAGGCCAAGGCCGCGCATGAAGCTCTGGTGGAACTGGTCGCGGAAGGCAAAGACGAGCTGATGGAAGAGTTTTTCGAGAAGGGCACCATTCCCGAAGAGCATCTTGTCGCCGCGCTGCACGAGGCGATTCGCGAAGATCGCATCTTCCCTGTGCTGTTTACCAGCGGCGGGATGAATGTCGCTACCGACCATCTGCTTGATTTCCTCAAGGTTTATGCGCCCGCGCCTGTCGAGCGCGGGGCCATTCCGGTTCGGCTTCCCGCAGCCGAGATGGCGGTTGCGGGAGAAGGAGAGACTGCCGGCTCCGCCGCAAGTTTCCGCAAGGTGGACGACAACGAGCCGGCTGCAGTTGTGGTCTTCAAGACCATGAGCGATCCCTTTGCCGGCCGCATCAGTTTCTTTAAGGTGGTCAGCGGGGTGATCAACAATGATGCGACCCTCGAGAACTACACCCGCCGCGGCCAGGAAAAATTCTCGCACCTGAGTGTGATGCAGGGGCGCAAGTCGACCGAGGTTGCAGAATTGCACGCCGGCGACCTGGGCGCGGTGGCCAAGCTGCGCGAGACACTGACCGGCGACACGCTGGGACAGAAGGGCGCCGACATCCAGGTGGATCTGACTCCGGTGCCCGAGCCTGCGATGACATATGCCATCGAGCCGAAAACGCGCGCCGACGAGGATAAGCTTGCCCCGGCCATTCACAAGCTGATGGAAGAGGATCTGCTCATTCGCTTCTTCCGCGACCCGCAGACGAATGAGTTTCTCATTGCCGGCGCCGGCCAACCGCACATTGAAGCCATCGTGAGCCGGCTTAAGAAACGCTACCACGCTGAAGTTACGCTCAAGGCGCCCAAGGTGCCCTATCGCGAAACCATTCGCGGCAAGGCCGAAGCGCAGGGCCGGCACAAGAAGCAGACGGGTGGTCACGGGCAGTTCGGCGATTGCAAGATCCGCATGGAGCCTCTGCCGCGCGGGACGGGCTTTGAGTTTGTCAACGATATCTTTGGCGGGGCTATTCCCAAAGGCTTTATCCCTGCGGTAGAAAAGGGCATTCAGGAGTCGGCCGCGCGCGGCTATCTGGCCGGCTACCCGGTGGTGGACTTCAGGGTGGTTCTCTACGACGGCAGCTACCACGAAGTGGACTCCAATGAACTCTCCTTCAAGATGGCCGGCCGCATTGCCTTCCGCAAGTGCATGGAGCAGGCCAAGCCTGTGCTTCTTGAGCCCATCATGAAGGTGGAGATCGAGTCGCCCGACGACTTTGCCGGTACGCTGATGGGCGATCTGAACAGCCGCCGAGGCCGCGTGCAGGGCATGGAGACCAGGGGCCGCACGACGATCATCAACGCCGAGGTGCCCATGGCTGAGATGCTCACTTACGGCACGCAACTCACCTCCATGACGCAGGGCAAGGCCAGCTACCACATGGAGATGGACCACTACGACGTGGTACCGCAACCTGTAGCCGAAAAGATTCTGGCTAACGCGAAACGGCCCGTCGAGGAAGAAGAAGAGTAGCTATCGAAGGTTCAATTGTGACTTATATTGATGCTCCGCCTTCGCCGATGCGTGAACGCCGGCGAAGGCAGGGCACTTTAGCAAGTGGAGAAGCCTCCAGCTCCCGGGGCGGCAGTATTTCAAAGAGCGTGCCGGCCTGGCGTGCCGATAGCGGCCCCTCCTGCGGCGGTAGAGTACGCGCTGCGTAGCCACGCTCATCTCTGTGCGGCCACCGCTTCCCCAACCATCGGAATTGTCGCGTTCATTTTCTCTTCATCTTTGGCCCCGAAAAGCGGGGTATGGACTGCCGGGGCTTATCGGAGGGCACGGAAGGCAAACTTCTTTGTCCTCCTGAGCAATAGGCCCAGAAACACTGGCCGATCTACTTGCCTAAGTTCAGGAGCGCGCCGGGAATAGATTCCTTTTACTGGTAATTGTGACAGGGAGCTGGTGCATCAGCTTCAGGATTATCAAGAATCCATCTGATGTTTTTAGACGTCATTCCGCTGGCGCGCACCCGACCTTGCGTTCCTATAAGTGTCGTTGACACTGCCATCACCACCGTGATGCATAAGTTATCGGTTTGACGCGGGGTTGACTAACTTAGTTTAAAGGGGGTAGGCTCTCTCTTGTCCAAATGGGCTTCTGTAAGTCTGCAATTTGAACAGAATTTAATGTAATAGCTTAAATAACTACTTTGAGGGATCTGTTGTGCTTGACCCTAAAGCTGTTATTTTTGGGCATTCTCTCCTTAGATAGAGACATTTTGGGATGCCTCGCTCAGCAATTTGGATGGCTTTTGAACGGCAAGAGAGCCTGGTTCCGGGCGCGAAGATCACGGCGAGGATCTAACAGGCCCAACGTCTCATCCGAGGACAATCCGTAAGTGTTCCGCGAACTGTCATTTCACTAATGAAGCTGAGGGAAATATCTACAATGCTACGACGTGAATTCCTTGAACTCGCTTTGGCTTCGAGTCTGGCTCCGGGTCTCCCCGCGGCGGCTCAAAGCAGCACGGCTTCGCAACCAACGTTTCCCATAGTGAAGGGTTTAACCCGCGAAGTTGTTGACTTCATCCTCAAGACCAACTACGAGGACATTCCGGCCGATGTCATCGAACTAGGCAAGAAGTCGATTCTCGACGGCATTGGATTGTCCTTAGCCGGCTCCGTGGCCGCATCGGGGCACATCTCCCGCGAATTTATTCGTAATTCGAATCTGTGCGGCGGCAGCTCTACCGTGTCGGGAACAGCCATGAAAGCTCCGCCGCGGTTCGCCGCTTTCCTGAATGGAGTTTCAATCCATGCTTTCGACTTCGACGACACACAACTGGTTGTCGGCCCGGGCCGCGTGTATGGGGTCCTGATGCATCCGACGGTAACGGCCTTGCCCCCGGCCCTTGCGGCAGGTGAGCTCGCGGGCGTTTCCGGCAAGGAATTGATGCTGGCCTATCACGTTGGCGTCGAAGTGGAGTGCAAGATCGCGCTGGCGATTTCGCCTCGCAGCTACCATTTCCATATCACGGGTATCTGTGGCCCGTTCGGCTCGGCGGCGGCTGGCATCAAGCTGCAGAAACTCAACGAGGTCCAAAGCCTGAATGCCTTCGGTGTGGCGGCTACGGCGGGCGGCGGCCTGCGAGCGAACTTCGGCACGATGACCAAGCCGTTCCAGGCGGGGCATGCGGCCGAAGGCGGACTGGTGGCAGTGGGTTTGGCCGCTTTGGGCTGGACCGCTTCGCACACGGTGCTGGAAGACACCGGAGGGTTCTTCAACGCCTATGGTGGTCCCTTCGAATTTGAGCCCGACTTTCTGACCAAGCAACTCGGCAATCCTTGGGTCTTTGCCAGCCCGGGCGTTTCCATTAAGCCTTTTCCATGCGGGTCGCTGACGCATCCCGGCATGGATGAGATGTTGCGACTGATTCACAAATACAACATCACGGCGCAAGAAGTGGAGAGCGTGGATGTCGCAACCAACAAGATTGCTCTGCAATCACTGATTCACCACGATCCGCACACCGGTCTCCAGGCAAAGTTCAGCATGGAATTTTGCTTGGCAATTCTCCTGCTTGAACGCAAGGCAGGCTTGAATCAGTTCACGGACGCGGTCGTCAACCGGCCTGACGTGCAGGCGATGATCCACCGCATTCATTATCACGGCAGTTCCGCCGCGGCGTCCGCGGGCCTGAATACGATGAATACGATCATTCATATCCACCTGAAGGATGGCCGCACCATTTCCGGCCAAGCGGAGTACGCCCTCGGTAGTCCGCAACACCCCATGAGTTACGAACAGGTAGCGGACAAGTTTCGCGGCTGCGCCGAATATGCGCATTGGCCCAAGGATAAGAGCGAAAAAATCATTGATGCGGTGCACACACTGGAATCAATGTCCGACATTCGGCAATTGACTTCGCTCTTGAGCATGGAAAAAGCATAGCTGCGCCTGAGCAATTGGAAATTCCGAATCGCGATCATCCCCAACGCACGTTCTTTGTGCGCTGGGGATGAAACGCTCCAATTGGCAGGGTGAACCCGCGCCGGTCACCGCGCGGTGATAGCTTTGTTGCCAAACTACGCAGTACCTTCCAGCGGAAGCGGGTTTCGCCTGCTTGGCGCAGCCGGTGGGGCGCTGAATCCGGCTGGACGCAGGTTCGTTGAGCCGGTATAAGCAGAATGCGCGGCGGTGGGCAATCGCATCTTGAATTCAGCCGTATAGAGAGTCGAACAAGTATTCGGCATGTTCTATAATCTGACAGTGGTGCGACAGCAGACGTGCATCCGGGGTCCCCATTCTCATGGTTGTTGCGGCCGATTGACCCGTGCGCCGCTGCGGCGGCGTATGTGGGGCGATCAACGACATCTGCGAACTATTTGAAATTGCATTCTTTCAGCTCTCATAACCCCAGGACTGGCGGTTGAAATCCGCCCCCGCAACCAATCGGCTCAACACGGTGCGTGTTGTTGCCGGTTGTTAAGGCGGGTTAGAGACAGAAAAGAACGAGAGTCACCGTGTGGGTGATTCTTTTCTTGCGCTTTCCGCCCGGTTTCCCCATTTCGCGTGCGAGCGGGAGTCGCTGGAGGTGCTATAGCCTTGCCAGTCAGATCCGGGTTTACCTTGTCCAGCATCTTTCGGTGCATCTTTTTTCACTCCCCCGAATGGTCAAGGCGGAGGGTATTCTCCAGTGTCCCTGCGATCCGTCTGGTTGTTCCCGGCAATGCGTTGTACCGCGCAAGCGATGTTGTAAGACATTGAAGTGCAGCCAGTTATATCCTCGGGGGGCGCTTTCCGGTCGCGTTTCCGCTTGTTGTGCGACGGTGAGGCCAAGTATTCCAGGTGCTTGGGCGCTGTAAACGACGGTGCAAATTTTGTTGATCACACCGTTCAGCAGCGGGCATGGATGTGATATGTATCACATAGCTGTCCCGCTACGGCAAATCTTGGCAAGTAGGCTGTGATCTTTGTCACACGCTTTGCGATACTCCATTGTTTAGTATCCAAGCTGTAAATTCGTTGGGCTGAATTGCCCGAGTTTGCGAGAGCGCCGCTTTCCCATAGAAAACACGAAAGACCCAAAATTAGCGGCGAATCGAGTAAGAAAACCGAAATACCACCAAGATGACGAGGTTGTAATGTTCGTCATCTGTACGCCCCTGGTTCTGGCTGGGATGTGGATACGGTCGTGCGTCCTTGCAGTTCATCTGTTTTGGGTGGGCCAGAACGAGAAAGCAAATCGGACCGGTTTGTGGATTCTTCCGCAGTAGAGGTAATTGGCACAGATGAAATTGATTGTCAGACTGGCAGTGATCGCATTCCTGGTAAGATGGGCCGTCCCGGCGTGGGCTGTACCGGCTTTTGCACGGCAGACGGGGCTTAGCTGCAACGTATGCCACTATGATCCCCCCGAACTGACGCCGTTCGGGCGGCAGTTCAAGCTGAATGGCTACACCCTGGTCGGCAACCCGAAGGAAACGACGATCAGCAATGGCAATACGCTGCAGTTGATGCGCAATTTGCCGGTGTCGGTCATGCTCCTTCTCTCCGATACGGAGACGCAGAAGAAGCAGCCGGAGACCCAGAACGGAACCGTGGAATTTCCGCAGCAGTTCAGTTTGTTCCTGGCCGGAGAGATGGCCAAGCACTTTGGGGTGATGGCGCAAACGACCTACGACCACCAGAGTGATCATTTCACCATGGACAACACCGACATTCGTTACGCGAACCACGCCACGATCAACGGCAAGGATCTGACCTATGGGGTGGATCTGAACAATAACCCCACCGTCGAAGACCTGTGGAATAGCACACCGGCCTGGGGCTATCCGTATATCTCGCCGGATCAGACTCCGGGGTCGATTGCCGCGCCGGTTATTGACGGAACTCTGGGGCAGGATGTAGCCGGTGCCGGCGGCTATGCCATGTGGAATGACCATCTCTATGGAGATCTCTCTGTGTATCGCTCAGAGCATGCCGGTGGTCCCGCGCCCGCGGATGGTAACGGGTTTACTTACAACATCGTTGGCGCCGCACCCTATTGGCGCTTTGCCTGGCAGCAATATGCCGGCAAGAACTACCTGGAATTCGGAACCTACGGAATCTTTATGCGCTCTATCCCCAACGATGTGAGCGGCGTCGCGGATCGGTATATCGATCCGTCCTTCGATTTCAGCTTCGAGCGTCCCATCGGAGCCGATACGGTGAGCGTGCACGGCACCTATATTCATGAGAGTTCGCATCTGGCGGCAACGTACCAGCAAGGTGGAGCGGCGATGCCCGACCACACGCTCGATCTCGGGCGCATGGATGCGACGTACTACTGGGGAAACAAGTACAACGTTACCGCATCTTACTTCAATATGGTAGGAAGCAACGATGCCACGTTATATGCGCCGGCGCCGGTGACGGGAAGCCGCACGGGCAGTCCGAATACCAGCGGGTACATTCTCCAGGCCAGTTATTGGCCGGACGAGAATATCGATCTATCGCTGTCATACTACGGTTTCAGCCACTTCAACGGCTCTGGCGTGAACTATGACGGATCAGGCCGCAACGCGTCCGCCAACAACACGCTTTACGCAGCCCTATGGTTCAACTATTGACCTGTACACAATCACAGGAGACGAGTCAATGAAACACGATGAGCCGGTTCAGCATACAGAATCGGGTGCAGATGTAATTGTCATCAGCCGCCGCTCCTTTTTCGGGGCGCTGCTTGGAATCGGCACGGCGGCGATGGGCGCAATGCTGGCGGTGCCGGTTTTGCGCTATATGCTTTACCCGCTGTATGCCAAGAGCACAGGGACGTGGTGGTCGAAGGTAATGCCGCATAAAGCGGTGCCTTCAGCCAGCACAGATCCAGTGCTCAAGGACATTACTTTCAATCAGCAGGATGGTTGGCGCGAAGTTGTGACGACCGAAGGAGTGTATGCGGAAACACTACCCTCGGGAGAGACACAGGTATTGTCTTCCATCTGTCCGCATTTGGGATGCACGGTACAATGGCAGGCTAATCGGGAGCGCTTTTATTGTCCCTGCCACGGAAGCGTCTACAGCAAGGATGGGAAGCACGTTGCTGGTCCCGCGCCTCGCGGAATGGACCCACTGCCGACGGAAGTGCAAGATGGGAACCTGATGGTTCATTTCGAGTATTTCCGCGAAGATGTTCCTTACCGCGAAATCATCGGCCAGGCCTAAGCTGGCGCTTCTCAAGGAGACACGATGGAAAAACAAGATGTGCCTGCTACGCGTCTCGGACGGCTGTTCCGCTGGATCGACAAGCGTACAGGGCTAGATACAATCCTTAAGGTATCCCTCGATGAGCCGATTCCCGGAGGGGCACGCTGGGCCTATGTCTTCGGCTCCGGGCTTCTCTTCCTTTTTATTTCCCAGGTCATTACCGGCATCTGTCTGGCAGTCTATTATGTGCCGTCGGCACAAAACGCGCATGTGAGTGTGGCTTATATTACCAAGGAGGTTGCTGCAGGCGATTTCCTGCGTAGCTTGCATTATTACGGCTCCAGCGCCATGGTGATCGTGCTGCTGCTCCACTTTTTGCAGACATTTCTCTATGGTGCGTACAAGGGGCGGCGCGAGTTGTTGTGGATATCGGGCGGTACACTGGCCCTGCTGGTTACGGGCATGGCATTTACCGGCTATCTGCTTCCCTGGGATCAGAGGGCATATTTCGCTACCGCGGTTGGAACAAACCTGGTTTCGAAAGTTCCATTCATTGGCCAATGGCTTGAGGAGTTCATGCGTGGCGGAGATACGATCGGCACGCTGACTCTATCGCGTTTCTACATAGCCCACGTCATCCTGATTCCAGCGTGTATCTTCGGGCTCATCGCGGTCCATATCTACCTGTTCAGGCAAGCGGGCGCGGCCGGCCCGATATCGGAAGATCCAGTCAAACCAAAATTACCCCCAGAGAGCTTTTATCCAAAGCAGGTGCTGATGGACATGGCTTTTGCCATGGTGCTCATGAGCGTGCTGGGATTACTGGCCATCATCCATCCGGTGGGACTTGGGCCGCGGGCCAATCCTGCCTCAACGACTTACCTGCCACGGCCTGAATGGTATTTCCTGCCGGCCTTCGAGTGGCTCAAGTTCTGGGAGGGCCCCCGCACAATCTTCGGCGTGGTCCTTATTCCCGGAGCGCTTGCGGCTTTGTTCTTCTTATTGCCGTTTCTCGACCACAAGCTGGAGCGGCGTCCATGGCGCCGTCCAGTTCCGCTTCTGTCAGTTTCGATTGTGCTCCTGGGTATGATTTATCTGGGCCTGCTGAGCCATCATCAGGACATGGAACAACCGGCCGTGCGGAAGCAGCTCGCGTTGCAGGATGCTCAGGAGAAGGCTTACGACAAGAGGCCATTCAAGCCGTATATGCAGGCCCCGGGCTCTCTGAGCATGTTGCAGCCGGCTAAGTACAATCCGATGGTCGCACGCGGAAAGGCGCTGTTCTCTCAGCAGGGTTGCTCGGGCTGTCATGGGATAAGAGGCCGAGGAGCGATTGGACCTTCGCTGGTGGGAATTGTGAAGAATCTGGGGCACCCCAAGGTGATGTCGTTGATTGAGCATCCAACGGCCGCCATGCATGCGGCTGGCATGCCTGCCCATTTCGATATGACAACCAAACAGGTGACGGAACTGGTTTCCTATCTGAATGCGCTCGGTACCCCGGAAGAAAATGTGCAACCGCTCACAACTCCTCTGTCGGCATCCTCCAGCACGTCGTCAGCGGCCTCTGCCGCAGCGCAAACCACTTCTGGGGCCACGCCGGTTTCGGCGGCTGCTCCTGGAAGCGCGGGCGCGCTGATTGCGCAGGGACATCAGATCTTCCAGGCACAGGCTTGTTTTGCCTGTCATGGCAACATGGCGAAGGGAACGCCACGGGCGCCAACGCTGGCAGGGTGGGCCGCAAAAACCCCCGCTTCTGTCCTCCGGATGCACATTACGCATCCCACTGCGGCCATGCAGGCCAAGGGGATGATGCCGCACAATCTGCCCCCGAGTCAGCTTAATGCACTCATTGCCTTTCTGAAGAGCCTGCCGGCTCCGAGCAAGATATACGGGCTGCCGGGTACGCCTCCGGTAACCAACGTGGCGATGCAGCCACATCCACAACCACATGCTCCTGCGCCGGCCCCTTCACGGGCGGCTACTCCTGTTTCGGGGCATTCACAGCCGCCCACCCCGATTCCAGCCGTGGTGAGGAAGACTGTTTCGCATCACGCCACCACGGCGTCAACAAGCGCTGCCGAGGCAAGTGAAGTGGCCCAGGGGCGATTTATTTTCCAACATCAACCGTGCCAGGCGTGCCATGGACCTATGGCGCAGGGGACAGCGATCGCACCTCCGCTAGGAGGATTGTGGCGGCTTATCTCCGAACCAACTTTCAACATGCTGATTCATCACCCGACTCCGCCGATGACCGCCAAGGGCATGCCGCCCGCAACGGTGTCAGCGGCGCAGACGCGCGAGATTTGGGCTTTTCTGAAATCGCTGCCCATACCTCCGAACGCGGTGACGACTGTACCACTTCCCAAAGCGCAGAAGTCTGCTCCGGCAACGCGTGCGGCTCCTCCAACTGCTGCACGCGCGGCGGCACCTGCATCAGCGCCGGCTCCAGCTGCGCCGGCACCTGCGGCGGCGCCGACGGCGGCTCAGGCTGCGCTGAGTGGCCCGGCAGCGATTGGCCGGCAGATCTTTGTGTCGCATGGCTGCATTGGCTGCCACGGCGAAAACGGCCAGGGAACGCCTTTGGCGATATCGCTTATCGGCGTGACGCACAAGTTCTCTCCTGCGGCACTCGCCAACCTGATCCGTCATCCCAATGCCAAGATGAAGGGTGGAGGGATGCCAACCTTTACGTACACGGATCCACAAATGGCGGGGCTGCTGGCCTACCTGGGTACGCTGCAGCACGCGACTGCCGCGGCGAAGAGCAGTGCCGCGGGGGCAGCGGTCCATCACGCGCCGCCGCACAAGCTAACTCCGGAAGAAGCGGCCGGCAAGCGCGTCTATGAGCGAGTCAGATGTTCCACCTGCCACGGTGCGGGCAGCATGGAAGGAACGGCTGCCGCACCCTCACTCACTGCGACGGCCTCCGAGTTGCCGCCGGCCGTGATCAAGCATCTTCTGCTGCATCCTTCGGCTGCCATGCAGGCTGCCGGCATGCCCGCGATTAGTGTGAGCAACTCGGATCTCAATGCACTGATCGCCTATATTCGTTCATTGAGATATAACCGCTAAATTACAGCTCTTGTTCCTTTGCTATTGAGCGGCTGGCGTCGGAAACGATCCCAGCCGCTCGGCTGTCAGGGTAGGCGCCAAAAATCTCGTTGGAACAGCGGAGCCGGCTGTGTTGGCGGAGCTGGTAGCTTTGGAGATGACGGCACCGAACATGACGTGACATTGCATTGTCTGCCGTTCCTCGAGTTTGTTTATCCCGTGACTCGGAATGCGGAGTTACTGTAGCTTGGGTGTTCATGATGCCGTGGCGCAAGAGATTCCAGCCGGCTATTTTCGGCGGTATTGGCGCTTGCTGATTTCGACCTTCGCTTACCGTTTGAACTCGATGAGCGCAATAGCGCCGGACAGGCAGCCCAGCAAAGCTGCCCGTCTGACGCTCGTATTTCATTCCAGGACAGCGCCTGGCCGCGGTTCGCTCGTCAAACAGAACACTAGAACAGCAGCCGGCCGCCGACCTGAATGACGCGCATGGCGCCGGCGCCTGAGATAATCCCGAAAGAGCTGGGGCTGGTAAGGTTGCCTCCGGGCGCGTTGAGGTTGACGAAGTTAAACACATTGGTGGCTTCGCCGCGGAACTGAAACCTGACACGCTCGTAGATATTGAAGGTCCGGAACAGCGAAGCATTCACGTTCTTGTATCCGGGCGCATCCATGGAATCGGGCCGAACTGTTCCATCGAGGCCAGAGACGCCGGCGCCTGCCGGGCAGCCGGCTTTTCCAACCTCGCAATACGCGCTGGTGTCGAACCACTGCGCCATTTCTGCCTGCCGCGATCTGTGCGCGCCGAGCAGGCGTTCGGTTTTGCCGGGCAGAAGGTTGGGACGATCGTTATTGTTGCCGTCCACATTGTCGTCCTTCCCGCTGGTGATTGTGAAGGGCTTGCCGCTGTTCATTGTGATCGTAGATGCAAGCGACCAGCCGTTCAGAATGGTTCGTGTAGCCCGGTTAAAGCCACCGAAGTAGTTGGGATTCCAGACAAACGAGATGACGGCCTGGTTGCGCATGTCATTGGACTCGCGCTGACGCTCGAGATACATGGCGCGATAGTCCTCTGGCTCGGTCCCGGCGCTGTTGCCGATGTTGCCGGTCGTTTGCATATTGGCGCTCGCCAGCGCTTTGCTCCAGATGTAGAAGCCGTTGATACTGAAGTCCTGGCTCAACCGCTTTTCGACCACGACCTGCAGGCCGTTGTAGTTTGCCGTCTGGTTATCTGTGATCACGTAGCCGTTGCTCATGTACTTCGATCCGGCGGTTGGCGCGGCGCAGGCGGTTGTGGAGCCAGCCTTGAAAGGAACGGCATCGTAGGGACGGCGGCAATTGACATCGCCGGTGGTATTGGAAGCCGGAATGGCGGTGTTGTAAATGGGATAATTCTGGTCGATGTAAAGGGGCAGCTTGCGCGTGAAGTCACCTACATAGCTGATGCCGAACGCCAGGTTCGATGTGATTTGCTGCTGCACGCCGAAGTTGGCCTGGTAGTTATAGGGCCAGCGCATTCCTTTCTGCACGAATACTAACTGCGCAGGAGAGACATAGCGCGGATTCGTTTTGCTGTAGTAATACGGGAAGGGCGAAACGCTGCCAGCGAAGTCCGTGGGGTCTGTGGAATAGATGTGTTGCAGACTGACTACGTGCGTAAATGCATTGGTCATGCGGACGGCAAAGGGCTGGAAGTTCTGCGAGAGCATCCACTCGTTTCCTGAGATCGTGTCGAAGAACAGGCCGGCGCCGCCATGGAACACGGTTTTGCCATCGCGATAGGGGCTGTAGGCAAAGCCAATGCGAGGCGCAAAGTGGTTATAGTTCGTGTTCACGCCGCCGTCCGGCACTCCGGGATCGCCCGGGAAGAGCTGCCCGAGCATGGCGTGCGGCGAGACCGTGGACTGCACACCGGGATCGAATACGGCAATGCGGCGCTGCGTGTCGGTTGGCGGGGTCTGCACGTCGTAGCGCAGACCCAGATTCACCGTCAAATTGGGAAGCAGGTGCCAATCATCCTGCAGAAACAGGCCATAGTTCCAGTAATTTTCATTGGCGTTGTCGGGCGAGTCCTGGCTCATCTGGGCGGGCTTGCCGATGAGCAGGTCGGAAATGGCGTTGTGCGTTCCGGAGTTGGAGTTGCTGAAGGTGAAGACGCCATAGTTGTTGAGCAGCGTCACGAGAACATCCTTTTCAAGATACAGCTCGCCGCCCGCGTAAAGCGTGTGCGTTCCCCTGGTGGTGCTGTACACGTCGCGGACGCCGTACACATTGTCGCCAGCCTGGGGCCCGGTGATGGATTGCCCAAGCGTGAAGAAGTTGGCCACGCTGATCTGCGGCAGAGACGGCGCACCCTGTACGTTGAGATCGGAGCCGTAGGCCGCCAGAGAAGTGGCGGGAGTGCTGATGCGGCCTGCCGCCATGCGCGAGTAGGTCAGCCAGAACTGGTTTACGGAGCGCGGTGAGAGCGTCCAAACATCGCTGGCGTTGGCACTCTGTTGTCTGTAGTCGTAATTCGAAAGCGCCCACCCGGGCAGGTTTCCTCCGGGAAAAACGGTCTGACTGCCGGCAGACTGGAAGTATTGAAGCGTTGCGCGATGGTTGGAGACGAGCTGAAAATCGCCCTTGATCAGGAACTCGTCTGTCTGATTGGGAAGACCCTCGTTGCCGATAAAACGGTTATCGATGCGGCCCGCCGTGGGCAAAGGCACGTTCTTTTGCAATACCGCGGCGGCCACCGGATCGGGATGGAAGTTTGGATCGAGATCAAGCCGATTCCCGGGCACCGGCTTATTGGTCACCGGGTCGTAGACGGTGAAGCATCCACCGTGGCTCGTTGTTTTACCCGTACAGTCGTTTTCAGAGAAGTTGCCTTGCCGCTGCAGCGCATCAGGAACCACGGTATTGAAGTTATGCGGGCTGATCTGGCGCAGGCCGCCATAGCTGCCGAAAAAGAAGATCTTGTTCTTCAGAGCGGGACCGCCCAGGGTGGCGCCGAAGCGGTTGATGTGTTCGGGCGTCTTGGTGGTTTGAAGATAGTTTGTGGCGTTGAAGTTTGTCTCCTGATGAAATTCGAAGAGAGATCCGTGGACGGTGTTTGTTCCGGACTTGGTTACAACCGACACCACGCCAGCGCCGGTGCGGCCGTATTCGGCGCTGAAGTTATTGGTCTGAACGTTGAATTGGTCGATGGCGTCCGGATTGGGCAGCACATTGCCGGTATCGCGCACGCCAGTCATATTGAGGCCGCCATCCAGGTAGTAGGTGACCTGACCGACCATATTGTCAGTGGAACCGTTGATGATCACGTGCTCCATCGGCAGGCCGATGGAGTTCTCGCTTTGGACATTCTGCACGCCGGGTGTGATGTTGAGGAGATCGTATACGTTGCGGCCTACCAGAGGCAGATTCTCGATCTGGTGATTGTCGACCGTCCCGCCCATTACGGAATTTTGCTGATTGAGTAAAGGAACTTGTCCGGTGACCTGAACTGCGACCGTCTGCATGCCGATCTGAAGCGTGAAATTCAGCGTCGCCTGTTGGTTGACCGTGAACACAATGCCCGATTGCACCATGGATTTGAAGCCGGCAGCGTCCACCTTGACCCTATAAGGGCCGATAGGCAGGAACGGCGCTTGATACGCACCCTGGCTGTCGGTTGTCGTTGTGCGCGTGAAATTTGTCGCGGTTTGAGTAAAGACCACGGTTGCATTCGGCACGGCGGCGCCGGTCGGATCGGCGACAGTGCCGGATGCCGTTGCGGTAGATAACTGGCCTGAAGCGGCAATGGATGCGGCAATCAGGGCGACAACACAGCAGGCAGTCCGAAACAGCATTTTGGGGGTGTCCATGATTTGGCTCTCCTTAGCTTCTGGTTTGTGGCGCTGACGCATTCCTGACCGCGCGCGTCCATGGCTGCTTGTATCGTTGCTGGGATTGATTCTGGGAGCAGACGGTGCTCTTGACTTCTCTCATAGGCGAATCCTCTGGTCGAATCACCTTGGCTGGTTCATGCGGTCCGAGCCGCTGCCCTGTAACCGCCATCCGCGGTCTCGGCTCGCTTGTGCTGTGAACCGTCCGATTCTCGCGTCTTATAGCGCCCGGGCGCCTGCAGCAAGGAATGAAATCTCCTGGGGCGGGTAGGAAATCCGCCAGTTTCAATCGCGGAAGCGGCAACTCGAGCAAAGGAGCACTCCCGTAGCAGCACCGTCAGAGCGCTGCCGCACGAACCCGCACGCGTTGGCCGCTGTCGCCCGAACAGGCTGCATGGATATCCCGGATTGTCTTCCCGGCTTTTGCGCGATGACAAGTGACTAACGGATTGCTTTCATGCTGGCGGAAGTAAGAGGCACGGAATCATGTAGATGCACAGATGTTTGTTTTTGTATCAAACATCCTTGCGCGTCATGGGGACAGACGAGTATCATCCGGGAAAAATCAGATGGACAACGGGAATCCAAGCCGGGATGCAGGGCATCCAGGGACCAAAGAGTACATCGATGCAATTCGTGATGAACTGCGTGCGATTCTAGCCAGCCGGTATTTTTGCCATAGCAGGCGCTATCCCGCACTGCTCCGATACCTTGTGGAGAACACATTGGCGGGCAGGGCGGATCTTCTGAAGGAACGCACTCTGAGCACGGAGGTCTTCGAGCGGCCGGCCAGCCACGACATGACCTCGGATTCGATCGTGCGGTACACCGTGGGTGAAGTGCGCAAGCGCCTTGCGCTCTACTATTCCGGCGAAGGCCGTAATGCGACCGTTCGCATCTCGCTTCCCCTGGGCTCCTATATTCCGGAGTTTCTCGTTGATGGAGTGCCTCCCGATGAGAACGGAGAGCGGCTAAGCCTTCCAGGCCTGAACCCTCCCAAGGATGGCAATTCGCATTCAGAGTTCGAGGCACAGCTACAGGAGGGCCTCGGTGCATACGTGGCGGGAAATGGATTGGCTGGCCCGGGCGCGGAGACCAGGGAAGTCGCCGATCCGTCAACCGATCATGCATCGGCGCCCCGCAGGCGCGTGTGGTGGCTGGGGACCCTGGTAGTGACCGTGATGCTTGCGGTGGTTGTGGCTGTGGCGTGGCGCCATCGCACCGTGCAGTCTCAATCGCCGGTAAGCGAATTCTGGGCGCCTGTTCTCCGCAATCAGCGGCCAGTTGTGGTTTGTACGGGGGCTGTTGTCTTTGCAAAGAACAATTTCTCGGGCGTCGTTACGGCCGGCAAGGCAGACGACTACGCGTTTGTTTCCATGCAAAATGCCTCCGCGCTGGCCGAAATCAACGGCCTGTTGGAGAGATCTGGAGCGACCACCAAACTGGTATTCTCGGCATACGAGCCGGTGACCGAACTGCGGGAACATTCGGTGACATTGCTGGGTGCTTATAACAATGAGTGGACCCTTCGCCTGTTGCAGCCTTTGCGTTTTCACTTTTCCCAGGAACCGGTCGAGGCCATTGTGGACCAGGCGCATCCGAAGTTACGGTGGAGCCGCAACCATTCGCTTCCTTATTCCGGCGCGGACGATTACGCCCTGTTGGCGCGGTTTCGCGATCCAACGATTGATGGGTGGGTGGTGGCGCTTGCCGGCCTGGGCCGCAATGGGACAGAAGCCGCGGCTCAGTTCGCGGTCAGCCCTCATTACATGGAACAGCTTAGGCATCGCATCGGGCAGGATCTCGGCAGCCAGAATATCGAAGTGGTCATGAAGGTCAAAGTCATCGATGGAAAGACCGGCGCGCCGTCGATTCTTGCCGTACATACCTGGTGATTCGAGGATCAAGGACGATACCGGCAGGGTTTGCACGCCGCGGAAAGCATTGCGGACGGGAGTAAGGTTCCTGCAGCAATCCGGCATTTGTGTGTATCGCAGCGAGCAGGCGGCTTAAGGCGGCATTTTGGAAATAACTCGTTCTGAAGCGGGTGGCGCAAAGTGCTCCTGTCGAAGTGTTAGTCATCGGCCACATTCGGCAACCTTCGTAGCCTGCGGCAAAAGTCCTGTTTTGAAAGGGCACGACTTAAGTCGTTCCGTAAGTGGCGCAAAATCAATCGGGCTTCCGCCCCTGAGCGATGGGTTTCTCCAGCTTTCGACTTTCACCACCGGCTGTTAGCCAAACTAACGCGGCGCACAAGTTAGGAACTGTAAATGGAACAACAAAATCGTGCCCGGAAACAAGATAGATAAGTGCAACTACGTTCCGTGGGTATATTCTTCTCGTATCAACAAGAGTTGCGCTTGCCCGCGTCTCTGATCATTCGCGGCATCGCTTGGGAGGAAAGGATGAGAATTATGTTACAGCATGTCGGGAGCAGACGGCGTTTCATGCGGAAGTCTCTCTTGGGGCTGGCGTGTGTTGGCTTAGGCTCTCTGACAGTCCTGGTTTGCGTGCGGCCGGCAGATGCGGCGAGCGGGCCTGCCGCGGCAGCGAGCACTGCGACGGGCATCGTGGGCACATGGCAGGGGACGCTGCATGCGGGGCGCGATTTGCGCACCGTCGTCAAGGTGACAAAGGACGCGAAAGACGGCTATAAGGTCGTGCTCTACAGCATTGACCAGGGCGGCGGACCGATTGCCGCAAACTCCGCAAGCTTCCAGAATCGGGTATTCAAGTTCGCGATCACGATGATCAATGGAAGTTATGACGGCAAAATGTCCTCGGACGGTAACTCGATTGACGGAACATGGACGCAGTTTGGGCACTCGCTGCCGCTGATGCTGGCGCGGGCCACGCCGGAGACGGCCTGGACGATTCCCAAACCTCCGCCGCCCATTCCGCCGATGGCCAAGAACGCAGACCCCTCTTTTGAAGTGGCCACCATCAAGCCAAGCAAGCCCGGACAGCCGGGCCGGGCATTCCTGGTGCGGGGCGGGCGCTTCTTGACCATCAACACCCCGTTGAGCGCCATAATCTGCTTCGCCTACGACGTTCAGCCCAAGCAGATCATAGGCCTGCCACAATGGGCTACAACCGACAAGTACGATATTCTGGCCGAGCCGAACGGCACCGGCACACCCAGTTCAGCGCAATGGAAGACCATGCTCCAAAAGCTAATTGCGAATCGCTTCAGTCTCAAATTTCATCATGATAAAAAGGTACTTCCCGTGTATGTGTTGGCCGTTGCGAAAGGTGGGCCAACGATGACCCTGGATACGAGCAACCCTAACGGGCTGCCGGGGCTATTTTTCCGTGGACTTGGCAAGTTATATGTTCGCAATGCGACCATGCAACAGTTCGCAGATCTGATGCAGAGCGCCGTACTCGACCGCCCTGTACTGGATAAGACCGGACTTAAGGGCAAATACGACTTTGTTCTGAAATGGACGCCGGACTCCTCGCAGTTTGTGAACATGGGGGTTCATGTTCCTCCGCCAAGCAATGCCGCGAACCAGCCTCCTGGACTCTATACTGCAATCAAAGAGCAAATCGGATTGAAACTCGAGGCTACGAAAGCACCTGCCGAGGTCATGGTGATTGATAAAGTGGCTCATCCTTCGCCGAACTGAGGCATCATTGGAGACAAGGATGTCTTGGCGGCGCCTTGCCCGCATTTTCGCTCTCTGCACTATTGCGTGGCTCTGCTCTGTGCTGCCTGCCGCTGCCGCGCCCTATTACGGCAGAGTGACTTACAACGGGATGCCGGTTCCCGGCGCAACCATCACGGCAACACGGGATGGGCAGAAGTTCACGGCCGTCACCAATCTGGGCGGCGTGTACCAGTTTTCCAACCTCGCAGACGGCGTGTGGAAGATCGCCGTGCAGATGCAGATGTTTTCCGCGATCCACGCGCAGGTCATCGTAGGGCCGAAGACGCCGGTGAGCGCCTGGAAGCTGACGCCGCTGCCCATGAATCAGTTGGCGGCGCGGGCGCGGAAGGAGGCGAACGCGCCGGCGGCAAGCGCCGTGCATTTGACGAGGCCGCAGGCGCGGCATCGTGCAGAGGCTAATGTGCCCGAACCACCGCCGCCAACCAGAGAGAAGCAGCTGAGCGCAAACGGATTCCTGGTCAACGGCAGCGAAAACAACGCGGCCACGTCGGTCTACTCCACCAACCCGGCCTTCGGTAACTCCCGCGCGACGATGCGGAGCCTGTACAACGGCGGCTTTGCGACCATCGTGGATAACTCGGCGCTGGACGCGCGGCCGTTTGCGGTGAGCGGCGTGGAAGCGCCGAAGGACAACTACACGCATGTCACCACAGCCTTTCAGTTTGGCGGGCCGCTCAACATTCCGCGCCTGATGCCGCGCGGGCCGATCTTTTTCCTGGGCTACGAGTGGTCACAGGACAACAGCGCGATCATCAACACTGGGCTGGTGCCCACGCTGGCCGAGCGCAGCGGCAATCTGTCCAGCCTGCCGGTGACGATCTACGATCCGGCCACCGGATTGCCATACGCCAAGAACCAGGTTCCCGTAAGCCCGCAGGCACAGGCGCTGCTGAAGCTTTACCCGCTGCCTGATTCCAATATCTCCAGCGCGTCGGGCTACAACTATCAGGCGCCAGTGCTGAACGATCTGCACCAGAACGTGCTGCAATTGCGGCTGAGCAAGAATATCGGGCGCCGGGACCACATCTATGGCAACTACAATTACCAGAACACGGCAGCCGACAATGTGAACCTATTCGGCTTTCTGGACGCCACCGATACACTGGGCATGGATGCCAATCTTCACTGGCTGCACCGCTATGGCACGCATTTCTTCATCACCACCAGCTACAGCTTCAGCCGGCTGCGCACGCAGGTGACGCCATATTTCGAGAAGCGGACGAATATCTCCGGCAACGCCGGAATTACCGGCAACGATCAGGATGCGGCGAACTGGGGTCCGCCATCGCTCAGCTTCACCAGCGGCATTTACCCACTGAGCGATGCAACCAGCTCATTTGACCGCAACCGCACCGATGCGATCTCTGTCGATGCCTATCTCTATCATGGGAACCACAACTTCTCATTGGGCTTCGACTTTACCAAGCTGGACGACAACGAGAGCTACCAGGCGGATCCGCGCGGCCAGTTTACTTTTACCGGCGCAGCTACTTCGGCCACAGGCCGGGTGGAAAAGGGCAGCGGTTCCGATCTGGCCGACTTTCTTATTGGCGTGCCCGACGACAGCGCCATCGCCTTCGGCAACGCGGATAAGTACTTCCGCGAGCCTATCTTCGACGCTTACTTCAACGACGACTGGCGCGTGGCGCCGGCTTTCACCATCAACGGCGGACTACGCTGGCGCTACAGCGCGCCGATGACCGAACTGCATGGGCGGCTGGTGAATCTCGACATTGCCAATGGCTTCACCGCGGCGGCGCCGGTGCTGGGCAGCGATCCGGTGGGAGCGATTACCGGGCAGCATTTCCCCGCCTCGCTGATGCGGCCGGACTGGAAGGAGTTCGAGCCGCGCATCGGCATTGCGTGGCGGCCGTTCGCGGCTTCATCCGTGGTGGTGCGCGCCGGCTACGGCATTTATTACGACACTGCGGTCTATTTCCGAATCGACAGCCTGATGGCCCAGCAGGCGCCGCTCTCCAAGAGCCTGAACGTGCAGAACAGCTCGGCGTGCCCGTTGACGCTGGCCGATGGTTTTCCGGCCTGCTCCACCACCACCAGCGATCAATTTGCGGTCAATCCGAACTTCCTGATTGGTTATGCGCAAACGTGGGATATGAGCATTCAGCGCGACCTGCCTTTCGCCATGCAGATGACGGTGACGTATCTGGGCATCAAGGGTACGCATGGCCCGCAGGAGATTTTGCCCAACAGCTATCCCATCGGCGAAGCCAATCCCTGCCCGGACTGCCCATCGGGATTTGTGTACGAGACCTCGGGCGGCAACTCAACCCGCGAAGCCGGCGAGCTGCAGTTGCGGCGCCGGCTGATGAATGGATTTGCCGCCTCGATCATGTACACCTACTCGAAGTCGATCGATGACGACGCGTATCTGGGCGGCGCGGGCCACGTTGAAGCCGGCGGCCCGGGACAGGCCCCAACAGCGGCGGCCAGCGGCTATGGACACATCGCGCAGAACTGGCTCGATCCGGAGGCTGAGCGCTCGCTTTCGTCGTTCGATCAACGCCAGATTCTGAACGTGACAGCGCAATACACCAGCGGCGAAGGGCTGCACGGCGGAGCATTGATGCGCGGATGGAAGAGACGCATGCTGAGCCAGTGGACGCTCACGACGACCATCAGCGCCGGCACCGGATTCCCGGAGACGCCGATCTATCCGGCCACCGTGCCGGGCACTGGATTCAACAACACGATCCGGCCTGACCTGACCGGCGCTTCGATCTACAATGCAAGTGCGAGCCGGCACCTGAACGCCGCGGCCTACACGGCGCCCGTTGCAGGCCAGTGGGGAACGGCGGGCCGGAATTCGATCACCGGGCCGAACCAGTTCACACTCAACAGCTCCATGCAGCGCACGTTTCCCCTGCATGGAAAGCTTTCTCTCGACCTGCAGGTGGACGCAACGAATCTGCTCAACCACGCGACGTTCACAAGCTGGAATCGCGTGGTAGGCAACGCGCAGTTCGGGCTGCCGGTTTCCGCGGGCGCCATGCGCAGCCTGCAAACCATTGTGCGCCTGAGGTTCTAAGACCATGCGAACCGTGATTGCAGCCGCGTTTCTTTTTGCCTGCGCCGCAAGCGCCGGGGCGCAGGTGGTCGGCCAGAATGCCATGCCCGGCCAGTCGCCGGGCTATACGCTCACCGTGCAATCGCAGCTTGTTCTCGAAGCGGTAACCGCCAAAGACAAGCAGGGCCACTTCATTCGCGGGCTCACAGCCAAGGACTTTGCGGTGACCGAGGATGGCGTGCCGCAAACCGTGCGCTACTTCCAGTACGAAGACTTGAGCAAGGAGGCAAAGCCGCTTCCGGTGCTCACGCGGAATAGTGAGAACATCACAATCTACAACCGGTTGGCGCGCGAGCAGATTGCGCCGGAGTCGCTTCAGAAGAATCATTACAAAGACCATCGCCTGCTGGTGTTTTACTTCGACATGACCACCATGGGGCCGGAGGGCCAGCTTCGCGCGCTTAGCGCGGCGGAGACATTTATCCGCACCAGGATGACGTCGGCCGATCTGATCGCTTTGATGCGCTACCAGGGCGGTTCCGTCGACATCCTGCAGGATTTCACCTCGAACCGCAACCTGCTGCTGAGCATTCTGGAAACCATGATCGTGGGGGAAGGCCAGAACTCCGGCGGCACCACGGACGACGCCAGCAGCGCGGACACCGGCGCGGCCTTCGGCCAGGACAACAGCGAGTTCAACATCTTCAACACCGACCGCCAGCTTTCCGCGCTGCAAACCGCATCGGATATGCTGGCCAACGTGCCCGGAAAGAAATCGCTGCTCTACTTTGCCAGCGGATTGCGTTTGAACGGCATCGACAACCAGGCGCAGTTCCACGCCACCATCGATGCGGCCATTAAAGCCGGCGTGACCTTTTGGCCCATTGATGCGCGCGGCTTAGTGGCGGAGGCGCCGCTGGGCGCCGCCACGCAAGGCTCACAGGGCAATGAGGGCATGTACACCGGTGCCGCGGCGCTGGCCGTCACGACGGACTTTCAGAAATCGCAGGACACGCTCTTCGCGCTCGCCGGAGACACCGGAGGCAAGGCGTTCTTTGACGACAACGATCTGACCCTGGGCATCGTGCGCGCGCAGCAGGCCGTTTCCAGCTACTACCTGCTCGGCTACTACACCACCAACACCGCGCAGAACGGCCGCTTCCGCCGTATCAGGATTTCGCTGACCAACGGCCTGGCCCTCAAGCTCGATTATCGGCGCGGCTACTATGCGAGCAAGGTCTTCGCCAAATTCAACGCCGCCGACAAGGAGCGCCAGCTTGAGGATGCGCTCATGCTTCCCGATCCCATTACCCAACTCACCATCGCCATGGAGATCGATTACTTCCAGCTCGACCGCGCCGAGTATTATGTGCCGGTCATTGTGAAGATTCCCGGCAGCGAGTTGGCGCTGGCCAAGCGCCGGGGCGCGGACCATACACTTATCGACTTCATCGGCGAAATCAAGGACGCGGTGGGCGGCTTCACGGTCAGCAATGTCCGCGACGACGTCAACATCAAGCTCTCTGACGAAACCGCAGCCGAACTTGCTCGCAGACCCATCGAATACGACACCGGCTTCACGCTGCTGCCGGGCACTTACATGATCAAGTTTCTGGCGCGCGACAACGAAACCGGGCGCATTGGCACCTTTCAGGCCACGTTCACCATTCCCAACCTGGACAAGACCGGCAACCACGTCGCCATGAGCTCTGTGGTGCTCAGCAGCCAGCGCGTGAAACTGGGTAACGCCATCTACAATGCCGCCAAGCGTAAGCAGCAGCAAAAAAACAACGCTGCCAATCCTCTCGTACGGAATGGAGAGAAGCTGATCCCGAGCGTGACGCGCGTCTTCAACCGTGGGCGCTTGATCTATGTCTACTTTCAGGCCTACAAGCAGGCGCCCAGGCCCGCAACGCAGCCGCTCTTTGCCTTTGTGAGCCTTTATCGCAAGGGGAAGCGGATGTTTCAGACGCGGCCTGAATCCGTGGTGCCGAATCCGGCAAGCGAGCTGGGAACCATGCCGCTACGCTTCAGTCTGGGAGTCAGGCTGCTTGCTCCGGGCAAATACGAGTGCCAGGTCACCGTCCTCGATCCGGCGGCGAAGAAAGCCAGCTTCTGGCGCGCGCCGATCAAGCTAGTGCAATGATGGATTTGCCCGGTACGGCACGAAGGTTCGATTTGCCAATGTCGCCGTACTGCGCATCCTCCGAATCGTCCCGCAGGCGTGTCTGAGTAAGCACCTTCTGATTGCGGAAAGCGATTGAAGAATGGCTGTCTGTGCCCAACCATCGTCGAGCCGGCCTGCGGGCAGAGCAAAGACGCGCATGGCTTGCGCAAGTTCCTGCCGCGCGGCTATGAAAAGGTTCAAGGTGAATGGGCGCTGGTCTGCGCGACCTATAACCTGCTGAAGCTGTACCGGGTTCGCGTGGCGAACCGAGGTTCGTACACCGAAACATCGGCCGGAGATGGTGGTTGACAAGTGAAAATCAGCCTCAGCAATGCCGACCGCCACCGGAACGAACGCAGAAGCGCCCGTCCGCGAAAAATATGCCGCGTTCGACAGTTACTCCGACACGCTCGCAGAGAACCTATCGCGGTTCTTTCCCTTCCCGGACGAGAGCGGTTGCCAATAACTGAGATGCCCGGCGCGCGTTTGTTGTCTTCTGCATAGGTGAATCAACCCTGTCATGTCACATTGCTGTCCAAGAATAGCCGGATCAATCCAGGTATCTGGTCGTACAGTTATGGACCATCCATCGCTCCCGCGATATTGGCTGCGACATGGTTAGGCAGGGCAGGCTTAGGCGTTACAATCGGATCGAAAGCCGCGAGGAGAGGATATGCGTCTAAAAAGGTATCCAGCATGCTGGCTAACTCTTGCGAAGCGTTTCTTGAAGCCGGATTTTCCCCCAACAGCCTCCGCACAACCGCCTTGTGAATCGCCGCAGCCCGAGCAACTCAAATCCCGGCGTTCTGCGCATCGCACGCTACGAAAGGGCGCTGAATCGTTCCGGCTTGTGAAACGTACTGCCGTGTTATGCGGCCTTGCATCGCTGGCTGCGTGCTCGATGACGGCGCAGCCATCGCCGGCAGCCGGACCCATTGCCTACGTGAATCCGTTCATTGGCACTGGCAGCGGGCCGGGCGGCGGGATCAACCTTTTCCCTGGAGCGGCAATGCCTTTCGGCATGGTTCAGCTCAGCCCCGACACGGAAAGTCACGGCTATGGTTATCACTATGCGGACACCGCTATCCAGGGCTTCAGCATGACGCACATGAGCGGCCCCGGCTGCGCCAACGAAGGCGATGTGTTCTTCACCGCAACCACCGGACCAGTGCTGACGCAGGTCGACGACTTCCAATCGCCTTATTCGCACAAAATGGAGACGGCTGCCCCCGGTTACTACCAGGTGCGCCTGCTGCAATGGCATATCAACGCTGAATTGAGCGCCACCGACCGCACCGGCATTGCGCGATTTACATTTCCCGCCGGCAAGGCCGCCAACATTCTGGTTCCCATCAGTCGCACGCTGAACTACACGACAGCCGCTGCGGTGCATATAACAGGCGATCGCCAGATTGCGGGCTTTGTCGAGGATCGCGCCTTCTGCAGCAACAGGCAGACTTACAAAGTCTACTTTGTGATGACCTTCAGCCGGCCGTTTTCTTCTTTCGGAACCTGGAGCGGCGCAAAATACGGAGGACCGGGAGCCATCACTGCCGGCAGCCGCGCGGCACAGCAGTTGTCGCACGAGGGGTGGACTGGCGCCTACGCAACATGGGCGTCCGAGGCGCGCCCGCAGACCATCACTGCCAGGATCGCTATCTCCTATGTAGATGCCGAAGGTGCGGAGAACAATCTCAAGACAGAGGCTGCCGGCAAAGACTTCTCGCAGATTCGCAGTGCAGCCCAGGCGGCATGGAATAAGGCGTTGAATGTCATTCATGTCTCCGGCGGCAGCGCCGGCCGGCGCACGGTCTTCTATACGGCTCTTTATCACAGTCTGCTGATGCCCAGCATCTTCAGCGATGCCGATGGGCGCTATCCCGGCTTCGACGGCAAGATTCACCGTGTTGCCCCCGGGCATCTGGTTTACGCTAACTACTCGGGCTGGGACATCTATCGAAGCGAAATGCCGCTGTTGGCCATGATCGAGCCGCAGCGCATGGAGGACATGGCCCAATCCATCGCGCTCATGTACCAGCAGGGCGGATGGATCGGCCGCTGGCCGCAGATCAATCTCTATACCAACGTCATGGCAGGCAGCCCGCTAAGCGTGGTTGTTGCCACCGCCTGGCTTGACGGTCTGCACGGATTCGATATGAAAGCCGCCTGGGATGGCATGTTCAAGGACGCCACGCAGGCTGCGCCGCCAGGCCATCCTTATACCGGTGAGGCGGGAATTAAATGGATCAACAAGCTTCATTACGTGCCCTACGACAAGGTCTCCTACGGCTCCGTCTCGCAACTGCAGGAAGACGCCATTGCTTATGCTTCGCTTTACCAACTCGCCAAGAATTTGGGCAAGACGGCGGACGCCAAAATTCTTTATAACCGCGCCCTCTACTATCGCAATGTGTTCGACAAGCAGGACCGCTTCTTCCGGCCGCGTTATTCCGACGGCCAATGGGTGCCGAACTTCGATCCACTCCAGAGCAATCACGGCTTTATCGAAGGCAGCGGCTGGCATTATCAGTGGCTTGAGCCGGCGGATCTGGCCTGGGTAATCCATGCCATGGGGCCGGATCTGTTTAATCAGCGGCTCACGAAGTTTTTTGATTACAAGACACCGGGCTGGTACGCCCAGTACTACAACCCTTACAACGAAACCGATCTGGAAGCGCCGTTCGAGTTCAATTTCTCCGGCATGCCGTGGGAATCGCAGCGTGTCGTGCGCCGCGTGCTCGACGAAAATTACACCGATGCGCCCAATGGCATACCCGGCAACGACGACTGCGGCGAGATGTCATCGTGGGCCGTGATGAGCATGATGGGGATCTACAGTGTGGATCCGGCCAGCCTGGCTTACGAATTGGTGGGCCCGGACTTTCCCAAGGTCGTGATTCGTCTCCATGCTCCCTACGCGGGGCAAACATTCACGATTGAGGCGCATGGCACTCCCGCAAACGAGCCGTACATTCAGAGCGTGCGGCTCAACGGCAAAGCGTACAAGCGGAACTGGATCTCCTTCCATTCGATTGCCGATGGCGGCACGCTCAGCTTTGCGGTCAGTGCAAAGCCGGACAAATCCTGGGCCTCGGCGCCGAAAGATGCGCCGCCGTCATTGAACAACGAGAAGCCGTGATCGCGTTTGCCCAGGGAGTGATATGCGCGAAACAGATTTGCTGATGTGCGTTCGCGAAGGAAGTGGAGCCGTTCCATGCAACCGCGGGCAAGCAGCGTGATGGCTGAAGATCTCTCGTCTTCAGCCATCCACGCGCTATAGCGTTGCAAGCCGCTGTTGCGCAAGCGCTATTGGGCGGGCGTAGCCTGCACGTAATCCAGTTCGGTCACCGCCGCGGGCTCCGCCATGGCCTTCAGCATATTCAAATCGAAGTCCTTGTAGAAATCGCGGCAGAACATGTCGGGAACCCTGGAAGAAAGCACCGGCTTATCCAGAAGATAGTTGAGACTGCGCATCCCCTGATAAATGGTGATGCTCTTGAACAGTTGCGGCTCCAGCGCGCCTGCCACCAGCGAAACCACCTGCATCCGGTAGCCTGTGCTTTCCAGCGTGACGCGCGACGGATGCCAGCGCTGCTGGGCCCAGCGCGCAATGCCGATCAACTGCGCCGCTTCCAGTCCCAGCGGCGGTGTGCCCACGGAACCCATCATGTAGCCAAAGCTGTCGATATCGCGGTGGATCGGATTGGCGTCGCCGGTAAAGAGAATGGAGAGCACCAGCACCTGGTGCCCGCTCTCAACACTGTAACCGACCGCGGGATAGTGATCCCACACCTCGTGGTCCGCGGCTGCCCGGCCGCCGTCATTGATGATTACCGTCAGCGGCGCGCCCTTCGGCGTCCAGGCTGATTTGATCCATACGCCGGTTGCGCTCAATCCGTTGCTCATGGCAAAGCGGAAGGAAATGGATTTGACGGTGTTGTGGTCCGTGTCGGTCATGTACCATGGATGCTCCACCGTGACCGGCTGATAATTGACCACCTTGACGAGCTGGGCGCGTTCGGTCTTTGTCCACGCTGTCCGGGCCGCGGGGGCGGTTGGAGCCGCCGGATGCTGAAGTTTCGACGCGAACTGCTTGGCCAGTCCCAGAATGGTCTGATTATTGGCCGGTACTCCCGCGGCGAGCTGGCTATAACTATCGATGTCCTGACCCACGGGGATTTCATCCGGCTTGTTGGGCAGGTTGAACCATTTGTCGAGGAAGCGGTAGGCCTGCTGCCGGTTGTCATGATCGTAATTGTGCGCCAGCACCTGCGTATCGGCGTGGAAGCTGAAAGCATCCTGCTTGCCGTAGAGCGCGAAGAAGGGTTTGATTTCGTCGTAGATGTAAGGCTTGACCAGCGGCGCGCGGAAGCAGCAGGAGTCCTCGGCGTTGTTCAGTTCCAGCGTCGGCCTTGGCGCGCGCAGCGCAACCAGGGTCTGGTAGCCGTAGCCTTTCATCAGATCCGGCGCCAACTGCTCGTAATCACCCGGCTCTCCGGGGATCCGCTCAAAACGGCCTTGAAGCGATGCAAAGCCCGCCACGGGGATCGATACCGTCACCCTCGGATCAAGCGAGCTGAGTAAGATGGTTTGCCAGCCTCCGCCTGACTGGCCCGTCATGGCAATGCGGTTTCTGTCCACATGCGGATCGTCATACAGATAGTCGAGGCCGCGGCGCATCGCGATGTAGAACAGGCCCACGCCGCTCGTTCCAACCAGGTCCAGGTCCGCTCCGAAGTAGTGCCCATTCCACTGGTTTTGCATCTCGCCTTCGTTGACGAAGGCCAGGCTCAAAGCGATCATGCCGCGCAGCGCCTCGTTGATGCACAGCTTCTGCTGGAAGGGCATCGACTTTCCCGTTGGATAGTGGCCCAGTACATCGAGCACCGCCGGAACCTTGCCCGTGAGATGCGCCGGCTCGTAGAGAACGGCGGTGGAGTAGAAACCCGGAACAATCTCGTAGCGGAATTTCTCCGCGCGGTAGCCGGCCCCGGCTGGAACAGGCGCCGGGCCCACGTCTTCAAACTTGGGCGGAGAATCAATCCAGGCCTTCGGCCACCCGTGATAGATGACGTGATTCAAAATGTGCTGCCGGATCTGCTGTGCCTCGGCGGTCCATTGCGCGGCACTGGCGGGATGTGGAAGCTTGGGCACCCGCGCCATCAGGTACTGCTGCATCTGGTACGTGACAACCTGCGAGGATTGCAGTTGCTGCGGCAGAAACTGGTTGATGGTCCCGGGAACGGTTTGGGCCACGGCAACTGTGCTGGCAAGAAGCAGGAATGCGGGGAGCAGAAATTTGGGTCTCATGGGTTTTCCGGCACGCGATGTGTAACAGTGTTAGTTAATTGGGAAAAGACATTGGTGTCAAGCGCTTTGATGCTGTGGTCCGGCTCATGGGCCTTGCGCCGTTCGGCCGCGCGGGGAGTTTGTCGGGATAGCTTCCGGCAAAGGTTTCTCTTGGGCGTTCGCGCAGGCGGCGCCCTTGAACGATGCGCGGGATGCAGCAAGAATGTGTTGCATTGCGCGCATAAGCTGGGCCATAGTTCTGAAGTACACCATCACGAGGGCGCCAGGTCTGGCTGCCGGGTTTCCATGCTGCGGAACTGGGCAAGCGGATAGGTGCGTTCTCTGGCACGGAAAAGAGAATGAAAGCTCCGGCTCAATCGACGAGCCTCAAGAATGGTGATCGCGTAGCCATCATCGGCGGCGGACCGGCCGGTTCCTTTTTTGCCATCCATCTTCTTCGCGAAGCCAGACAGCTCGACCGCCAGATTGACGTTGTCATTGTTGAGAAGCGCGGCCCGGCTGAACCGAATTTCGAAGGCTTTCAATGCAGAGGGTGCAACTTCTGCGCGGGCATTGTCTCGCCCAGGCTGAACGAAATCCTCGACGGCTGCGGGCTCACCGTTCCAGACGAGATTATCCAGGGGCACATCGATTACGTGTGGATTCACGGCCAGTGGAAGAATGTGCGCCTGCGCGTGCCTGACGACAAGAGAATGTACTCCGTGTACAGGGGCTCGCTGCCCGGCAGAAAGACCGGCAGGCCAGCGGGCTTCGACGGATTCTTACTGGGGGAAGCGGTCAGGGCGGGCGCGCGGATTCAATATGGAGAAGCTCAGAGCATCGCTTACAACCCATCGGGCCTGCCGGTTGTGTCCATCAAGCGGCCATCGGGAGAAATCTTCCTGCTCGAAGCAAGCTTTGTCGGCATCGCATCCGGCATCAATTCGCATTATGGCTTCGATGATCGCGCCGACGGCTTCATCGCATCCATCAAGCGAATGAATCCATCGTTCGTTTCCGGAAAATCCCGGCGCACGCTCATCTTTGAACTGGATGTGGGCGAGGACTTTCTCAAACGCAATATGAACCGGGAGATTTATTTCATCGAGTACGGTTCCAGGGATCTCGCGCTGGAACATACGGCGCTCATTCCCAAGGGCAGGTTCCTGACTGTGGCGATGATTGGGAATTTTGCCGACCACGCCGTCCTGCCGCAGGACAGCCGCCAGATCATCCAGGCATTTCTCACGCTTCCGCAGGTTGACCGCATCCTGCCGGGCATTGCGGCTGCTCCGCTGGCCTGTGCCTGCGCTCCCCGAATGACCGTGACCACAGCCATCTCTCCTTTCGGAAACCGGTTTGCCATCATCGGCGACGCGGTCGGTTCGCGATTGAACAAGGACGGCCTCTACTCGGCGCATGCGACCGCAAGTCAGCTCGCACTTACCGTGCTCCATGAAGGAATCGACGAACGATCGCTTGCCCGGGGCTACGGAAAGACAGTCAAATGGCTGGTTGCCGACAATCGCTTCGGACGAATCGTATTTGCCGTAAGCAGGGCTGCATTCAGCACGCCTTTGTTGAGCCGCATTGTGTACCAGGCGTTCGCCACCGAATATAAGGTGCACGATCAACGGAGCCGTCCTCTCAGCTCCATGCTCTGGAAGATCGCCAGCGGCATGTCCGACTATCGCGAGGTGCTCTGCGAGATGTGCGGCTACAAGGTGCTGCGGTCGGTCGTGGTCGGCGCGGCTGTCACGCTGAGAAACATGATCTGCGAGATGTTGTTGGGGGTTCGCTGGGGCGATTACGGCCGCTATCCGGCAGTCGTGGTCAAGGAAAAGCGCGACGGGCTCAGGCAGCATCTGGCCTCAAGCCTGGAAATGGAACTGGGCCAATCGCCGGACTTCGAACGGATGTACGAGATCAAGATTCACGGCTCCAATGAAGAGATCATGAAGGAACTCGCCCGGTATGGCCGGCCCGATGCAAGATTCGTCAAGCCGCGATTCATCGACCTGCGGCAGATTCAGGGTACGCCCAACCAGGTTGGGGCGGTGATCCGGTACAGGGTGCCGTTTGCAAAGTTGGGTGCGGAACTGCGATTGACGCGGAGGGTCGGCTCCGAGACCTTGCTGTATGAGGCCGATGAGAAGCTTGTGCAGCACGGGAAACTCATCTTCGACATTGCTCCCACCAGGGACGAAAACCGCAGGCTGGCAGTATACGCGGCGTTCGACTACAAGAAAGGGAAGGGCATTGTCAGCCGCGCGCTGTGGAAGACCGGCAGGCTCCTGTTCCCTGAGTTTGTGCATGATGTCGTATGGAACCACGCCCTGTGCACCATCAAGGAAGACGTCGAAGTGAAGCACGGCAGCGCCTGGTAGCGCCACCGCGCAAGATCAGCGGTCTAAGCGCCGGCGGCCTGGAGCTGCTTTTCGTGTTCCGCGCGCACCTCTTTGGCGGTGAACAGGCGCAGAAACGGCGCGCCGGCCGCGGCGGCCTCGACCGCGGGGCGGCCGTTGGCTTCTTCGCGCTCGACAATGCAGACCACGGCAGCCACTGTCATGCCGGCTTCGCGCGCCGCCTCAACCGCGGCAATGGTGGAAGCACCGGTGGTGCAGACGTCGTCGACGATCACGACGCGCGCGCCTTCGCGGCAGTGGCCTTCGATACGGCGCGATGTGCCGTGTGTCTTTTCCGCCTTGCGGACCAGAAACCCGTGCAACAGCGGCGCGCCGGGGCGCGAGATGGCGCGCCATGCGCTGGCCGTGGCCACATTGGAGACGATGGGATCGGCGCCCATGGTCAGCCCGCCGACAGCCTCCGCCTCGATGCCGTGTGCCTCCAGCAGATCGAGGATCGCGTGCCCCGTTAGCCGTCCCCCTTCGGCGTGGAGCGTGGTGATGCGGCAGTCGATGTAGTAGTCGCTGGTGCCGCCCGCGGAGAGTTTGAACTGGCCGAGGCGAAAGCTGAGACGGGCGACGAGCGAGAGAAGTTGTTGGGAGTGGGTCGGAGTGGTCATCAAGGTTGATTGTAATGGGGGAAAACAGCTTTTTAGCTCTCAGCCTTCAGCCAAAAGCCGAAAGCTGAGAACTGCCCTTTCACATTCCGTGCAGATGCTTGAAACCTCCGGTGCCGATCATCATCAGCGCGAAGAGCATGAAGTTGTAGCTGGCGTGGAGCATGACGCTGGCCGCCAGCGAGCGGGAACTGAGCCGTGCCCAGCACAGCACCAGGCTGACGGTCACGAGCAGGACAAACGGACCGACCGAGTAGCCGGTTTGCGGAGCGTGCAGCAACGCAAAGGGAATGCTGGTGGCCAGCGAGGCAAAGACCATGGCGCCAAACGACCAATGCGGATGGCCGTCTTCATACAGCGGCGGTGGATCTTCGTTGCGGATTTTTTCCGCAATCCAGTCACAGGCCGTGCAGAAAGCGGGCAGCATAAAGCCGCGGAACACCATTTCCTCAAAGAACGGGGCAAAGGTGACGCCGAATGCGAACATGATCCACGGCGCGCCGGGAGCGCGGAAGATCTTGTCGATGGGCGCATTCGACGGGCCGGGCATGACATATTCGCTGAGCAGAGCCAGCAGAAAGCAGGCAAAAGCCGAGCCGATCAGGAGTTTGTAGCGGTGCAGCGCCCTGCCGCCGTTCCACTGCAGCCCCTCCATCAGGCCCTTGCGCCAGACAAGAGGAAAGATGAGCAGACATGCGCCGAAGGTGACCAGATAAATCATTGCCTCGCTGCCGACAAGAAAACCGGCATCGGTCTTGAGCTGATTGATCTGGGAGAAACCGAACAGATGCAAGTTCGCCGCCAGGACAAGGCCAATCATCAAGCCTACCCAAACGAAAAGCATGAGTAGCGCCAGAAGCAATAGATGGCCCAGATGCGGAGTGCGTGACGGTTTGGGCGCGGTCTGAAACGCATAGTTCGAGAAGATCGGGGCCGGCGGAGGCGCCGCATTCTGAGGCTGCGCAGCAGTGTATGGCGCCGATGAAAATGGCGTGGATGGATATTGCGCGGAGGAATAGGACGACGGGTTTCGCGCCGCGGGGTACGGCGCAGACCACGGATAGGGTTGCCCCCATTGCGCCGGCGGTTCAGCAGGCTGGGCCGGGGCTTCGGCCGATTGCGCGGAGCCGTCCGCCGCTTCCGGCGCGGACCATGACGCGGGCGGTCCGGACTGCCCGGGTTCGGGGACCTCTTCCGGCTGTGCGGCGTCTGCCGGTTGCGCTGGCGGCCCGGTTTGCTCCGGTTGCGCGCTCTGCAAAGGCAACGCAGGTTCGACCGCGCTCTCAGCTTGTTCCAGCCGCGGAGATTGAGGGCTTGTGCTGCTGCTCTCCTCCGGCGTGCCGGCGCGTTCGGGATGTAACGGATCGTGCTCCGGCACTCCGCTCATTCAGTCACCGCTTTCTTCTTCCTTTTTTTAAGGATGGATTTGCGTACCGCAGGCTTTCCTTTCGATCGCGGCGCAGCAGCCTTCGGCAACGGATCGGCCGCGGGTTCCCTTCCATTGGATGCTCCGCCGGCCGGCGTCGGCGGCATCTCTTCGTCGAGTTCGGCAGGAATCGGATGACCATCACTGGAAGCCTAAAAACGGGTGAGGAACTGTCCGGTATACGAGCCGGGGGTGGCGGCGATACGCGCGGGCCTGCCTTCGCCCACCACGCGGCCTCCGCCTTCACCGCCTTCGGGGCCCAGATCGATCACCCAGTCGGCGTTGCGGATCACGTCAAGATTGTGCTCGATGATGATGACCGAATTGCCCAGGTCGGCGAGCCGGTGCAGCACTTCAAGCAGCTTGCGCACGTCGTCGAAGTGCAGTCCGGTGGTGGGCTCATCGAGCAGGTAAAGCGTGCGGCCCGTCTGCCGCTTTGACAACTCGCGCGCCAGCTTCATGCGCTGCGCCTCGCCGCCGGAAAGAGTGGTCGCGCTCTGGCCCAGATGCACGTAGCCCAGGCCGACATCCGCCAGCGTTTGCAGCTTCTGCCGCACCTGCGGCACGTCGGCCAGTACCGGAAGCGCGTCTTCAATGGTGAGATCGAGAATGTCGGCGATGGAGTAGCCGTGAAACTTCACGGCCAGCGTTTCCTGGTTGTAGCGGCGCCCGTTGCACACCTCGCACTGGACGTAGACATCGGGCATAAAGTTCATTTCGATGCGCCGCTGGCCGTCGCCCTGGCAGGCTTCGCAGCGGCCGCCAGAGACGTTGAAGCTGAAGCGCCCCGGCTTGTAGCCGCGTTCGCGCGATTCGGGCAGCATGGCGAACAGGTCGCGGATCGGCGAGAAGACCTGCGTGTAGGTGGCCGGATTGGAGCGCGGCGTGCGCCCGATGGGCGACTGATCGATGCGCACCACCTTGTCGATCATCTCGGCGCCTTCCAGTGCGTCGTGCGCGCCCGGCTCCTCGCGCGAACCGTAGATGATCTTCGCCAGCGAGCGGTAGAGAATGTCGTTGACCAGCGTGCTCTTGCCGCTGCCGCTGACGCCCGTGACCACCGTGATGACGCCCAGCGGAATGCGAATGGTGATGTCCTGCAGGTTGTGCTCGCGCGCTCCGGCGACGACCAGCCACTTCCCGGTGAGCGGCCGCGGCCGGGCACGCTGCAGCATGGTTGCCGCGCCGGACAGGTAGCGGCCGGTGAGCGAAACAGGCGCGGCCATGATCTCGGCGGGCGTGCCTTCGGCCACCACCTGCCCGCCCAGGCGGCCCGCGCCGGGACCGAGATCGACCACATAGTCGGCGTGGCGGATGGTGTCCTCGTCGTGCTCCACGACCAGAACGGTGTTGCCGAGGTCGCGCAGTTGTTTGAGGGCGTCAATCAGCCGGTTGTTATCGCGCTGGTGCAGGCCGATGGAAGGCTCATCGAGCACGTAGAGCACGCCGCGCAGCCGCGAGCCGATCTGCGTGGCCAGACGGATGCGCTGGCTCTCGCCGCCAGAGATCGTGGTGGCGTTGCGGTCCAGAGAGAGATAGCTGAGGCCCACCGCGCAGAGAAACTCCAGCCGCTCCACAATCTCGCGCCGGATGCGCTCGGCCACCAGCGCCTCACGCGCCGTGAATTTGAGGTTGATGGCGGCTGAAAGCGCGCGATTCAAGGGCAGGGCAGTGAAGTCGGCAATGGAGAGCCCGCCGATCTTCACCGCCAGCGACTCGGGGCGTAGGCGTTGGCCGCGGCAGACGGGGCACGGCGCCGCCGACATGTAGCCCATCATGTACTCGCGGTAGGCGTCGCTGCGGGCTTCTTCAATGGTTTCGCGCAGGTAGGCCAGAATGCCGTGAAAGCCGGTGCGCGGTGCCTCGCTCTTGGGCGGGCCGTAGACCAGGATGTGCTGCTGGCGCGGCGGCAGATCCTCAAACGGTGTCTTCAGGTCAATGCCGTAGCGGTCCGCGGCCAGCCGGACGAGCCGGAGGAGATATTGCGAGGCCGAGCCGGGGCCCAATCCGCCGTCCAGCAGCGGCTTGGACCAGTCGGTAATCACCTTTGCGGGATCTAGATCGTACAGCGAGCCCAGGCCGTGGCACTCCGGGCAGGCGCCGAAGGTCGAATTGAAACTGAAACTGCGCGGTTCCAGTTTGGGAACATCGAGACCGCAATCCGGGCAGGCCATTGACGAGGAGAACAGTTGCTCCTCGCGGCCGGCGATGGCTACCAGGATGAGGCCGTTGGCCAGTTGCAACGCTTTGGAGACGGCCTGTTCCAGCCGCTTTTCAGCGGAGGGCTTGCCAGAGCTGACACCCGGCCCAATTCCCGCCCATGTTCCCGCCGCGGGAGCCGGGGCCTCCCCGGCAGGTTTTACCAGGATGCGGTCGATGACCGCTTCAATAGTGTGGTTCTTGCGCCGGTCGAGCGATAACGGCTCGGAGAGGTCGCGGACTTCGCCATCCACGCGAGCGCGAAAACCCTGCTGATCGAGCTGGTCGAGCAGGTCCTTGAACTCGCCTTTGCGCCCGCGGACGATGGGCGCCATGATCGTGACCCGCTCGCCGGCGGCAAGCTCCAGAATCCGCTGCACCATCTGGTCTGCGGTCTGCCGCGCGATGGGCCGTCCGCAATTCGGGCAGTGCGGCGTGCCCACGGAGGCGTAGAGAAGACGCAGGTAATCGTAAATCTCGGTAATGGTTCCTACCGTGGATCGCGGGCTGCGGCTGGTGGTCTTTTGCTCGATGGAGATGGCCGGACTCAGCCCCTCGATAGAGTCCACGTCGGGCCGCTCGATCTGGTCAAGAAACTGCCGCGCATAGGCCGAAAGCGTTTCAACGTAGCGCCGCTGGCCTTCCGCATAGATGGTATCGAAGGCCAGGGAGCTTTTCCCCGAACCGGACAGGCCGGTAACGACCGTCAGGCTGTTGCGGGGAATGCGCACATTGATGTCGCGCAGATTGTGCTGCCGCGCCCCTCGCACCGAGATGTGGGTAATGGTCATGGCCGGCTGGTGGATTGAGGAGGCGGGCGCTTTTGGGAGCTGCTGCGTCCTTTATTGCCTGTGCAACTGCCCTGGGGGTATTCTAAGAGGCAACAGAAATAAGGGTCAACGCGGGCATTCTTCTGCGAGAATGACAAATTAGAACCTGGGAACGGTTCCGGGAAAAGCGATCTACTGCCTGACTCGGACGAAATCAAGGCCCAGGGTGTTGGACCAGGGCGGTTTTGGGTGGCAAATTTACTGAATCTGGCAATGTTGGTTTGCGCTTCCGTGGGCTCGATGGCGTTTGGAATTCTGGCGGCCTATGCAATTTTGCGCGCCGGTTTTGCGCTCATCGCTCCGGCAAGACGCCCCGCGGTGCAACCGGGCCGGGCAGTAGCGCGCGTGCCGCAGGGCTGAGGTCCGGCGCCGCGCCAGTTACTACTGGTGGTTTTGCTGGCGCATCTGTTCAAGGCGCATCTGCTGCTCGCGGAGCAGCTGTTCGCGCTGTTGCATCTGCTGCAAAATCTGCTGCGGAGTACGCTGTGGCTGAGGGCGGCTCAGTGCAGGTGGAGGCACATAGCCCTGGGGCATGGGCGCGTATCCCGACTCTGAAACCGGCGCGTTCGGTTGCATTCCGCCCTTGGGGCGCACGCTCAGGATGATTTTCAGCGGCTCTCCGCGCGCCAGGTCTCCCACAATGAGGAAGTTATAGCTGGTGCCTTCAAGCAGTTGCGCAAGCACTTTGCGGGGTTTTCCCGGCCCGTACACGCCGAAGACACGCTGATCCGCTCTCAGGCCCTGGATCTGCGCGCCTGTTTGGGACACGACGTCCTGCAAAATTTGCTGCAGGCTGGAGTTCATGGCGTCGATACTGAGCACGTGGCCGTTCCAGTGTACGGAAGGCTTCCTGGGTGGGGCGTTGATGGGCCACAGCGGCGTTGGGGCCGCGGGTGGAACCGCCGGTTCAGAGACCGGCTTTTTCATCTCGGCGGCAATGGATCGTTGGTGTGCCGGAAGGGGCTTGCCGGAGCGAACTGTCGGGTGCGTGGCCGGCAATGCCTGGGCGGCGAACAGGGGCGGTGCCAGCAATACGGCCGGCAGGGCTGAGATGAGCAGGCGAGCGCAGTGATGCCGGCCAGGTGTCCTTGGCGCGGTCCGGCGTGGCGAAACCGCAACTCGCAGTGCGACCATCTGTCCCTTCCGATCAGGCTCCGGGAGCTTTGCCCGGCAATCCGCGCCGTGGCGGGCGCCAGTGCGAAGCCGCTCCACTGTGTACTAGACTAACAGTGGCCTGTCCGCGCTCAAAGGCGTCCGGGCGGTCCCAGGAGGAATAATTACGCGATGCGCCTCGGTTGGAAGCTTGCGGCCAGTGCGGTGATGCTGTTTGTGCCGGCGGTGAGTTGGGCCACCAGCTGCACCTCGCAGGCGCAGTTGTCGCCGCTTCTCCGCTCGACCCTGTCCATTATCAGCGAACAATTGGCGCAAGCCATCATGACGCAGAATTATCCCGCGCTTCAGGCGGCGCTGTTTTCCCCGGAAGCCGGGGAGTGGACCAATATTCGCGCCGCCGTGGAAAATGCCCAGCCGCTCATGCAGGGCGGGAAGATCCAGTTGCGGAATGCCTACCTGCTCGACGCCACCAGCCTTACCGCGCCCGCCGATACCGAGTTTTTCTGCTCGAACGCCAGCGGGTCGCTGACTGTAACCATCAATATGCCCAATTTGCCGCCTGGAAAGTATGCGATCATTCTCGGCGACGCAGCCGGCGCCCCGCTGGCCGGACAGTTTGGATTGATCCTGGCCTGGGAAGCGGGGCCCACGGGTGGCTGGAAACTGGCCGGCCTGTCGGTGCACCAGGGCGCCTTCGCCGGGCATGACGGCGACTGGTACTGGGCGCGCGGCCGAGTCCTCGCCAATTCAGACCCCTGGAGCGCCTGGTATTGCTACTCCATGGCGCGCTATATGCTCCTGCCGGTCGATTTCCTCTCGTCACCTAATTTGCAGAAACTCGATACCGAACAGGGCCAGATCCAGAACTCACCCAAAAACGCCTTCCCTTATTCGATCAAGGACGGCGCGCGCACCTGGAAGATCTTGTCCATTCACGTCAATTCAGTGCTGCATGAGCCTGATCTGGCGGTGACTTACGAGTCCACCGGCGTCACGGCTCCCGCGGCCCTGCACACCGAAGCGGTGGCCGTGCTCAGCGCGCTGCTGAAGGCCCAGCCGGGGCTCAGAGAGAACTTCCACGGCCTTTGGGCTGTTGCCGAAAATCACGGCAAGATGACGCCAATTATCGAATTGCCGATGGCGCAGATACCTTAAATGGCGCGTTAGGGGGATTACGATTTGTCATCCCCCGGTCCAGAATATTCTTTGGCTCTGTCTTGATCATTGTGCAGTCCCTAAAGGTACGAACGGAATGCTTCCAGTCATTAAGGGCATCAAAACAGCCGTTGAGCAAATTACCGGCTGCAGAATCTATCGGAACACCCTGCCCAACGGGACAATATGCTCCTTCGATATCGAAAAGACGCTCGGGCGTAATGGCGTGAGGATCCTCCTTGACGTCGGCGCCAACATCGGACAATCGGCAATTTCTTATCTGCGCGAATATCCGCGCGCCGAGATCTACAGCTTCGAGCCGGTTGCGGCAACGTATGAAAAGCTCGTAGCGAATACCAGGCGGTTTCCGCGGATTCACGCTTATAATCTGGGCTTTGGGCCGGAGGCCTGCCAGACGACGATTCATGTTAATCCCGAGTCGCAGAGAAGCTCTCTCAAATTGGCGCGTCCCGAGGATCGTCCCGAGACCATCACGCTGAGCACCATCGCAGCCTTCGCGGAAGAGCAAAAGCTGCAAAGCGTCGATTTTCTCAAGATCGATACGGAAGGCTTCGATCTCGATGTTTTGGCCGGAGCCGTCCCGCTCCTCGCGCAGCAGCGGATCCACTTCGTGCAATGCGAATGCGAGCCGGTCGTTCGCACCAGGGAATATGCAAGCTTTTCTGAGGTGGCAGACTTTCTGACGAAGTACGGCTATTGCGCCTTTGGCGTCTACGAACAGTTTCGGGAATACGGCAAACAGGTGCTCCTGTATTGGAATGCGGTGTTTGTCTGCGGCAAGCTTGTCCCTGAAGGAGCACGATGGCCCTGATCGACCTGCGTTCCGACACCGTGACTCGTCCCACACTCGAAATGCGCGCTGCGATGGCCGCGGCCGAAGTGGGAGACGACGTCTACGGCGAAGATCCCACTATCAACCTGCTGGAGCGCCGCGCCGCGGAAATCTTTGGCCGCGAGGCCGCGCTCTTTGTGCCCTCCGGCACCATGGGCAACCAGATCGCCATCCGCCTGCATACGCAGCCCGGCCAGGAAGTCATCGCCGAATCGCGCGCGCACATCCTCGATTACGAGATGGCCACCACGGCCGTCTTCTCCGGCTGCCTCATCCGTGCCGTTCCCAGCGAGCATGGCATCCTGACCTGGCGTCACATCGAGCCGGTGATCTACGGTCGAAGCTCCATCCACGCCGCCACCGGGTTGATTGCGATCGAAAATACCGTCAATCTGGCCGGCGGACGTGTCTACAACCTGCAGATTCTGGAAGAGATATGGGGTAACGCAAAGGAACGCAAGCTCCCCGTCCACCTGGATGGCGCGCGCATCTTCAATGCGGCCACCGCCCTGGGCCTGGACGTGAAAACGCTCACCCGCGGCTTTGACTCCGTCATGTTCTGTCTGTCAAAGGGCCTGGGTGCGCCCGTAGGCTCCATGCTGGTGGCTTCGGCGGAACTGATTGCGCAGGCGCGCATCTTCCGCAAGGCCCTCGGCGGAGGCATGCGTCAGGCCGGCATCCTCGCCGCCGCTGGGCTCATCGCCCTCGAACAGATGCCCGCTCGCCTGCACGAAGACCACGCCAATGCCCGCCTGCTGGCCGAGACGCTGGCTCCCTGCAAAGGCGTTGCCATCGACCTCGACTCCGTCGAGACCAACATCGTTATTTTTCGCCTCACCGGCCGCCTCACCGCGCCCGAACTCTCCCAGCGGCTCAAGGCCCGGGGGGTCCTGGCCAACGCCATTGCGCCCGGCGCCATGCGCCTCGTTACCCACCTTGACGTCAACCGCGCCGCCTGTCTCGCTGCTGCCCAGATCCTTGCGGAAGAGATCGATGCCGCCCTCTGAGAGGCGCCGCCGGCGCCCGTGAAACTTCCCTCACGCCGCGTACCGCGGGGCCACTTCCCCCGAATGCAGCCCATCAAAGTACCGGTAGATGTACAGCGCCCAGTTCCGCAGGCCGCGCCTCGGTGCTCCTTCCGCCTCTTCCTGCATCCACTCGCGTACCGGTGCCACGAATCCGCTCTTCTCCCGGTTGGCGACCTCCTCGGGCAGCGGTGTCTGCAGCGCCTTCACAATCTGCGGCTTTTTGGGCGGAAACGGGCTGGCGCGCAACGCGGCAATCTGCCGTAAAAGGACCATGTCCACCAGCGGCACGCGAATCTCCAGCGAGTGAGCCATCCCCGCCCAGTCCGTGTCGCGAAGCAACTGCGTCCGCATATAGTAGTGCATTTCCAGCGCGGAGACGCGCAGGAAGTCCGCTTGCCCCGTCATCTTGTGATCGCCAACTCCGCTCGCCAGCGCATTCATCTCCCGGATCGATGCAAGTTCTTCCCAGCCCTCCCGCGCCATCTCTGCGCCCAGAATCCCGGTCAGCTCCCAGGGCATGAACAGCCCGCGCCGCAGCAGATATGCGCCGCCCCAGCTTCCCCCGTATTCGAAGAGGCTCGCGTATTTCGGAGAAGTCATCTTCGACAGCACCGGAGCCGCAATCGCGCGCAGCCCCGCGCCAAGACGAGGGAACTGCGTCCAGGCGCCCAGCCGGCGCACCAGCGCTGGCACCTGCTGAAAGCTCGGATAGCCTCCAAAGAGCTCATCGCCGCCCAGGCCGCTCAGCGCAACCTTGTAACCGCGCTCTCGCGCCAGCAGGCTCACAAAGTAGGTGTTCACGCCATCAACCGTCGGCTGATCCATCCGCTCCAGCAGCCGCTGCCGGTGTGCTGAAAATGTCTTCTTCTCCACATACCGGGCGTGATGGCGAACCCCGTATTGCTTCGCCACCTTCGCCGCCGTCTGCGTTTCGTCTGCCAGCGTGCCCTTCATGCGGTCAAAGCCCAGCGTCAAGCCCTCCAGCCCGCCATGCGCCTCCGCCGCAAGCGCCGTAACCATCCCCGAGTCGAGCCCCGCGGAAAGAAACAGCGAGACCGGCACATCCGCGATCAGATGCATGCGCACGCTTTCCTTCAGCGCATCGTGCAGCCGCTCGTAGCTCTCTCCCTCCGACTTGGGCATCTCGGCCGCGTCGAAACAGGCAAATTCCTGGGCCGGTGATGCAAACTTCTTCGGCGATGCAACGCGCCCGTTGGCCACCGTCAAATAGCTGCCGCTCGGCAGGCAGCGAATGCCGCGGTACAGCGTATACGGCTCCGGAACCGATCCCCATACAAGAAATCCCACGTGTCCCGCCGGTTCCTTGCGCAGATCCAGTCCCGGAATACTGCACAACGCCCGAACCTGCGACGCGAAATGGAACTGCCCCTCACCGGTGGCATAGTAGAGCGGCTTGATTCCGAACGGGTCGCGCGCCAGCACCAGCTTCCGCTCGGCTTCATCCCAGATGGCAAATGCGTACATCCCACGCAAACGGTTCAACATCGCCGTTCCGTACTCGATGTACATCTGCAGCAGCACTTCCGTGTCGCCCGTGGTCGAAAAGGTGCGTCCCCGCCGCTCCAGCTCCGCGCGCAATTCGGCGTAGTTGTATATTTCTCCATTGAATGCCAGAGCATACCGGCCGTCGGCCGACCGCATGGGCTGATCGGAGCGCGCATCCACGTCGAGAATCGACAGCCGCCGATGCACCATGGCCGCTCCGCCTCCCTTGGAGACCCAGCTCCCGTGCGCGTCCGGACCCCGGACTGCCAGGCTCATGGAAACGGCATTCAGCAGCTCGCGAAAATCAGGTCGAAGTGGGCCAGCCAGGCAACAAATGCCTGCAATCCCGCACATATATTTGTTTGACTCCTGTTCAACCGGTGACTCGAACACAATCAGGCGAGCAATGAGTGGGCAAAATCGCAGCCAGTTAATATGATAAATCGCCCCGTTGCTGGATTAAGTGTGTGAAAAATAATCAGATGGCCGCTTTCCGGTACCGGGGAGATCATTCCCTCCTGAAGCGGCATTTTCGCCATTGCAAAGTGTCTTTTACCCTAATCAAATCAAATTGACTTAAACCTGCTAACTTTTGGCAACTTTTCCCTGCAAGGGGTTGCCAGTCGTCTTTTAGCCGGGCTAGTATCCGGATAGTTCAATTGGGCTGACCACTCGTAGCCCTGCTCGATGACCACTATGCAGTTTTTTTCCCAAGTTCAAAGTGCTTCACCAACCGGCGGCGCTTACCGGCGCACGCAAATGGAGTGATTTGCCATGGCATGGTATGCCTACTGCATCGGTGAAAAAGAAGCTTTTCCAGAATTGGCCCGGCATCGCAAACCTGTTCCCTTGGAATCAGTACATGGCGTGAGCGGTAATCAAGTCTTTCTTTATCCTGCCAGCGATCTTGCCGTCGTAGTCAGCGAACACAACCCGCAGGATACCCTCAACCAGAGGGCGGGGGTGGATCACGCCCGTGTTATCGCCGACTGTTTCCAGCACTCCACCGTGCTTCCGTTCCGTTTCGGAACGGTCTTCGGCGACGACGAGTGCCTGCGCAAATCTATCCGGTCCAATCAGCGTCAGTTTGTGTCAAATATTGAAAAGCTGCGCGGCAAAACCGAGATGCATCTGAAGATCTTCGTCGAAGATTGCACGAGCCGGGAGCTGGAGCATCACTTTGCGGCCGAAAGCGCAGGGCGCGAATACCTGACCAGCCTGCGCGAAAACGCGACCCGCACCCGTGAGCGGCAAACCCGCGCGCGCGCCGTCAGCTTCCAGATGCACCGGCTGTTTTTGCCCCTGGATGAAGAGATAAGCTGCCGGCTGATGGATAACGGCAGAATGGTGCTTGACGTCGCCCATCTGATCGAGCGCAAGTGCGTGGAACGCTACCAGAACAAGTTCGCCACCACCAGCGCGGCCATGCGGCAGTGCCAGATGCAGCTTTCCGGTCCCTGGCCGCCCTATCACTTCGTTCATCGTTTGACGCGCCCGGTGCACGCGCAGCCGTCCGCGCCGGCCAAGCCCGCGCCTGCCGAGGCGACGCCCGCCCTGAGCATCCTGGAACCGGTTACGGCTCTCGTATAGCGCGTTTGACCGGAAGGAACTTCGAAGTCAGACAAGCGCCCCAGCCGGGGCGCTTGTTCGGCTTTCTGATGCCAATTCCAGAGCAGGATTGATTGTCCTCGTGGTAAAACTCCGCGCCCGGCAATATTGCTCTTGGAGCGTGCTGGCTGGGTCCATGAGAGCGGCTTGATTACCGATGTGTACGTTGTGCGTACTACCAAAGAAATATGGTCTGAAAAAAACTATGGTCATAAAATAGACGCACAACCATTGCTACTCATTATTCTGACAGGTCTTTTTGTTGCCGAGGTGGGCCAGGTGGACTGGAGCAAGCTGCCGGATGTTGTTGCTGTCGTGCTGCTGACGTGGGCATTCGCGTCGGTGGCGCGTCGCGGCCAATCATCTGTCTCCGGCCTGTGGCTCGTCGGCTGGCTGATGATCGTCCTGCACTTCACCGCCTACATGTTTATGCCTTCTGCTGGAAGCAGCGGTGCAGTGGCGGATTTCGTGGCTCTCTCGGCTCTCGCTAGCGCCGGCATCCTTTTCATGTGGGCCGCGGTTCCTTTTCGCATGGAGCGATCGAGCCGATGGATGGTTGGCGCCATCGTGGCAGGGAACACACTTTATTTAGGTGCCGCCATCTTCGCGTCCCATTCATTCTGGGCTCTGACGGCATCGGCAGTGCTGCTGGGCGCGCTGCCGCTGGCGGTCGCTCTGGTCAGCGTTCGCGACGTCAACCGTCTTCAGCGGTGGGCGACCGTGGCTCTGTATTGCGCGCTGTCCATCTTGGTTCTGACGTTGCAGTACCGGCCCGGAGATGGCCTCAATCTTGCGGTGGATGCGCTTTTCTGCAATATCTTCCTCGACTGCGGCATCCATTTCTGGTATGCCTACCGGCGCGCCACGGCGGGAGCGTGCATCACGATCTTTGGCTTTTTCGGCTGGGCGGGGGTATTTGTAACGGCTCCAATGCTGGCTCTGTATTTGCCGGATCTGCGCGTGCAGGACGAGGTGTGGAATCTGCCCAAGTATGTCGTCGCCGTGGGCATGATTCTGCTGCTTCTGGAGGATCAGATCGAGCACAACAAGTATTTGGCGCTGCATGACGAGTTGACCGGCCTGCCCAACCGCAGGCTCTTCCAGGACCGCCTGGCAAGCGCGCTGGAACGCGCGCGCCGCACGGGAACGCAGGTGGCGCTCATGCTGGTCGATCTTGACCACTTCAAGCAGGTGAATGACACCTTCGGCCATCCCACAGGAGACAGCGTGCTCAAGCGCGTGGGGGCGATTCTCAGCGGGCGAGTGCGCCGCTCCGACACCGTGGCGCGGACCGGCGGCGACGAGTTTTCCATTGTTTTGGAGGAGCCAGCCTCGCGCGCGGACGCCGAGCGCGTATGCCGTTCGCTGATGCAATTGCTCGATGCGCCATTGGATCTGGACAATTGCAAGGTGAAGGTTGGCGCCAGTGTGGGGCTGGCGATTTATCCCGACGATGCCGGGGACATGGAAGCTTTATGTGTTGTGGCTGATGTACAGATGTACAGCGCAAAGCACCTCTCCCGGCGAAGCGGCAAGACAATCCTTTCCCTGCAATAGCTCCGCTATCCAGTCCCAACACTGCAATCCCGGTTGCTGACCTCCAGGGGACCGCGCCGGCAGGTTCTGGACGCAGCGGAAAACGCGCCATGAAAAGCGCACCATGAATAAAGAAGGCCCGGATTGACCATCCGGGCCTCCTTCTGTGTGTCGCTCTCCTCAGTGTCCATCAATGGCTTCCGCCGTTGCCCGGACCGCGGCCTCCGCCTGGACGCCGGCGGCGCCGGCGGCGATTGTCGCCACCCTGCGGACGCTTTGAGCCGAGTGACTGACTGGTGTGGACCGGGGCGCCTTCGGCGCGATTGAAGTTGGGTTCGCTCTGCTCATCGAATTCTTCCCCTTCTTCCTCCGCCTCGAAGTCGTCGCTTTCGATAAGGATCGTGCTCTGGTTGAACTTCGGCTGCCGCTCCTCAAACTCGTGGTGGGGCCTGGCCGCCGCAGCAGGAGCTTCGGCGGAAACCTCTTCGGCAACCTCCTCGGCTTCGGCCGGCGCTGCCTGCGCCATCTTTGCCTTCTGTTCCCTGATAAGCGCCTTGCGGCTGAGCTTGATGCGATTGCCCTCGATGGCCAGCACCTTCACCATCACCTGATCGCCCTCGCGCAGCTCGTCCTTGACTTCCTTCACGCGGTGCTCGGCAATCTCGGAGATGTGCAGCAGGCCGTCGGTGCCCGGGAAGAGCTCCACAAAAGCGCCGAACTCGGCCAGACGGACCACCTTGCCAAGATAGGTCTTGCCCACCTCGGGAACAGCGGTGATGTCGCTGATCATCGCTAGCGCCCTCTTCAGGCCGTCGGCGTCGCTGGAGGCCACGCTGACGCGGCCGGTGTCGTCCACGTCGATCTTGGCGCCCGTCTGCTCGACGATGCCGCGAATGGTGGCGCCACCCTTGCCGATCAGGTCGCGAATCTTGTCCGTCGGGATCTGCACGGTTTCGATGCGAGGCGCGTATTGCGAGCGCTCCTGGCGCGGGCCCGCCAGCTCGCCATCCATCTTGTCGAGCAGGAACAGCCGTCCGCGGCGCGCCTGCTCCATGGCCTGCTCCAGGATTTCCCGCGTCAGGCCGCCGATCTTGATGTCCATTTGCAGGGCGGTGATGCCCTTGCGCGTGCCCGCCACCTTGAAGTCCATGTCGCCGTAGTGGTCTTCCGCGCCGGCAATGTCGGTGAGGATGGCGTAGTCATCGCCTTCCTTCACCAGGCCCATGGCGACTCCCGCCACCGCGCCGCGCAGCGGGATGCCCGCATCGTAGAGCGCCAGGCTGGCGCCGCACACCGAGGCCATCGACGAAGAGCCGTTGGATTCCAGAATGTCGGAGACAACGCGAATGGAGTAGGGCGACTCTTCCGGGGCGGGCAGAACCGCCGAAATGGCACGCTCGGCCAGTGCCCCGTGACCCACCTCGCGGCGGCCCACGCCGCCCATGCGGCCCGTCTCGCCCACGCTGAACGGCGGGAAGTTGTAATGGAGCATGAAGTTCTTCTTCTGCTCGCCTTCGTAGCTCTCCAGCCGCTGGCTTTCATCCGCGGTCCCCAGCGTGGCCGTCACCAGGGCCTGCGTTTCGCCGCGCGTGAACAGCGCCGATCCGTGCGTGCGGGGCAGAACGCTGGTCTCGATGGAGATGGGACGTATCTCGTCGAAGGCGCGCCGGTCGGGCCGGATGCGGTCCTTTGTCACCTGCTCGCGGAACAGCCGCTCGCGCATCAGTTCGTAGTACCGCGCCAGCTTTTTCTTGGCCTCCGCGTCGTCGCCCGGCAACTCGGCGGCCAGCTCGTCCTTGATCTGCTTGATGAGCGCATAGCTTTCGGTCTTGCCGTGGGTCTTGGTGTCGAGCGCGTCGCTGAGCCGCGCGCCGATCTTGGCCTTCAGCTCGTTGTAGTAGGTCTCGTCGACCTCGGGCGCGGCGAACTTCTGCTTGGGCTTGCCGGCCTTCGCCACCAGTTCCTCTATCGCCGCCACGATCTTCTTGATCTCCGCGTGCGCAAACTCGATGGCCGCCAGGACCACCTCTTCGCTCTCTTCTTTCGCCCCCGCTTCAATCATCACGATGCCGTCTTTGTGCCCCACCACCATGATGTTCACCGTGGTGGCGGCGCGCTCGGCATACGTCGGGTTGACCACGAACTCGCCGTTGACGCGGCCGATACGCACCGCGCCCACCGTGGCGCCGAAGGGAACGTCGGAGATCGCCAGGGCCGCCGCGGCGGCGTTAATGCTCACAACGTCGGGGTCGTTTTCCTTGTCCGCGGAGAAGACCAGCGCGATGATCTGCGTTTCATTGCGGAAGCCCTCCGGGAAAAGCGGACGGATCGGGCGGTCGATCTGCCGGGAGGTCAGAATCTCTTTCTCGCTGGGCCGGCCTTCACGCTTGATAAAGCCGCCCGGAATGCGCCCGCCAGCGTAGGTGTACTCGCGGTAATCCACGGTCAGGGGGAAGAAATCGATGCCTTCCCTCGGGTCGGGTGAAGCCACTGCGGTGGCCAGAACAACGGTTTCGCCCGTGCTCACCAGCGCGGCCCCGGAGGCCTGCTTGGCCATGCGGCCGGTCTCGAAGACCATCCGCTTGCCGCCCGAGAGTTCGACGGCTACTTCATGCTTGGTAGACATAGTGTCCTCGTTTCGTTTTGTTCGTTTGGGAAACTTGTGGGGGAAGATACGCGAATAGACCGCGGTAGCGGCGCTGGCTTGAAGGTTCAAGCAACAACGCGCTCTCCTGCGGAATGCGCCGCGACTGGCTGCGCTTGTGAGCATGCCCGGTGGCCCGGCGATAGCTCGGCGTATGCACCGGCGGCTTGGATGCTTTGCCGGTTACAGCATGGCTCCACATTCTGGGTGGAACGGGAACCATGACCCATGTCCGGTCTGGGCGCTTCCGATTCAACGTTTGCTTTCTGATTACTTGCGGATACCCAGTTTGCCGATCACCGCGCGGTAGCGGTCCGAATCGTGCGTCTTCAGGTAATCCAGCAGGCGGCGGCGCTTGCTGACCAACATCAACAACCCACGGCGGGAAGCGTGATCTTTCGTGTGGGTCTTGAAGTGTTCAGTCAAGTCTCCAATCCGCTGACTCAGAATCGCGATCTGAACCTCCGGCGAGCCGGTGTCCGAATCGTGGGTGCGGAAGCGTTCGATGAGGTCTGTTTTCTTGGCAGTCGCCAGCACGGCGGGTGTTACTCCTCTTGTCTTCTCAGGTCCACTCTTTAAGTGTCTACAGTGAGATTACCATGAACGGGCACATCGTCAAAGCCTCTCGCCGGGCACAAGCCGCAGCCGAACCTCATCGCTTTCAATGCGGTGCGGTCAGGCCGCCGGCGCTCACGGCCCTTTGCCGATCCAGTAATTGGTCCGCGCCACGATCTTGGCGCCATAGTCCTCCACCGTATTCACCTTGATGGTGTGCAGGCCCGGCGTGGGATTCGACGGGCTGAAGCTGATCAGGTAGCGATTGCGCATGTCCCGGGCCGCGGTCACCACCCGCTCCTGAAAGCGCCGGTTGCCGCTGAAGTGCGTATATTCGCCCCCGCTCATCACGGCAATCTCCTTGGCCACATTCTTCTTGAACGCCTGCACCAGCATGAACAGCGCCGATGGCAGATTCATCATCCGGTCATTGCCCGACGTCGTAACGTCGTGCGCCAGCTCGGCCTCCGCGGGAGTAAACGCCACGCTCAGCACCAGCACGTCCGAGCGCCCAATCTGGCGAATCAGGTCCTCAATCCGGGTGTGCTTGCTGCCGTGGTCGCGCTCTTCGCTGATCAGCAGCAGCACGCGGCGGTAGTACTGCGGTTCCGTGTCCAGCAGGTTCACGGCGTAGCTCACCGTGTCCAGAATGGCGTCGCCGCCGTCGCCAGGCTGCAGGTTGTCGAGGGCGTGGTTCAGCCTGCTGCCGGAGTGCGTGAAGTCGCAGATCAGATGCTGCGTAGAGTCAAAGCCCACCAGCGCCGCCTTGCTCCGCTGGTCGGTCAGAAACAGGCTGAGCAGCGGCCCCATCTGCGCCACCTTGCCGAACTCCAGCACGCTGGCCCCGCCCAGCTCCACGGCCACCACCATGGCCACCGGCGCCGTATCCATATACCGCTGCACGTGGATCTTCTGCGGCACGCCGTTGTCGTCCAGCGTGAAGTCCTTCTGCTGCAGGTCGTAGATCACGTGGCCGTGCCGCTCCACCAGCGTGGGTACCAGAACCTCTCTTGTTATGGAGGTGATAGTCGGCGTCGACCCCCGCGTGGGCATGGGCGCAGGCGGCTGGACCGGCGGCAGCTTCTGCGCGCGGGCCTTCCCCGCCGCGGCCAGTGAGGCCGAGACAACAAGACAAAAGAGAACAACAGGCCGCAATCTCACGTTCAGAATCGACTCCATCTTTGATGATAGGAGATCAGCGGCCACCATGTGCGGCAGACCTTCCCCAGGCAATCGCATGAAGAGATTCAGTGCGCAAGTTGAAGAGCATCAGTTCACAAGATCGCTCCCCTCCTGCCTTCGTCAAACCCTGCGCGGGCCATTCCTCCCAGAGCGCGAAGGCTCGGCAAAGATCCCACTGGCCGGTCACTCGCCCGCTTCCTCCAAAAGAGTAGCTGTCATCCTGAGCGCAGCGAAGGATCCGCGGTTGTCTTTTTGGCGTAATCCCTCACTCCCCAGAAGCCTTTGGGGCGAAAACCTGGCATAAGGAACACTAGGCGGTCATTGGCTCCCGACCGCCGGATAACCGCTCATTGCCGACAATAACGCGCTGTCATGCTGAGCGGCGGGTGGCCCGGGTCTGGGGATGCGCGCTCGGCCACCACCTTTGGGTGCCCCAGGTCTCGCTGTTCAGTTCCATGACATCCTTTACACATTGTCTCTGGAGATGCTTTACACTTCCGTACGCGCTGGAGGGAGCGCGGAGGTGCAGAGGCGATGCCGTGGAAGCAAATGGAAGTCCGGGAACAGCGA